>NZ_JAUZUZ010000002.1:0-684732 GCF_031844345.1 Curtobacterium sp. BRD11
GAGTGCCCTACGCGGCCGCGTCGATCGCCAGCCGGTCGCGCACGACGGCGGCCAGCTCCTCGGCGACCCGCTGCGCATCCTCCTGCGACGCCGCCTCGACCATCACGCGGACGACGGGCTCGGTGCCCGACGGGCGCAGCAGCACCCGACCGGCGTCGCCGAGGGCCTCGGTCGCCGCGGCGATCGCGTCCTGCACGCCCTGGTCGTCCAGCCCGTGGCGGTCGACACCGCGCACGTTGAGGAGCACCTGCGGGAAGACGGTCATGCACGACGCGAGCTCCTGCAGGCTCTTGCCCGTGCGGGCCATCTCGGCCACCAGGTGCAGGCCCGTCAGCACGCCGTCGCCGGTGGTGGCGTAGTCGTTGAAGATGATGTGGCCGGACTGCTCGCCACCGAGCGAGAAGCCGCCCTCGTTCATCTTCTCGAGCACGTAGCGGTCGCCCACGCCGGTCTCGAGCACCGTGATGCCCGCGTCCGCCATGGCCCGCTTGAGCCCGAGGTTCGACATGACGGTCGCGACGAGCGTGTCGTCGGCGAGCCGGCCCCGCTCCTGGAGCGAGAGCGCCAGGATCGCCATGATCTGGTCGCCGTCGACGGCGTTGCCGGCGGCGTCCACCGCGAGGCAGCGGTCGGCGTCGCCGTCGTGCGCGATGCCCACGTCGGCGCCGTGCGCCAGCACGGCGGCGGCGAGGTTGTCGATGTGGGTCGAGCCCACACCGTCGTTGATGTTCATGCCGTCCGGGTCCGCGCCGATGAGCGTGACGCGAGCGCCGGCGTTGACGAAGACCTCGGGCGAGACGCCCGCGGCGGCACCGTTCGCGCAGTCGAGCACGACGTGCAGGCCGTCGAGCCGGTGCGGCAGCGTGCCGAGCAGGTGGACGACGTAGCGGTCCTCGGCGTCGGCGAAGCGGGTGATCCGGCCGACGTCGCCACCGGTGGGCGCCGGGGCGGACTGGTCGTGCATGGCCGCTTCGATGCGGTCCTCGACCTCGTCCGGCAGCTTGCGGCCGCCCGTGGCGAAGAACTTGATCCCGTTGTCGGGCGCGGGGTTGTGGGACGCGGAGATCATCACGCCGAAGTCGGCGTCGATGTCCGCGACGAGGAACGCCGCAGCGGGGGTGGGGATGACCCCGGCGTCGAGCACGTCGACACCGGCGGAGGCGAGACCGGCCGCGACCGCGGCACCCAGGAACTCACCGGAGACGCGCGGGTCGCGCGCCAGGACCGCGCGGGGGCGCGGTCGACCGGACGCCCGGCGGGCGTCCGCATGGTGTCCGTGTGTGAGCACGGCCGCGCTGGCCTGGGCGAGACCCAGAGCCAGCGCGGCCGTCAGCTCGCCGTTGGCGAGTCCACGAACACCGTCGGTACCGAACAGACGCGGCATTGCGATCGGGTTCGTCGCGCGACTAGCGCTTCGAGAACTGCGACGCCTTGCGGGCCTTCTTGAGACCGGCCTTCTTGCGCTCGATGACGCGGGCGTCACGGGTGAGGAAGCCGGCCTTCTTGAGGGTGGCGCGGTTGTTCTCGCGGTCGATCTCGTTCAGCGCACGCGCGATGGCGAGGCGGAGCGCACCGGCCTGACCCGAGGGGCCACCACCGGTGATGCGAGCGACGACGTCGTAGGCGCCGAGGAGCTCGAGCACCTTGAACGGGTCGTTGATCAGCTGCTGGTGCAGCTTGTTCGGGAAGTAGTCCTCGAGCGTGCGGCCGTTGACCGTGAACGAGCCGCCACCGGGGACGAGACGCACGCGGGCGATGGCCTCCTTGCGGCGCCCGACGGCACCGCCCGAGACGTTGAGGATCTGGCGGGGAGCGGCCTCCGAGGACGCCGGGGCGCTCTCGGTGGTGAAGCTCTCCGGGGTCTGGTCGAGGGAGTCAGCGATCTGAGCCATGAGTTTTATCAGTCCTTGAAGTCGTCGTGGCCGGAACTACTGTGCGACCTGGTCGAAGGTGTACGCCTTGGGCTGCTGCGCGGCGTGCGGGTGCTCTGCGCCGGCGTAGACCTTCAGCTTCTTGAGCTGCTCACGGCCGAGGGTGTTCTTCGGCAGCATGCCGCGGATCGCCTTCTCGACGGCGCGGGTCGGGTGCTTCTCGAGCATCTCCGGGTAGGAGGTCGCCGTGAGGCCGCCCGGGTAGCCCGAGTGACGGTAGTAGACCTTCTTCGCGAGCTTGGAGCCGGTGAGGGCGACCTTGTCCGCGTTGATGATGATGACGTAGTCACCCATGTCCATGTGCTGGGCGAAGGTGGCCTTGTGCTTGCCGCGCAGGAGCGCCGCGGCGTGGGTGGCGAGACGGCCGAGGACGACGTCGGTCGCGTCGATGACGATCCAGTCGTGCTGGACGTCTGCCGGCTTCGGGGAGAACGTACGAGTCACAGGAGTGCTGCTTTCGTGTCGAGGTGAGGAGTCCGTGAATCCCGCTCCGGTGGGTGTTCCGCGGGCGATGCTCGTGGAACTGCCCGGTGGAGGGCTCATCTGACTGTCCGGCGCACGGGGCGCACAGACCAAGGTGAGAGCCTACCCGACGCGGCTCGCCTTGTCGAACGGGGCCGTGACGGACGGGAGGCGCGGTGCCGTCCGACACCGCGCCTCCCGTCCGTCACCCGGTCACGTCCGGGCCGTGGTCACCTCAGCCGAACAGTCCACGCAGCCAGCCGAACACACCGAGCACGACACGGACGACGTCCGCGACGAACTCACCGTGACCGGGCCCGCCCGGCTTGCCGTCACCGTGGCCGGGCTTGCCCGGCTTCCCGTCACCGTGACCCGGCTTGCCCGGGTGGTCGCCGCCGTGACCCGGCTTGCCCGGCTTGCCCGGGTGGTCGCCGCCGTGGCCGGGTCCGCCGGGGGTCCCGCCGTTGCCCGGCGTGCCACCGTCACCCGGCGTCGGGGTCTCGTCCTCGGCCAGGTCGAAGCCGACCAGGATCGGGTCGTGGTCGCTCGCCCGGTACACGTCGTCGCGGTACAGGTCGGTGACGTTGTAGTCGTAGCGGCTGTACTCCAGGCCCACCGACTCGGTCGAGTTGATGTTCCAGATGTCCACGCCGGTCACGGCCTCGAGCGCCGCGGGTGAGGCCAGCACGTGGTCGAGCGAACCGCTCAGGCCGCTGAACACGTAGGAGTACTCGGTCGGGTCCTTCGCCGGCCCGAGGTCGGTGTAGCCGGCGTCGCGCAGGACGACCATCGGGTCCTCCTCGCTGTAGGCGTTGAAGTCGCCGAGCATGAACACCCTGTCCGTGCCGTACTTCTCCTGCTCGGTGGTCGAGAACGCGGCGAGCGCCGTCGCCTGTGCCACGCGGGACGCGTTCGAGGCACCCTGGCCGTCGCCCTGGTCGGCGTCCGCGCCCGAGCCGGAGCCCTTCGACTTGAAGTGGTTCGCGATCACCAGGAAGTCGTCGTCCGCGTCCCCGCCGACCGGGCGGAAGGCGTCCGCGACGGGCTGGCGGGCGTTCGCGAAGGCCGGGTCGTCGAGGATGGTCGACTCGCCGACGGGTGCGACGCGGTCCTGCTTGTAGATGAGGGCGAGGCGGATGACGTCCTCGCTCGCGGGCAGCACCGCCGGGGACGGCACGTACGCCCAGGTGTCCTGGCCGGTCGCCGCGTTCAGCGCCGAGACGAGCGTGCCGACGGCGGCGTCGCGGTCCTTGCCGAACCGTGCTGAGTTCTCGATCTCCTCGAGGGAGACCACGTCGGCACCGAGGGCGTTGATCGCCTTCACGATCTTCACCTGCTGGCGCTCGAGGTCGTCGGCGTTCGCGGCGCCACGGGCGTCGCAGCCACCGCGGACGGTCACGGGGTCGCCGTCGCGGTCGGTGTAGTACGTGCAGCCGGTGAGCTGGTCGCCCGTGGTCGGGAAGTAGTTCAGCACGTTGAACCCGGCGAGCTTGAGGTCCCCACCGACGTTCTCGGGGGCCGCGGTGCGGACCTGCGAGAACGACGCGGGCAGGTCTGCCGCGGGCGTCGCACCGGTGATCGGCGACGTCGGCTGGAACTTCCAGGTGTCGTTGCGGTAGTCGAGGACGACCGGCTCCGAGAAGGTCGCTGCGGCACCGACCGTGACCGGGCCCTGCGTGAGCCAGGACACCGGGACCGACTGGTTCGCGGCGCTGAGGAAGTTCGTGCTCGCACCGTCGTCGAGGACCACCGTGCGCGCGGCGTTGTCGGCGGCGACCTCCGCGGCCTCGGCGCTGCCCGGGCGGGCGACCTCGGTCGGCTGGATCAGGCGCTTCGTGCCCGCGGCGAGCGCGATCTCGCCGTACTGGTTCGTCGTGTAGTTGTCGGCGACCGTGTAGTCGCCCTGCGGCGCGATCAGCATGCTCTCGAGCGACTCGCGCTGCGCGTCCGTGCGCGGCAGGGTCAGCGTGGCCGGGACCGGCTGCACGACGCCCGCGGCGGGGAGCTCCTCGACGTCGGCGGTCGAGCCGACCTCGAGCTCGCTGAGGCCGTTGTACTCGGCGACCGTGCCCGTGAGGCGCACGGCGTCCCCGATGGCGACGCTGCCCGCGGTCGCGGCGGAGAACACGAACACGGCGTCCGACGCGGCGTGGGTGGCGAGGTCGACCGCCCCGCCCGTACCGGCGGTCTGGATCGTGTAGCCGTTCAGCCCACCCGTGGCGTAGACCGCGGTCACGACGCCCTCGGTGACGACGCGCTTCCCCACGTACGGCGACGCGGGACCCGTGCCCTGCAGCTGGGCGATCGTGACCGCTTCGGCAGGTGTGGTGGGGGTGCCCGGATCGGTGGGGGTGCCCGGGTCGGTCGGCGTCGTGCCGGACCCGCCGGAGTTCTCCGGGGTCACCGAGGAGCCCAGGGCGAAGTCCGCCGCGTTGGAGTCGGTGTCGACGGTGCCGTCGCGGTGCAGCGCGTCCGGCACGGAGTTCGCCGTCCCGGTCGGCGCGACGGCGGTCTCGAACGTGTTCGACGTGCCGTAGCCCAGCAGGTCGACGACGCCGGGCGTCCCGGTGGTGACCGAGCCGACCGGCAGCGTGAGCGCCGTGGCCTGGTCGGACAGGACGAGCGTGCCGGTCGACCCGGACGGGTTGAGGCCGGTCACGGCGTCGGGGGTGGGCAGCGCCTGGCCGTTCGTCCCGTTCGAGCCCATCTGCACGAGGTACGACCCGTGTGCGGGGACGGTACCGCTGAGCTTGCCGACCGACGGCGTGCCGGTGTTCGCGGCGGCCCGGTACTGGATCGACCACCCGTCCACGGCGACGGCGTTGTCGGTCGGGTTCGCGATCTCGACGAACTTGTTCGTGAACGGCTGGTTCGCGCTGCCGCCCTTCAGGTACGCCTCGGCGATGACGAGGCCGGCGCCCGCGGGGTCCGCGACGGCGGTGGAGACGGAGACGAGCGGGGCGGCGACGAGCGTCGCTGCCACCGTGGCGCACAGCACGGTGCGCCGCAGGAGGTTGGGCATGCTGACCTTCGGCAGGAGGAGGGGGACTCCAGCACGCTAGCGACCTGCGGGGCCACTCAGGTTTCCGGCAGGTGAACGATCCGGTCCACCCCCGTCCGGGGTGCGCAGCGTGGCGACGGGACGGTGCCCGGCGGCGCGCTCAGCCGGCGACCGGCACCCACCCGCTGCCGACCCGGTGCACGGCCGGTCCGTGCCCGGGCAGCACGATCTCCGGGATCGGCAGCGCCCGTGCGGACTCGAGCGCCGTCGCCTGGTCCGCGGTGAAGAACGGCGTGATCATGCGTGGTCGCGGCTGCCACGACCCCGGGAGCGTGTCGTGGTGCGAGACGACCGCGTCCCCGGTGACGATGGCGTTCGCGGCCGGCAACAGGTACGCGGTCGAGCCGGCCGTGTGCCCGACGGCGGGGAACGGCGTCATCGCACGCCCCGCGAAGTCGTGCGCGGTGAAGGCCCGGGCAGTGGGGACGGTCACGGGACGCAGGGCGTCGGAACCGACGGCCCGCGCCAGCCAGCGGAACGTCCGCGGTGCGGCGAGACGCCCGCCGATCTCCGCCGGCCGGACCTGCTGCCGCTGCGGCCCGCGCACGTTGTCGAGTTCGTCCGCGTGCGCCAGGACCTGCACGTGCGGGTACCGCTCGAGGATCCCCGGGATGCCCCCGATGTGGTCGACGTGCCCGTGCGTGACGTAGATGCGTCGGAGGTCGCCGAGGTCGTGCCCCGCCCAGCGCACGGTGTCGAGGACGAGCGCGGTGTCCGCGGGGTAGCCGGCGTCGATCAGCGCGACGCCGTCCTCCTCGGCGAGCACGACCCAGTTCGAGACCGGCCCCTCGACGAACACCACACCGGGTGCCACGGAGACGACGGACCGGGGCCTGCGGGAGCTCATCCCCCGACGGTACCGGCGTCCGGCTCGTCGTCCGTCCGGCGCGCACGGGTCTGCGTCGCCCGGGCCGCGAGCTCGTGGTCCCCCGGGTAGCCCACCTCGGTGAGGGTCAGACCGGCCGCGGGTGCGACCTTGAACGCGCTCGTGCGCTGCTGCGCGACCCGCAGCTCCTCGAGGCGGTCCGGCCCGAAGCGTCCCTCCCCGACGGCGATCGTCGCCCCCACCATCGCCCGCACCATGGAGTGGCAGAACGCGTCGGCCTGGAGGCGCGCCACCAGCACGCCGTCCGGCTCGCGGTCCCAGCGGAACTCCTGCAGCGTCCGGATCGTGGTCGCGCCCTCGCGCGGCTTGCAGAAGGTCGCGAAGTCGTGCAGCCCGAGCAACGTCAGCGCACCACGCTCCATCGCCGCCGGGTCCAGGCGCGTCGGGTGCCAGAGCGTGTGCCCGCGGCGACGTGGATCGCGCGGGGCGTCGGCGTCCGCCACCCGGTACTCGTAGCGCCGCCAGAGCGGGGAGAACCGGGCGTCGAACCCGTCCGGTGCGACCGACGCGCGCGCGACGACGACGTCGCCCGTCGCCCCGGCGAGACCGTTCACGCGCTTGACGAGTCCGTCGAGCGAGGTGCGAGGAGGGCCGTCCGGCGACGACCGCCGCGGACGGGTGAGCGCACCCCACTGCTCCGCGGTCAGGTCGACGTGGGCGACCTGCCCGGTGGCGTGCACCCCGGCGTCCGTCCGACCGGCGACCGTCAGCTGCGGCGGCGCGCCCCACCGGGTGAAGACCGTGGCGAGCGCGGACTCGAGCGCTCCCTGCACGGTCCGCAGGCCGGGCTGCCGGGCCCAGCCGGAGAACGCGGCCCCGTCGTAGGCGATGTCCAGCCGCAGCCGCACGGCACCGCCGACACCGGCACCCGAGTCGTCCGTCCCTGCCACGGGAGCGAGCGTACCGGGGCCGGGGCGGGCCTCCCGTCCGGCCCCGCCGACGACGACGACGACCACCGCCCGTACCCGCCGACGGCGACGGGCAGCCCCGCTGACGGCGACCGTGCGCCGGTGTCAGCGCCACGTCAGTGCCGCGTGAGCGGCCGGCGGCACGATCGTCCCGACATCGACGAAAGGACCTGTGCGATGACCACCACACCACTCGCCGTCGAGGCGACCGGCCTCGTCAAGACGTTCGGCAGCAACCGTGCCGTGGACGGGGTCGACCTCCGCGTCGAGGCCGGCACGGTCTACGGCGTGCTCGGCCCGAACGGCGCCGGCAAGACGACCACCATCTCGATGCTCGCGACCCTGCTGCGGCCGGACGGCGGCGAGGCCCGCGTCTTCGGGCACGACGTCCGCCGCGAGCCGCAGACGGTCCGCTCCCTGATCGGGGTGACGGGGCAGTACGCGAGCGTCGACGAGACCCTCAGCGCCACCGAGAACCTCGTCATCTTCGCGCGGCTGCTCGGCCTCTCCCGCGGCGACGCGAAGCGCAAGGCGGTCGAGCTGCTCGAGCGCTTCGGGCTGTCCGAGGCGGCGTCGCGTCCGCTCAAGAAGTTCTCCGGGGGCATGCGCCGCCGGCTCGACCTGGCGGCGAGCCTCATCGCGCAGCCGCCGCTCATCTTCCTCGACGAGCCGACGACCGGCCTCGACCCGCGCACCCGGGCGCAGATGTGGGACACGATCCGCGAGCTCGTCGCGACCGGGTCGACCGTCCTGCTCACGACGCAGTACCTCGACGAGGCCGACCAGCTCGCCGACCGCATCGCCGTCATCGACCACGGACGTGTCGTGGCCGAGGGCACCGCGGACGAGCTGAAGTCCTCGGTCGGCACGGCCTCGCTGCAGCTCCGCCTGGCGGACGCGGATGCGGACGCCCTCGCGACCGCGGCGTCGCTCGTCGAGCGCGTGCTGGGCACCCCGGCGGTCGTCAGCCCGGAGGGCGCGCGGCTCACCGCCCCGATGACGGCGCCCGACCGGGTCACCGACCTGCTCGTGTCGTTCCGCGAAGCGGGCGTCTCCCTCGCCGAGATGAGCGTGCAGAAGCCGACCCTCGACGAGGTCTTCCTCACCATCACCGGCTCGCCGACGTCTGCGGACGCCGACACCGACACCGACACCGAGTCCGAGCGCGCGCTCGAAGGGAGCCCCGCATGACCACCCTCGCCCCGACCCCCACCACCACGTCGTCGCCCCGCGTGACACCCCGACCCGGGATCGGCGGCACCGGCCTGGCCGCCACCGTCCGCCAGTCGTTCACGATGGCGTACCGCGGACTCGTGAAGATCCGCCGGACCCCCGAGCAGCTGTTCGACGTCACGCTCATGCCGATCGTCTTCACGGTGATGTTCACGTACATCTTCGGCGGCGCGATCTCCGGCGACGTCGGCAGCTACCTGCCCGTGATCATCCCCGGCATCCTCGTGCAGACGGCGATCACGTCGTCGGTCGTCACCGGCGTGCAGCTCCGCGAGGACATGGACAAGGGCGTGTTCGACCGGTTCCGGTCGCTCCCGATCGCCCGGATCGCCCCGCTCGCCGGGGCCCTGCTCGCCGACACCGTCCGCTACGCCATCGCGACGACGATCACGTTCGTGGTGGGCATCGTCATGGGGCTGCGCCCCGCCGGCGGACTCGGCGCCGTGCTCCTCGCCGCGCTGCTCGTCATCGTGGTGGCGTGGGCGATCAGCTGGGTCTTCGCGTACTTCGGGGTCATCGCCCGGACCGCGTCGAGCGTCTCCGGCATCGCGAACCTCGTGCTGTTCCCGCTGACGTTCCTGTCGAACGCCTTCGTCCCGACCGACACGCTGCCCGCCTGGCTGCGCTGGTTCACCGAGGTCAACCCGGTCTCGCACCTCATCACCGCGGTGCGCGACCTGGTGAACCACGGCGTGGTCGGCGGCGACCTCTGGCTGAGTCTGCTCGGCGCGGCCGTGGTCGTCGCGGTGTTCGCCCCGCTGACGGTCCGCGCGTACATGCGGAAGGCCTGACGGTCCGGGCGACCGTCCGGGAGCGGACGGCCCGGACGCCGGTCAGCCGGGCAGGCGAGCGTCCTCGAGCACGCGCCGCACCCACGAGACGGCCTCGGTCCGGTCCCTGCCGGCCGCGGCCGTCTCGGCGTCGGCGAGCGCCGGCTCCCCCACCACCTCGGCGAGCAGCGGTCGCAGCCGGGCGTGCGCGAGCACCGCGAAGTCCTGCCGCGAGCCGATCCGCGTGAGCGTGCCCCAGCACGCGGCAGCCGTGTCCGGACGTCCGGTGCGCGCGTAGGCGATCGCGAGCCCGGCGAGTGCCGTCCCGATGACGGGCACGTCCCGGCGGGCCTGGCGGAGCCGCAGCTGCACGAGGGTGCCGACACGGATCCGGCGGGCGACCGCCAGTTCGGCTGCCGGGAGGCCCGGGGCCGCGCCGTCGGTCCGGCCCGCGCCCGCCTCGTCCACCGCCGCGATGCGTGCCGCCCCCGCCGTCAGCGCCCAGTGCGCGGCGGGTCCGCGACCGGGCTGCACGACGTCCCAGGCCGCGGCGTACGCCGCCGCGGCCCCGGCGAGGTCACCCTCGTACCGCGCGCACTCGGCGGTGATCGCGACCGCGAGCACGGCGATCAGCCCGCGGTCGTCGAACCCGCCGCGGCCGCCGTCGGGCCGGTGCCGCAGGTCCGCTGCGACGGCACGTGCACGGTCGACGTCGCCGGTCGCGGCCGAGGCGAGACCGACGGTCCACCCGATCTCGTACAGGTCGTCCTCCGCCCCGAACAGCTCGAGGTCCTCCCGGGCGGTGACGGCGGCGGCGAGGGACTCCCGGTACCGCCCGGACTGCGCGAGCAGCTGGGTCAGCGTGACCGCGACGGTGCCCGTGGTCCAGGCCTCTCCGGTCGTCCGTGCCAGCTCCTCCGCACGCCGGATGTACCGCAGCGCCCCGGCCGGGTCGCCGTCGTTCTCGGCCAGCGGCGCGCTGAGCAGGTGGCCGAGCAGGGCGACCGCGGGCTCTCGGTGGGCACGCAGCCGTGCCAGCTCGGCGGAGCCCTGCTCGGGTCGCGGCAGGGCGAGCAGGAGCCCGGCGAGCGCGTCGACGACCGGGTCCTCGGCACGCCCGGAGCGGTGCAGCTCCCGGAGTCCGCTGATCGCCCGGGCGGTGGTGCGGAGGTCGGTGAACACCGCGGTCGCACCGCACATCACGAGGCCGATCACCGTCGCGGTGCGGTCGGCCGGCGCCGGCACGCGCGACCGCAGCGCCGCGACGACGTCGGGTGCGGTCGCGGCGACCTCGCGGTGCAGCCCGCGGAGCGTCCAGTACGCGCCGAGGGCCGCGAAGACGTGCGCCACCGTCGGCACGTCGTCGGCGCGGATCGCCCAGCGCAGCAGGGTGACGAGCGTGTCGGCCTCGCGGCGGACCTCGGTGAACGCGACGAGCTGCGCCGGACCCCGCAGTGCGAACAGGTTGCGCGCTGCCGACAGTTCCCGGCCCCACGCGGTCATGGCCGCCCGCACGGGCTCGGTGGTGCCCCGGGCCGCCAGGCGTGCGGCGCCGAACTCGCGCACGGTCTCGAGCAGTCGGTAGCGGACCGGCTCCCCCTCGACCTCGACGAGCTGCACGAGGGACTGTTCCACCAGGTCGGCGAGGTCGTCGAGCGCGTCCCACCGCCGTCCGGGCTCCGCCACCGACTCGACGGCCTCGACCGCGACACCGTCGGGGAACAGTGCGAGGCGGGTCAGCAGGTCCTGGGCGCCCTCGTCGAGGAGCCGCCAGCTCCACTCGATGACGGCGAGCAGGGTGCGGTGCCGTTCGGGAGCGCTCCGGTCACCACCGCGCAGCAGGGCGAAGCGGTCGTCGAGCCGCCGTTCGACCTCGTCGACCGACATCCCCCGGATGCGGGCGGCGGCGAGCTCGATGGCGAGCGGCGACCCGTCGAGCCGGGTGCAGATCCTGCGCACCGCGTCCACGGGCAGCACCGCACCGGGCCGAGCGGCACGGGCGCGTTCGGTGAACAGCCGGACCGCCGCACCGCCGGCCTCGACCGGCAGCGGTCCGAGGGGTGCGACGACCTCGCCCGCGATGGCGAGCGGTGCCCGGGACGTCGTGAGCACCCGCAGCCCGGGCACGGCGGCGAGCAGGTCGGCCGTGCAGCGGGCCACGGCCTGCAGCAGGTGCTCGCAGTTGTCGAGCACGAGCACCGTCGGTCCGTCGTCGAGGGCACGCACCACCCGGCCCCACAGGTCGGTGACGACCGCGTCCTGCAGCATGCGCGCCGTCCGGACCTCGGTGATCCCGAGCAGTGCGCCGAGGGCAGGCAGCAGGTCCTCGCCGTCGTCGATCGGTGCGAGCTCGCAGACGACGACGCCCGTGGTCGGGGGCAGCGCGGCGGCGACGGCCTGCGCCAGGCGCGTCTTGCCGAGTCCGCCCGGACCGAGCACCGTGACCAGGCGGTGCTCGTCGAGCGACCGGGACACCGTCGCGACGTCGTCCTGTCGCCCGACGAGCTCGTTCGGCGCGACCCGGAGCCCGGTCCGCCGGACCGGGTGGTCGGTCGCGGACGCCGACCGGCGCAGGAGCTCGGCGTTCAGCCGCACGAGCTCCGCGGACGGATCGGCCCCGAGTCCGTCCGCCAGCCGTCCGCGGTGCGCGGCGAACACCGCGAGTGCCTCGGGGGTCCGCCCGTCGACGTCGAGGGCGCGCATCGCTCCGCCGACCGCCGTGTCGTCGAAGGGCGCCGCGTCGACCTCGGCGAGCCAGGTGGTCGCAGCGGCGGCGGCGTCGCCGTCCTCGAGCAGCAGGACGGCGAGCCGCCGACGCAGGGCGTGCTCGACCGCGGCCGCGCGGTCGGCGAGCGCCGAGCCCAGGTCCCCGTCGACGTCCGCACCCGGTGCGCCCCGCCACCGGCCGAGCGCTGCCCCCACCGCTGCGGTGTCGGGTGCGTGCACGGCCCGCTCCGCGGCGACGAGGTCGACGTCCGCCGGGTCGCCACCGAGCGCGTACCCCGTGCTGGTCGACACGACGAGACCGTCCGCCGTCGTCCGGCGCAGTCGGGAGACCAGGGTCTGCAGGGCCGCCCGGGCGCCCCTCGGCCGGTCCGCACCCCAGAGCTCGTCGATCAGTGCCTCGGTGCCGAGTGCACGGCCGGGTGCGAGCACCAGCGCGGTCAGGAACGACCGCGCGAGTGCACCGGGAACGGCGACCGCGGCACCGTCCGGGCCCGCCACCGTCACCGGTCCGAGGACGGCGACACGGGACGCGACGGGCACGACCCGATCCTAGTTCCGGCCGTGCGAGGACGCCGTCACCTGATCGTGACCGGCGAGCACGCGGTCGTCACCGGTCCGTGACACGCGAGGGTTAGCGTCACGGACATGGGATCCCCTCGTACCCGCTGCGCGGCCGTCCTCGCCACGTCGGTCGCCGTGCTCCTCGCGGTCACCGCCTGCTCGTCTCCGTCGACCGAGGGCGCGACACCGAGCGCCTCCGGCCCGCCCGCGTCGTCCGCGCCGAGCAGCAGCCCGTCCGCGGAGGTGGCCGTGGACTTCGGGACGGCCCCCGCCGGCGACGGCACACCGGACTGCGCGGCGCTGTTGCCCGCAGCAGCAGTCGACGCCGTCGTCCCCGGCGCGCGTGCGGTCGCCCTCGCCGACGTCGTGCACGTCGCGGCCGCCGACTGGGCACCCGTGGTCGCCGGTGGCTCCTCCTGCACGTCGACCACCGGCGTCGCACCGCTCGACGGCACCGTGCTCGGGACGATCGACGACCCCCGCTACGAGGGCGTGCGCGTCACGGTGCTGCCCGACGCCACGGCGGAGTACCAGGACCTCGCCGCGTCCGGGTTGACCGGCGTCCTGGACGGCGGTCCGAGCTGCAGCGCGAGCGACGCCGCGGTCGTGTACTGCGTCTCCCACGTGCTCGTCGGTGACGCCTGGGTGCAGGTCCTGGCGCAGCGCGTCCAGGACGACCCGGACACGACCGAGGCGGCACTCGACGCCCCCTTCCGCGCTCTCGTCGAGCAGGTCGGCGACGCCGTGCGCACGAGCCCCGTCACCACCGCCCGCGTCGACGAGCACGTCGACGGCAGTCTGCCGCCCTGCGTCGCCGACAACGTGGACGCGGTCACGGACACGACGCTCCGCTGGGCACTCGAGGGCACCGACGTCGCTCCGACGACGGTCGAGCACGCGCTCGACCGTCTGGCGGGAGCGTCGTGCGGCTTCGTGGCGCCCGTCGAGTCCGATCCGCGGTACGACCAGCAGCAGGCGCAGTACGACCGCCTTCCGAACGGTGGCTGGGCGGTGGAGCAGCGCCTGGCCGCGGGCACGGTCGACCGGGACGGGCGGATCGACCTCGACGGCCTCGAGGACGGCGCCGGCGCCTGGCGGACGTGCGACGACACCGCGTGCACCCTCGACGTCGTGTCGGACGGTGGCACGTGGGAGCACTTCGTCCTGATGCGCGCGGTGGCCCCGGACACCGCCGAGGCCGTCGAGCGCTGGGCGACGGCCTCGCGCGGCTGACCGGGGGCGCTCGCTAGCGCTGTCGTCCCGAGGGCCCGGTCTCGGTGTCGACGTCGGCGGTCGCCCGCTTCTCAGACTCGAGCACCCCGCGCAGCGCGACGATCGCGCTGGAGGTCACCGTCACCTGCGACGGGTCCGCGTCACTGGCGTCGATGGCGCGCTCGAGGTCGGCGATCGACTCGTCCGCCCCGTCCTCCTCGCAGTCACCGCGAACCACGCAGGCGACCTTCCGGAGCGCGGCCGCGAAGGGTCCTGCGAACGCCGGGTCCGGCCGCCCGATGTTCTCCGCAACCGGACCCGAACGGGCGACCAGCTCGGTGAGGTCGGTCGTGTACCAGGCGACGCGCTCGAGCGCCCGGAAGCGCGCGCCGTCGGTCTGCAGGCGCGCACGCGGCCCCCGCAGCACGCTCCGGGGGTTCATCCGGCGCGCCTCCTGCGCCGTCGAGACGCGGTCCCGGACCTCGGCGATCGCCTTGTCCAGCCGCTCCTGCTGACGGTCCCAGGCACCGGTGTCCGGCTCGCCCTCGTCGAGCACGTCCGCCAGGTCGTCGAGCTGCTGCGCGAGCACGGCGTTCACCTGGTCGATGCGGCGCTCGGCGTCCCAGAAGTGCAGCGGCGGGACCACGGCGAAGTTCACCGCGAGCCCGATGCCGATGCCGATCGCCATCTGCACGACGTACGCGAACGAGTAGCCCTCGGCGTTCCCGCCGCCGATGAGGAGCACGAAGAGCGCCGCCATCGGCACCCACGAGTACCCCTCGCCCAGGATCCGGAAGCCCGAGACGAGCACGCCGAGGCCGACGACGAGCGCGACCGCGATGACGCCGGGATCGCCGATGAGCATCGTGAACCCGGCGATCAGGATGCCGAGCGTGATGCCGACCAGCGTCTGCACGCCGGCCCGGATCCCCGCGAAGACGGTCGTGCGCATCGCGACGATCGCACCGAGCGGTGCGTAGTACGGGTACTCCGCGGCGACGCCCGGCGCGTACTTCGCCAGGGTCCACGCGATCGTGGCGGCCAGCGCGGCCTTGCCGGCCAGCAACAACCGCGGCTGGGTGCCGGAGTCCCGACTCCACCGCCACAGACGGCGCCCTGCGCCGGTGATCCGTTCCGCTCTCGCCATGTCGCGATCACCGTACGGCGGCGACGCTGGGAGCGGACGCGGGTGCGCTCCGGACGGGAGGCTCGTGGCGGCCCCGCCCCGCGCCTCCCGTCCGTCGCCACGCCGTCCGCGGGGACGACGGAACCCCCCGCGACGTGGGTCGCGGGGGGTTCCGTGTGGTGGTGCTGGACCTACTTGGCGTCGTCCGACTTCGCCTCGGCGTCGGCCTCGACCTCGGCGGCAGCCGGGGTCTCGGTCTCGGCCTCGACGGGAGCGGACTCCTCGGTCGTCTCCGTGGACTCGACCGGGGTCTCCTCGGCCGGGGTCTCCTCGGCCGGAGCGGCAGCAGCCGGGGCCGCGTCGCGCTTGACCGGGGCCGGCGTGCTCGACACCGGCTCGAGGACGAGCTCGATCGAGGCGAGCGGCGCGTTGTCACCCTTGCGGAAGCCGAGCTTCGTGATGCGGGTGTAGCCGCCCCGACGGTCCTCGACCTGCGGGGCGATCTCCGTGAACAGCGTGTGCACGACGGACTTGTCGCGCAGCTGGGCGATCACACGACGACGCGCGTGCAGGTCGCCACGCTTCGCGAACGTGATGAGACGCTCGGCGACGGGACGCAGGCGCTTGGCCTTCGTCTCGGTGGTCGTGATGCGACCGTGCGTGAAGAGGGCGTTGGCGAGGTTGCTCAGGAGCAGGCGCTCGTGGGCGGGGCCGCCACCGAGGCGGGGGCCCTTGGTGGGCTTCGGCATGTCAGTTCTCCAGTGGTGATGGTGGTGCGCACCGACTCATCGGTGCGCGTGCGCGTGAGCGCGAGGTCAGTTGTTGGACTCGTCCTCGTCGTACCCGCTGTAGAAGTGGGCGCCGTCGAATCCGGGGACGGTGTCCTTGAGGGACAGGCCGAGCTCGGTGAGCTTGTCCTTGACCTCGTCCACCGACTTCTGACCGAAGTTGCGGATGTTCATGAGCTGCGTCTCCGACAGGGCGACGAGCTCGGACACCGTGTTGATGCCCTCCCGCTTGAGGCAGTTGTAGCTGCGCACCGACAGGTCGAGGTCCTCGATCGGGGTCTGCAGCTCGTTCGAGAGCACCGCGTCGACCGGCGCGGGGCCGATCTCGATGCCCTCGGCCGCCGTGTTCAGCTCGCGGGCGAGACCGAACAGCTCGACCAGCGTGCGACCGGCCGACGCGATGGCGTCGCGCGGCGTGATCGCCGGCTTCGACTCGACGTCGACGACCAGGCGGTCGAAGTCCGTGCGCTCACCGGCACGCGTCGCCTCGACGCGGTAGGTGACCTTGAGGACCGGCGAGTAGATCGAGTCGATCGGGATCTGCCCGGCCTCGCTGAACTCCGAACGGTTCTGGGTCGCCGAGACGTAGCCGCGGCCACGCTCGATCGTCAGCTCCAGCTCGAAGCGCGCGGTGTCGTTCAGGGTCGCGATGACGAGGTCCGGGTTGTGGATCTCGACGCCGGCCGGGGCGGAGATGTCCGCCGCGGTGACCTGACCGGCACCCTGCTTGCGCAGGTACGCGGTGATCGGCTCGTCGTGCTCGCTGGAGACGACGAGGCTCTTGATGTTGAGGATGATCTCGGTGACGTCTTCCTTGACACCGGGGACGGTGCTGAACTCGTGGAGGACGCCGTCGATGCGGATGCTGGTGACAGCCGCGCCGGGGATCGAGGAGAGGAGCGTGCGGCGCAGCGAGTTGCCGAGGGTGTAACCGAAGCCCGGCTCGAGCGGCTCGATGACGAAGCGCGAGCGGTGCTCGGAGATCGACTCCTCGGTCAGGGTGGGGCGCTGTGCAATGAGCACTGTGGGATTCCTTTCGGCGGAGTGTCCGCTATATGACACTCGGCGGTACGACGGGGCCGACCGGGCCCCGACGGGTCTGTTGAGTTGTGATCACGCGCAGCGCGGGGCCGGGAGGGCCCGACGTACGCGATCGAACGACCAGGAATGGCCGGCCCCGCTCGCCCCGGTCAGGGGACGAGCGGGGAACGGCCGGTTGCTCCTCGCGTCAGACGCGGCGACGCTTCGGCGGGCGGCAGCCGTTGTGCGCCTGCGGGGTGACGTCGTTGATCGAGCCGACCTCGAGACCAGCGGCCTGGAGCGAGCGGATCGCGGTCTCGCGACCCGAGCCCGGGCCCTTGACGAAGACGTCGACCTTCTTGACGCCGTGCTCCTGCGCCTGACGCGCAGCGGACTCGGCGGCGAGCTGCGCCGCGAACGGCGTCGACTTGCGCGAACCCTTGAAGCCCACGGCACCCGAGGACGCCCAGCTGAGGACGGCACCCGACGGGTCGGTGATGCTGACGATGGTGTTGTTGAACGTGCTCTTGATGTGGGCCTGGCCCACGGCGACGTTCTTCTTCTCCTTGCGACGCGGCTTGCGCGCGGCAGTCTTGGGGGTAGCCATGATGATCTCCTATCGGGCCTTCTTCTTGCCTGCCACGGTGCGCTTCGGTCCCTTGCGGGTACGCGCGTTGGTCTTGGTGCGCTGACCACGCACCGGGAGACCACGACGGTGGCGGAGACCCTCGTAGCTACCGATCTCGACCTTGCGGCGGATGTCGGCGGCGACCTCGCGGCGGAGGTCACCCTCCACCTTGAAGTTGCCCTCGATGAAGTCACGGAGGGCGACGAGCTGGTCGTCGGTCAGGTCCTTGACGCGGATGTCACCGGAGATACCGGTCTCGGCGAGTGCCTGGACCGCGCGGGTACGGCCGACGCCGTAGATGTACGTGAGTGCGATCTCCACGCGCTTCTCGCGCGGGATGTCGACGCCTGCTAGACGTGCCATGTTCTGGCTGCTCCTGTTTTCGGTGGAGGTGTGGCGCAGTACCGGTGCCCGGGCCTCCGCCCCGAGGTGTCCCCCCGCCGACGACCGAGGTCAGTGGCGGAGTTCTGGTACTGCGTGTTCAGTGTTGAGTTGTGGGTCCTGCTGGGAGCTCAGCCCTGGCGCTGCTTGTGGCGCGGGTTGCTCTTGCAGATCACCATGACGCGGCCCTTGCGGCGGATGACACGGCAGTGCTCGCAGATGGGCTTGACGCTGGGGTTGACCTTCATGATTGCTTCCTGTTGCTCGCTGGCTTCGTGCCCGGCGGGTTCGCCGAGCCGTTCCTTTCCAGCTCGCGGATCACTTGTAGCGGTAGACGATCCGGCCGCGGGTCAGGTCGTACGGGCTCAGCTCCACGATCACGCGGTCCTCGGGGAGGATGCGGATGTAGTGCTGGCGCATCTTCCCGGAGATGTGCGCGAGGACCTTGTGTCCGTTGGTCAGCTCAACGCGGAACATCGCGTTGGGCAGAGCTTCGAGCACCGAGCCTTCGATCTCGATGACGCCGTCTTTCTTGGCCATAGCCTCACTGTCGCTTGGTTGGATTACCGGTGTGATCCCCGAGCCGGTCTGCGGGTCGGGCGCCACGCCGAAGGGCATGACACACCAAAGATCAACCCTATGCGATCAGGCGCAGATTGCCAAGTGCCGGTCGGGCCGCGACCCTCCGTCTGGGGCTCGCCGTCCGGAGCTGAACGGTCCACAGTGGATCAGCGGCCGCTTCCGAGGTCCGGAACGGGCCCGTCGCCGTAGCCTGGCCGTCGCTGACCCCCGGACGCCCGCGCCGGAGAACCGATCGGAGACCACGTGCCTGACGCGCCCCGCCGCCCCCTCGCCCGTCACGGTCGACTGCCGCGCCGTCGCGGATGGGGCACGCTGCTGGGGTTCGTCGCGGCCACGCTCGCCGTCGTCCTGGTCAGCGGCACGAGCGTCGCGGCGATCGCCGGCGCACAGCTCGCCGCGGCACCGCACACGGTCGAGCTCAGCACCGACGACCAGAACACCGCGAAGACCGCCGACATCACGGCGATGCAGGGCGGCGCGAACATCCTGCTCCTCGGCAGCGACACCCGCGTCGGGCAGTTCGACTCGGACGAGAACGTCGAGGGCGCCCGGAACGACGTCACGATCCTCGTCCACATCTCGCAGGACCACCAGCAGCTCACGGCCGTCAGCTTCCCCCGCGACCTCAAGGTCCCGATCCCGGCGTGCACGAACCCCGAGACGGGCACCTCGTACCCGGCCGTGGACAGCGAGCTCATCAACGAGTCCCTCGGGCACGGCGGGATCTCCTGCGCCGTGGACACGGTCGAGAACCTGACCGGGCTGACGATCCCCTACGCCGGACTCATCACCTTCGACGGGGTGATCGAGATGTCGAACGCCGTGGGCGGCGTCGACGTCTGCGTCGCGAAGCCCATCGACGACTCGTACACCGGCCTGCAGCTCTCGGCCGGTCAGCACACCCTCGCCGGCCAGGACGCGCTCGCGTTCCTGCGCAGCCGGCACGGCGTCGGTGACGGCAGCGACCTCGCGCGCATCAGCTCCCAGCAGGTCTTCCTGTCCGCCCTGCTCCGGAAGGTCACCTCGGACGGCACCCTGTCGAACCCGGTGACCCTCTACAAGCTGGCCGGTGCGGCGCTGTCGAACATGACGCTCTCCGACGGCCTGGCGCAGACCCGCACCCTCGTCGGACTCGCCTCGACCCTGCGGGGCATGAGCACCTCGGACATGCTGTTCGTGCAGTACCCGGTCGTCGACGACCCCTCCGACACCGCGCACGTGCTCGTCGACGAGGCGGCGGCGCACGACCTCAACGTCGTGCTGCAGCAGGACCGCAAGACCTCGCTGAGCGACTCGTCCACCGGCCGGGCGTCGGAGGAGTCCCCGACCGCGGCGGGCACCCCGGGGAGCGATGTACCGTCGTCCGACGCGCCGGCCGCGGGGGACGATGCGGCGAGCGGAGCGGCGACCGGGACGCCCACGGGTGCGGCGACCGATGCCGGGACGCCGACGGCGACCCCACTGCCCTCGAGCATCTCCGGTCAGTCGGCGTCCGAGCAGACCTGCACCGTCGGGAACTGAGCGCGTCGGGGACTGCGCCCGTCGGGGACTGAGCGCGTCGGGGACTGAACCCGTCGGGAACTCAGCCCGCCGGGGACCGGCGCGGACGCGCGCGGAGCGGTCCCGGCGTCGGCCCGGCCGTCGTCGGTGACCGGGCCGGTGCGCGGAGTCGCACCGCGCCTCCCGGCCGACCGCGCGGTCACCGGTCACGGACCGGACGCGTCCGGTCGCCCTACGGGACGGGGACGGGCGTGACGCCGAGCGGCACGAGGCCGGAAGCGCCGCCGTCCGATGCGGTGAGCACCCAGATGCCCTCGGCGTGCACGGCCACCGAGTGCTCCCAGTGCGCCGCGTCGGAACCGTCGAGGGTCCTGATCGTCCAGTCGTCGTCGTCCGTGGAGCTGTCGATCGTCCCGGCCGTCACCATCGGTTCGATCGCCACGACCAAGCCGGGCCGGACCGCCGGACCGGCACCGCGGACCCGGTAGTTGAAGACCGGCGGGTCCTCGTGCATGGACCGGCCGATCCCGTGCCCCGTGAAGTCCTCGACGATGCCCCAGGCGCCCGTCTCGTCGATGGCGTCCTCGATCACCGCGCCCACCTCGTTGAGGTTCCGCGCGTGTGCGAGCGCCGCGATGCCGTGCCAGAGCGAGCGCTCCGTGGTGTCGCAGAGCGTCTGGCGCGCCGCAGTCACGGGAGCGTCGCCGCCGGGGAGCACCGTCGTGAAGGCGCTGTCACCGTTCCACCCGTCGACCTCTGCACCGGCGTCGACCGAGACGATGTCGCCCGGCTCGAGCACGCGGTCGCCGGGGATCCCGTGGACGATCTCGTCGTTCACGGAGACGCACAGGGTGTGCCGGTAGCCCGGGACGAGCTGGAAGTTCGGGACGCCACCGCCCTCGCGGATCGTCCGCTCGGCGATCGCGTCGAGCTCGCCCGTGGTGACGCCCGGGCGGATCGCAGCACGGACCGCGACGAGCGCGGCCTCGGTGAGCAATCCGGGACGGAGCATCGCGCGGAGCTCCTCCGGCGACTTGTAGATCGAGGGCTTGCGACGACGCACGAGGGGTGTCAGACGCCCGCGGTGAGGCCGCGCGAGCTAAGCGCCGCCTGGATGCGGTCCCCGACCTCCTCGATGCCGCCGAGGCCGTCCACGTCGACCACGAGACCGCGCTCGGCGTACGCCGCGACGATCGGCGCGGTCTGCTCCGTGTAGACCTCCTGGCGACGCCGGATGGTCTCCTCGTTGTCGTCGCTGCGCCCCTGGTCCTCGGCGCGCTTCAGCAGCCGCGCGACGAGCGCGTCCTGGTCGGCGACGAGCTGCACCACGGCGTCGATCCCGGCGCCCTGCTCCGCGAGCAGCGCGTCGAGGAACTCGACCTGGCCCACCGTGCGGGGGTAGCCGTCGAGCAGGAAGCCCTGCTCGGCGTCCGGCTCGGCGAGGCGAGACTTGACGAGCTCGTTCGTCAGTTCGTCGGGGACGTAGTTCCCCGCGTCCATGATCGCCTTGGCCTGAACGCCCAACGGCGTGCCCTCGGAGACGTTCTTGCGGAAGATGTCACCCGTGGAGATCGCGGGGACGCCGAAGCCCTCGGCGATGCGACCGGCCTGGGTGCCCTTCCCGGCTCCGGGAGGTCCGACGATGATGAGGCGTGCGCTCAACGGAGAAGCCCTTCGTAGTGACGTTGCTGCAGCTGCGAGTCGATCTGCTTCACGGTCTCGAGACCGACACCCACGATGATGAGGATGCTCGCGCCGCCGAACGGGAAGTTCTGGTTCGCGCCGAACAGCGCCAGTGCTGCCAGCGGGATGAGCGCGATGAGACCGAGGTAGAGCGAGCCGGGCAACGTCACCCGGGTCAGGACGAAGTCGAGGTACTCGGCCGTCGGACGGCCGGCCCGGATGCCCGGGATGAAGCCGCCGTACTTCTTCATGTTGTCGGCGACCTCTTCGGGGTTGAAGGTGATCGCGACGTAGAAGTACGTGAACCCGACGATGAGCAGGAAGTACAGGACCATGTAGAACCAGTTGTCACCCGAGGTCAGGTTGTTCTGGATCCAGGTCACCCAGGCGGCCGGCTCCGAGCCGTCCGAGGGCTGGTTGAACTGCGCGACCAGGGCCGGCAGGTACAGCAGCGACGAGGCGAAGATGACGGGCACGACGCCGGCCATGTTCACCTTGATCGGGATGTAGGTGTTGTTGCCGCCGTAGGTGCGGCGCCCGACCATGCGCTTGGCGTACTGCACCGGGATGCGTCGCTGCGACTGCTCGACGAAGACGACGGCCATCATGATGACCAGACCGACGAGGATGACGAACAGGAAGAGCTCGAAGGACTGCGACTGCTCGATCGCCCACAGGGCCGACGGGAACTGCGCGGCGATGGACGTGAAGATGAGCAGCGACATGCCGTTGCCGATGCCGCGCTCGGTGACGAGCTCGCCCATCCACATGATCAGGCCGGTACCGGCGGTCAGCGTGACGACCATGAGCATGATCGCGTACCAGCTGTCGTTCGAGATGATCGACGAGCAGGACGCCGACGCGTTCGTGCCGAAGAGGGCACCCGAGCGCGCGACCGTGATGAGGGTGGTCGACTGCAGGACACCGAGCGCGATGGTGAGGTAGCGCGTGTACTGCGTCAGCTTCGCCTGGCCGGACTGGCCCTCCTTGTAGAGGGCGTCGAAGTGCGGGATCACCACGCGCAGGAGCTGCACGATGATCGACGACGTGATGTACGGCATGATGCCGAGCGCGAAGACCGACAGCTTCAGCAGCGCGCCGCCGGAGAAGAGGTTGATGAGGTCGTAGAGCCCACCCGAGGAGCCGGCGCTCGCCAGGCAGCTCTGCACGGCGGCGTAGTCGACGAACGGCGCGGGGATGTACGACCCGAGACGGAACAGCGCGATGATCGCGAGGGTGAAGCCGATCTTCTTGCGAAGATCTGGGGTGCGCATGATGCGCGCGACCGCTCTGAACACGAGGACTCCGAACTTCTGGGACCGGCGACCCGATCGGGGTCTTCACGGTGTCGATCGGCAGCGCCGACCTGGCCGACGGACGTCAGCCACTGTCAAGGAAACCGTAACGGCGGCCCGTGCGCAAACGCACGGGCCGCCGACGGGGGTTACTGGGAGACGGTTCCGCCAGCAGCCACGATCTTCTCGGCGGCGGACGCCGAGACCTTGTCGACCGAGACCGTGAGCTTCACGCTGATGTCACCCTGACCGAGAACCTTGACCTTCTCGTTCTTGCGGACGGCGCCCTTGGCGACCAGGTCCGCGACGGTGACGTCGCCACCGTTGGGGTAGAGCTCCGCGATCTTGTCCAGGTTCACGACCTGGTACTCGACGCGGAACGGGTTCTTGAACCCGCGGAGCTTCGGGGTGCGCATGTGCAGCGGCATCTGCCCACCCTCGAAGCCGACCTTGACCTGGTAACGAGCCTTCTGGCCCTTGGTACCACGGCCGGCGGTCTTGCCCTTCGAGCCCTCACCACGGCCGACACGGGTGCGGTCCTTCTTGGAACCGGCAGCCGGACGGAGGTGGTGCAGCTTCAGCACCTGGACCCGCTCGTTCTTCTCGTCGCTCATGCGTCGACCTCCTCGACCTTCACGAGGTGCGCCACCGTCGCGATGTACCCGCGGTTCTGGGCGTTGTCCTCACGCAGGACCGTACGGCCGATGCGCTTGAGGCCCAGGCTGCGCAGGGTGTCGCGCTGGTACTGCTTCTCGCTGATAACGGACTTCGTCTGCGTGATCTTCAGCATCGCCATCACGCACCTGCCTTCTCGGTCGCGGCACGCAGCGCCGCAGCCTCGGCGTGGAGCAGACGGGCCGGGACGACCCGGTCGACGTCGAGGCCACGACGGCTCGCGACCGCGCGGGGCTCCTCGAGCTGCTGCAGCGCCTCGACGGTCGCGTGCACGATGTTGATGGTGTTCGACGAGCCGAGCGACTTGCTCAGGACGTCGTGGATGCCGGCGCACTCGAGCACGGCGCGGACCGGACCACCGGCGATGACACCGGTACCGGCAGCGGCCGGACGCAGGAGCACGACACCGGCAGCGGCCTCACCCTGCACCGGGTGCGGGATGGTGTTGCCGACGCGCGGGACGCGGAAGAAGTTCTTCTTCGCCTCCTCGACGCCCTTCGAGATCGCGGTGGGGACTTCCTTCGCCTTGCCGTAGCCGACACCGACGAGGCCGTTGCCGTCACCCACGACGACGAGCGCCGTGAAGCTGAAGCGACGACCACCCTTGACGACCTTCGACACGCGGTTGATGGTCACCACGCGCTCGAGGAACTGGCTGTCGCCACCGCGGTTGTTGCGGTCACGACCCTGCTGACGGTCACGCCCGCCACCACGACGGCCGCGCTGGTCGGCGTTGTCACGGTTGTTCGACGCGGAGCCCGCGGCGGTCTCGACCGGACGCTCGGCGACGGCAGGGGCTTCCGCTTCCTTGCCGGCCGCGGCCTTGGCGACGGTCTCCGTCGCAGCAGCGGTCTCGGTCTCGGCCGCTTCGTTGTTGTTCGCGATGTCGCTCACAGGTTCAGCCCTCCTTCACGGGCACCATCGGCGATCGCGGCGACGCGACCGGCGTACTTGCTCCCACCGCGGTCGAAGACCACGGCCTCGACGCCAGCGGCCTTCGCACGCTCGGCGACGAGCTCGCCGATGCGACGGGCCTTGGCCGTCTTGTCGCCGTCGAACGAACGGAGGTCGGCCTCCATCGTCGACGCGCTGGCCAGGGTGTGGCCCTTCGCGTCGTCGATGACCTGGACGAACACGTGACGCGACGAACGGGTGACGGCGAGACGCGGACGCGCCTCGGTGCCGGTGATCTTCTTGCGGAGACGGTTGTGACGGCGCGCCTTGGCGGCCGACTTGCTCTTTCCTCGGATACCGAGAGCCATGATCACTTACCTGACTTTCCGGCCTTGCGGCGCACGATCTCGCCCGCGTAGCGGACACCCTTGCCCTTGTAGGGCTCGGGCTTGCGCAGCTTGCGGATGTTGGCAGCCACCTCGCCGACGGCCTGCTTGTCGATGCCCGACACGGTGAGCTTGTTGTTGCCCTCGACGGCGAAGCTGATGCCCGCCGGCGGCTCGACCGTGATGGGGTGGGAGTAGCCGAGCGCGAACTCGACGTTGCTGCCCTTCGCCGCGACGCGGTAACCGGTACCGACGACCTCGAGGCCCTTGGAGTAGCCCTGGGTCACGCCGACGATGTTGTTCGCGATGAGGGTGCGGGTCAGGCCGTGCAGCGCACGCGAGCTGCGCTCGTCGTCCGGACGGGTGACGAGGACCTGGTTCTCCTCGACCTTGGCCTGGATGGGCTCTGCGACGGTGAGCGCGAGCTCGCCCTTCGGGCCCTTGACCGCGACGGTCTGGCCGTCGATGGCGACGGTCACACCCGCGGGGATGTCAATGGGAAGACGTCCGATTCGAGACATTGTCGATCACCACACGTAGGCGAGGACTTCCCCACCCACGCCCTTCTGCTCGGCTTCACGGTCGGTGAGCAGTCCCGACGAGGTCGAGAGGATCGCCACGCCGAGGCCACCGAGGACCTGGGGGAGCTCCGTCGACTTCGCGTAGACCCGGAGACCGGGCTTCGAGACGCGCTTGATGCCGGCGATCGAACGCTCGCGCTCGGGGCCGTACTTCAGGTCGATCGTGAGGGTCTGCCCGACGCGGGCGTCCTCGATCTTCCACTCGCTGATGTAACCCTCGCGCTTGAGGATCTCGGCGATGTTCTTCTTCAGCTTGGAGCTGGGGAGCGAGACGGCGTCGTGGTGCGCCGAGTTCGCGTTCCGCAATCTGGTCAGCATGTCTGCGACCGGATCGGTCATCGTCATGATGGTCGTCCATTCTTCGCCTGGTTTCGACACCCGTTCCACGAATGCCGACCTGAGCGATCGGGTGGTCTCCGAGCGGATCCCGGAGACCTGGGGGCCGGCGGCTGTCGCCGTCGGCCGGTGTTCGTGCGTGCGGGCCGGAGGACGTGAATCCTCCGGCCCGCAGCGCCCGGACTAGCTTAGACCGTCTGGTCGGCCGAACGGAACGGGAAGCCGAGCTGGCGGAGCAGCGCGCGGCCCTCGTCGTCCGTCTTCGCGGTGGTCACGACGGTGATGTCGAAGCCACGCACGCGGTCGATGCGGTCCTGGTCGATCTCGTGGAACATCGACTGCTCCGTGAGACCGAACGTGTAGTTGCCGTTGCCGTCGAACTGCTTGTCGCTGAGCCCGCGGAAGTCGCGGATGCGGGGCAGTGCGAGGGTGACGAGGCGGTCGATGAACTCCCACGCGCGGTCACCACGGAGGGTGACGTGCGCGCCGATGGCCTGGCCCTCACGCAGCTTGAACTGCGCGATGGACTTGCGGGCCTTCGTCACGACCGGCTTCTGACCCGTGATCGCCGTGAGGTCCTTGACGGCCCCCTCGATGACCTTCGAGTCACGAGCTGCTTCACCGACACCGGTGTTCACGACGACCTTGACCAGGCCGGGGACCTGGTTGACGTTCGCGTACCCGAACTGCTCGGTGAGGGCAGCCTTGATCTCGTTCTTGTACTTCTGCTTGAGGCGCGGCTCGACCTTGGTCTCCGGCGCGGCAGTCGTGTCGGTCATCAGAGCTTCTCACCCGACTTCTTGGCGTAGCGGACGCGGACGGTCTTCTTGACGCCGTCCTTCTCCACCTCTTCGATGCGGAAGCCGACGCGGGTCGGCTTCTTGGTCTTCGGGTCGACGATGGCGACGTTCGACACGTGGATCGGAGCCTCGTGCTGCTCGACGCCACCGGTCTTCGACCCGCGCTGCGTCTGGCCGACGCGGACGTGCTTCGTGACGAAGTTCACGCCCTCGACGACGACACGGTTCTTGTCCTTGAGGACCTCGATGACCTTGCCCTGCTTGCCACGGTCGCCGCCACGCTCCTGCTTGGCTCCCGTGATGACCTGGACGAGGTCACCCTTCTTGATGTTCGCCATGGCTTACAGCACCTCCGGCGCGAGCGAGATGATCTTCATGAACTTCTTGTCACGGAGCTCACGACCGACCGGCCCGAAGATGCGCGTACCGCGCGGGTCGCCGTCGGCCTTGAGGATCACTGCCGCGTTCTCGTCGAACTTGATGTAGGAGCCGTCCTGACGACGGGTCTCCTTCTTGGTGCGAACGATGACCGCCTTGACGACGTCACCCTTCTTCACGTTGCCGCCGGGGATGGCGTCCTTCACCGTGGCGACGATGACGTCACCGAGGCCGGCGTAGCGACGACCCGAGCCACCGAGCACGCGGATGGTCAAGATCTCCTTGGCACCCGTGTTGTCGGCGACCTTCAGGCGGGATTCCTGCTGAATCACTGCTGTCTCCTATTCCGAAGCAGGCCGGGGCCTACTTGGCCTTCTCGAGGATCTCGACCAGGCGCCAGCGCTTGGAGGCGCTGAGGGGACGGGTCTCGCTGATCACGACGAGGTCGCCGACACCGGCGGTGCCGAGCTCGTCGTGCGCCTTCACCTTGGACGTGCGACGGATGATCTTGCCGTAGAGCGCGTGCTTCACGCGGTCCTCGACCTCGACCACGATGGTCTTGTCCATCTTGTCGCTCGTCACGTAGCCGCGACGCGTCTTGCGGTAGCCGCGGGTCGAGGCGGCGGAGTTGTTCTCTTCGTTCGCCATCAGTTCTCCTCGGCGGTAGCGGCCTCGGTCGACTCGGCGGGCTTGTCAGCCTTCTTCGTCTTCTTGGCCTTGGTGGCGGTCTCGACGGGCGCGGGGGTGGCACGGATGCCGAGCTCGCGCTCACGGAGGACCGTGTAGATGCGTGCGATGTCGCGCTTGACGGCGCGGAGACGACCGTGGCTCTCCAGCTGGCCGGTGGCCGACTGGAAGCGGAGGTTGAAGAGTTCCTCCTTGGCCTTCTTCAGCTCGTCAGCGAGACGCTCGTTCTCGAAGGTGTCGAGCTCCGTCGGACGGAGCTCCTTGGAACCGATCGCCATTATGCGTCGCCCTCCTCGCGCTTGATGATGCGTGCCTTGAGGGGCAGCTTGTGGATTGCACGGGTCAGCGCCTCACGGGCGATGTCCTCGCTGACGCCGGAGAGCTCGAAGAGCACACGACCCGGCTTGACGTTGGCGACCCACCACTCGGGCGAGCCCTTACCGGAACCCATGCGGGTCTCAGCCGGCTTCTTGGTGAGCGGGCGGTCCGGGTAGATGTTGATCCAGACCTTGCCGCCACGCTTGATGTGACGCGTCATGGCGATACGAGCGGACTCGATCTGACGGTTGGTCACGTAGGCGGGCGTGAGCGCCTGGATGCCGAAGTCGCCGAACGACACCTTGGTGCCGCCCGTCGCCTGGCCCGAACGCTTCGGGTGGTGCTGCTTGCGGTGCTTGACTCGACGGGGGATAAGCATGGTTACGCCTCAACTCCTGCGCCGGCCGGCGCGTCCTGCGGAGCCTGCTGCTGACGGCCGCCGCGGTCGCCGCCACGGCGGTCCCCACGGTCGCCGCGCTCGCCACGCGGGCCGCCACGACGCTCGGGGCGCGACGAACGCTGGTTCGCCTGCTCGCGAGCGAGCTCCTTGTTCGTGATGTCGCCCTTGTAGATCCAGACCTTCACGCCGATGCGGCCGAACGTGGTCCGGGCCTCGTAGAAGCCGTAGTCGATGTTCGCGCGGAGCGTGTGCAGGGGCACGCGGCCCTCGCGGTAGAACTCCGAGCGGGACATCTCGGCGCCGCCGAGACGGCCCGACACCTGGATGCGGACACCCTTGGCGCCGGCGCGCTGTGCACCCTGCAGGCCCTTGCGCATGGCGCGACGGAACGCGACACGAGCGGAGAGCTGCTCGGCGATGCCCTGCGCGACGAGCTGGGCCTCGGTCTCGGGGTTCTTGACCTCGAGGATGTTGAGCTGGATCTGCTTCTTGGTGAGCTTCTCGAGCTCGCCACGGACGCGCTCCGCCTCGGCGCCACGGCGACCGATGACGATGCCCGGACGCGCCGTGTGGATGTCCACGCGGACGCGGTCACGGGTGCGCTCGAGCTCGATGCGGGCGACACCGGCGCGGTCGAGGGTCTTCTTCAGGTACTCGCGCACCTTGATGTCCTCGGCCACGTAGTCGGCGTAGCGCTGACCGGCCTTCGTGCTGTCGGTGAACCAGTGCGAGACGTGGTCCGTCGTGATCCCGAGACGGAAGCCGTACGGGTTGACCTTCTGGCCCATTACTTGCTCGCCTTCTTGCTCGTCGCGGCAGCCTCGGCCTCGTCCGGCGTCGCGAGGACGACCGTGATGTGGCTGGTGCGCTTGTTGATGCGGAAGGCGCGGCCCTGGGCACGCGGCTGGAACCGCTTCAGGGTCGTGCCCTCGTCGACGAAGACGCGGCTCACGTAGAGGTCGCGCTCGTCGAGGAAGCTGTTCGTCGAGTCCGCCTTGACACGTGCGTTCGCGATCGCCGAGGCGACCAGCTTGTACACGGGCTCCGAAGCGCCCTGGGGGGCGAACTTCAGGATGGCGAGGGCCTCGTGGGCCTGCTTGCCGCGGATCAGCTCGATGACGCGACGGGCCTTCTGAGGCGTGACGCGGATGTGTCGCACGCGTGCGATCGACTCCACCATTTCGTTCCTCCTCTGCGTCGCCGCGTTAGCGGCGACGGCCCTTCTTGTCGTCCTTCACGTGACCACGGAAGGTGCGGGTCGGCGCGAACTCGCCGAGCTTGTGACCGACCATCGACTCGGTGACGAACACCGGGATGTGCTTGCGGCCGTCGTGCACGGCGATCGTGTGTCCGAGCATGTTCGGGACGATCATCGAGCGACGCGACCAGGTACGGATCACGTTCTTGGTGTTGGCCTCGTTCTGCGTGACGACCTTGCGGAGCAGGTGCTCGTCGACGAAGGGGCCCTTCTTCAGACTGCGTGGCATCTTCTGAACTCCTACTTGCGCTTCTTGCCGGCGTTACGGCGACGGACGATGAGCTTGTCGCTCGGCTTGTTCGGCTTGCGCGTACGACCCTCGGCCTGGCCCCAGGGGCTGACCGGGTGACGACCACCGGACGTCTTGCCCTCACCACCACCGTGCGGGTGGTCGACCGGGTTCATCGCGACACCACGCACGGTCGGGCGGACGCCCTTCCAGCGCATGCGGCCGGCCTTGCCCCAGTTGATGTTGGACTGCTCGGCGTTGCCGACCTCGCCGATCGTGGCGCGGCAGCGGGCGTCGACGTTGCGGACCTCGCCCGACGGCAGGCGGAGCTGCGCGTAGGGGCCGTCCTTGGCGACGAGACGGACCGAGGCACCGGCCGAACGCGCCATCTTCGCGCCGCCACCGGGGCGGAGCTCGATCGCGTGGATGACCGTACCCACGGGGATGTTGCGCAGCGGCAGGTTGTTGCCGGGCTTGATGTCGGCGCCGGGGCCCTGCTCGATGACGTCGCCCTGCTTGAGCTTGTTCGGCGCGATGATGTAACGCTTCGTGCCGTCGACGTAGTGCAGGAGCGCGATGCGCGCGGTGCGGTTCGGGTCGTACTCGATGTGTGCGACCTTGGCGTCCACGCCGTCCTTGTCGTGACGACGGAAGTCGATCACGCGGTACTGGCGCTTGTGGCCACCACCGATGTGGCGGGTGGTGATGCGGCCCGAGCTGTTGCGGCCACCGGTCTTCGGCAGCGGACGAAGCAGCGACTTCTCCGGCGTCGAACGGGTGATCTCAGCGAAGTCGGCGACCGACGAGCCGCGACGACCGGGGGTCGTCGGCTTGTAGTTACGAATAGCCATGATTTATCCCTCTGGTCCTCAGCCGACAGCCGTGAAGATGTCGATCGAACCGGACTTGAGCGTCACGATGGCGCGCTTGGTGTCCTTGCGCTTGCCCAGGCCGAACTTCGTGCGACGGGTCTTGCCCGGACGGTTCAGCGTGTTGATGCTCGCGACCTTGACGTCGAAGATCTTCTCGATGGCGAGCTTGATCTCGGTCTTGTTCGAGCGGGGGTCCACGATGAACGTGTACTTGCCCTGGTCGATCAGGCCGTAGCTCTTCTCCGAGACGACCGGCGAGATGATGATGTCGCGCGGGTCCTTGTTGAAGCCGCTCATGCGGAGATCTCCTTCGCGGTCTTCGACGCGATGAAGGCGTCGAGTGCGCTCTTGCTGAAGACGAGGGCATCCGACTTGAGCACGTCGTAGGCGTTGAGCTGGCCGTACGAGAGTGCGTGGACACCCGGCAGGTTGCGGATCGACTTGAGCGTGAGCTCGTCGTCCGACTCGAGCACGACGAGCACGTTCTTGACGGGCGCGACCTTCTCGATGAGCGTGCGAGCGGTCTTGGTCGACGGCACCTCGGCCGCGACGAAGGACTCGACAGCGGAGATGCGGCCACCGCGGGCGCGGTCCGAGAGCGAGCCGAGCAGGGCTGCGGCGATCATCTTCTTCGGGGTGCGCTGCGAGTAGTCGCGCGGGGTCGGTCCGTGGACGACGCCACCGCCGGTGTGCTCCGGAGCGCGGACCGAACCCTGACGGGAGCGGCCGGTGCCCTTCTGCTTGAACGGCTTGCGACCAGCACCGCGGACCTCGCCGCGGTTCTTGGTCTTGTGGGTGCCCTGACGCGCGGCGGCGAGCTGCGCGGTGACGACCTGGTGGATCAGCGGGACGTTGGTCTCGACGTCGAAGAGCGCGGCGGGCAGCTCGATGCTGCCGGCGACGGCTCCGGTCGCGTCGAGGACGTCGATCGTGGTTGCGGTCTCGGTGGCCATGATCACTTACCCTTCACGGCGGTGCGGACGAAGACGGAGCGACCGCGCGCACCGGGGACGGCGCCCTTGACGAGCAGCAGACCCTTCTCGGCGTCGACGGCGTGCACCGTGAGGTTGAGGACGGTCACGCGCTCGCCACCCATGCGGCCGGCCATGCGCATGCCCTTGAAGACACGCGACGGGGTCGACGAAGCACCGATCGAACCGGGCTTGCGGTGGTTGCGGTGGGCACCGTGCGAAGCGGACACACCGGCGAAGCCGTGGCGCTTCATGACACCGGCGAAGCCCTTGCCCTTCGACGTCCCGACGACGTCGACCTTCTGGCCGGCCTCGAAGGTGTCGACGGTGAGCTCCTGGCCGAGCGTGTACTCGGCGGAGTCGTTGGTGCGGATCTCGGTGAGGGTGCGACGCGGGGTCACACCGGCAGCCTCGAAGTGGCCGGCGGCCGGCTTGTTCACCTTGCGCGGGTCGATGGCACCGGCGGCGATCTGGATCGCCTCGTAGCCGTCGCGCTCGACGTTGCGGATCTGGGTGACCACGTTCGGGCCGACCTCGATCACGGTGACGGGGATGAACTTGTTGTTCTCGTCCCACACCTGGGTCATCCCGAGCTTCTTGCCGAGGAGGCCCTTGACGGTCTTGGTTGAGTTCGCCATTGGTCGGTCCCCCTTACAGCTTGATCTCGATGTTGACGTCAGCCGGGAGGTCGAGTCGCATGAGCGAGTCGACGGCCTTCGGCGTCGGGTCGACGATGTCGATGACCCGCTTGTGCGTGCGCTTCTCGAAGTGCTCGCGCGAGTCCTTGTACTTGTGGGGCGAACGGATCACGGTGACCACGTTCTTCTCGGTGGGGAGCGGCACCGGGCCGACCACGGTCGCACCGGCACGGGTCACCGTGTCGACGATCTTCCGGGCCGACGTGTCGATGACCTCGTGGTCGTACGACTTGAGCCGGATGCGGATCTTCTGTCCCGCCATGTGTCTCTCTGTCCTCTCTGCGCCGCGCACCCTCGGGCCGCCTGACGCCGCCGTCACCGTGCATTCCTGCAGGGCTTGGCTGTTTTCCTGAACCAACCGGCCGCATCCTCGGGGGATGACCGCTGTTCTCCTGTCAACCGCGCAGGGCGACCGTGGCCGTCCAGCGTGGGCATGTCACTTCCCCCACACCTGGACACAGCAGTGGCCAGGCGCTCACGAGGGACTCGATCGTGTTCTGCTGCCTGCGGCCCAACCCAGCTCCGCTGGACGGAGGGGTTGTGCACTGCCAGAGCAGTGATCCTGCGCGCGCGAACGCCCGCGGAATTCGGAACCGGACAAGTCTCGCACAGCACGTCCGTGCGTGCAACCCGGGCGTGTCGTCGGATTCCGTGGGGCGCGGAGCGGCTCGCTCCCCCGGAACGGCGGGGTTCCGGTCGGCCTGGAGGCACGGCGCACCCCGGGCGCGTCGGGCGCGTTCCCGAGGTGCTCGGTGTGCTCGCGGCGGCGCCTCCGGTGGCCGGGATCGGTCACGCCGGCGCTGCTCCGGCGGGCGCCGGTGCGGCCCCGTCGCTCCGCGAGCGGGCAGGACACGCCGCGCGGTGCGCGCCGAGCGGGCGGGATCGGTCGGGTCGAGGTGCCGAGCGCGACGGAAGCAGCCCGCTCGGCACGGCGCAGGAGGACCGGGCAGCCCGGCGAACCCTGAGGAACGGATCGTGCCCGCTCGGCGAGGCCGAGCGGGCACGATGGTGGGGGGGGGTCGTCCGACCCGGTCAGAACTCCTCGGGCACGGGCGGGACGAACCAGGGCGGGAAGACCGCGACGCGGGGCCCGGTGACCCGGTGCTGCGCGAGCAGCGACTTGACCTGCTGTCGGACGCGGTCGTTCGGCACACCGATCACGGCGACGGACGAGAACGGCACCCGGGGACCGGCGAGCAGCTCGAGCCCGTGCATGTCCGGGTCGGTGAAGTCGGTCCGGCGGATCAGGTTCGTCGCGGCCTCGGGACCGACGGCGAACCGCACGTCGTCGGCGTCGGCGTCCTGGTCGGCCACGATCACCGACGCGCCGAACGCGGACACCGGCACGACGAGCACGACGTACTCGGTCGCGCGGGTGCGGCGGGCGGCGTCCGACCACCGGGTGCCCTCGGCACCGTGACGGAGCTCGTCCCAGCGGGTGGCGTCGGGCGAGAGGGTGAAGGGCACGTGCCCGGAGACGGGTCCGCCGTCGGGAGCACTCGCCTCGGCGCGGGCGGCCCGCGTCTCGGCCGAGCTGACGTCGACGACCGGGGCGGCCGCGTCGGCAGCGAGGATCGCACCCTCGGCGACGATCGACGACAGGTTGTCGACGTGGGTGGCGTGGTGCGCGCGGAGCGACGCGAAGACGCGGGGCTCCGGCAGCTCGGGAGCCGCGGGAGACCGGAGCGACGACGAGCCGCGCACGGGCGCCGGGGTGGAGCGGAGGTCGGTGGTGATGCGGGTCCGACGGGGCGTCGGCGTGGTGGGGACGGCAGGCACCTCGGCCTGTCGGGGGGAGCAGATGTCGCAGAGCTCGGTGGGGAAACCGTGGATGCACTCGTCGGTCACGACTGGGAGGGGTCCTTCCGTGCCCGGGTGGGGGAGGTCGGGCACGGTGTCCAACCGTACGTCATGATCCGCCCCCTTCCGTCACTGTCGGTAGAGCAGGGCACGCACCTCGGACTCGGCTGCGTGCAGGCGCTCGGGGTCGATGGTCTCGCCGTGCTGGTACGCGTCGAGCAGCCGCGGGTCGATGTAGCTCTGCCGGCACACGGTCGGCGTGTTGCCCAGCTCCTCGCTCGCGGCCTTCACGGCGTGCGAGACGGCCTTCTTGCGCTTCGCCTCGCTGGGTTGGGGTCCGGTGCGCGCGAGGTCCACGGCGGCGGCCACCGTGCCGTGCAGGGTGCGGAAGTCCTTCGCCGTGAACTCGTCGCCGGCGCGCTCCTTCACGTACTCGTTGATGTCCTCGGCGGCGAGGGGCTCCCACTCCGCGCCCCGTCCGGCGCGGAACGACAGCAGGCGGGCGTTCGGGCCACGCCGCTTCATCCCGGCGATGACCCGCGCGAGGTCGTGGTCGTGGATGGTCGAGGACCACTCCTGGCCGCTCTTGCCCGGGAAGTCGAGCTCGATGTCGTCGCCCGACACGTGCGCGTGCGCACAGAGCAGCGTCGACAGCCCGCGGCTGCCGTGCTCGGTGGCGTACCGCTCGGACCCGACCCGGAGCGAGCCCTGGTCGAGCATCCGGAAGGCCGCGGCGAGGGCACGCCGGCGGTCGGGCTCGGGCCGTCGCAGGTCCTGCGTCACCATCCGTCGCGCGGACGGTAGCGACTCCGCCAGGGCCAGCGCGCGGTCGTACTTGATGCGGTCCATCCGCTCGCGCCAACCGGGGTGGTACATGTACTGGCGACGACCGACGCCGTCCTTGCCGGTCGCGAGGATGTGCCCGTTCTCGTACGGCGAGATCCACACGTCGTCCCAGGCCGGCGGGATCACGAGGTCCTCGAGGCGCTGCCGGACGGCCTCGTCCGTGACGGTCTTCCCGTCCGGGTCGCGGTACGAGAAGCCCTTGCCGCTGCGGACACGGTGGTAGCCACGACCGTTGGTCGCGGAGCGGCGGAGACGGGTCACTCCGACGATGTTGCCCGTCAGCGCCTGGGACCCGTCACCGGGAACGCTCCCGGAGGAGCCCAGAGGTCCGCCGGGAACGACGAAGCGGGGCCGGACCCGAAGGCCCGACCCCGCTGGCGCAGTGTCTTCCGGAGAACCGGGAGTTACTTGACGATCTCCTCGACCGTACCGGCGCCGACCGTGCGGCCACCCTCACGGATGGCGAAGCGGAGGCCGGCCTCCATCGCGATCGGCTGGATCAGCTCGACCGACATGGCGACGGTGTCGCCGGGCATGACCATCTCGGTGCCCTCGGGCAGCGTGATGACGCCGGTGACGTCCGTGGTGCGGAAGTAGAACTGCGGACGGTAGTTCGCGTAGAACGGGTTGTGACGACCGCCCTCTTCCTTGGTCAGGATGTACGCGTTCGCCTTGAACTCGGTGTGCGGCGTGACCGAACCCGGCTTCACGACGACCTGGCCGCGCTCGACGTCCTCGCGCTTGAGGCCACGGATGAGGAGACCGGTGTTGTCGCCCGCCTCAGCCTTGTCCAGCAGCTTGCGGAACATCTCGATGCCCGTGACCGTGGTCTTCTGCGTCGGGCGGATGCCGACGATCTCGACCTCGGAGTTGAGGTCCAGCGTGCCACGCTCGACACGACCGGTGACGACGGTGCCACGACCGGTGATCGTGAAGACGTCCTCGATCGGCATGAGGAACGGCTGGTCGGTGGCGCGCACCGGGTCCGGGACGTTCTCGTCGACGGCGGACATCAGGTCCTGGACGGACTTGACCCACTTCTCGTCGCCCTCGAGCGCCTTGAGCGCCGAGACCTGCACGACGGGGGCGTCCTCGTCGAACTCCTGCGAGCCGAGGAGCTCACGGACCTCGAGCTCGACGAGCTCCAGGATCTCCTCGTCGTCCACCATGTCGGACTTGTTCAGCGCGACGACGATGTAGGGGACGCCGACCTGGCGGGCGAGCAGCACGTGCTCACGCGTCTGGGGCATCGGGCCGTCGGTGGCGGCGACCACGAGGATCGCGCCGTCCATCTGCGCCGCACCGGTGATCATGTTCTTCACGTAGTCGGCGTGACCCGGAGCGTCGACGTGCGCGTAGTGGCGCTTGTCGGTCTGGTACTCGACGTGGGAGATGTTGATCGTGATGCCGCGGTCGCGCTCCTCGGGAGCGCTGTCGATCTGAGCGAAGTCACGGGCCTCGTTGAGGTCCGGGTACTGGTCGTGCAGAACCTTGGTGATCGCCGCCGTGAGCGTGGTCTTGCCGTGGTCGACGTGACCGATGGTTCCGATGTTGACGTGCGGCTTGGTCCGCTCGAACTTGGCCTTGGCCACTGTGGGTCCTCCTCAGGACTCGGAGAGCACGCCCCCGGTCTGACGACCGTTGGCGAGCAGGGTGTGTGTCTAACTGTACTTGGTGACGAGGGGCCCGTCGCCGGGCACCCTCGCCTGTGGAGAGAACGCCGGAGCGTTACTCTCCGCTGTTCTTCGCGATGATCTCCTCGGCGACCTTGGCCGGGACCTGGCTGTAGGTCTCGAAGGTCATCGAGTAGACCGCACGACCAGAGGTCTTGGACCGGAGGTCCCCGACGTAGCCGAACATCTCGGACAGCGGCACGCTCGCGCGGACCACCTTGACGCCCGAGGCGTCCTCCATCGAGGCGATCTGGCCACGACGGGAGTTCAGGTCACCGATGACGTCGCCCATGTACTCCTCGGGAGTACGCACCTCGACGGCCATGATCGGCTCGAGGATGGCGGGGCCGGCCTTGCGGGCGGCCTCCTTGTAGGCGATGGAACCGGCGATCTTGAACGCCATCTCGGACGAGTCGACGTCGTGCGCCGCGCCGTCCTTGAGGATGGCCTTCACGCCGACGGTCGGGTACCCGGCGAGGATGCCGACCTGCATGGCGTCCTGGATACCGGCGTCGACCGACGGGATGTACTCACGCGGGACGCGACCACCGGTGACGGCGTTCTCGAACTCGTAGACCTTCTCGGCCGTGACTTCCATCGGCTCGAGGGCGATCTGCACCTTCGCGAACTGGCCGGAACCACCGGTCTGCTTCTTGTGCGTGTAGTCGTAGCGCTCGACGACCTTGGTCAGGGTCTCGCGGTAGGCCACCTGCGGCTTGCCGACGGACGCCTCGACCTTGAACTCGCGCTTCATGCGGTCGACGAGGATGTCGAGGTGGAGCTCGCCCATGCCCTTGATCGTCGTCTGACCGGTCTCGGCGTTGAGCTCGACGCGGAACGTCGGGTCCTCTTCCGCGAGCTTCTGGATGGCCGTGGAGAGCTTCTCCTGGTCGGCCTTCGTGTTCGGCTCGATGGCGACCTCGATCACCGGCTCCGGGAAGGTCATCGACTCGAGGACGACCTGGTCCGACGGGTCGCACAGGGTGTCACCGGTGGTGGTGTCCTTGAGGCCGATGACCGCGTAGATGTGACCGGCGGTGACGTTGTCGACCGGGTTCTCCTTGTTGGAGTGCATCTGGAAGATCTTGCCGATGCGCTCCTTCTTGCCCTTGGTCGAGTTGATGACCTGGGCACCGGACTCGATCGAGCCGGAGTACACGCGGACGTAGGTCAGACGACCGAAGAAGGGGTGCACCGCGACCTTGAACGCCAGGGCCGAGAACGGCTCGGTGGCGTCGGGCTTGCGGATGATCTCCTTCTCCTCGTCCTTGACGTCGTGGCCGATCATCGGCGGCACGTCGAGCGGGGACGGGAGGTAGTCGATGACCGCGTCGAGCATCGGCTGGACGCCGCGGTTCTTGAAGGCCGAGCCGCAGAGGACGGGGTAGACCTCGGAGGCGATCGTGAGCTTGCGGATCGCGCCCTTGATCTCGTCCTTGGTGAGCTCCTCGCCACCGAAGAACTTCTCGAGCAGGGCGTCGTCGGTCTCGGCGACGCGCTCGATCAGCTTCGCGCGGTACTCCTCGGCGCGGTCCTGGAGGTCCGCCGGGATCTCCTGGACCTCGTACTGGGCGCCCATGGTCACGTCACCCTTGGCGTCGCCGGGCCAGACCTTGGCGTGCATCTCGATGAGGTCGATGACGCCGACGAAGTCGTTCTCGGCACCGATCGGGAGCTGGAGCACGAGCGGCTCCGCACCGAGGCGGTTGATGATCGTGTCGACGGTGAAGTAGAAGTCAGCGCCGAGCTTGTCCATCTTGTTGACGAAGCAGATGCGCGGGACGTCGTACTTGTCCGCCTGACGCCACACGGTCTCGGACTGGGGCTCGACGCCCTCCTTGCCGTCGAAGACGGCAACGGCACCGTCGAGGACGCGGAGCGAGCGCTCCACCTCGACCGTGAAGTCCACGTGACCGGGGGTGTCGATGATGTTGATCTGGTTGTTGTCCCAGAAGCAGGTCGTCGCGGCCGACGTGATCGTGATGCCGCGCTCCTGCTCCTGCGCCATCCAGTCCATCGTCGCGGCGCCGTCGTGGACCTCACCGATCTTGTGCGTGATGCCCGTGTAGAACAGGATGCGCTCGGTCGTCGTGGTCTTGCCGGCATCGATGTGCGCCATGATGCCGATGTTGCGGACCTTGTTCAGGTCGGTGAGCACGTCCTGTGCCACAGGTTCCTCCGGAAGAGTTGTAGGAGAGGTTGGCGTCCGGGTGGGCGCCGACGGTTCATGACCGCCGGCACCCACCCGGAGCCGGGACTACCAGCGCCGGACTTACCAGCGGTAGTGGGCGAAGGCCTTGTTCGACTCGGCCATCTTGTGCGTGTCCTCACGGCGCTTGACCGCGGCACCGAGACCGTTCGACGCGTCGAGGATCTCGTTCATGAGACGCTCGGTCATCGTCTTCTCGCGACGGGCCTTGGCGTACGAGGTGAGCCAGCGGAGCGCGAGGGTGTTCGCGCGGTGCGGCTTGACCTCGACCGGGACCTGGTAGGTCGAGCCACCGACGCGGCGGCTGCGGACCTCGAGGGTCGGACGGACGTTGTCGAGCGCCTTCTTCAGCGTCGCGACGGCGTCCTGCTGGTTCTTGGCGGTGACGCCCTCGAGTGCATCGTAGACGATGCGCTCGGCGAGGCCCTTCTTGCCGTCCAGGAGGATCTTGTTGACGAGCTGCGAGACGATCGGCGCGCCGTACACCGGGTCGGCGACGACGGGACGCTTCGGGGCGGGACCCTTACGAGGCATCTAACTCAACCCTTCTTCGCGCCGTAGCGGCTGCGGGCCTGCTTACGGTTCTTGACGGCCTGGGTGTCCAGGGCACCGCGGATGATCTTGTAGCGCACACCGGGGAGGTCCTTCACACGACCGCCGCGGACGAGCACCATCGAGTGCTCCTGCAGGTTGTGGCCCTCACCGGGGATGTAGGCCGTGACCTCGGTGCCGTTCGAGAGCTTGACACGAGCGACCTTGCGCAGGGCCGAGTTCGGCTTCTTGGGGGTGGTGGTGTAGACGCGGGTGCAGACACCACGCTGCTGGGGGTTCGCCTTCAGTGCCGGCGCCTTGGTCTTGACGACCTTGGGCGTACGACCCTTGCGAACGAGCTGCTGGATGGTAGGCAACTGTTCTCCTGGTTCTTCGCTCGTGTTCTGGCCGACGCCTTCCGTCGGCTTCCTCATCCCACGCTGATCACCGCCTGACGGCGGAGGGGAGGTCGTGGGATGGATGACCCGGTACGGTCTCGTCGAGGACGACGAGGGTGACCCGGGATTTCGGGCGCGCCCGAGAGCGCACACCCGGTAGAGACTACCCGCGTCACACGGCGAAATCAATCCGGGCGCGTCGCGCTCCGAGCGACCCGCCGACGCGCCAGGCCGGCCCCGTACCGGACCGCACCGGTCGCGGCGGAGGCGGGGCGGGCCTCCCGGTCGTCGACCGCGGGTCCGGGCCGGTCCGCATCAGGAACCCGAGTCCGACGACCCGTTCCCGACGGCGGACTCGAAGGTGGCGCCGTCGTCGGAGAAGCCCGACACGTACCCGCTCGCGTTCACGTTCATCGGCCCCGCCGTGGCCGTGCCGACGCCGTCGGGTCCGGAGATGTCCGCGGTGAAGGTGGCGCGGCCGAGCGTCGTCGTCGAGATCGTCCACCCGCGCGACAGCCAACCGCCGACCGTGACCTTCGGGCGCTGCTCGAGCGTCCACTTCTGGTTGGTGTAGGTGTACGCCGGGTCCTCGCCGTAGGCGTAGAAGCTGCAGCCCGCGGGGGCGGGGTCGGTGGAGGCGATGCAGCCGTCCACCCAGCGGTCGACCGCCTGCTGCGCGGCCTGCTTGCCGTCGTCGGTGAGCTCCGTCGTCAAGGACACCGGCACCGAACCGGTCCCGCTGAACCCGGGGACACGAGCGGAGGCGCGCTCTGCCGTGAACCACTTCCCGCCGTCGACGGTCACGTCGTACGTCCCGGGCAGCGCGGTCAGGTTCGCGATGCCGTCGTCGGACGTCCGGACACGCTGGCCGGCGACCTCGACCGGGGTCCCGCCGGGGCCGCGCACCGAGACCTGCACCCGGCCGAGGTCGGGGGCCTCGAGCTCCCACACCGGGAAGACCCCCCAGTCGGTCCCCGTGCGGTCGAGCGTGAAGGTGGAGGCGACGTCCCGGCCGCCCTGACGGAGGTAGGCACGCACGGTCGCGGTGTCGCCGTCGGTGCGCGTCGCCGCGATGCGGTACCCGGTGACCCGGTCGGACGCCTTCGCGTAGGCGGCGTCGGTGAGCAGGACGTCCTCGTCGTCGTGGTCCACACCTGCCAGGCGCAGCGCGTCGTCGACGTGACCGGCGGTCAGGTCGTCGAGGAAGGCCCGCACCGGCCGGTCGGCCGAGTGCGAGGAGGACTGGAGCGCGTACCCGACGACCCCCGTCGCGAGCAGCAGGACCACGGCGGCACCGCCGGCGATGATCCCGACCAGTGCGCCGCGGCGCATCCGGCGACGAGGCCGTCGTGCAACGGGGACGGCCGCCGGGACCGGTGCTTCCTGCGTCCCGCGGATCGTGTCGACGTGCGGGACACGTGCCCACCCGTCCGGCTCATGGTCGGTCATGCGTCCCCCGTCGTGCCTGTTGCGTGCCCCCGGATCCTACCGCCGACCGGCGCCGCGGGACCGGGGCTGTGGCCGGCGCTGTGGAGCGCGGGCCGGAGTCGGAGTCGGGGCGGGGTCGGAGGCGCACGCATGCACGGCGCGCGACAGCCGGGGGGCGCCGAGCGCGCGGGTGACTCCTAGCGGCGGTCGCCCTCCACGCCGGGGGTCGCGCCCGCCGGACGCTGCCGGGCCTGGTAGCGGGCGGCGGAGACGCCGCCGACGACGCAGAGCAGCGCCACGACGACGGACCCCACGACGAACGGGCTCAACGCGGACCCCGCCGGGAACACGAGGAGCTCGGTACCGTCGCCCCGCGTCATCGAGTACCCGATCGCACCCGTGCCGAGCATGACGAGGTACGTACCGGCAGCGGCGACGAGCCCGGTGACGCCCGGGTTGCCCTCGCGGATGCCCGCGGCGGTGGCGAGGAACACGACCGCGGCCGCCGCGACCACCATCGTGGGGCCGAGGTAGGGACTCGCGTCCGGCTGCGGGATCGCCTCGACGTCGGCGAGCAGGGCTTCGAAGCCCGTCACCGCGATGACGAGCGCGATGAAGAGGACCGACGTCATCGTCGCGATCAGCCACCGGGACATGGCTCGATGCTACTGCCGGGCACCCTGGGTGGCGGGTTGCGGCGCCGTCACGTCACCGTGCGGCGTGCTCCTGCGCGTGCTGGGGTCCCTGCGCTGCGGGGCTGCCCTGGGTCACCTGGTTCTGCGCGGAGTCGTCCTGGGTCGCCTGGTGCTGCGCCGAGTCGTCCTGAGCCACGTGGTGCTGCGCGGGGCCGCCCTGGGTCGCCTGGTGCTGCGCGGCTGCGACGAGCGCGAGCGCGATGGTCGCCGTGATGACGGGGACGGACTCCGTCATGGGAGCGACGGGGGCCGTCACTGTGCCGTCCTGGAGGCGCGACTCGCCGCGGTCGCGCTCCCCCGGCTCCGCCTCGTGGTCGCGCAGGGCCGGCCCGACGACCGGCAGGACCGCCGTCGTCGTCGGCGGCTCGCTGTGCAGGACCGGCGCCGTCGGCAGGGCCGACGCGCTCGGCAGGGCCGAAGCCTGGTTCCGGGCGGCCCGACGTGCGCGGCCCATCCTGACCAGGACGACCACCGCGATGACCGCCCAGATACCGTTCACGATCGTCGACGGGATCGCGTGGTGCGCAGCGACGTTGACGGCGACGGAGAGGCCGCCGACCAGGTTGAGGGACTGGTAGAGCGGCCCGTTCGGGATCTTGCCCAGTGAGAACAGCAGGTAACCTGCGAGGACGGTTACGGCTCCGAACCAGCCGAGGAACTCCACGATTCCGACCAACACGCGCGACTCCGGGCACGACGAGGAACGGCCGTCCTGAGGCGACCGTCCGAGAGGGGTGTGAGCAGCCGCGAGTGCGGCGTCGGGAGCATCGTAGGCACACCGACGGGTGTCGCGGAAGTGGGTGCGGCGTGGCGTGTCGCACCCACTTCGCGGGGGGCTCTGCGGAGGGGGTGTCAGCCGTTCGTCGAGGCGGTCGACGAGGTGTCCGTGAAGACGTAGACCGATCCGGAGAGCGACCAGGACTGCGACTCCATCGGGGGCGCGTCGTCCTCCTCCTCGCTCGCGGCCGCGATGCCGGAGACCAGGAAGAGCCGCGACCCGGACTGCATCGCCTTCGTGAACGCGAGCGCCTGGTCGTACGACCCCTGCACCGCCACCGTCACGGGGACGAGCGAGAAGTTCGCGTCGGTGACCGCAGGGTCGGTCGCCGGCTGCGCCGAGGGCACGTCCTCGTCGGTGCTCGAGGTCGCGGCCGCGGACGGCGCCGCGTTTGCCGTCTTCTCCGCCGTGGGCTCGGTGGCGGGGGCGTAGGCGGTGGCGTCCCCGATGGTGACGTTCGTGACCTGGACGCCGGCCGCGGCGGCGTTCGCGTCGATCTGCCGGACGAAGGACTCGCTGTCCGTCGTCGACGGCACCGATGCCCGGAGCTGCGCCAGTTCGGCCTTCGTGGCGTCGAGTCCGGCGAACGCCGCGGCGAGCCGCGTGAGCTCCGCACGGTTCTTGTCGTTCGTCGCGTCGATGGTGCTCTGCTGCGCCTGGTTCGACGACGCCGCCGCGAGTTGCGGCTGCACACCGAGGAACCAGCCCCCGGCCAGGACGACCGCGCAGACCACGAGCGCGATCACGAGGGACAGGTGGTGCTTCGTCATCGGTCGGCGTCCTTCTCGTACTTGCCGTCGTAGGCCCGCGCATCGAGTTCGAGCTCGATCACGGAGGTGTACTCGCCGCGGTCCTCGTCGTACGAGATCGACGAGATCGACGAGTCCAGGTAGCCGGTGGTCCCGGACAGGCGCGAGGTCCAGTCCGGGACGGACGGGATCGTCGTCGACCGGGCGGTCAGCGTGAGGGTGGCGACCCTCGGCGTGCGTCCTGCGTCCGCCGGCTGCCCGAACGGCTCCGTCACGGTCGCGGACGCGATGGTCATCCCGCTGATCGCGAGGTCTGCCGGCAGGACGTCCCGGATGCCGCCGAGCGTGCCGTCCCAGTCGACCTCCGTCGACCCGCCGACGGCGCGGGCGGAGTCGAGGAGGTCGGTGTCGCGTTCTGCCGCACGCAGTTCCGCGTACCGCTGCTGCTGGGCGAGGAGCGTCGTGGTCTCACCCTGCGCCGCGGTCAGCGCCGCCGCCGTGGCCATCTGGTGCGCCATCGCCCCGCCGCTCGCGAGCACGACGGCGGCTGCCGCCACCACGACACCGAGCCAGGCGCGACGCGTGACCGCGCGCTGCCGACGCTCGACGTAGACCTCCGCGGGCAGGAGGTCGACGCGGGGCGTGCGCCCCGCGGTCGAGTCCGCAGCCGCTCGACGGCCTGCCCGACCCCGACGACCCTGCGTCGCGTCCGTGCGTTCCTCTGTGCTGGTCATGCTGCCTTGCTCCCCACCGCGAGTCCGTACGCGACCGCCACCGAGTCGCCGTGCGCGAGGACGTCCTCCTCGCGCACCGCCCGCCCGAAGCCCGCACCGCGGAATGCGGAGGGGGTCGAGACCGGCAGGTGTGTCGTGTCGGCGAGTGCCTCGCGCAGCCCGATGAGCTGCGCGCCGCCGCCCACGAGGGCGATCCCGGCGACGACCTCGTCCGGACGGGTGTTGACGTAGTAGTTGATGGTGTTGCGGAGGCTCGTCACGAGTTCGTTCACCGTGTCGAACACCGCCGCGACGGCGCGGACGTCGTCCGGCGTGCGGGCCCCCGGTCCGATGCCGAAGTGCCGCTTCACCGCCTCGGCCTGGGCGAAGGGGATGTCGAGTCGACCGGCGAGCGACCGGGTGATGTCGTCCCCGCCGGACGGGATGATCCGCACGAACTGCGGCACGCCGTCCGTGGCGAGCACGACGCTCGTGGTGTCCGCACCGACCTGGATGATCGCGATGGTGCCGTGCTGCGCCTGCGTCGGGCTCAGGACCCGGGTGAGCGCGAACGGGATGAGGTCGACACCGACGGGGTTGAGGCCCGCGAGCCGCACGGCGCGCACGTTGGCGAGCACGGCGTCCTTGATCGCCGCGACCAGGAGTCCCTTGATCACCGGACCGGTCTCGTCGACACCCTCGCTGACCGGGTAGAAGTCGAGGATCGCGTCCCCCACCGGCACCGGCAGCATGTCCTGCACGTGGAAGGGGAGGCTCTCGCGGATCTGCGCGAGCGGAGCGTGCGGCACGGTGAGGTCACGCGAGAGGACCCGCTGGTTGCCCATGCCGAGGACGACGTCGCGCGACCGGAACCTGCCGACCGACCAGAGCTGCCGCAGCGCGGCCCCAACCGTGTTCGGCTCGAGCACCTCGCCGCGGCTGACCGCACCCTCGGGTGTCGGCACCTCGGCGACCCGGAGGACGACGGGGCGGTCACGGTCGGCGTCCCCGACCTCGACCGCGCGGATCGACGACGCGGCGATGTCGACGCCGACGATGCTCTTTCCCATGGTGCTGCTTTCGTTGAGGGTCAGGAGAGGCCGAGGAGCCCGAGGTAGGCCGACCAGAGGGGTGCGCCGAGGACGATGCCGATCCAGGCGCCGACGAGCATCGACGGCCCGAAGGGGACTCCGCTGCCCATCCGTGCGCGACCGACGGCGACGAGTGCGATCGCGACCGTACCGCCGACGAGGAAGCCGCCGAAAGCTCCCACTGCGAGGGGTCCCCATCCGAGGTACGCGAGCACGAGGCCGAGGACCACGGCGAGCTTGACGTCGCCGAGCCCCATCCCCCCGGGGACCGCGAGCGCCAGGACCAGGTACGCACCACCGAGCACGACGGCGCCGAGGAGACCGCGCAGCAGGGCGCCCCAGTCCCCGGACACCGCGGACACCGCGCCGAGGAGCACCAGCAGCACGACGGCAGCCGGGTAGACGACGGCGTTCGGCAGCCGGTGCGTGTCGAGGTCGATCAGCGAGAGCGCGACGCTCACCGCCATCAGGAACAGCAGGGCGGCGAGCATCACGGTCCGACCGAGGGCCTCGCCGACGGTGGTGGCGCCGAGCGGCTGGGGGACGACGAGGGCGACGAGCACGAACAGGACCGCGGTCGCGCCCTCGACCGCGGGGTAGCGGGCCGAGATGGGAGCGGCGCAGTCGCGGCACCGCGCGCGCAGCAGCAGCCACGAGAGGACCGGGACGTTGTCCCGTCTGCGGATCGGGTGGTCGCACCGCGGGCACGCGCTCGCCGGCGCGACGACGGAGATCCCGGCGGGGACACGGTGCACGACGACGTTGAGGAAGGAGCCGATCGCCAGACCGAGCACACCGGCCAGGGCGGCGAGGACCCAGGCGGCGCTCACCGGCAGGCTCCCGTGCTCGTCCTCGCGCACGCACCGTCGACCTGGTACGCGGACTGCACCTCGACCTGTGTCGTCACGCCGTACGAGGTCGAGACGGGCTGCAGGAACTTCGGCGGGGCGGTGGTGAGCAGCCGCTGGTCGTACACGTAGTTCTTCGAGAACCCGGTGTTCCCGGTGGTCGCGACCGGTCCGCGCCAGTTCTGCGCTATGGAGCCGACGACTTTGAGCACGCCGAGCTTCGGTCCGACGTCGTAGTTCTGGTTCCAGAACGTCCCGGCGTTGCTGGCGATGGCACCGCTGATGGTGATGCCGTCCCCGGTCGAGCGGTTCAGCAGGGCGATCCCCGAGTTGTTGCAGGCGGTGCCGTCGGACGCGTAGGAGGTGCACTTGGTCGGGTTGTACACCTCGACCGCGTTCTGGCCGACGAGGCCGAGGATGTCGGTGGTGGGGTCGTCGTACGTCACGCTGCCGGTCGCCCAGATCGTGCCCGACGAGGCGATCGTCATCGCGCCGGCGAACGGGCCACTGACGAAGACGTCGCCGGCGGTGCACGAGTAGGTGTCCGGCGCGGAACCGGCCTGCGTCGTGTTGTTGCGGCCGGCGCTGCGGCCGTTCACCCACTCCCCTGCGGCCGGGTAGCCCATGCCGTTGCTGAACGGCTGGTTCGCCTTCGTCGTCGCCCGGCCGTTCGCCCCGACCGTGACCGTCGTCGTGCAGTAGGTGTTGGTGTACTTCGACGGGAAGGTCCCCGACCAGGTGTTCACGTTGTTCGTCGCCGACGGGACGTCCTGCACGTACACGAGGTTCGCGGGCAGCGTGGGGATCGTCGCGCCGCCCTGGCTCTGCAGGGCGTCGATCGACCCGCAGAGCGACGCTGCCTTCGCGGTGTCCGCGCTCGCGGACACCTCGCCGGACTGGCTGTCCACCCGGATCTGCGTCGCCTTCGACCACGGCGACCAGACCGTCATCTTGCCGCCTCCGAGGAAGGCCACCCGGGTCGGGCCCGTGTACAGGCAGCCGGGACGCGGGACGGTGGCGGGGATGTCGACGCGGGTCTCCTGGGACATGTTCGAGTTCAGCGCCGGAAGCCCCAGGTACGGCACGGGTGACGGGTCACCACCGAGGAACTGGCCGCTGCAGGTCCCGCTGGACGGACGCACCCGCGTGTCGTGCTGCTCGACGCTGCCGTTGAAGGTCGTCGCGCACGCCGCCGTGAAGACGTCGTTCGTCCGGATCGGGCCGTTGAGGACGTCGGTCCCGGCGAACTGCACGGCCTGGCACCTGTTCGACACGCCTCCCTGCCACTGGTAGGCGGTCGTGCAGTCACTGCCGGAGATCGACGGACTCGACGACTCGTAGTTCGTGAAGTACAGGTAGTTGATGAAGCCGTCGCCCTTGAGGTTCGCCACGAGCGACCGGACGCTCCCGCCGGACTTCCCCGTGACGCGGACCCGGAGCACGCCCTTCGACGAGTAGTCGGCGTTGTCGACCTCGTACCGGAAGAACTGGTCCGTGGAGCCCACGACGGACGCCCACTGCGAGCCGCTGCTGGTGAAGGCGGTGTTCTTGTCGTCGCCGGTGAACGTCGACCCGCTCGTCTTGCTGAACTGTGCTGCCGCGTTGCCGTAGAGCGCGTAGCCGTTGTCGTTGGACAGCTTCGACTGGTAGTCGGCCAGGCCGGCGTACGCCGCGGCCATGGCGTTCTGGAAGTTCCGGTCCGTCGCCGACTTCACCGCCCCCGAGGTGGACACCGCGACCATCGTCGCGACGAGCATGAGCATGACCGTGCCGAAGATCACGACGTTCGCCAGGGCCATGCCCCGTTCGTCCCCGTGCGCGCGGCGGAGGGCAGCGCTGATCCGGCCGATCACGGTGTCGCTCCGGAGTTCGTGCCGTACGCCACGTTGAAGAGGTACAGCGTGTTCTGGATGTGGGTGTTGCCCGGGGTGTCCGCCGTGGGGGCTCCGAGCTCGAGGTTCACGCGGACGGCGCGGACCGCTCCGAGCTGCGTCGTGGCCAGGGAACCGTCGGCGAGGGTCGGCAGCGGAGTCCCGTTCGCACCGAGGTAGGTGAAGAGCGGGTCGCCGTCCCCGGTCGGGGAGGACACCGCTCCGCCGAGGACGGTCGAGGTGGTGGGCGGCTGCGTCGGTGCGGGGAAGGTCGTGAAGCCCTTCGTCGTGGTGCCCGTCCACCGGTCGAGCACGATGCCCTTCGCCCCGTTGAGCGAGTACCGCACCTGCACCGGGACGTCGGTTGCGTTGCCGTCGAGGTTCACGAAGGCGGTGAACGTCATCCTCGAACCGTCGGCCTGGGTCACCGCGGACGCGTAGGTGCCGTCCGCCTTCGGCAGCAGGCTCGCCGCGTGCACGTAGCGGGTGAGCGAGTTCATCACGACCGACGCCGATCGCGCGTTCTGGTCGGACCGGGTGTTCGTCGACCCGGCACGCAGCGTCGCGGTGAAGAAGCCCCCGACCGCGACGAGGATCACCATCGAGATGCTCATCGCGACGATGAGTTCCATGAGCCCGACGCCGTCGTCCTCGTGCCGGAAGCGACGGAGCACCCGCATCACGAGGTCTGCCCGCGCGGGTCGAGGGTGAGCGTGTTGTCGTAGCTGATGACGATGAGCGCGGTCTTCCTGTTGACCGTCCCGGGCGTGACCGGCGCGACGTTGGAGGCGTTCGTGGCGATCTCGTTGCGCGACGTCGACCCGAACGTCGTGCCGGACGAGATGGTCCACGTGCCGAAGGGCAGGGCGATGGTGGCGGTGTCCGCGGACGACACCGGGAACTTCATCGTCATGCCCGCTGCGCAGCCCGGATCGCCCGGACCGGGGTTCGCGGAGGAGACCGCGGTGACGTAGCGCCCCTTGACGCCCTTGACCGTCGCGACACCCATGCGCACGGAACCGCTCGAGGGCTCACCCGCGCTCGTCGTGATCACGTCGAGGGTGGCTCCGACCGCTCCGTCCGCGTTGGGCGTGGTCCACGCGGCGGGGCTCGGGCTGAGGCAGTTGACCCTGGCGTTCGGGCTGTTCGAGTAGGGGCCGGCGTAGGCCGTGTACCCGGAGGTGAAGGGGAAGACCGGGAGCGAGGGCGTCGAGGTCGAGGTGATCGCGAGCGTCGTGCTCGTCGTGTCCCAGGGCGTCACCGTGTCGAGCCCGCCGCCGGTGCTCGAGAGCACGGTGGGCATGTTCGTGGGGAGCGTCGCCCCGTAGGACTGCGCGTACCCGAGCGTCAGTCGGCTCGCGCGGTCGTAGACGAACGGGACGGGGGCGCTCGCGCCGGCGGCAACGGTGATCGGGGTCTGCTGGGAGGGCTGCTTCTGGTCGGTGTCGATGCCGCCCGCGACGCTGGCGGTGACGGTGTAGTCACCCGGCGCCACGTTCACCGCGTACGAGCAGCCCTGGGAGTCGGTCGGCAGCGGGGAGGTGCTCGGTGCGACGGCGCCGCTGCCCGAGATCGGCGTCAACGAGACGGTCACGCCGGCGAACGGCGCACCGGACGCGTTCGCGACCGAGACGATCACGGTGCCGTAGCCCGGGTCCGTGACGGCGTCGCTCGGGGCGATCGCCGAGGTCATCGACGTGGAGGACCTACCGCCGCGGGCGTTCGGCCAGGACACCGTCGCGACGACGCTCTTGTACGCGAGCTTGCCGTTCGAGGTGCCGCACGCACCGCTCGCACCGTCGCTCTGCACCCACCGCACCGACCGGTCGATCTGGTAGGTCACGCCGCCGAGGGTCTTCGTGTTGACCGCCCCGTCCTTGCTGATGACCTTGAAGATGCCGGCGGTCGTCGCGGCGGCCGTCTGCCGCATCGAGTCGATGTCCTGCGAGGCGAGCGCCACCGCCGTCTCGCGGCCACGGCTCGTCTGGGTGAGCTGGAGGGTGTTCGCGATGCCGTAGGCGATCCCGACGCTCATCACGGCGAAGACCATCATGGCGACCATGACCTCGATGACCGAGAGGCCCGCCTCACGGGTCGTCGGGTCGACCGGGCGCAGGACGCGCTGCAGGTTGCGGATCACGGTCACCTCGTTTCGAGCTCAGGCCGAGGGCGGCTCACTGAAGTGAGCCACCCTCGTGCGCATCGCTAGATCAGCACTTACCCGCGACGGCGGCGGTCGTGTCGGTGATCTTGAAGTCGGTCGTCGTGGCTCCGGTGCCCTGGATGCAGAACGTCGTACCGGAGGGCGCGTAGACGAACTTCGTGTCAGCGCTCTGCGTGAAGCCGTAGGGCTTCATCGTGTCGAGGCTCTTGAACTCGGCGTCCGTCGGGAGCTTCCCGTTCTTGTCCGTCTGGAACGCGATGACCGCCGTCTTCGCGTTCGCCAGGTCGGACTTCACCGACGCGTCCTTCGCGTTGTTCTGCACGTTCAGGTACACCGGGATGGCGATCGCGGCGAGGATGCCGATGATGATCACGACGACCAGGAGTTCGATGAGCGTGAAGCCCTTCTCCTTGTCCTCGAGGAGGCCCTTGCGGCGAGCGTCGAGCTTGCCCATGAGAGCGAAGTACATGGTGGTTCCGTTCTTCTCGGGAATGCGATGGGGGTTGTGCCGCAGACTGCTCCGCCGCCGCTGGCAAGCGTATTGACGGCACTTTCCGGGCATAATCCCGAGAACGGGGGTGATCCGTGCTGCGAAATGCCCCCAGTACCGGGGGTGCGAAATTCCTGACCGGCCCCCGAACGGAGGGCGCGTGCCGTCGAGTTACTTGACGAGCGAGGAGATCTGGAAGATCGGCAGGTAGAGCGCGACGATCATGCCGCCGACCACGACGCCGAGGAATGCGATGAGCAACGGCTCGATGAGCGACGTCAGGGATTCCGTGGTCGATTCCACCTCGGAATCGTAGAAGATTGCGATCTTCTCCAGCATGACCTCGAGCGAACCGGCGTCCTCGCCCACCGCGATCATCTGCGCGACCATCGGCGGGAAGACGTTCTCCTTTGCCAGCGGCTCGGCGATCGATTCGCCTTTCCGGACGCTTTCCGCGACCCGGTCGAGCGCTTTCTGCACGACGAAGTTGTTGGATACTTCTCCCACGATCTTCAATGCCTGCAGGATGGGGACGCCGGCCCCGATCATGTTCGAGAAGTTCCGGGCGAACCGGGCGATGACGATCTTCTTCGTCAACTGCCCGAACACCGGCATCCGCAGCAGGATCGGGTCCCGGAACGCCCGGAAGCGGTCCGTGTTCTTGTTCCCCCGGTACCAGAGCCACCCGACGACGACGAGTACCGCCAGGATCGGTCCGGCCCAGCGCATCGCGTGCGAGAGCTGCACGAGGATCCGGGTCGGCAACGGCAGCTGCCCACCGAGCGACGCGAACATGTCCTGGAAGATCGGCACGATGAAGACGAGCATGACGACGACTGCCAGCAGCGACATCACGAGCACCACGACCGGGTAGGTCATGGCCGACTTGATCGTCGACCGGAGCTTGTGCTCCTTCTCGAAGTTCGTCGCGATCGAGTCCATCGCCTGGTCGAGGAATCCGCCGGTCTCCCCCGCGCGGATCATGTTGATCATGATCGGCGGGAAGTCGACCGGGTACTTCGCGACGGCGTCCGAGAACGAGACGCCGCGCTCGACGTCGTCCCGCACCTTGCCGAGGATCTCCTTGAGCTTCTTGTTCTCGGTCTGGCCCGCCAGGATCGTCAGCGCACGCAGGAGCGAGAGCCCGGACGAGAGCATCGTCGAGGCCTGGCGCGACATGATCGCGAGGTCCTTGAGCCCGACGCCCTTCTCGAGCCCCGGGATCTTGATCTCGGTCTGCAGCCCGGTGCCGGGCTTCGCCTCGGTGATGGCGATCGGCGAGACGCCCATGCCGCGCAGGCGCTGGACGACCGCGCCCTCCGACGCGGCGTCGAGCCGACCCTTGACGAGCTTGCCGGCGCCGTCGCGGCCCCGGTAGTCGAACGCGAGCGACATCAGTGGCCTCCGGAGTACTTGTCGCCGAAGTCGATCTCGGATGCGGCGATCGCGGCGGCGGACGAGTCGGAGGGCGACTCGACGCGCTGGACGAGCCGGTCGAAGCCGTCCTCGTCGTGCACCTTCTCCATCGCCGCAGCCCGGGTGACGGTGCCGACGTTGACCAGCTCGGCCAGGTCCTGGTCCATCGTGTGCATCCCGGCGTCTCGGCCGGCCTGCATCGCCGAGGTGATCTGGTACGTCTTGCCCTCGCGCACCAGGTTCGCGATCGCCGGCGTCGTCCGCATGATCTCGGTGGCGACGACCCGGCCGGTGCCGTTCGCCTTCGGCACGAGCGTCTGGCAGACGACACCCTCGAGTGTCGCCGCGAGCTGCGTTCGGATCTGCCCCTGCTGGTGCGGCGGGAACACGTCGATGACGCGGTCGATGGTGCCCGGAGCGCTCTGCGTGTGGAGCGTCGCGAAGACGAGGTGGCCGGTCTCGGCCGCGGTGAGCGCGACGGAGATGGTCTCGAGGTCGCGGAGCTCACCGATCAGGATGACGTCGGGGTCCTGCCGCAGCACGTGCTTCAGCGCGGCGGCGAACGAGTGCGTGTCCGCCCCGACCTCGCGCTGGTTGATGATCGCCTTCTTGTGGTCGTGCATGAACTCGATCGGGTCCTCGACCGTCACGATGTGGTCGGCCCGGGTCTCGTTGACCAGGTCGATGAGCGCGGCGAGGGTCGTCGACTTGCCGGAACCGGTCGGCCCGGTGACGAGCACGAGGCCGCGGGGCAGCTTCGCGAACTCCCCCACGTGCTCCGGGATGCCGAGCTGCTTGAGCGTCTTGATCTTCGTCGGGATGATGCGGAAGGCCGCGCCCCAGTTGCCGCGCTGCTGGTAGTAGTTCACGCGGAAGCGGAACTCCGGCGACAGGGAGTACGCGAAGTCGAGTTCCTGCTCGTGGTCGAACTGCCCGGCCTGCTCGGGGCTCAACAGGGTCTTCAGTGCGGCGATCACCTTGTTGCGTGCCCAGGGTCCCCCGGGGACCGCGGGCCGCAGGGAGCCGTCGACCCGCACGGTGGGCGGGGCGTCGGCGGTGACGTGGAGGTCCGAGGCGCCCTGGTACACGACCTGCGAGAGCGCCGTGATGAGGTCGGCGTCGGCGACCTCGCGCGCGTGGCGCGTGAAGCCGATCTCGGGGTGCGAGCCGGCGTCGACGGCGCGGCCCTGCGTCGTGGTGGTGACGGCCTGGAGGCTCGTAATCGGTACCGCGGGCGCCACCGGCAGGTGCTCGGTCACCGTCTCGGCGTAGCCGTACGCGGCCGTCGACGCGGGGACGGCCGCCGGGGGCGTGGCCGGCGCGGCCTGCGGCTGCGCGACCGGGACGGCGACGGGGTCGCCGGCGGGCGGCGGCCACGAGGATCCGCTGGAGGTCGCAGCCGCGGACGAGCCGCCCCACGCCGCCGGTGCGCCCCACGCGGGCTCGGTCGACAGGTCGTACACGGCACTGCTCGACGTCGGCACGGGCGAGCGGTCGCTCGACGACGCCGAGGGTGCCGACGCCGCAGCGGCCGCAGCAGCGGCAGCGAGCCGCGCAGCCCGACGACCGCCGACCTCGTTGCCCGGCTGTCCGGGGTGCCATCCGGCGACGGGGTCGTCGCCGGCCTCGATGTCGTACACCGATTCGTTCATCGTCCTCGTGCTCCCGGGACTACGCGACCACGCGCAGGATCTCGTCGACGCTGGTCATGCCGAGCTTGACCTTCTCCCACCCGTCCTGTCGGAGGGTGAGCATGCCCTGCTGCTGGGCGACGCGGCTGATCTCGGCGCTCGAGGCCCGCGCGACGGCGAGCCGCTCGATCTCCTCGGAGACGGTCATGACCTCGTGCAGGGCGATCCGGCCGCGGTAGCCGGTGTTCGAGCAGACGGCACAGCCGATCGGCGCGAAGAACTCCGGCACGGCCGCGTCCGCACGGTCGAGGAACCCGAGCGCGTGCAGCTGCTCGGCCTCGTACACCGCCGGGGCCTTGCACCGGTCGCAGAGCCGGCGGGCCAGACGCTGGGCGACCACCGAATCGAGTGCGGAGCCGACCAGGAAGGGCTCGATGTCCATCTCGGTCAGACGGGTGACGGCCGACGGTGCGTCGTTGGTGTGCAGCGTCGAGAGCACCAGGTGACCGGTGAGCGAGGCCTCGATCGCGATCTGCGCCGTCTCGTGGTCGCGGATCTCACCGAGGAGCACCACGTCGGGGTCGGAGCGCAGGATCGAGCGCAGCGCGGACGCGAACGTCAGCCCGGCCTTCGGGTTCACCTGCACCTGGTTGATGCCGGCCATCCGGTACTCGACCGGGTCCTCGACCGTGATGACGTTGATCTCGGGCTTCGCGACGGCGTTCAGCGTCGTGTACAGCGTGGTCGACTTGCCCGAACCGGTGGGTCCGGTGACCAGGATCATGCCGTACGGCTTCGAGTAGGACCGCTGGTACGCCTGGAAGTTCTGCTCGAGCAGGTTGAGGTCCTTGAGCGTCAGCGACGTGTTCGTGTTGTCGAGGATCCGCATGACGACCTTCTCGCCCCACACGGTCGGCAGCGTCGCCACACGCAGGTCGATCTGCCGACCGCCGTGGCGCACCGACATGCGGCCGTCCTGCGGCTTCCGACGCTCGGCGATGTCGATGTCGCTCATGATCTTGAGCCGGCTGATGACACCGTTCTGGATGTTCTTCGGCGCCGGGGCCATCTCGTGCAGCACGCCGTCGATGCGGTATCGCACCCGGACCTCGTGCTCGCCCGGCTCGATGTGGATGTCGGACGCGTGGTCCTGGATGGCCTGCGACACGAGCAGGTTCACGAAGCGGACGATCGGCACGTCGTCGAGCGCGCCGTCGGTCAGGTCCACCTGCTGCTGGGTCGGGGCGGCCGACTGGTCCTCGAACGACGAGGTCAGGTCGTTGAGCTCGTCGTCGGCGCGCAGGTACCGGTCGAGGGCGCTCACCAGGTCGCGCTCGTCGACCTGCAGCGGCTTGATCGAGCGACCGGAGGCGGTGCGGGCGTCGTCGATGGCGAGCACGTTCGAGGGGTTCACCATCGCCAGCACGAGCGTCTCGCCCTCGAACCCGACACCGAGCACACCGTGCCGACGGCAGAGCGCCGCGGGCAGCATCGACACCGCCGTGCCGTCGACCGGGTAGTCGGTCAGCGGGACGGTGTGCGCGTTGTTCGAGGCCGCACGCGCGGTGATGTACTGCGCCTCGCTCACCACGCCCTGGTCGACCAGGGTGCGGATCGAGCGCTCGTCGATCGCTTCGTCCCCCGTCATCGAGTCGAGGTGTTCGATCGGCAGTGCGCCGTTGAGGATGAGGATCTCGGAGAGCGTGGCCATGTGTCCCGGAGCCTCCTTCGGGTCGAGACCGGGTCGTGGGGATGCGTCCCGCAGCGGTGCGGCGCCCGTCCACGCTATTGCCGCGGTGCGCGGCGACCGCAGTCCCACAACGAGGGGGCGACGGGGTGGCGGGTGTCCCCAGTGCAGGGGTACCCGCCGGTACTGGGTGGTCCGGACGATGATCGACACGGGTCGATGCTCCGTCGCGAGCGTGCTCGCGGGGTGGGCGGTCCGGCGATCGGTGGAGCACTCGGTCGAGACCCCGGGCTGTGCAGGAACGGACGCGACGGGGTCCACGCGCGGCCGCCGCCCGCACCGCCCCACGACGAAGTCCTCGACGTGCGGCGCCGCCCCGGGCCATGATGAGCCATGGACATCACGAGCGTGACCGTGGGCCTCCCCGTCTCCGACATCGAGGCGTCCTGCCTCTGGTACGGCGCCGTGTTCCAGCGTGCGGACCCCGACCTGGAGCCCGAGGACGGCGTCGTCGAGTACGAGATCGGCGGCATCTGGCTGCAGCTGTACCTCGACGCGGACGCCGAACGGCGTCCGGCGACCGTCCGGTTCGGTGTCGACGACGTCCGGTCCCAGCACGCCCGCATCGGGTCGCTCGGCATCGACGTCGGCCCGGTCGAGTGCGTCGACGGTGCCGTCGACTGGTTCGACGTCCGCGACCCCGACGGCAACGTCCTCAGCCTGTACTCGCTGGTCGACGAGAAGGGCCGCACGGCCTGAGACGCGACCGCGCGCCGGCCTGGAGGCGCGTGGCGGGCTCGCCACGAGCCTCCAGGCCGGCAGCACGCCGCTGACCGGCCACGCGCCGGCAACGAGGAAGGCCCCCGCATCCGAGGATGCGGGGGCCTTCCGGGTTCAGCTCAGGCTCAGTTGTAGGTCCCGGGCGTGAAGTCGTCCGACGAGAAGCTGTCGAAGTCGACGAAGCTCAGGTCGGCGTCCGAGAACGAGGAGTCGTCGGCGAAGATGCGGTTGGGGTACCGCTCCGCCTTGGCTTCCTCGGTCGCGGCGACGTCCACGTCACGGTACCGGCTGAGGCCCGTCCCGGCGGGGATGAGCTTACCGATGATGACGTTCTCCTTGAGACCGACGAGGTGGTCCTGCTTGCCCTCCATGGCCGCCTGCGTGAGGACGCGGGTGGTCTCCTGGAAGGACGCGGCGGACAGCCACGACTCGGTCGCGAGGGACGCCTTCGTGATGCCCATGACCTCCTGGCGAGCCGAGGCGGTCTTACGACCCTCCTGCAGCGCCGCACGGTTCAGCGCGTTGTAGCGCGACCGGTCGACGAGCTCGCCCGGCAGCAGGTCGGTGTCGCCGTGGTCGACGACGGTGACCTTGCGGAGCATCTGGCGGACGATGACCTCGATGTGCTTGTCGTGGATCGGCACGCCCTGCGAGCCGTACACGTCCTGCACACCGTTGACGAGGTGCTTCTGGACCTCGCGCACACCCTTGACCCGGAGGACCTCCTTCGGGTCCACCGTGCCGGCGATGAACTGCTCGCCGAGCTCGACGTGCTGGCCGTCCTCGATGAGGAGGGTCGCACGCTTGAGCACCGGGTAGATGAACGGCTCGTCGCCGTTGTCCGGCGTGAGGATGATCCGACGACCCTTGTCCGTGTCCTCGATCGTGACGCGGCCGGGGGCCTCGGCGATCGGGGACGCGCCCTTCGGGGTGCGCGCCTCGAAGAGCTCGGTCACGCGGGGCAGACCCTGCGTGATGTCGTCGGCCGAGGCCGAACCACCCGTGTGGAAGGTACGCATCGTCAGCTGGGTACCGGGCTCACCGATGGACTGGGCGGCGATGATGCCGACCGCCTCGCCGATGTCGACGAGGTTGCCCGTGGCGAGCGAACGGCCGTAGCACTTCGCGCAGACACCGACGGCCGACTCACAGGTCAGGACCGAGCGCACCTTGATGCTCTCGACACCCGCCTCGAGCAGCGTGTCCAGCAGGACGTCACCGACATCCGAACCGGCCTCGGCGACGACCGTGCCCTTCGCGTCCGCTGCCTCGGTGGCCAGCGTGCGCGAGTAGACGGTGTTCTCGACGCGCGGGTCGCGGACGAGGGCGCCGTCGGCACCCACGGTCGCGATCGGCAGCTCGAGGCCACGGGTCGTCCCGCAGTCGTCCTCACGGATGATGACGTCCTGCGACACGTCGACGAGACGACGGGTCAGGTAGCCCGAGTCGGCGGTACGGAGAGCCGTGTCCGCCAGACCCTTGCGGGCACCGTGCGTGGCGATGAAGTACTCCGCCACGGTCAGGCCCTCGCGGTACGAGTTGATGATCGGGCGGGCGATGATCTCACCCTTCGGGTTGTTCACCAGACCACGCATACCGGCGATGTTGCGCACCTGCAGCCAGTTACCACGAGCACCCGACGAGACCATGCGGTTGATGGTGTTGTCGACCGGGAAGTTGTCGCGCATCTCCTGCGCGATCTCGTTCGTGGCCTCGGTCCAGATCTTGATCAGGTCGGCGCGGCGCTCCGCGTCGGTGATCAGACCCTTGTCGAACTCGCCCTGGACCTTGGCGGCCTGGACCTCGTAGCCCGCGATGATCTCCTTCTTGCGAGGAGGCGTCACGACGTCCGACAGCGCCACGGTCACACCGGAGCGCGTGCCCCAGTAGAAGCCCGCGTCCTTGATCCGGTCCAGCGCAGCGGCCGTCTCGGTCTTGGAGTAGCGCTCGGCGAGGTCGTTGACGATCGCGGAGAGGGTGCCCTTGTCGGTGACGCGCTGGACGAACGGGTAGTCCGCCGGCAGCGTCTCGTTGAAGAGCGCACGGCCCAGGGTGGTCTCGAGGAGGATCGGCTGACCGACCTCGTAGCCCTCCGGCGCCTCGCCCTCGGCGAAGTGGACACCCGACATGCGGATCTTCACCATCGCGTTGAGGTGCAGCGTGTTCTGGTCCTTGGCCAGGATCGCCTCGGCGACCGACGAGAACGCACGGCCCTCGCCGAGCGCGCCCTCACGGACGGTCGTCAGGTGGTGCAGACCGATGATCATGTCCTGTGCGGGCAGGGTCACCGGACGGCCGTCCGACGGCTTGAGGATGTTGTTCGAGGCGAGCATCAGGATGCGGGCCTCGGCCTGGGCCTCGACCGACAGCGGCAGGTGCACGGCCATCTGGTCACCGTCGAAGTCCGCGTTGAACGCAGCACACACGAGCGGGTGGAGCTGGATGGCCTTGCCCTCGACGAGCTGCGGCTCGAACGCCTGGATGCCCAGACGGTGCAGCGTCGGCGCACGGTTCAGCAGGACGGGGCGCTCGCGGATGATCTCCTCGAGCACGTCCCACACCTGCGGACGCGAACGCTCGACCATGCGCTTGGCCGACTTGATGTTCTGCGCGTGCGACAGGTCGATCAGGCGCTTGATGACGAACGGCTTGAACAGCTCGAGCGCCATCTGCTTCGGCAGACCGCACTGGTGCAGCTTGAGCTGCGGGCCGACGATGATGACCGAACGACCCGAGTAGTCGACGCGCTTGCCGAGCAGGTTCTGGCGGAAACGACCCTGCTTTCCCTTGAGCATGTCGCTCAGGGACTTCAGGGCGCGGTTGCCGGTACCCGTGACGGGACGACCACGACGACCGTTGTCGAACAGCGCGTCGACCGCTTCCTGCAGCATGCGCTTCTCGTTGTTCACGATGATCTCGGGGGCACCGAGGTCGAGCAGGCGGCGGAGACGGTTGTTGCGGTTGATCACACGACGGTAGAGGTCGTTGAGGTCCGACGTGGCGAAGCGGCCACCGTCGAGCTGCACCATCGGGCGCAGCTCCGGCGGGATGACCGGCACGACGTCGAGCACCATCGCGGCCGGCGAGTTGCCGGTGGCGAGGAAGGAGCTGACGACGCGCAGGCGCTTGATCGCGCGGATCTTCTTCTGACCCTTGCCCTCGGCGATCTGCAGGCGCAGCGACTCGGCCTCGGCGGCCAGGTCGAAGGCCTCGAGCCGCAGCTTGATCGCCTCGGCGCCCATGTAGGCGTCGAAGTAGATCCCGAAGCGGTCCTGCAGCTCGTGGAACACGGCGTCCTCGGGCTTGAGGTCGCCGACCTTGAGGTTGCGGAAGTCCTCCCACACGCGCTCGAGGCGGGTGATGTCCTCGTCGAAGGACTTGCGGACCTGGGACATCTCCTTCTCGGCGGTGTCCTTGGTCCGGCGCTTCACGTCGGCCTTGGCGCCCTCTTCCTCGAGCGCTGCGAGGTCGTCCTCGAGCTTCTTGAGGCGGTCGGCGATGATCGAGTCGCGCTGACCCTCGAGGTTCTTGATCTCGAGGCGCATCTCGTTCTCGAGACCGGGCATGTCGGCGTGACGGCCCTCTTCATCGATGTTGATGATCATGTACGCCGCGAAGTAGATGACCTTCTCGAGGTCCTTCGGCGCCATGTCGAGGAGGTACCCGAGGCGCGACGGGACGCCCTTGAAGTACCAGATGTGCGTGACGGGGGCGGCGAGCTCGATGTGGCCCATGCGCTCACGACGGACCGAGGACTTGGTGACCTCGACGCCGCAGCGCTCGCAGACGATGCCCTTGAAGCGGACACGCTTGTACTTGCCGCAGGCGCACTCCCAGTCGCGGGACGGACCGAAGATCTGCTCGCCGAACAGACCGTCCTTCTCGGGCTTCAGGGTGCGGTAGTTGATGGTCTCCGGCTTCTTGACCTCGCCGTACGACCACTGACGGATGTCCTCGGCGGTCGCGAGGCCGATCCGGATGGCGTCAAATGACGTTGCTTCGAGCAATGTTCTTCTCTCTTGCTGAGTTCGAAACGTGTTCGGTACGGGCCGGCTCAGATGTCGTCGACGGACGACGACTCGAACCGCGAGGAGATGTTGATGCCGAGCTCTTCAGCGGCACGGAAGACCTCGTCGTCCGTGTCGCGGAGGCTGACCGCCTGGCCGTCCGCCGAGAGGACCTCGACGTTCAGGCAGAGCGACTGCATCTCCTTCATGAGGACCTTGAACGACTCGGGGATGCCGGGTTCCTGGATGTTCTCGCCCTTGACGATCGCCTCGTAGACCTTCACGCGGCCGAGGATGTCGTCGGACTTGATCGTCAGGAGCTCCTGGAGGGCGTAGGCGGCGCCGTACGCTTCGAGCGCCCACACCTCCATCTCACCGAACCGCTGTCCACCGAACTGCGCCTTACCACCCAGCGGCTGCTGCGTGATCATCGAGTACGGACCGGTCGAACGGGCGTGGATCTTGTCGTCGACCAGGTGGTGCAGCTTGAGGATGTACATGTAGCCGACCGAGACGGGCTCCGGGAACGGCTCGCCGGAGCGGCCGTCGAAGAGCTGCGCCTTGCCGGAGGAACCGATCAGGCGCTCGCCGTCGCGGTTCGGGAGCGTGCTGTCGAGGAGCCCCTCGATCTCGCGCTCGTACGCACCGTCGAACACCGGGGTGGCAACCTTCGTGCCGGGCGCCGCGCTGTGCGCTGCCTCCGGCAGGGCGGATGCCCACTCCTGGATGCCCTCGACGTTCCAGCCCTGCTTCGCGAGCCACCCGAGGTGGATCTCGAGGACCTGGCCGAAGTTCATGCGGCCGGGAACGCCGAGCGGGTTGAGCACGATGTCGACCGGGGTGCCGTCCGCGAGGAACGGCATGTCCTCGACCGGCAGGATCGTCGAAATGACGCCCTTGTTGCCGTGACGACCGGCGAGCTTGTCACCCGCGGTGATCTTGCGCTTCTGGGCGATGTAGACGACCACGCGCTGGTTGACACCCGAGCCGAGCTCGTCGTCGCCGTCCTGCGCGTCGAAGACCTTGACGCCGATGATCGTGCCCTCTTCACCGTGGGGCACCTTCAGCGAGGTGTCGCGCACCTCGCGCGACTTCTCGTTGAAGATCGCGCGGAGCAGGCGCTCCTCGGCGGAGAGCTCGGTCTCGCCCTTCGGCGTGACCTTGCCGACCAGGATGTCGCCGGGGCGGACCTCGGCACCGATGCGGATGATGCCGCGCTCGTCGAGGTCGGCCAGGAGGTCCGGGCTGACGTTCGGGAGGTCGCGGGTGATCTCCTCCTTGCCGAGCTTCGTGTCGCGGGCGTCGACCTCGTACTCCTCGATGTGGATCGAGGAGAGCGTGTCGTCCTTCACGAGGTTCTGCGACAGGATCATCGCGTCCTCGTAGTTGTAGCCCTCCCACGGCATGAACGCGACGAGGAGGTTCTTGCCGAGCGCGAGCTCGCCGTTCTCCGTCGCGGGGCCGTCGGCGATGACCTCGCCCTGCTCCACGCGCTCGCCTGCGGAGACGATGACGCGGTGGTTGTAGCTCGTGCCCTGGTTCGAGCGGTCGAACTTGCGCAGGTAGTAGGTCTGCGTGCCGCCCTCGTCGAGCTGCAGGGTCACGGCGTCGGCCGAGACCTCGGAGACGACACCCGCCTTGTCGGCGGTGACGACGTCACCGGCGTCGATGGCGGTGTAGCCCTCCATGCCGGTGCCGACGAGCGGCGACTCGGAACGGAGCAGCGGCACGGCCTGACGCTGCATGTTCGCACCCATGAGGGCGCGGTTCGCGTCGTCGTGCTCGAGGAACGGGATGAGCGAGGTCGCGACCGACACCATCTGGCGCGGCGAGACGTCCATGTAGTCGACCTCGTCCTTGCCGACGAGCTCGACCTCGCCGCCCTTCTTCCGGACGAGCACCTTGTCGTCCTGGAAGTGGAAGTCGTCGGTCAGCGGCGCGTTGGCCTGGGCGACGACGAAGTCGTCCTCCTCCGATGCCGTGAGGTAGTCGATGGTCGTGGTGACCTGACCGTTCACGACGCGGCGGTACGGCGTCTCGATGAAGCCGAAGGAGTTGATCCGACCGAACGACGCGAGCGAGCCGATCAGACCGATGTTCGGGCCTTCCGGGGTCTCGATCGGGCACATGCGGCCGTAGTGCGACGGGTGGACGTCGCGGACCTCGACGCCGGCACGCTCACGGGACAGACCACCCGGGCCGAGGGCCGACAGGCGACGCTTGTGCGTCAGACCCGCGAGCGGGTTGTTCTGGTCCATGAACTGCGACAGCTGCGAGGTGCCGAAGAACTCCTTGATCGCGGCGACGACGGGTCGCACGTTGATCAGGGTCTGCGGGGTGATCGCCTCGATGTCCTGCGTGGTCATGCGCTCGCGGACGACGCGCTCCATGCGGGACAGACCGGTGCGGACCTGGTTCTGGATGAGCTCGCCGACGGCGCGGATGCGACGGTTGCCGAAGTGGTCGATGTCGTCCACGTCGAGACGGAGCTGGACGGGCTCGCCGTCACGGACACCGTCGAGCGTCGTCTTCTCGGCGTGCAGCGAGACGAGGTACTTGATGGTGCGGACGATGTCCTGCACGGTCAGCACCGAGTCCGAGAGCTGCGCGTCGATGCCGAGCTTGCGGTTCAGCTTGTAGCGACCCACCTTGGCGAGGTCGTAGCGCTTCGAGTTGAAGTAGAAGTTGTCGAGGAGCGCACGCGCGGCCTCGGCGGCGACCTGCTCGCCCGGACGCAGCTTGCGGTAGATGTCCTTGAGCGCCTCTTCCTTGGTGAGGACGGCGTCCTTCTCGAGGGTCGACTCGATCGAGGCGAAGCCCTGGAACTCCTCCATGATCTCCTCGCTCGTCAGGCCGAGGGCCTTGAGGAAGACGGTCACGGACTGCTTGCGCTTGCGGTCGATGCGCACGCCCACCTGGTCGCGCTTGTCGATCTCGAACTCGAGCCACGCACCACGCGACGGGATCACACGGGCGGAGTAGATGTCCTTGTCGGAGGTCTTCTCCTGCTGGCGCTCGAAGTAGACGCCCGGCGAGCGGACGAGCTGCGAGACGACGACGCGCTCGGTGCCGTTGATGATGAACGTGCCGCGCTCGGTCATGAGCGGGAAGTCGCCCATGAAGACGGTCTGCGTCTTGATCTCACCGGTCATGTGGTTCATGAACTCGGCGTTGACGTACAGCGGCGCGGCGTAGGTCTTGCCACGCTCCTTGCACTCGTCGATGGAGTACTTCGGGTCCTCGAGCTCCGGGGACGTGAACGAGAGCTGCATGGTCTCGCCGAGGTCCTCGATCGGGGAGATCTCCTCGAAGATCTCCTCGAGGCCGGAGTGCAGCGCGAGGTCGGTGCGACCCTGCTCCTGTCCTTCGGCGAGGCGGGCCTTCCAGACGTCGTTGCCGACGAGCCAGTCGAAGCTCTCCGTCTGGAGGGCGAGCAGATCCGGCACCGTGAGGGTGTCCGTGATCTTGGCGAACGAGAGTCGCGAGTGGTTGCGACCGTTCTTGGGGTTGGTGGATGCGTTGGGCGCAGCAGCCAAGGGTGTGACCTCCGGTAGGCCCCGTCGGGCCGGTACTGACGAGCAGCACGTAGGTGAGTGGATTGATCGCTCGGCGCGACCCCGGGACCACCGACACGGAACGCACGACGGCAACGACCGTCGAGGACCTGTGGGATGATCGGTGAGCGGGTCCCGCCGCCATATACGGGACCGGCTGCACCAGGGCGCGTGTTCGACCGCAATATGACGACACACGAATGCCAGGGAGCGCGAACTGTCATCATAGGTCGCCCTGGCGCGCGCTGTCCAGTCCTGGCTTGACCGGATTCGGCGATGGCGTGTATAAGCACACCGACCGCCCCCGCGACGGCGTGTACAAGCACGCGGACCGCCCCCGCGATGGCGTGTACGAGCACACCGTCCGCCCCGGGATTCCCGCAGCGCGGCCCGGATCAGTCCTCGAGCGCGTGCAGCAGCTCCTCCGGGTGCTCGGTCCGGACGAAGGTCACCCGCCCCCGGTCGTCCGTGATCCGCACGCCGCGGCCCGGCGTGAGGATGAGCGCACGCACCCCGCGACCGAGCCGCAGGCCCACCCCGCCGAAGGTGCGCGCGTCCGCGTCGGCCACCGTCACGTCGGCGATGCGTCCCCGCGCGATCCGCCGCGTCGGCAGCGGCCGGAAGTGCAGGACGACGGCGGCGTCGGTCACCGCGATGCCGGTCCGGGCGAGCAGCAGCAGGGCACCGGCCACGAGTGCGACCACGCCCGGCAGCAGCAGCGCGACCTCCGGTGCGTCCCCCGGCCAACCGAGGACGGCCGCGGTCAGCGCGCCCCCGCCGAGCAGCAGCACGGCGCCGACCACGCGCATCCACCGGGGAGCGCGCTCACCGTCGACGGCCACCGGCCGGGAGGCGCGGTGCGGCCGGGCGGACCGGCGACCGTCCGCCGCGGCGGAGCCGGTCCGGCTGCGTGGCACGCCGGCCGGGCGCCGGGCGGGACGGAGGGTGGGGATGCTCAGGGTGTCGGTCATCGCGGGTCTCCTGCGGGAGTCGTGTTCCTGCCGCGGGCGCCCGGGTCGTCGGACGGCGCACGCGTGGTGCCGTGCGCCGTCGCACGCGGGAGGGCGGCGAGCCTCTGGTGGGGGTGCGGGGCGCGCCGACGACGTGCGGGGCACCCGGGCGCGGTGGGGGTCGCGCGGGGTCGTGCCGGTCCACGTCGCGGTCACCCGGACCGGCGGAACACCACGGCCTCGGCCGCACGGTGCTCGACACCTGTCGGGTGACGACGACGAGAACGGTACGTCGTGTCCCTTGACGTCGGCTGGTCGTGCGGAGAGCGGAGGCTCCGCGGTGGTGTTCCATGGGAGGCATGGCTGATGCGTTCGACGGGTTCCGGATCGGTGCGGGCTGGGCGTCGGTGGAGCCGGACCGGCACCGCCCCGGGTCCTTCACGCTCGTGGTGGACGGCACGCCGCAGTCGCACGTCGACCTCGAGGACCCCACGCACCTGGCGTTCGAGTACATCCGGCGCATCGGACACGCGATCGACCTCCTGCCGGAGGGACCGATCACGGCGCTGCACCTCGGTGCGGGTGCACTGACCCTGCCCCGGTACGTCGCCGTCACCCGCCCGGGCTCGCGGCAGCAGGTCGTGGAGCTGGAGCGGGACCTCGTCGAGCACGTGCGCGAGGTGCTCCCGTTCCCCCGCGGCGCCTCGATCCGGGTCCGCTACGGCGACGCCCGCGAGGTGCTCGGCAAGCTGCCGGCCGGCCTCCGCGGCACGGTGGACCTGGCGGTCGTCGACGTGTTCGGCGGCTCGCAGATCCCCGCGCACGTGACGAGCGTCGAGTTCTACCGCTCCGTCGCCGAGTTCCTCTCGCCCACCGGGATCGTCGCCGTGAACGTCGCGGACGGGGCCGGCCTGGCCTTCGCACGCGGGCAGGCATCGACGCTGCAGGCCGTGCTGCCGTCGGTCGCGGCCGTCGCCGACACCGGCATGCTCAAGGGGCGGCGGTTCGGCAACATCGTGCTGCTCGGGTCGCGGACCGACCTCCCCGTGGCGGACATGCCCCGGCGCTACTCGTCCGACCCGATGCCGGCGAAGGTGGTGCACGGGCAGGAGCTCCGTGCCTTCACGGCGGGCGCGCCCATCGTCACCGACGCGACCGCGGTCGCGTCCCCCGAACCGAACCGCAGCGTCTTCGGCGGCTGAGCCCGCGGTCGCGTCCCGACCACACGCCGGACGGGAGGCCCGGTGCCGGTCCGGTGCCGGGCCTCCCGGCCGTGGGACGGGTACAGGAGCGCCGAGTCCCCCTGAACACGTCGGGCATCCGGCTGCCAGGATGGGGGACAACGACCGCGCGACCGCGCGACCGACCGAGGGAGTCCCCTGATGACGAACGACGACCGGAGCAACGAGGACCGGACGGGCGACGGCGACGCGCCGGTCTGGGGCAGTGCGCCGCAGCGCGACCAGCGCGACCAGCACGACGCACCCCGCTACGGCGAGCGCGTGGAACCGGCACCGGGATCGGCGCCGCAGTACGGCGAGCAGCACCAGGGCCAGCAGCAGTACGGGCAGCAGCAGTACGGCGAGCGCGACCAGTACGGGCAGCAGCAGTACGGCGAGCGCGACCAGCACGGACAGCAGCAGTACGGCCAGCCGCAGCACGGCGAGCACGACCAGCACGGTCGGTACGACCAGCGCGACGGCCGTCACGAGTCCCCGACGTGGGGCGAGCACCAGGGGTCGCACCAGCCCTACGCGGCGTCCTCGGCGCCGGCGAGTGCAGGCAGCCCGGCGTGGCAGTCCTCCGAGGAGACGAAGCCGGCGAAGAAGAAGACCGTCGGCCTCGTGGCGTTCGCGCTCGGGGTCCTGTCGCTCGTGCTCGGCGTCGTCGGCGGTGCCGTGCTGGGCGCCGCGTTCGCGGGCAACGCCGCACTCGAGCAGATCGCACGCGACGGCGGCGGATCGGTGCAGCAGCAGGAACAGCTGCAGCAGCAGCTCATGAACGACCCGTCCGCGATGAGCCAGCTCGGCGGCGGGGCGATCATCATCCTCATCGCAGCCGTCCTCGGCCTGTGGGCCCTGGTGCAGGGCATCATCGCGGCGGTCGCGGGCCGGGGTCGCGTCTGGGGTGTCCTCGCGATCATCCTCGCCGTCGTCGCCACCTTCGCGACGTTCATCGCGGTCAGCATCGCCGCGGCTGCCGCGGTCACCGGCGGCAACTGATCCACGAGTGCCACCGACGGCCCGTCCCGCCGCAGCGGGGCGGGCCGTTCCGCGTCCCGGACCGGTCCGCGTTCTCGGACCCCCCGTGCGCGTGGCACCGCCCGCTCACGGGAGCCCGCGGTTACCCTCGAACCGATGTCCCTCCCGCCTGACGACAGCCAGCAACCCGACCGCGCTCGGGAACCCCGTCACGCCGCGCCGGGCGACTCCGCCCCGGTCACCGCGGGTGTGAGCCCGGGGAGCACCTTCGCGCCGATCAGCCTGCGGCCGGCCGTCGACGCCGACGCCGTGCAGCAGCGGCTGCGCGACCTCGGGCAGAGCCGGAGCACCGAGGCCCTGGCGGAGCGGGCCGAGCTCCTCCGCCTGCTCGGCCGGCTCGACGAGTCGCTCGTCGTCGCGGAGGAGGTCTTCCGGCTGACGATGTTCACCGGTGAGCGGTCGGACAAGGTCGCCGCGCGCATCCGCCGTGCGCACGTGCTGCACGACCTGGGACGCCACGAGCGCGCCGCGACCGAGGCCGCGATGGCGCGCGACACCGCCCGGACCGAGGAGTGGCCGGAGCTCGAGGGCGCCGCCGCCGAGCTCGAAGGCTGGTCGCTGTTCGAGCTGTCACGGTTCGACGAGGCCCGGTCGGCGCTCTCGCGTGCCTACCAGGCCTTCCGGCAGGCGGGGGCTCCGTCGGAGCGCACCGAGGCGCTCCGCACCGCGGTCGAGGCCGCGCTCCGGGCCTCGGTGGCGCAGCCGAAGGCCTCCGAGGACAAGCCCCGCACCGCCCGCGAGGTCGCCGCGCGCCGTGCCGAGGACGACGAGCCGCAGACGACCCGCGTCGCCGAACCGGTGAAGCAGGTCCCGCCGGTCCGTCGCCGTGTGCTCGGAGCACCCGACGCCGCACGCACCGACGCCGACGACATCTGGGGTCGGATCGCGGCGAAGGCGGCGCAGAAGGGTCAGGCGCCGCGCGACGAGCCCACCGACGACCTGCGGGACCCCGGCGCACGGTGACGACGCAGCCCGCAGCGGCGACGCTCGAGCGGGTCCGTGCACGAGCCGAGCACCTGCTGGCGGTGCACCTCGGCCCGGGCGGGTGGACGTTCGCGTTCGACCACGCCAGGACCCGCGCGGGGCAGTGCGACTTCGGCCGCCGACGCATCACGGTGAGCCGGCACATCGTCACCCGGGTGTCGGACGACGACGTGGACCAGGTCCTGCTGCACGAGGTCGCGCACGCGCTCGCCGGTCCCCGTGCCGGTCACGGTCCCGTCTGGCGACGCACCGCGGCGGACATCGGGTACACCGGCTCCCGCCTGTACGACGGGCCCGTCGCGTCGGAGCTCGCGCCGTGGGTCGGCACCTGTCCGGCGGGCCACGAGCACTTCCGCTACCGGACACCGACGCGCCCCCTGGCCTGCGCCCGGTGCGCGCGACGCTTCGACGGCCGGAACCTCATCACCTGGGAGCGGCGCGCGGCTACCGCATGATCGATCCGGCACGTGGAGGCGCGCCGGGGAGCCGTTAGCCTGGGCGGATGCACACGGGGCAGCACATCCGGACGGACAGCGGGTCGTCGTGGTTCTTCGACGCCGGCCGGATCGCCCTGGACTTCGCCCACACCGGTGGGTTCGCCGACGATGCCGACGGCCGTCGCCCTCGCGCCCGGCTCGGTGAGCTCCTCGTGACGCCGGCCGACCTGGACGAGTGGCTCGGCGACCACACCGAGCCGATCGACGTCGGCGCGACGGCGCGGGAGCTGCAGGACGCCCGGGCCCTCCGCGCCGCGATCGGACGACTGGCCGTCGCCGCTGCCCCGGCCCCCGTCGGCTCGTCGGGCCCCGCCGAACGGACCGCGGTCGCCGCCGGGCTCCGCGCCGGTACCGGACGGACCCGGCCGGCACCGGACGACATCGACACGGTGAACCTGTTCGCGGCGCTGCCGGACGTGCCCCCGAGCCTGCCCGGGGGCCGACGTCGGGCGGGCGCGAACCGGGTCCGTCTGGCCCAGGCGCTGTCGAGCGTGGCCCGCGACGCGGTGGCGCTCTTCACCGAGGTCGGCTTCGACGACGTCGCCGCGGACGGACAGGCGACCCGCCTCAGCCGGTGCTCGGCGGACGACTGCGGGCTCGTCTTCTACGACTCGTCGCGTGGCGGCACCCGCCGGTGGTGCTCGATGCAGCGGTGCGGCAACCGCGCGAAGGTCCGCGCGCACCGGGCGCGACGCGCGGCCGCCTAGGGCGCCCTGCCCGGACGACTCGTGACACGCCGAATCTGAGGATTCGGCCCGCCGAAACCTGGCAGGCTGTCGGCATGTCCGACACCGCCGCCGCCCGCCGTGCCCCCTCCGGACGTCTCGACGACGGCACCGGCGGACCCGGTCCCGGTCGGCCGCGTCGCCGTGCCGCCGGCCTCACGCTGCTCGGGCCCGCCTTCGTCGCCGCGATCGCCTACGTCGACCCGGGCAACGTCGCGGCGAACCTGACCGCCGGTGCACAGTACGGGTACCTGCTGCTCTGGGTGCTCGTCGCCGCGAACGCCAGTGCCGTCGTGGTCCAGTACCTGTCGGCGAAGCTCGGGGTCGTCACCGGGAGGTCGCTGCCGGAACACCTGGGCCTGCGGATGCGTCGCACCCCGCGCCTGCTCTTCTGGGCCCAGGCCGAGGTCGTCGCCGCTGCGACCGACGTCGCCGAGGTCATCGGCGGGGCGCTCGCGCTGCACCTGCTGTTCGGCCTGCCGCTCGTCGTCGGCGGCGTGCTCACCGGCGTGGTCTCGATGGCGATCCTGCTCCTGCACAGCCGCCGGGGCACCCGCACGTTCGAGGCGGTGGTGACGACGATGCTCGCGGTCCTGACCGTCGGCTTCTGCGCGGGCCTGCTGTCCGCGCAGGTCTCCCCCGGCGAGCTCGTCAGCGGCCTGGTCCCCCGGTTCGAGGGCGCGCAGTCGGTGCTCCTCGCCGCCTCCATGCTCGGTGCGACGGTGATGCCGCACGCGGTCTACCTGCACTCGGCCCTGGCACGGGACCGGCACGGCGACGTCCCCGCCGGGCCGGAGCGCCGCCGGGTGCTCGTCGCGACGCGGTGGGACGTCGGGCTGGCCCTCATCGTCGCGGGCGGTGTCAACGTCTGCATGCTCGTGCTCGCCGCCGCCACGCTGCCCGGGGTCGCGGGCACCGACACCATCCCCGGCGCGCAGGCCGCGATCGCGGCGAACGTCGGCCCCGTCGTGGGCGTGCTGTTCGCGGTCGGCCTGCTCGCGTCCGGTCTGGCGTCGACCTCGGTGGGCTGCATGGCCGGCGCGGAGATCATGCACGGGCTGCTGCACGTCCGCATCCCGGTCGCGGTACGCCGGCTCGTCACGCTGCTGCCCGCCGTGGTGCTCCTGGCCGTCGGCGCGGACCCGACGATGCTCCTCGTGCTCAGCCAGGTGGTGCTGAGCTTCGGCATCGCCTTCGCGATCGTGCCGCTCGTGGTCTACACGTCACGGCGGAGCATCATGGGCGCAGACGTCAACGCGATGACCACCCGCGTGGTCGCGGGTGTCATCGCGCTGGTGATCGTCGCCCTCAACGTGGCGCTCGTGGTGCTGACGCTGGCCGGCTGAACCCGCCGGACGGCGACGACCGGGTCGTCCCCGTGTCAGTCGACGACGCGGACTTCCTTCCAGAAGGCGTAGTAGCCCGAGTAGTCCTTGCCGACCCGGTCGAACGACGACGGGATCGGCGTGGGGTAGGTCCAGGCGCGGTCCGGCAGCGCCTGACCGTCGACCGTGACGGTGTAGTACTGCGTGTCGCCCTTCCACGGGCAGTGGTACTGGGTGTCGCTCTCCGAGAAGAACTCCGGCGCCACGCTCGACGGCGGGAAGTACCAGTTCCCCTCGATCTGGATGAGGTCCTCCTGCGGAGCCTCCGCGATCACGGTGTCGCCGACGACTGCCTTCATGACGTGCTCCTTGCGATCAGCGGCGTCCTGGCGACGCCGGTCCCGATCGGGAACGCTACGCCCGGGTGCCGGATTCCCGCAGGACGACGAGCTCGGGCCCCGCGGCGAGCGCCGCGTGCACCGTCTCCCGGTCCAGGTCCGCCGCACCCTCCGCGGCGCTCACGAGGTGCCGCACCGCGCGACGGAGTCCCGTGTACGCGGCGCAGGCGGTGGCCGCCTCGGGCGAGGTGTGGTCGATGCCGACCGTGACGAGGGCGTCGACGACGGCCCCGGCGGCGAGCAGGTCCTCGACCGCGGGCTCCGGCGTCTCCGCGCCGTCCGCCGGCTCCCCGGCGGCGTCCGCGACGGTGACGCCGGGGTCGGTGGTGCGGCCCGCGGCGACGACCGCGACGACGCACCGGTCCCCGCGCTCGGCCTGGAGGCTCGTCACGCGTTCCGCGACCGCCGCCGCGTTGCCGAGGTGGCCGAGCACGACCTCCGGGCCGTCGGGCAGCAGGGCTGCCGCGGCCCGCGCCCGTGCCGCGGGGTCGGCCCCGCCCCCGGACGGTTCCGGCAGGACGTCCACCCACACCACGAGGTGCGTGCCGTGCGCGATCCGGTCGGCACCGGCGCTCCCCCACGCGAACCGGACCTGGTACTGCTCCTGGGTGCGTGCTGCCACCGGTCCACGATAGCCGCGGGCCGTCCCCGTCCGTCCCGGTCCGTCCCCGGCGGTCCCTGTCCGTCCCCACAGGAGCCCGGTCCACAGCCTGTGCCCGCTCGACCCCGCTGTCGGTGCCGCGACCGTAGGATCGGTGACCATGGAGATCGCCACCGTCCCCACGCTGACCGGCGACCGCGTCACCCTCGAGCCCCTGGCGGCCGAGCACGCGGACGACCTGCGGGCGGCGGTGGCGGACGGCGACCTCTGGCGCACCTGGTACACCTCGGTGCCGGCCCCCGACCGGGTCGAGGCCGAGATCGACCGGCGGCTCGGCGAGCACGCGGCGGGGCGGATGGTGCCCTTCGCGATCCGTGACCGCCCGACCGGTCGCGTCGTCGGGGCGACCACCTTCGCGAACATCGACACCGCCAACCGTCGCGTCGAGATCGGCTACACCTTCCTGGCGCGGGCGGCACAGCGGAGCGGGATCAACACCGAGGCGAAGCTGCTCCTGCTCTCGCACGCGTTCGACACCTGGGACTGCATCGCCGTCGAGTTCCGGACGCACTGGCACAACCAGCAGTCGCGGGCGGCGATCGCCTCGCTCGGCGCGAAGCAGGACGGCGTCCTGCGCAGCCACTCGATCGGCCGGGACGGCACGCTGCGCGACACCGTGGTCTTCTCGATCACCGCCACCGAGTGGCCGACCGTGCGCCTGTCGCTCACCGAGCGCCTGCGCACGCGGGACCGTGCCGAGGGCGCACGGCGTCGGGCCGCCCGGCACGCCTGACCCGTCGGACGCACGGGTGCACCGTCCCCCGCGGGGACGTCGCCCGCCCAGCGCCACGGCGTAGCGTCCGCAGCATGCACGTCGGTCTCCGCATCGTCCTCGACGCCCCGGTCGACGCCGTCCGCGACGCCCTGCTGTCGCCCTCGGTGATGGTCGCCGTCACGAAGCCGTTCCTCGTCTACCGCTCACGGTCACCGGAGGGACTCCCGGAGCGCTGGACCCCCGGCGTCCCGCACCCGATCACCGCCGACGCCCTCGGGGTCGTGCCGAGCGGCGACACGCACGTCGACATCGACCTGTACGAGGTCGACGGGGTGCCGGTGCAACGCGACAACGGAGGTGGCACCTCGGGGCTCTTCGGGCGGATGACCATGCGGCACCGGATGGCCACCGTCGACCTCGGTGACGGGCGGACCCTGCTGCTCGACCGGCTCACCTACCGGATGCGCCCCACGCTCCTCGGGGCCGCACTCTGGCCGGGCATGTGGGTCATCTGGCAGTGGCGTGCGCTCCGGATGCGGCAGCTCGCCCCGTCGTGGGGCCGTCCCGGGCACTGACGCGCGACGTCCGTCAGGACTTCGGCTGCTCGTCCACCTGCACGTGGACGGCGTAGTCCGTGCCGTCGACGTCACGCACCTCGACGACGGAGTCGTACACGGTCGTGTCACCCTCGGCACCGATCTCGCAGTGCACGGTGTCCCCCTCGACCAGGTCGATCGGGTCCGTGCCGCAGTCGACCAGCGGACGCTGACCGACCTCGCGTTCGAGTGCGTCGGCCACCACGTCCTCGAACCCCGACGGCGACACCGTCCGGTTCGCGGAGGCGGACACCGTGCACCCGCTCAGGACCGCGACGAGGGTCAGACCCGCCACGATCGGGGCGATCGAGCGGTGCACGCGTGGTGCCGCCCGTCCCGCCGTGGTCCGCGCGGCGGCGGTCCGTCTGGTCGTCGTTCCCCTGGTCACGTCGCCCGTCCCCTCGTCGGTCGCTGTCCGACCAGTGTGCCAGGGCCGTCACGGGAGCACCCGCAGGGGACCGTCCACAGCCCCGGCCCGTCGCTGGCGGGTCCGGAGCACCCGGGCGTACGCTCGTCCTCGTGAGCCAGACGCAGGAGCCGAGGGCCCAGGACCGTGTGCACAGCACCCTCGCCACCGTGGACTGGCGGCGGATGACGTTCGACCTGTACCGCCGGGTGCGGGCGACGGCCGACCCCGAGACCGCGCACGCGATGTGGCGCGAGACCCGCGACGCGATGTTCGCCGAGCACCCGGCCAGTCCGCTGCTCGACGAGGACGCCCGCGACTTCGAGGCGCTGCCCGTGCCCGACTACGACCCCGAGTGGCGGTTCCGCGCGCGCATCGAGTCCGCCGAGCCCCGTGCGATGGACGTGGAGACGGGCACCGACGGCGTCGTGCACTTCGACCGGCTCGGTGTCGTGCGGCTGCCGGGCATCGGCACGCTCGACGTCTGGTCGCACGGCGGCTACGCGGGCGGGCTCTTCGTGCCCGTGAAGGACGCCAGCGCCGGTCGTGCCCGCGGCACCTACGGCGGTGGGCGGTACCTGCTCGACACGATCAAGGGTGCGGACCTCGGCGGCGACGACGGCGAGCTCGTCCTCGACTTCAACTTCGCGTACAACCCCTCGTGCGCGTACGACCCGGCGTGGGCGTGCCCCCTCGCGCCCCCGGGCAACACCGTCGCCGTGCCGATCCCGGTCGGCGAGCAGTACGACTTCTGACACGACGCACGCACGAGCACACGGACAGGACGCAAGGGTGGATCGCATGACGGGACTCGTGGCACTCGACGCGGGCGGCCGGGTGCCGCCCTTCGAGCAGGTCCGTTCGCAGATCGCGGCGCAGATCGCCGCCGGGTACCTGGTGGACGGGGAGCGCCTGCCGAGCGTGCGCGCCCTGGCCGAGGAGCTCTCGCTCGCCGCGGGCACCGTCGCGAAGGCCTACCAGCTGCTCGAGGAGGCCGGGCTCGTGCACACCGCCCGGGGCGCCGGCACGCGGGTGGTGCGGCCGGCCGAGGTGCCCGACGCCGTCGCCGGGGCAGCGCACGCCCTGGCCGCCGCCGCGCGAGCGGCCGGGTTGTCCGCCGACCAGGCCGCAGCGGCACTGCGCGACGCCTGGCCCGCCTGAGGCGACCGCCCGCCGTCCGCGACGCGCGGGGCGGAAGGCACACCGTGCCTCCCGGCCGACCGCCGTGCGCGCCCTCCGCGACACGCAACGTCGGCGAGGTCTCGCAGCGCTGTGCTCCTGCGCACTGCCGCCGACGTTGCGTCGCGCCGGGCGGGACGGGACCGGACGGGGTCCTCAGCAGTGCTCGAAGACGTACTCGTCCGACGCCGGGGTGACCAGGTCGCGGTCCCGCAGGATCGTCATGGCCGGGCGGTCGCGCAGGCGGCACACCGATGCCCACGAGCGGTCGAGCGTGTCCGCGTACTCGACGTCGACCACGCGCTTCCCGTACGCGGCCGTGTAGGCCGAGCACTCGTCGTACTGCACGCACTCCTCGGCGACGACGAAGTCGAAGCCCGTCGACTGCCGCCCGGCCTTCCCGAGCTGCGGCGTGTTCTTCTGCCCGACGGCCAGACCGCGGTCGTGCCCGAGCCGGACGAGCGTCGCCGCCAGCGCGAGGTTCCCCGCGCGGGTCAGTCGCTTCCCCGACCGTGTCCACGAGTCGAGGTTGTCGAACTCGACGGCGGCGAACCCGCGGTCGGCGCACCGCGCGACCGACTTCGTGAGCTCCTTCGTGATCGCGGCGCGCTTCGCGGCGGTCCGGGTGTCGAGGAGCACCTCGTCCGGCCAGCCCGGGTCGGCCACGAGCTCGCCGGAACCGTCGCGCAGCAGCGCCGACGGCGCCCGGCGCTCCCACCCGGCGAGCGCTCCCGGCTGGGTCTGGAAGCCGTTGACGTAACAGACGGAGTACTTCCCGGCGGCCGGGCGGTCGGTGCTGTCCCGCTCGACGATCGTCACCCCGGACGGCGGCGTGTACCCACCGCCGAGCTGGTAGTCGGGGCGCCCCGAGGTCGGCAGGTTCCGGTACGAGGAGGCCGTCGACCCGGCGGGTGTCGCGGCCTCGGCACAGCCTGCGCTGCCGAGGACGGCGACCAGCGCGATCGCGGTGGTCAGGAGGACGGATCGCGTGCGCACCACGGGATCATCGCACGCCCCGTCGCACGCCACATCGCACGCCCGACGCGAACGGCCCCGGCTCGTTCGACGAGCACCCGCTATGCTGGTGGTACTCGAGGCGCCGATCGCCTCGTGCGTCGTACGGACGCCCCCGACTCCCGACCCTCATCCGGTCGATGATCGCGCACCGACATCCCGGTGCCAGGCTCTCTGCTGCGGCGACCGCGTCAGCCTCTGCTGACGCGGGGTTCCCGCCCGCGCGCCACATGCCAGCGCGCCCACGGCCGGCACGAGCCGGCCCGAAAGGTCACCATGACCAACCAGGACATCCGTTTCTCCGACCTCGGCGTCCCCGCGCCGATGGTCCAGTCCCTCGCCCAGCAGGGCAAGGAGACCGCGTTCCCGATCCAGGCCGACACGCTCCCCGACTCCCTGCAGGGCAAGGACGTGCTCGGCCGCGGGCGCACCGGCTCCGGCAAGACGATCGCCTTCGCGATCCCCCTGGCCGCCCGTCTGGCCGCGAGCCGTCGCCCGCGCCGCGCCGGCCGCCCCCGTGCGCTCGTGCTCGCCCCGACCCGTGAGCTCGCGACGCAGATCGACGCGACCCTCGCCCCGCTCGCGAAGTCGATGGGCCTCAACACGACGACGATCTTCGGCGGCGTGGGCCAGGGCCGTCAGGTCGACGCGCTCCGCGCCGGTGTCGACGTGGTCGTCGCCTGCCCGGGCCGCCTCGCCGACCTCATGCAGCAGGGGCACGTGAGCCTCGGCGACATCGAGGTCACCGTCCTCGACGAGGCCGACCACATGGCCGACATGGGCTTCCTGCCCGGCGTGACGAAGATCATGCAGGCGATCCCGGAGCAGGGGCAGCGCCTGCTGTTCTCGGCCACGCTCGACAACGGCGTGGACAAGCTCGTCAAGAAGTTCCTGCACAGCCCGGTGATGCACTCGGTCGACGACGAGACCAGCCCGGTCGAGGCGATGACCCACCACCTGTTCGAGGTCGCCGACGCCGACGCGAAGAAGGACCTCGTCCGCGCGCTCGCCTCGGGCACCGGCCGCCGCATCCTCTTCATGCGCACCAAGCACCACGCGAAGCGCCTGGCGAAGCAGCTCACGAGCCAGGGCATCCCGGCCGTCGACCTGCAGGGCAACCTGTCGCAGGGTGCGCGTGAGCGGAACCTCGCGAAGTTCTCCTCCGGCGAGGCCCTCGTGCTCGTCGCCACCGACGTCGCCGCCCGTGGTGTGCACGTCGACCACGTGGAGCTCGTCGTGCACGTCGACCCGCCGACCGAGCACAAGGCGTACCTGCACCGTTCGGGCCGCACCGCGCGTGCCGGGTCCTCGGGTGACGTCGTCACCGTGACGCTGCCGGCCGAGCGCCGCGACGTCGCACAGATGATGCGTGCCGCCGCGATCAAGGTCACCCCGCAGCAGGTCACCGCGACCTCGCCGGCCGTCGCGTCGCTCGTCGGCGAGGTCGCGCCGATCCGCCACCTCGCTCCGGAGCAGCCCGCACAGCAGCAGCGCCAGCGGCAGCCGCGTGCGACCGAGACGGGTCTCGCCGAGTCCGCGGGCGGCGGTCGTCGCCGTGGTCGCGGCGGCCGGTCGGGAGGCTCGACGCAGGCTCCCGAGACCGCCTCGACCGGTCGCGGCTCGGGTCGCGCCGCCGGTGGTCGCGGTGGTCGTCCGGTCACCGCGGGGGCTCCGGCCTCCGCTGGTGGCACCGGGCGCGCCGGTGGTGCCGGTCGCGGCAACGGCTCGGGCTCGGGTGCTGCAGCGTCGGGCGGTGCGGCCGCCGGTGGGCAGCGTCGTTCGGGCGGGAGCCGTCGGGCGTCGAGTGACGTCGTCCGTGGCGGGTCCGCCCCGGTGTGGTCGTCCGAGGGCGGCTACGCAGCGGGTCGTTCCGGTGCGGGTGAGTCCGGCGGCGGTCGTCGCCGCGGCGGCTCGCGTCGCGCATCGCGTCCGGCGGGGGCTGCCGACCGCCACTGAGCGGTCCGCTCGGCCGGAGCGACGGTGTCCGGAACCTGGACGCCCGGTGGGAGCACCGGGTGTCCCCGCGCGTAGGTTCTCCTTCACCGACGGCCGCGCGAGTGGCCGACGGGGAATCGTCCGTCGTTGGAAGGAGACCGTATGGCTGGCAGCGAAGAGAACCACACCGGCGAGAAGCTCGTCGGCAAGGTCAAGGAGGGCGTTGGCAACCTGACCGGCAACGACAAGCTGAAGGCCGAGGGTCAGACCGACCAGGCCAAGGCGTCGGCCAAGCAGGGTGTCGACGACGTCAAGGGCGCAGCGCACGGCGTTGCGGACTCCCTCCGCGACGAGAAGCACTGAAGCCGGTCCACGACCGAGCTGCGAAGCCCCCGGAACCGCATGGTTCCGGGGGCTTCGTCGTGTGCGGGCACCGTGTCGGTTCGGTCGCGGGCGCGGCCCGGGAGCGCCGCGGTGATGTGATGGCTAGTGCAGGGCGCCGACCGAGGCGAGGCCGGCGCGCAGGAGTGCGCCGCGGCCGCCCTCCATCTCCTCGGCGACGGCGTCGGAAGCTGCCTCCATCGGGCTCATCCACGTGAGCTCGAGGGCGTCCTGCCGGGGCTCGCAGGTGCCGGTGACGGGGACGACGTACGCGAGGGAGATCGCGTGCTGCCGCTCGTCGGTGAACACCGAGGCGCCGGGGAGCGGGAAGTACTCGGCCACCGTGAAGGGCGTGGGGCTCGCGGGGAGCTGCGGGAACGCCATCGGACCGAGGTCCTTCTCGAGGTGCCGGAAGAGCGCCGTGCGGATCGACTCGCCGAACATCACGCGGCCGGAGACGAGCGTGCGCGCGATCGAGCCGCTCGGGGCGACACGGAGCAGCACGCCGACCTCGGTCACGACACCGAGCCCGTCGGTCCGGACGGGCAGGGCCTCGACGTAGCAGATGGGGAGTCGACGACGGACGTCGGCGAGCTCCTCGTCGGACAGCCAGCCGGAGTCGGGGTCGGGGGTGCGCAGCGAGGCCATGCACCGTGTCTACCAGTCGCCCCGGCGAGTTCGGCGGGAGGCACGGTCGCCGTGGACGGCTAGCGTGGTCCCCGTGATCGATGCGGACATCGTGCAGTGGACCCGTCCGACCGGGGAACGCGCGGGCACGCCCCTGCTCGTGGCCATGCACGGGGTGGGGTCGCACGAGCGCGACCTGCTCGGGCTCGCGCCCGCGCTGCCGTCCGTCTGGACCGTCGCATCGCTCCGCGCACCGATGCCGTGGGGTCCCGGGTTCTCCTGGTACCCGCTCGGCACGCCGGGGTCCCCCGCGCTCGAGCCGGTCGACGCCGCGGTCGCCGGTGTCCTCGACTGGATCGACGCCGTGTCCGCCGACCACCCGCGCATCGGTCTGCTCGGGTTCTCGCAGGGCGGGTCGATGGCGCTGCAGCTCCTGCGTGCCCGACCGGCCGCGTTCGCCTTCGCGGTGTCGTTGTCCGGGTTCGTGGTGCCCGGGGTGACCGACTCCCGCGACGAGGCGGTCGCGGCCGTCCGTCCCCGGGTCTTCCTGGGACACGGCGACCTCGACCCGGTGATCCCGGCCGAGGCCACCGCGCGGACGCAGGCGTGGGCCGCGACGCACACGGACGTGACCGACCGGACGTACGTCGGCCTGCCGCACGCGGTGTCCGCCGAGGAGCTCGCCGACGTGGCCGCGTTCGTCGACGCGTCCTGACGGCCGCTCCCGCGAAGGTGACCGGGTGACCGACTGACGGCCAGGAGGCGCGTGGCGGGGTCGCCACGTGCCTCCCGTCCGGCACGGCGCTACTCGGCGAGGATCTGCAGCAGGTCCTTGCGGAGCTGGTCGACCTTCGCCGTCGCGGCCCTGGTCTGCTCGTCGGAGGCGCTGGTGCGGTACATGTGCAGCACCCCCATCGCCTTGCGGAGGGCCTCGACGAACTCGCGCTGCGTGTCGGGCATGCCCGGCGCGGCGTCGAATGCGGCGGCGATCTCGTCCGCCTTCGCCTCGGCCTCGGCGCGGCCGGCGTCGGTGAGCTCGAAGAGCGTCTTGCGGCCGTCGCCGTTCGAGACGACGAGGTCCTCGTCGACGAGCTGCTGGAACGTCGGGTAGACCGAGCCGGGGCTCGGCTTCCAGGCACCGCCGGTGCGCTCGGCGATGGTCTTGATCACGGCGTAGCCGTTCTGCGGGCCCTCGGCGAGCAGCCCGAGGATCGCGAGGCGGACGTCGCCGCGACGGCGGCGCTCGCGCCCGAAGCCGGGGCCGCCGCCGAAGCCGGGACCGAAGCCCGGGCCGAAGCCGCCGCGTCCGCCGAACCCGGGGCCGAAGCCGCCGCGTCCGCCGTGGTCGTGGTCGCCGCGGTCGCGGCCGGGGAAGCCGTGGCCGTGGTGCTGCCGCGCGCCGCCGAAGCGGGGGCCGCGCGGACCGGTGCCGCGGGGGCCGCGGCGGGGCGTGGTGCTGTCGAGGTCATCGTACGAGGGGCGCATGATGACTCCTTCCTGTCGGTGGTGACGTGAGCTCGCGATGCGTTGTGTTCCTATCGCGATGGGTCAACGATAGATCGCTACGGATCGGCCTGTCAAGCACCCGTCCTCCCTCGGACCGCTGTCGGTGGCGACGGGCAGGATGGGACGGACCATGACGGACGTCCTCGAGCGCTTCTCCCCCGCGACCGCGGAGTGGTTCCGCGGCGCGTTCCCCGGCCCGACCGCGGCGCAGGCGGGCGCGTGGGACGCGATCTCCACCGGGCAGCACGCGCTCGTGGTCGCCCCGACCGGCTCCGGCAAGACGCTGGCGTCGTTCCTCTGGTCGATCGACCGGCTCATCAGCGCGAGCGACCGTCCGCCGGCGAAGCAGCGCACCCGCGTGCTGTACGTCTCCCCGCTCAAGGCCCTCGGTGTCGACGTCGAGCGGAACCTCCGCAGCCCGCTCGTCGGCATCACGCAGACCGCGCGTCGGCTCGGGACGGAACCGCCCGAGGTCACGGTGGGCGTCCGGAGCGGTGACACCCCGTCGTCCGACCGGCAGCGGCTCCTGCGGCAGCCGCCGGACATCCTCATCACGACGCCCGAGTCGCTCTACCTCATGCTCACGTCGCGGGCGCGCGAGACCCTGGTGAACGTCGACACCGTCATCGTGGACGAGGTCCACGCGGTCGCCTCGACCAAGCGCGGCGCACACCTGGCGGTCTCGCTCGAGCGCCTCGACGACCTGCTCGAGAAGCCCGTGCAGCGGATCGGCCTGTCCGCGACCGTGCGCCCCGCGGAGGAGGTCGCCCGGTTCCTCGGCGGCCGCGCGCCCGTGTCGATCATCGCCCCGCCGGCGCAGAAGACCTTCGACCTGCGCGTGGTCGTGCCGGTCGACGACATGACCGAGCTCGGGGCCCCGCCGGTCGGTGCCGACGCGACCGAGTCACCGACGAACGGCTCGATCTGGCCCCACGTCGAGGAACGCGTCGTCGACCTCATCGAGGAGCACCGCTCGACGATCGTGTTCGCCAACTCGCGCCGACTCGCGGAACGCCTGACGGCACGGCTCAACGAGATCCACGAGGAACGCGTGCTCGCGGCCGTCGACACGGCGGGTGTGGGCACGGCTGCGGTCGGCGCCCCGGAGGTCGTGGGCGCGGAGGCCGTGGGCGCGGTGGCCGGGTCGGCTCCCGTCACGCAGTCCCCCGGACGGGCGTCCGCGCACGCGCCCGTCGCACAGCCGAAGCGACCGCCGGCGCAGCTCGTCGGGCAGTCCGGACAGACCGAGGGCGGCGGCTCCGACCCGTCGGTCCCGGTGCTCGCCCGCGCCCACCACGGCTCCGTGTCGAAGGACCAGCGCGCGATCATCGAGGACGACCTGAAGTCCGGACGTCTGCGCTGCGTCGTCGCGACCAGCTCGCTCGAGCTCGGCATCGACATGGGCGAGGTCGACCTCGTGGTCCAGGTCGAGGCCCCGCCGTCGGTCGCCAGCGGCCTGCAGCGCGTCGGTCGCGCCGGACACCAGGTCGGCGAGATCTCCCGCGGCGTGCTGTTCCCCAAGCACCGCGCCGACCTCGTGAACAGCGCGGTCACCGTCGAGCGCATGGTCTCCGGGCAGATCGAGTCGATCTCGGTGCCCGCGAACCCGCTCGACGTCCTCGCGCAGCACACCGTGGCCGCCGGGTCGATCGACACCGTCGAGGTGGAGCACTGGTTCGAGCTCGTGCGGCGGAGCGCCCCGTTCAGCTCGCTGCCGCGGTCGGCGTTCGAGGCGACGCTCGACCTGGTGACCGGGCGGTACCCGAGCGACGAGTTCGCCGAACTCCGGCCGCGCCTGGTGTGGGACCGCGTGCACGGCACCCTGACCGGGCGTCCGGGCGCCCAGCGGCTCGCGGTGACGAGCGGTGGCACGATCCCGGACCGCGGCATGTTCGGCGTCTTCATGGTCGGCGAGAAGGCGTCGCGCGTCGGCGAGCTCGACGAGGAGATGGTCTACGAGTCCCGCGTCGGCGACGTCTTCGCCCTCGGCGCGACGAGCTGGCGCATCGAGGAGATCACGCACGACCGGGTCATCGTCAGCCCGGCGTTCGGGCAGCCCGGGCGGGTCCCGTTCTGGAAGGGCGACGGCATCGGTCGTCCCGCCGAGCTGGGACGGGCGACCGGTGCGTTCGTGCGCGAGGTCGACGCGGCCTCCGACGACGACGCGCGTGCCCGGGTCGCCTCCGGCGGGCTGGACGAGCGGGCCGTGACGAACCTGCTGACCTTCCTGCGCGACCAGCGTGCGGCGACCGGTCACGTGCCGAACGACACCACGCTCGTGGTCGAGCGGTTCCGCGACGAGCTCGGCGACTGGCGGCTCATCCTGCACTCGCCGTACGGCATGCAGGTGCACGCGCCGTGGGCCCTGGCGGTCGGCGCCCGGCTGCGCGAGCGGCACGGCATCGACGGCGACGCGATGGCGGCCGACGACGGCATCGTGGTGCGGATCCCGGAGACCGACGCGGAACCGCCCGGCGCCGACCTGTTCGTGTTCGAGCGCGACGACCTCGAGGCGCTCGTCACCGACGAGGTCGGCGGCTCGGCGCTCTTCGCCGCCCGCTTCCGCGAGTGCGCGGCCCGGGCCCTGCTCCTGCCGCGGCGGAACCCCGGGCAGCGGTCGCCGCTCTGGCAGCAGCGCCAGCGGGCGTCGCAGCTGCTCGAGGTCGCGCGGAAGTACCCGACGTTCCCGATCGTGCTCGAGACCGTGCGCGAGGTCCTGCAGGACGTCTACGACGTGCCGGCGCTGCTCGGCATCTCGGACCAGATCGCCGAGCGCCGCATCCGCCTGGTCGAGCGCGAGACCGAGCAGCCGTCGCCGTTCGCCCGGTCGATCCTGTTCGGGTACGTCGCGGCCTTCATGTACGAGGGCGACTCGCCGCTGGCCGAGCGCCGGGCGGCGGCACTGTCGCTCGACTCGACGCTGCTCGGAGAGCTGCTCGGACGGGCCGAGCTCCGCGAGCTCCTCGACCCGGCGGTCATCGCCTCCGTCGAGCGCGACCTGCAGCGGCTCTCCCCCGACCGTCGAGCGCGCGACACCGAGGGGCTCGTCGACGTGCTGCGGCTCGTCGGCGCCCTCGAGCTGGACGAGCTCGTCGCCCGCAGCTGGGTGGCCGACGCCGCTGACCCCGACGCCGCGCGTGCGACCGTCCGGTCGGCGCTGGAGACCCTCGAGCGCGACCGTCGTGTGCTGTCGTTCACGCAGGGCGGTGCGACGCGCTGGTCGGTGATCGAGGACGCCTCCCGCCTCCGCGACGCCCTCGGCGTCCCGCTGCCGATCGGCGTGCCGACCGCCTTCGTCGAACCCGTCGCGGACCCGCTCGGCGACCTGGTCGGCCGGTACGCCCGGTCGCACGGACCGTTCGCCGCGCAGGAGGCCGCGAGCCGGCTCGGCCTCGGCATCGCCGTCGTGCAGGACACCCTGCGCCGCCTGGTCGCCGACCGCCGCGTGATCGAGGGCGAGTTCCGCCCGGACCGCCAGGGCGCCGAGTGGTGCGACGCCGAGGTGCTCCGCCGCATCCGGACGAAGTCCCTCGCCGCGCTCCGGCACGAGGTCGAGCCGGTGTCGCCGGACACCCTCGCCCGGTTCCTGCCGGCGTGGCAGCACGTCCAGGCGCCCGGCACCCGCGGCGGGCTGCGCGGGGTCGACGGGGTGCTGCAGGTCATCGACCAGCTGGCCGGCGTCGCCCTGCCCGCGAGCTCGTGGGAGACCCTCGTGCTGCCGTCCCGCGTGAGCGACTACTCCACGAGCATGCTCGACGAGCTGACCGCCACCGGCGAGGTCCTGTGGTCGGGCGGCGGCACGCTGCCCGGGAACGACGGCTGGGTGCGCCTGCACCTCGCCGAGACCGCGTCGACGACCCTGGCGGAGCCCGACGGCGGCGAGACCACCGAGCTGCAGCGCGACGTCCTCGGAGCGCTGGCCGGCGGTGGTGCCTACTTCTTCCGGCAGCTCGGCCAGGCGGTCGGCAGCACGGACGACCAGGCCCTGACGACCGCGCTGTGGGACCTGGTCTGGGCCGGACAGGTCACGAACGACACGTTCGCGCCGCTGCGGTCGATGCTCGGCGGCAAGGCGAGGTCGACGAGCGCGCCGCGGGCCCGGGCGTACCGCGGGCGGCGTCGGCCGACGCTGCCGTCGCAGTCCGGTCCGCCGTCCGTGGGTGGTCGGTGGTCGATCCTGCCGCTCGCCGAGTCCGACTCGACGCTGCGTGCGGCAGCGACCGCCGAGCAGCTGCTCGAGCGCTACGGCGTCGTGACCCGCGGTGCCGTGCAGGTCGAGGGCGTCCGTGGCGGGTTCGCCGGTGTCTACCGGGTGCTCAGCCGGTTCGAGGAGTCCGGCCGGGCACGCCGCGGGTACTTCGTCGAGGGGCTCGGGGCGGCACAGTTCGCGACGAGCCCGACCGTGGACCGGCTCCGGACCTACGCACGCGACCTCGACGACGACGAGCGCGCCGACCCGGACCGCGAACGCCAGGCACTCACGCTCGCGGCGACGGACCCGGCGAACCCGTACGGTGCGGCGCTGCCGTGGCCGTCGGACGACGCCCCCGCCGACCCGGACGCCGACCCCGCTGCTCCCGGTCCCGCGGCCGACGCCGCTCCGACGGGCGCCCGCGGTGCGGCCGTCCCCGCCAGCCGGTCGACGTCGACGAGCGGTCGCGGACACCGACCGGGGCGGAAGGCCGGGGCCCTCGTGACCACGGTCGACGGCCGCCTCGCGGTCTACGTCGAGCGCGGCGGGAAGTCCGTCCTGACCTTCACCGACGACCCGGCGGACCTCGCGGTCGCGGCGCGTTCGATCGCCGCCACCGTGCGGAGCGGGCTGCGGAAGCTCTCGGTGGAGCGGGTGGACGGCGACTTCGTGCTGGAGACGCCGCTCGGGTCGGCACTGCGCGAGGCGGGGTTCACGGCGACCCCGCAGGGACTGCGGCTGCGTGTCTGACGCGACCAGGGCCTCCCGGGCGTGCGCCGGTGCACGGGACGTGACACGGCCGACCGGACGAGCCGCAGCGGAGGTGTGCCGTGCCCGAGGGTGACACCGTCTTCCGCGCTGCCCGGCGCCTGCACACCGCGCTCGCGGGCAAGGTCCTGACCCGCTCGGACTTCCGCGTCCCCGCGTTCGCGACCCTCGACCTGGTCGGACGGACGGTCGACGAGGTCGTGCCCCGCGGCAAGCACCTGCTGCACCGCATCGGCGACGTGACCGTGCACTCGCACCTGAAGATGGAGGGCCGCTGGGACGTCTACGCGCCCGGGGAGCGGTGGCGACGGCCCGCGCACCAGGCCCGGGTCGTGCTCGACGCCGAGGACGTCTCCACCGTCGGGTTCACCCTCGGGGTGCTCGAGGTCGTCCCGCGCGACCAGGAGTCCGAGGTCGTCGGGCACCTTGGCCCCGACCTGCTCGGTCCCGACTGGGACGCCGACCGGGCGCTCGAGAACCTGACGGCGGACCCGGAGCGCCCGATCGGGCTCGCGCTGCTCGACCAGCGCGTGCTGGCCGGACTCGGCAACGTGTACCGGAACGAGCTGTGCTTCCTGCGGGGGGTGCTGCCGACGCGACCCGTCGGACAGGTGCCGGACCCGGCGCGGGCGATCGCGCTGTCCCACCGGCTCATCACGATGAACCGTGACCGCAGCAACCGCGTCACGACGGGCGTCGACCGGCCCGGGCGCCGCTTCTGGGTCTACGGCCGCGCCGGCAAGCCCTGCCTGCGGTGCGGCACCCCGGTGCGTCGGGGCGAGCTCGGCGACTCGGAGCTCACGCTGCGGGACACCTACTGGTGCCCGCGCTGTCAGACCTGAGCCGGGCCGACCGGAGCCCGGGACGGCCCGCCAGCGAGCAGCACGGGGCCGCGCGGCACCAGGCCTGGGGCGGGGTCAGCGGTCGGCGGCCTCGACGGCGCAGCTCTCGGCGCGCTTCGCGGCGTCGGAGTCCGCGCTGAACGCGCTCGGTGCCGGTGACGCCGAGCGTGACTCGTCCGAGGTGGCGTCCTTCGCGGTCTGGTTCACGGCGTAGATCGTGCCGTCCCAGTCGTCGGCCGTCGGGTCGGTCGCCGTCGCCCAGATGGTCAGTTCGTCGTCGTTGGCGTCCTTGCTGTCCGACGGCACGATCGACGCGGCCAGGTACCAGCCACCGTCGCCCTCCGCCACGTTCGCGAAGTCCGTCGTGTCGTGGGGACCGACCGCGGTGCCGATCGCGTCCACGGCGTTGCTCGCGGCGACGGCGCACTCGGTCGACTGCGACTTCTGCTCGTCCCCGGGGACCTTGCCGACCGGGTCGATGTTCTGGGCGCCGCCCGGGTCGCACGCCGTCAGGAGCAGGGCGAGGGTGGCAGCGCCGAGCAGCGCGGTGGCGGTCTTGGCTCGCGTGGTCATGTGGTGGACGGTAGGCCGCGGTCCCCGTGCAGGACCCCAGGGCGTCCGGGAAGCGAACGACGGGCGGTACGCGGTCGGTGGACCGTCGTGCCGCCCGTCGGGCTCGCGCGGGGGACGGGCCGCTACGCCCGACCCTGGGTCATGATCCACGCGAGCAGGTACGACCGCGTGTTCGCCGAGTCGATCACCGCGTCCGGCAGCCGTTCCGCGTCGCGCAGGGCTGCCGCCGCGTCGGCCTTCCCGCCGAGCGCCCGGTACATGAGCAGGTAGTCGCCGAACTGGACGTCGTAGCGACCGTCCGGCACGGCCTCGTCGAGCACGCGCCCGATCTGCTGCCGGCCGCCCGCGTCGACGTACTCCGCCGCCATCGCGGGCATCGGGATGAGCTCGATGCCCGCCGGCGCCGCGGCCGCCGCGCTGAACCACGTCGCGTGGTCGCGCTTGCCGCCCCAGGTCAGCGAGACGACCCGGTGCGTGAAGCCCGGGAACGCCGACAGGTCCGGGTCGAGCACGTCGCGCTGCGCCGAGGCGGCCTCGTTCGACAGCAGCCAGGTGCCGGTGGACTCGAGCGAGGCCGACCCGGACACGGCACCCCAGCGGGCCAGGCCGTTCCACGCGGACACCGCCTCGGACGACGACTCCTGGTTGTTGCCGTCGGCGAAGGGCGAGTAGCCGGACGCCCAGGAGTGCTGCGCGTACGGGTCGTAGACGCGGAGCGCGGGGAACGACTCCGTCGCGGTCGGCGAGGCGATGTCCGCGGCGACGAGGTCCGCGACGGTGCGCCACTTCCGCACGAGGGACGCGTCACCGTCGGCCACCATCGCAGCGGCGGACAGCACGTACCCGTAGTGGAAGTGGTGGTCGTTGAACTCGTCCGAGCCGAACGACGCCTCCTGGCCGACGAGCCCGTGGACCTCGGGGTCGTAGGCGAAGCACCGCGCGGTCCTCCCGCCGCAGCCCGCCGGGTCGAACCACTGGTCGAGCTCCGCGACGACGGACGTCTTCAGCGCCGCGGCCTGGTCGTCGAGCCCGAGCGCGACGGCGAGCCGGTACAGCGTGGCGACGCGGTACAGGTCCTTGCCGCCGCCGTACGAGTCGGCCGCGTACGACGAGGCGTCGACCCCGGCGGCGTCCTGCCGGACCTGTGCGGCCAGGGTGTCCCGCTGACCGTCGGACAGGCCGGACAGGTCGAGCCGGTCGGACGGCTCGACGGTGTCGGCGTCGAAGCGCAGCGCCGTCCCGGTGCAGACCGGCGCGGGACCCGTCAGCGTCGCGACCCGCAGGTCGGTGCACGTCAGCCCGCGGGTGCCCTGGCCGGGCTGCGGCACGAGCACCCCGGCACCGCCGTCGAAGTCGTACGACAGCGTGGTGCGCTGGGACCCACCGGACGCGCTGCGCTCCAGCGACGAGCCGGAGAGCGGCCGTGCGGCCGCGACGAGCCGGGAGACCTCGGACGACGACGCGCCGTCCGGTGTCGGCAGGAGCACGACCGACCCGCCGCTGCGCAGGCGCACGCCGGACGCGGCGACCGAGCCATCGCGCACGACGACCTGCCAGGTGCGACCGCCGCCGGACATCGTCGCCGTGCCGTCGCCGGTCGGGTCGAGCGGCGAGGTGCCGGTCAGCGTCTGGTCGCGGTCGGCGGTGTAGGTCACGAGGGGCGACCCCTCGGCGACGACCGAGTGCCCGAGCACGGTGTCGCCGTCGCGGTGCTCGACGGTCACCGACACCGCGTCGTACGCCGACACGAGGGTGCTCGTCGCGCCGAGGTCGAAGCCGACCTGCGGTACGGCGCCGCCGGCGATGGTCTTCTCGGTCGCGGTCACGTCGGGCAGTCCGGCTGCGAAGCCGTGGTCGGTGACCTGCCACGAGATCGGCGTCGGGAACACCGGCTGGGGTGCGTCGCCGAACACCAGGCCGGAGAACCACCGGTTCGTCGGCGGGGTCAGTCCCTCGGCCAGGCGCATCGTGCCCACCGTCGACGACGCGACGTCGCCCAGGGCGGCGACCGCGCGTGCCTGGGCCGCCGCGTCGGTCGGGGTGGCCGACGGGGTCGGGTGGTCCGTGCCTCCCGTCCCGGTGCACGCAGCGAGCAGCAGGGCGACGGACGTCACCAGGGGGACGACCAGGAGCGTCGACCGGGAGGCCCGGCGTGCGCCCGCAGGGCGGCGGCCGGGGTGCAGGTGGTGCCGCACCGGCTACAGCCCGATCTGGCGCGAGAAGTCGCGGACGGCGTCGGTGACGCCCGCCAGCGTGCCGTCGTCGCGCAGGTGCAGGGTCGCGTCGACGGGCGTGCCCGGGCTCGTGATGCCCGACGACGGCGAGGCCGACAGCTCGGGGCTCTCGACGTCGACGGTGGTCTTCGCCCGGCCGTCGTCGTTCGTCTCCACGCTGACGCTCTTCACGGTGCCGGTGATGGTGCGGTCGTCCGGCAGGCGGAGCTCGACCTCGGCACCGTTCCGGATGCGCCCGTAGTCGCGCGCGGTGACGGTGAACTCCGAGGTGACGAAGAGGCTGTCCTCCTTGTGGATGGTGCCGAGCTCGGAACCGGCCTGCACGTACCCGCCGGTCTTCACGTCGATCTTCGCCACGGTGCCCGAGACCTCGGCCTTGAACGTGATGAAGCCGTCCTCGCCGATGTCGTACGCGCTCGTCTGCGTGTCCGCGCCGACGACGCCCTTCCGGATGTCCTGCGCCAGCTGCAGGCTCTGCACCTGCAGGAGCTTCTCGCCCTTGGTGACGGAGTCGCCCTCCTGGACGTACTCCTCGGTGACGGTCCCGCCGTAGTCGGTGCCGACGGCGTACTCCTGCGCGGCGATGGCCGCCGAGGTGCTCGCCACGGCGCTCTGACGCTGGTTGAACACGAGGGTGCACGCGGCGACGATCACCAGGACGACGACGAGGCCGCCGAACAGTCGGAGTCGGTTGGTCCAGGTCATGCGCGGGGTCCGTCCTGCAGCTGCATCGCGACGCCGGCGATCGCGGCGCGCTGGGGTTCGAGGGTGTCGGGGCGGACGACGGTCGTCCGCACGGGGCTGACCGGGGCCTGCACCAGCGGCGCGGCCGGTCGGACGGCCTCGCCGCGAGCGCGCTGCCGGTCGGCCACGCGGTTGCGGGCCTGCTCGCGGAACGCCGCGACGATGAACGCGGCGAAGACCAGCGTGTTCGTGATGTTCCACGCGGTGGCGAGCGTGAACTGCCCGTTGCCGGTGTCCCGCCAGACCGCGACCACGCTGGTCAGGGTGAGGAACACGAAGACGAGCACCTGCGGCACGATGAAGTTGAACGGTGAGGGTGTCCGTCCGCGGTCGGCACCGGTGACGTGCCAGGCCTGCTCCTTGCCGCACAGCACGTTCCAGAGCGCGCTCGCGTAGATCGGGAAGGACACCGCCGCGAGCAGGAGCGTCTCGTAGCGGAACGAGCCGAGCGCGTAGAAGGCCAGCACCACCTGCATGAGGTAGAACCCGAGGTAGAACAGCACCCACTCGCCCGCCCCGATCGACAGGTTCATCGGGCGGAGGTCGAAGAAGATCTCGAGCGGCGGCACGAGGAGCAGGAGCCCGGGGACGATGCCCGTCAGGTAGAAGCTCGCCGTCACCAGGTACTGCAGACGCTGGTCCATCGTCAGGCGGTGCTTCGGGTTGAACGGGAAGTGCGTCAGCAGGATCTCGAACCCGCCGGTCGCCCAGCGCAGCTGCTGCTTCGTGAAGCCCTCGATGGTCTCGGGAGCGTCGCCGACGGCGAGGGTCATCGGGATGAAGACCGACTTCCACCCGCGCTCGTGCAGCATCAGGCTGGTCCAGACGTCCTCGGACTTCGAGTCGGTGTGCATGCCGCCGATGTCGTCGATCGCGCTGCGGCGGAAGATGACGTTCGTGCCGACGCAGAACGCGGCGTTGAAGCGGTTCCGGCCGGGCTGGATGAACTTGTAGAAGACGGTCTGCATGTACCCGGCGCCGCGGGACACCAGGTTGTGCAGGTTGCCGTAGGTCTGGGGCGTCTGCACGAACGCGATGGTGTCGTCCGCGAAGAACGGCACGGTCTCGAACAGGAACTCCGGCTCCGGGACGAAGTCGGCGTCGAACACGGCGTAGTAGTCGCCCTTGGCGAGGGTCAGGGCGTGGTTGATGTTGCCGGCCTTGGCACCGTGCGACGACAGCCGGCGGACGTACCGCGCGCCGAGCCGGGCGGCGAGCGCCTGGACCTCGTCGCTCCGGCCGTCGTCGAGCACCCACGTGCGGTGCTCGCCGCGCATCGCGACCGCTGCCCGCACGGTGGCGGCGATCTTGGACAGTTCCTCGCCGTAGACGGTGATGAAGACGTCGACCTCGACCTGACGGCCCCGCACGTGCATCGGCCAGCGGTGGGGCTGGTCGGTGAGCCCGTCGCGCTCGATCGTGTCCCGGTCGAACAGGGTGTCCTGCGTGTGGTGGAACGCGAAGTCCCGCGGGTCGGCACCGCCGGACAGGATCGTCCACATCGACAGCAGCGCCTGGCCGACCAGCACGCTCTCCGCCACGATCACCAGGCCGTACGGCAGGAAGTCGCCGCGGTTCGCGGGGTCGAGCAGGAACACCGCGTAGGCCATCACGCCGAGGGTCGCGACGAGCACGATGAGCACCATGACGGGGCTGTGCGCGCGGCTCTCGGAGCGGGGTCGCACGTGCCCGACCTGCTCGGCCTGCCGGCGTCGACGGGCGCGCTCGCGGTCACGCGGGGTGAGCGGCTGGGGGAGCGGCTGCGGCGGGAGCGCCTGCTGCTGGAGCAGTCGGGGCTGCTGGAGCTGTCCCGTCTGCTGCGGCTGAACGGGCTGGGCCGCGTCCGGGGACTGCGGCTGGGCGCTCCGGCGGTACTGCGGGGTGCTGGCGTCCGGGCGTGCGCGACGGACGTCCGTTGGTGCGGACATGAGGATCTCCTGTCGGGTCGGGAGAAGCTCGCGGCCCGCAGGCAGGGACGCCGACGGGTCGCGAGACGGGCGTCGGCGACTGTGGCGACATGGGCCCGGACCGTCGGGATGGGTCCGGCTCGGCGAGGGACCAGGGATCCTGCGCCGGGGAGGTCGCGACCGAGGGTGCGGTCGCGGTGTTCGGTGTGTCGAGAGCGGTCGTGCGACGACGGCCCGTGCCGTCGGTCGAGTGCGACACTACGACCCGCTCGACGCGCTCGGGTGTCCGTCGTGTGAATCCCGCAGGACCCCGCTGCTTCTTGCGGTTTCCCGCATCACCGCGTTGCGGGATCGGGTGGGGGCGCCGACACTCCCCTGCTCCCCCGCTCCCCTGCTCTCTCGCTCTCTCGCTCTCTCGCTCTTTCGCGAGACGCAACGAGGGCGGCTGCTCGCAGCGGTACAGCGCTGCGAGCAACCGCCGGGGTTGCGTCCTGCGGAGGGCGAGGCGGCGTCAGGCGGCGGAGCGCTCGGCGGCCGGACGACGGCGGAGCTCGGGTCGCAGGAGCGCGGGCGGCTGGTACTGCTGGTCGAGCCGCGTGACGTCGGTGCCCGGCGGGACGATCGCGTCGATGCGGTCGAGCACCTCGTCGGAGAGTGCGACGTCCGCCGCCGCCAGCAGGTCGTCGAGTTGTTCCACCGACCGCGGCCCGATCAGCGCGCTCGTCACGCCGGGGTGGGCGATCGCGAACGCGAGGGCGAGGTGGGTGGTGGGGATGCCGGTCTCCTCGGCGAGGGCGACGACCTGCTCCACGGCGTCGATCCGCCGGTCGTCCTGGTCGTGGCGGAACATGCCCGCCCGCGACAGGTCGTTCTGCTGTCCCCGACGGAAGCGCCCGGTCAGCATGCCGCCGGCGAGCGGACTCCAGACCAGCGCTCCCATGCCGTAGCGCTGGGCGACCGGCAGGACCTCGCGCTCGATGCCCCGGCTGAGGATCGAGTAGGTCGGCTGCTCGGACCGGAAGCGCTCGAGACCGCGACGCTCGGAGGTCCACTGCGCCTCGACCTGCATCGATGCGGGGAAGTCCGACGAGCCGATCGCACGCACCTTGCCGCTCCGGACGAGGTCGGTGAGTGCGGACAGGGTCTCCTCGAGGTCCACGGTGTCGTCGGGGCGGTGCGCCTGGTAGAGGTCGATGTGGTCGGTCTGCAGGCGTCGGAGCGAGTCCTCGACCGCCGTGGTGATCCAGCGGCGGGAGTTGCCGCGCCGGTTCGGGTCGTCCCCCATCGGGCCGTTGAACTTCGTGGCGAGGACCACGTCGTCGCGCCGGCCCTTGATCGCCTTGCCGACGAGCACCTCGGACCCGCCCTGCGAGTAGCGGTCGGCGGTGTCGATGATGTTGATGCCGGCGTCGAGCGCGCGGTGCACGATGCGGATGGAGTCCTGCTCGTCGCCGTTGCCGATGCGACCGTCGGTGCCGAGCATCATGGCGCCGAGCGCGAAGGGGCTGACCTGGATGCCGGTGCGGCCGAGGGTGCGGTACTGCATGGTGGTGCCTCCTGTCGGTGGCGTCCCGAGGCCGGTCGTCGTAGGCTGGCTCGAAGCGGAACGCTATTCCGCAACAATACGGAAAGCTGTTCCGTTTTTGCAAGCCCTCACCGCGACCCCGTTCGGAGGAACCGTGCGCGCCGATGCCCGCCGCAATCTCGACGCCCTCGTCGACGCTGCCCGTCAGGTGTTCGCCGACCAGGGCGTCGACGCTCCCGCCAGGGTGATCGCCGACCTCGCCGGCGTCGGTGTCGGCACGCTGTACCGCCACTTCCCGCAGCGCTCCGACCTGGTGGTCGCGGTGTTCCAGCAGGCCGTCGAGGAGTGCGCCGACGCCGCCGCGGACCTCGCCGAGCACCACGAGCCGGACGACGCCCTCGCGCTCTGGCTCCAGCGGTTCACCGGGTTCGTCGCGACGAAGCGCGGGCTCGCTGCGGCGCTCCAGTCCGGTGACCCGGCGTTCGAGGGACTGCACCCCTGGTTCATCGGTCGACTCGGCGGGGCGCTGACCGGACTGCTCGACGCGGCCTCGGCAGCGGGGACCATCCGCAACGACATCGACGCCACGCAGCTGCTCCGCGCGGTCGCCGACCTCTGCCACGGGGCGCCGACGACCGAGCAGAGCCAGCAGCTGGTCGGACTGCTCGTCGACGGGCTGCGCTGGCGGGCGACCGTCTGATCCGGCACCGCCGGCGGGGTCCGCAACCCGCTGGGCGGGGCGGAGAGCGTCCGCGGTCAGCCGGGCTGGTGCAGTCGCTCGTGCGCGGTCGCCCGCACGGCCTCGGTCACCCGTTCGAGCAGCGGTGACGCCAGGTTCCACCGCTGCCACCACAGCGCCACGTCCGCCCGACGCCCCGGCGTGAGCTCGACGAGTGCTCCGCTGCGCAGGCCGTCGAGGCACTGAGCCTCCGGCAGCATCCCCCACCCGAAGCCGAGCGACACCGCGCGCGCGAAGTCTGCCGACGTCGGGACGAAGTGCCGCGGCCCGCGAGGGGCGTGCCCGAGGACCCGGCGGAGGTACCCCTGCTGCAGGTCGTCGTCGCGGTCGTAGTCGACGAGCGGGACCGCGTCGAGCCGTGCGGTCATCTGCCGCTCGGACACCGCACCGGCGAGGTACCGGTCGACGAAGGCAGGCGCGGCGACGGCCCGGTAGCGGTCGACCCCGAGTGCCACCGACGAGCAGCCCTGCACCGGGTCGGCCTCGGCGGTGACCGCGGCCATCACGGTACCCGCACGGAGGAGCTCGGCGGTGCGGTCCTGGTCCTCGCGGTGCAGGTCGAACACGACCTCGGTGTCGGCTCGGACGAGCGCGAGTGCGTCGAGGAACCACGTGCCGAGCGTGTCCGCGTTCACGGCGAGCGGGATCGACGGCACGACGGGCGCGTCCGCATCCCCGACCGCGCCGAGCGCCCGGGCGGTCTCGTCCTCGAGGAGCCGGGCCTGCCGTGCGTGCCGGAGCACGACCGCACCGTCGGCGGTGGGCGCGACCGGCGTCGTCCGCTGGAGCAGCACCCGGCCGAGCTGCTGCTCCATCGCCTTGATGCGCTGCGACACCGCGGACGGGGTGATCGCGAGGGCGCGGGCCGCAGCGTCGAGCGTGCCGTGGTCGACGGCGGCGAGGAGCGTCTCGAGGTGGTCCCGCTGCAGACGGAGCATGCAGCAGAGCTTACGGACCTTCAGGAACGTGAGCTGGACTGCACCGGGGGTCGCTCCTACCGTCGAGACCGTGACCGTCCTCCTCCCCCTGTTCGCCGGCCTCGGCACCGGCCTCGCCCTGATCGTCGCGATCGGGGTGCAGAACGCGTACCTGCTCCGGCTCGCGGTCAGCGCCCCGGCGCGGGTCGTCGCCGCCGCGGTCGCCGTCTGTGCGGTGTCCGACGCGGTGCTCATCGTCGCCGGGGTGCTCGGCGTCGGGGTCGTCGTCGAGCGGTTCCCCGTCGCGCTCGTGGTGGTGCGGTTCGTGGGCGCGGCGTTCCTCGTGGTGTACGGGGTGCTCGCGGCCCGCCGGGCGTTCCGTCCCACCGGGGAGGCCATGGCCGTCGAGCAGGAGGCGGCGGACGACGGCGTGGTGGTGCCGACGACGGTCGCGCCCACGGCGGTCGCGGCGCCTGCGACGGCCTCGTCCGAGACAGCCGCGCAGGCGGCTGGTGACCCCGGACCGGCCGCGGGCCGAGCCGCGCGGCGGGCCGACGACACCGTCGTTCCCGGCGGCGGGGCCGGGGCAGCGGGACGGAGCGCGGAGGAGCCTCCCGGCCGGACCACGACACCCGCGGTCGCGACACGAGTCGCCTCCGCAGCACGCGCCGTCCCGACCCTCGGTGCGGCGGTCGCGACGATGCTCGTGTTCACGTGGGCGAACCCGCACGTGTACCTCGACACCCTCGTGTTCCTCGGCTCGGTGGCGAACCAGCAGGGCGTCGACGACCGCTGGTGGTGGATCGTCGGCGCGGTCGCCGCGAGCTGCCTCTGGTTCGGCGCACTCGGGTTCGGGGGACGACTGCTCCGACCGCTGTTCGCGAAGCCGCTCACGTGGCGGGTCTTCGACGGGCTCGTCGCCGTCGTGATGCTGTCGTTCGGCGTCGCGCTCGCCGTCGGGGCGTAGCCGCCGCGGCGCGGGGCGTGCGGCACCCGGCACGGCGGGCGGTGGCGCGGGCGGCGGGCGGCGGCGCGGGTGGCGGGCGGTGGCGCGGGCGGCGGGCGGTGGCGCGGGCTGCTCCGGCACAACCAGAAGCACCTCGCGCCACGGCGATCCGTGGCGCGAGGTGCTTCCCGTTGTGCATGCGGCGAGGCCGCCGCCCGCTACTGCAGGCCCTTGCCCACCCGGCTGTTGCGTCGGCTGTAGCCGAAGTAGATCGCGAACCCGATCGCCAGCCAGGCGATGAAGCGCAGCCAGGTCTCGACCTCGAGGTTGAGCATGAGCCAGAAGCACAGCACCGCGGAGAGGATCGGCAGGACCGGCACCCACGGCACTCGGAAGGCCCGCGGTGCGTCCGGGCGGGTCTTGCGCAGCACCACGATGCCGATCGACACGAGCACGAACGCCGAGAGCGTGCCGATGTTGATCATGCCCTCGAGGCGCTCCACGGCGGTGAACCCGGCGATGAACGCGACGACGACACCGGCGACGACCTGCACCCGCACCGGGGTCTGCGTCTTCGGGTTCGTCTTCGAGAACCAGCGGGGCAGCAGACCGTCGCGGCTCATCGAGAAGACGATGCGGGACAGGCCGAGCAGCAGGACCATCACCACGGTGGTCAGGCCGATGAGCGAGCCGATCGCGATGATGCCCGCGGCCCACGGCAGTCCGACGATGTCGAAGGCGGAGGCGAGGGACGGCGCTTCCTCGTCGGCGAGCCGCTGGTAGGAGACCATGCCCGTGATGACGATGCTGACGCCGATGTAGAGCAGCGTGACGATGCCGAGGCCGATGAAGATGCCTCGGGGCAGGGTCTTCTGCGGGTTCTCGGTCTCCTCGGCGCTCGTCGCCACGACGTCGAAACCGATGAAGGCGAAGAACACGAGCGACGCCGCGGCGAGCAGGCCGAACACGCCGTACTGCGCCGGGGCCTGACCGGTCACGAAGGACACGAGCGACTGCGTCAGGACGCCGCCCTCGGCGCCCTTCGACGCCTCGGCCGGCGGGACGAACGGGGTGAAGTTCGCGGCCTTGACGAAGAACGCCCCGGCGACGATGACGAAGACGACGATCGCGACCTTGATGATCGTGATGACGGCGGAGACGCGGGACGACAGGCGGGTGCCGAACGCGAGCAGCAGCGTGAAGACGCCGACGATGAGGACCGGGCCCCACGTGAAGCCGATCGGGCCGAGCTGGATCGTGTCGGGGAGGTCGATGCCGAAGACCCCGAACGCGGTGCTCAGGTAGATGCCCCAGTACTTCGCGATGACGGCGCTCGCGGTCAGGGTCTCGAGGATGAGGTCCCACCCGACGATCCACGCGAGCAGCTCGCCCATCGTGGCGTACGTGAACGTGTACGCGGAGCCGGCGACCGGGATGGTCGAGGCGAACTCGGCGTAGCACATGATCGCCAGGCCGCACGTGACGGCTGCGAGCAGGAACGAGATGATGACGCTCGGGCCGGCGAAGTTCGCGGCGGCGTTCGCGCCGACCGAGAAGATGCCGGCTCCGACGGCGACCGCGATGCCCATCGCGGCGATGTCGAACGTCTTGAGGGACCGCTTGAGCGAGCGGCCCTCCTCCTCCGAGTCGGCGAGGGAGGCCTCGATCGACTTGATGCGGAGCGGTGATGCCATGGGGGTTCCCGTCGAACGGCTGGCGATGGACCCCGTGAGGGTACTGGTGTACCACCCCGGCTCGCAAACGGTGTCGCCCCGGGACACGGGGCCAGCAGCACCAGCCGTCCGGACGGTGCGCGGCGCTGGCGTCCGGGCGAGACGGCGCTGGCGTCCGGGCGAGGGCGGCGTGGGGTGCGAGACGACGGCGTCCCGGCGAGACGCCGTCGACGCGTCGAGACACCGCCGGATCCGGGACCGTCTCGAGGCACTCAGGGCGTCTGGTGCAGACACCGGCGTCTCGGCACCCGGGCACCCGTGCAGACGCGGCATCGCGGCATCGGCCTGGAGGCTCGGCGCGGGTCCGGCGCGAGGGGCCCGCCCGAACGCGGGGCGGCTCAGGCGCGGCGGCGCCAGTGGGCCAGGAAGCGCGCGCCCGCCTCGTCGTGGATCACACCGTCGTCGGCGGTGAGCACCGGGTACGGCGTCGCCGGCACCCCGTCCGCCGGCCGGACGTCCACGTGCGCGACGTCGTGCCCGTTGGCGTGCAACCAGTCCGCCATGGCGTAGTCGCTACGAGAGTCGCCGACGGTCCGCCAGGTCACCGGCAGCTCCCCGTCCTGCGCGAGCAGCTCGAGGGCTCGCTCGGCACCCATGTCCTTGCCGGACCGGTCGGACTCGACGTCGGTGGAGATGATCGTCGGGTCGACGCGCCACTGCACCGCGCCGTCGGCGTCCGGTCGGACGTCGTCGAGCCGGCGGACACCGAGCCCGCGCCGCTCCAGCGCCGCCATCGCCTTCGCGTCGAACTCGGCCTGGCGGGCGAGGTACGCGGCGTTCGGCACCTCGACGCGCTGCTCGATCGAGACCATCGCGTGCTTCGTCTCGTCGAAGAACACCAGGTCGGCGTACTCGTCACGGACGAGGTCGCGCATCTCGTCGGCGAAGTCCCGCGGGAGCGCGAGGTCCTCGGCGATCACCAGGTCGCTCATCCCGCCCTCGTACTGCGGGCCGATCGAGCACCAGACGGCACCCTTCTCGCACACCGCGTGCACCCGGCCGCCCTCCGCGAGCCCTCCGGCGATCAGCGGACCGACGACCTGCTCGCGGATGAACGCGTCGCTGCGGCCGGTGTTGAAGACGATCGGGACGCCCTCGGCGGCGAGCGCGACGAGGTCCGCCACGATCGAGGGGATCGCGATCGTCCGGGTCACCGGGCTGGCGATGGGTCCGTCGACGTCGAGCAGCAGGCCGAGGCGGGGAGCAGTCACGCCTCCATCCTCTCGCACCCGCGATGCCCACCCTCCCGCGTCGGCCGGTGACGACCGACCGCAGCGGCTCCGGGCGCGCACGTCACTCGGGCGCGGGCAGCCCGACGAACCGGTCGACCAGGTGCCGCAGCACCTTCGGCTCCGGCACGTGCCCCTGACCGAGGACGACGAGGTGCCGCGAGCCGGGCACCGCCTCGGCCAGCGCGACCGAGGCCTGCCGCATCCACTCGGCGCCGCCGTCGCCCGAGGCCACGAGCACCGGGACGCCGACCGACGCCGCCACCCGCTCGGGGACGGAGAGGCCGTTGAGCACCCGGACGTCCCGGGAGAGCACGTGTGCGTCGGCCAGGAGCGACCGCCACAGTCCGGGCTTCAGGCGCGCCGCGGTGATGTGCGGGATCGGGATGCCGAGCACCCGGGACAGGAAGGCCCGCACCGCCTGCGCCCGGCGTCCGGCCGCGACGTGCCCGTCGAGGAAGTCCGCGAACAGCACGTCGTCGCCCTGCGGGTCGACCGTGGCGCGGTACGGCGGCTCCCAGAGCACCGCGCGCCCGAACGGCACGCCGGCGGCGAGGCCACGCAGCACCACCCCTGCACCGACGCACCACCCCACCGCGTCGGCCGGGCCGTCGACGGACGCCCCGACCGCCGCCAGGTCCTCGACCTCGCGCTCGACCGACCACGGCGCGGTGTCCCCGCTCGCACCCCGACCCCGCCGGTCGTAGGTGACGACGCGGTAGCGGTCGCTGAGGGCCGCGACCATCCGGTCGACCGCCGGGCTGCCGTGGTGGTCCCAGGCGCCGCCGACCAGCACCAGGGCGGGCCCGGAGCCGCTCTCGGCGACCGCGAGCGGTGTGCCGTCCGCGGACACGACCGTGCGGTCGACGTGCGCGGGGTCCCCCGGCTGCTGTCCGGGCGGGGCGTGCTGGTCGGGGGGCATGGGTCCTTCCGAGGTGCGCGACGGCGCTGCGTCGGGTCCTGCGGAGGGACCGTGCGGGTCGGTACCCAGAGCATGACAGTCCGGACCGTGAGCGTCACCACCCGCAACCAGGGGGAGCGCTCCACGTTCCCTGTGCACTCTGCTCGGTCGAACCTGCTCGGGCTCCGCTCGGTCGCCGCTCGGTCTCCGCTCGGTCGCCGCTCAATCCCCGCTCGCCGAGCTGCTCAGGCGAGCGCGGTCACGCCGACCGACTCGCGCTCGAGCAGGGAGCGCTTGACGCCGAGCCCCCACGCGAAGCCGCCGAGCGTCCCGTCGGACCGCAGCACCCGGTGACACGGCACGAAGAGCGCCGGGGCGTTCCGCGCGCAGACGCTCGCAGCCGCGCGGACGGCGTCCGGTCGCCCCATGGCCGCCGCGAGCTCGGTGTACGTCAGGACGGTGCCGGCCGGGATCGCGCGGAGCTGCCGCCAGCCCTCGGCGAACAGGTCGGTGCCGTGCTGCCGGACCGGGACCCGCATCGCCGTCTCGACCTCGCCGGCGTAGAAGGCCTCGACCGCCTCGGCCGCGTGCACCCGGCCGTCGATCAGCCGTCGTGGGCGGTGCCGATCGGCCAGCCGCGCGAGCAACCGTGCGGAGTCGTCGGTCCACCCCGACGCGAGCACGTGCCCCTCGTCGTCCTCGAGCACCGTGAAGGGGCCGTCGGGGGTGTCGAGCGTCTGGATGGTCGTCGTGGGCTCGGTCATGCTGTCTCCTCCTGGTGGTCCGTCGCCGCTGCCGCCTCCGCCACCGCGCTCGCGCGGTCGACGATCGGACGCCAGCAGTGCATCGTCAGGTAGCTCCGCCACGGCGCCACCTGCTCCGACCGTAGGGAGAGCTCGCGGGCGCCACCGGGCAGGCCGAGTTCCTGTGCACCGTTCCGCACGGCGAGGTCGCTGTGCAGGAACACGTCCGGGTGGTGCCGGACCCGCAGGGCCACGTAGTCCGCCGTCCACGGCCCGATGCCCTTCACCGCCAGGAGCCCGGCGCGCAGCTCCGCGAGGGACTGTCCCGCGTCGACGACGAGCGACCCGTCGGCGAGCGCCGCCGCGACGCGCAGGATCGTGTCCACCCGTGCCGCGGGTCCCCGCAGGACCTCGTGCCCGCGGGTCGCGATCGTCGTCGCGGTCGGGAACAGCAGCCCGTCCTCGGCCAGCCCGGGGTCGACCGACTCCCCGAGGGCTGCGACGAGCCGGGTCTGTGCGGTGCGGGCGGCGGCCACGGAGACCTGCTGCCCGATCAGGGTGCGGAACACGACCTCGTGTGCGTCGACGGCGCCGGGGAGGCGGATGCCGGGGACCCGGGCGACCGCCGGGGCGAGGACGGGGTCCGTGGCGAGGACGGCGTCGACCGCCTCGGGGTCGGCGTCGAGGTCGAACAGGGCCCGCACCCGCGCCACGAGCGTCGGCAGGTCGGAGAGCGTCGTGAGCCGGACGCGCAGGGCGACCCCGACGCGCCCCGCGCCCCTGCCGACCCCGTCGGTGGCGGGGGCCGAGGCGGTGAAGCGGGCCGGGCCTCCCGGCAGGGCGACGAGGCGACCGTAGGCCGTGACGCGGCCCGAGGCGTCCCGCTCGACGTGCTCCAGCCCCGGCAGCGCGTGGAGCGCGTGCCAGTCGAGCAGGCCCTGCAGGTCGAAGGGCGCGCGCGCGGGGAGGTGGACGTGCAGCCAGCCGTCGTCGGCCGACGTCGGCCGGTCGGTCCGGCGCGCGCGGAGCTCGGAGGGGGTGAGGGCGAAGACCTCGCGCACGGTGTCGTTGAACTGCCGGACGCTCGTGAAGCCGGAGGCGAACGCGACGTCGGCCACCGGCAGGTCCGACGAGGTCAGGAGCGTCCGCGCGGTCTGTGCACGGTGCGCCCGGCTGAGGGCCTTCGGTCCGGCCCCGAGCTCCTCGGTCATGATCCGGCCCAGCTGCCGCTCGGAGTACCCGACGCGGGCGGCCAGGCCGGGTACCCCCTCGCGCTCGACGACGCCGTCGAGGACGAGTCGGACGGCACGGCCGGCGACGTCCTCACGGAGGTCCCACTCCGGGCTGCCCGGCGTCGCCTCGGGCAGGCAGCGCTTGCACGCGCGGAAGCCGGCGAGGTGGGCGGCGGCACTCGTGCGGTAGAACGTGACGCCCTCGGCGCGCGGGGTCCGGGCGGGGCAGCTCGGGCGGCAGTAGATGCCGGTGGAGTGCACGGCGGTGACGAACTGGCCGTCGAATCGGGCGTCGCGGGAGGCGACGGCGCGGTGGCGCTCGGCGTGCAGCTCGTCGGGTTGCGCGTCGGGCTGCGCGTCGGGCTGCGGCTCCGTGCCGGGTGCGGGGTTCGTCACGCGGTCAGCCTGGCACGGGCCCCCGACAGGTACTGGCGGGAATCGGACACGGCAGCGGGGCGGCGGTGTGTACCGGCGGTCGGCGGCTGTGTCGAGACGGCGGCGTCGCGTCGAGACGCACCGTTCGCTCCGAGACGCCGCGGGATCCGGCGGCGTCTCACAACCTTCGGGGGTCTCGCGCGCACGCCGGCGTCTCACCACGGCAGCGGGGCAGCGGTGCCGGCCGGGAGGCACGACTACCGTGGGCGCCGTGACCTCCGTCGACGACGTGGCCGGCCCCGGCGACCTGCCCTTCCGCACCGACGTCGAGGTCGCGATGCTGCTCGTCTCCCCGCACCACCGCTACGAGGGGCGCCCGGCGGACGGGGCGCTGCCGGCCGCGGGCCCGGAGCTCCGCGACCGGATCGAGCTCCGGGCGGGACTCGGCATCGTCGGTGACCGCTACTTCGCCGCACGGGCGCACGTGCACGCCACCGTCACGGTGATCGGTCTCGAGGGGCTCGACGCCGTGGCCGAGGCGGTGGGTGCCCCCGTCGACCCCGCGGCGACCCGGCGCAACGTGTACCTGCGGGGTGCCGACGTCGAGGCACTCCGGGGTTCGCCGTTCTCGCTCGAGAGCCCGGGGTCCGGCGGTCCGGTGTCCTTCCGCGGGTACCGGCCGGCGAACCCGTGCGCCTGGATGGACCACGAGGTGGCTCCCGGCGCGTTCCGGGCGATGCGCGGGCTGGGCGGGGTGCGCTGCGACCCGGAGTCCGACGGCGTGCTCACCCTCGGGCCCGCGGTGCTCCGCACGGCGCGCCCCGTCGCGCTCTGACGGACGGGTGTGCCCGGCGCTCCCGCCCGTTCCGGCCCTTCCGGCCGTTCCGGGGAACGCACCGTGGGCGGCACCTCGCAGCGCCGTAGCCCTGCGAGGTGCCGCCCACGGTGCGTGGTGCGAGCGGGTCAGGCGGTGAGCGCCTGCTCGATCGCGTCGACGAACGCCGGCAGGTCGTCGGGGTTGCGCGACGTGATCAGGCCGCCGTCGACCTGGACCTCCTGGTCGACCCACTCGGCGCCGGCGTTGCGCACGTCGGTCTGCAGCGAGGGGAACGAGGTGATGGTCCTGCCCTGCAGCACACCGGCCTCGATGAGGGTCCACGGGCCGTGGCAGATCGCGGCGACGGGCTTGCCCGCCTCGGCGAAGGCCTTCACGAGTGCGACCGCGTCCGAGTCCTGGCGGATGGTGTCCGCGTTGATGGTGCCACCGGGGACGACGAGTGCGTCGTAGTCGCCTGCGCCGCTGACACTGCCGATGGTGGTGTCGACGGAGACCGACTTGCCCGGGTCCTTGTCGCCGACGAGGGTCTCGATCGAGCCGGACTCCTGCGCCGCCACCGTGACGTCGGCACCGCGCTCGCGGAGCTGGTCGGTGGGGACGACGATCTCGTCCTGCTCCACGCCGTAGTTCGTCGCGATGACGAGGATCTTCTTGCCGTCGAGGGCTGCCATGGTCGCTCCTTCCGCTGCCGGGGGTCTCCCGGCGCGATGTCCACGGTCGTCCGGACGGCCTGGGGACGTTCGCAGTCCGGAGCCGACGTTCAGCCCCGGATGCGGAAAGCGGACCCCTCGCGGACGACCTCGATGCCGTCGTACCCCGTGATGCGCGGCAGCCCTGCGGTGACCGGTGCCTCGAGCGTCCCGACGACGACGGTCGTGGCTCCGGAGGCGACGGCGGCCTCGACCCCGGCGGGGGCGTCCTCGAACGCCAGGCACCGCTCCGGCGGCACCCCGAGCAGCGCGGCACCACGCAGGTAGCCCTCGGGGTGCGGCTTGCTCCGCTCGGCGTCCTCCGAGGGCACGAGTGCCTCGGGCACCGGGACCCCCGCGGCCCGCATCCGCTCCACCGCGAGCTCCCGCGGCGCGCTCGTGACGAGGGCGACCGGCACACCGGTGTCGAGCAGGCGCTGCACGAACGCGCCCGCTCCCGGCACCTCGACGATGCCCTCGGTGTACCCGATCTCGGCGGCGATCATCGTCGCGACGATCGCCCGCTGCTCGTCCGGGGCCAGGTGCGGCAGGAAGCGCTGCACGGTGTCGATCGTCTGCCGCCCGTGCGAGAAGCCGAGGATCTCGGTGGGGTCGATGCCGTGCTCCGCACCGAAGCGGCTCCACGCCTCCTCGACCACGGCGGTCGAGTCGACGAGCGTCCCGTCCATGTCGAACAGCACCCCGGACACCACGACGTCGATCACGCGTCCGACCCTAGCCGCTACCGGTCGCCCGGCCGCCGGTCTCGAACGATCACAGCACCCGCAGCGACGATCAGCGCCAGGGTCGTGATCCACACCACCGCTGGGACCTCTCGGAGCGCGGGGACCATGTGGCCGCTCACCATGACGACCGCAGCGCAACCACAGAGCACGGCAGCGACGATCGAGCCGCGCCGGGTCGATCGGCGACTCACCCTCGGCTCGCCTTCCCCGCGCAGAAGGAGATCGTCCCACTGGTCGCCGCGCCGGCAGCAGTGATGCAGGCGATGCAGCCGACACCCGCTGTGACCAGGCATGCTGCAGAACACGCGATGGTGAGGGCCGTGATGGCCCATGCTGCGACCCCGGCACTGTTCAGGCACGACGAGAACCGGCTCCACCAGGTCGAGCGCGCCGCCGGTCCGGCTGCGACGTCACGATCGAGACCGGCGATCCCGTTGATCCAGGTCTGCAGGCGACCCGAGTCAGCCGTCTTCGGCGTCAGGACCAGCTCGCTCCAGGTCCTGATGTGCCCGCCGTCGAGGACGGCCGTGACGCTGGACTCGGGCAACACGTCGGCACCCTCAGCGAAGGGCAGCCGGAGGACCGTCCCGTCGACCGTCACGAAAGCCTGCGCTCGTGCGAGGTCGAGGGGGAGCCCGCTCGAGGACGTCCGTCCCGAACCGGACCAGACCGCCACCGCCGCCGTGGTCTCGCTGTCGGTGAGTGCTTCCCACGACTGCGCCTGCTCGACGAGGTCGCGGATGCCCCGCTCGGTCGAGGTCGTCGAGGACCTCGGGGCAGCGGCCGCTGGGTCGGGCGCAGTCACGAGACCGCTGACGAGGGCAACGACGACGGCTCCCGTCGCGACGAGTGGCCGGGCGGTCAGGGGCGTGGGGAAGAAGATCGAGACCATGCCAGGAGCCTACTGGCATGTCAGGTTTCAGTACCGGAGCCCGTCACCGTTCGTCACGGTCGCGCACCCACCGGGTCAGCAGCACACCGCCGTCGCCGAGCAGCACGTGCGCGGGCCGCATCCGGCGCAGCTCCGGCGAGGACCCGGTCGCGATGCGCGGACCCTCGCCGCCCTCGAGCGTCGGGTCGATCGTCAGCGTCAGTTCGTCGACCGCGTCGGCGGCGACGAGCGCCCCGAGGAACGACGGACCGCCCTCGCAGTGGATCCGGTCGAGGCCCCGAACGGCCAGGGCGTCCCGCACGGCACCCACGTCGACAGCATCCGAGCCGCAGTCCACGACGTCCGCGACGGACGCCAGGGCCTGCCCGGACGACGACGCGGCACCGGACCCGGACGTCAGCACGATCGGCCGCACCGGAGCCTCGGTGAACACCCGCGAGCCCGCGTCCACCGACGCGGAGTTCGTGACGATCGCGAAGACCGGGTGGTCGGGCATCCCGTTCGCGCGGCGCCAGGCGACGTCCTCGTCGTGCAGCACCATCGGGCCGTACTCCTCGTCGCGCACGGTGCCGGCGGCCACGAGCACGACGTCGGCGACCCGGCGGAGCAGGTCGAACACGCGCAGGTCGTCGTCCCCGCCGAGGGACGCCGTGCGACCCGACGCGGACGCCGAACCGTCGAGCGTCGCGACGAAGTTCACCCGCAGCCAGGGGCCGTCGGGGACGTCCGCGGTGTACCGGTCGAGCAGCTCGTCGTCGGACAGGTCGGCGATCGACGCCGGCAGGGAGGGGCTGTTCACGTGTTGTGCCTCGCTTCCACGGGTTCGCGCCAACCGAGGACCGCCTCGACCATGCGCATCGCGTCGACGCTCTCGACGACATCGTGCATGCGGACGATCCGGGCGCCGAGCATCGCGCTGACGGTCGCCGCGGCGAGCGACCCCGACAGGCGAGCACCACGGGGACGCCCGAGGGACTCCCCCACGAAGTCCTTGTTCGACACCGCTGCGAGCACCGGGAACCCGAGCGCGACGACCTCGGGCAGCCGTCGGGTCAGCTCGAGCGTGTGCACGGTGTTCTTGTTGAGGTCGTGCCCGGGGTCGACGATGATCCGCGACTCGGGGATCCCCGCCGCGAGCGCACGGTCGACCCGCTCGCGCAGGAAGTCCACGACCGAGGCGGTCACGTCGGCGTACGTCGGCGGCGTCGGCAGCTGCTGGCGCGGCGGGGCGGTCGAGTGCGTGATGACGACGGTCGCGTCGGAGTCGGCGACCACGGACGCCATCCGCGGGTCGGACAACCCCGTGGTGTCGTTGACGACGCTGGCCCCCGCGGCGATCGTCACCGCAGCGACCTCGGGCCGGAAGGTGTCGACCGAGATCACGACGTCGGACTGCTCGGCGAGCTGGGACACGACCGGCAGCACCCGGTCGATCTCGTCGTCGGCGGACAGCTCGGGCCCCGGCGCGAACTTCACCCCGCCGATGTCGACCCAGTCCGCCCCCTGGTCGGCAGCGCGGACGGCGGCCTCGACGGCCCGGTCGAGTGCGAAGGTCGCACCCTTGTCGTGGAACGAGTCGGGCGTGCGGTTCACGATCGCCATGACGGCGATGCGGTGGTCGAAGTCGAAGGTGCGGCGCCCGATGGTGCGGACCGGGTCGCGCAGGGCCGGCACGACCCAGCCGGGTGCGGGTGTCACGGCCTGGAGGCCCGTGGTCGGCTGCTCGCTCGTCATGCGTCCACCCCGTGGTCGGCACCGGCACCGGCACCGGCACCGATGAGTGCGATCGCCTCGGCCCGCCCCGACGCCTCGGCCAGGCTGCCGGTCGCGGCGACGGTCACCGTCGACGAGCCCGACTGCCGTTCGCCGCGAGCGGTGACGCACTGGTGCGTCGCGTCGAGCACGACGAGCACGCCGGCGGCGTCGAGTCCCTCGGTGACGGCTGCGGCGACCTGCTCGCCGAGCCGCTCCTGCAGCTGCGGCCGCGAGGCCACCGCGTCGAGCACGCGTGACAGGGTCCCGAGGCCGATGAGCTGCTCACCCGGCGCGTACGCCAGGTGGGCGACGCCGATGAACGGCAGCAGGTGGTGCTCGCACATCGAGCGGAAGCGCACGTCGCGGACGACCACGAGCTGCCCGCGCTCCCCGTCCTCGGAGTGCACGGCGCCGGAGCGGGCGATCGCGGTGGCGTCGACTCCCATGCCGGCGAAGAACTCGGCGTACGAGTCGGCGACGCGTGCCGGGGTCCGTTCGAGCTCGGGGCGGTCAGGGTCGTCGCCGACGGCGAGGAGGAGCTCGCGCACGGCGGCTTCGACCCGCGCGCGGTCCAGACGTTCGTTCACGCTCTCATCCAACACCGTCGGATGGCCGCAGAACGCGGCCGCCTGTCGGACGCACCGTCCCCCGGGTCGGTGACCCGCGCCTCCAGGCCGGTGCCCTGCAGCGACACACGAGCCGCTCGGACTCCCAGCGTTCTGTAAACTCGTTCGGTGAGCGCCCAGCAGACCGACACCCCGCCCCGGAACCGCTTCGCATCCGGCCTCGACCGCTTCTTCTCGATCACGCACCGCGGGTCGAGCATCCCCCGTGAGATCCGTGGTGGTCTCGTCTCCTTCGTGACGATGGCCTACATCGTCATCCTCAACCCGCTGATCCTCGGCGGGTTCAGTCAGGACCAGGCGCCGCAGGACGTCCTCGGCGGCTGGCTGCAGAACGCGCAGGTCGCCGCCGCGACCGGCCTCGTCGCCGGTGTGATGACGATCGCGATGGGCCTCGTCGCGAACCTGCCGTTCGGCATCGCCGCGGGCCTCGGGATCAACTCGTTCCTCGCCGTGAGCGTCGTGCACCAGGTCACCTGGGCCGAGGCGATGGGCCTCGTCGTCATCAACGGCGTGGTGATCGTGATCCTGGCGTTGACCGGCATCCGGACGATGATCTTCACGGCCGTGCCCGCGCAGCTCAAGGCCGCGATCACCGTCGGCATCGGTCTGTTCATCGCGTTCATCGGACTCGTCGACTCGGGGTTCGTCCGCACCACGAAGAACGCCTCGCCGCCGCTGCAGCTCGGTGAGGACGGCTCCGTCGCGGCCCTCCCCACGATCGTGTTCCTGATCGGCCTGGTCATCATCGGCACGCTCATGGCCCGCCGGGTGAAGGGCGCGCTGCTCATCGGCATCATCGGCACCACCGTGATCGCCATCATCCTGCAGGCGATCTTCAAGGTCCCCACCTCGGTCGACTCCCCCACCGGCTGGAACCTCAACGCCCCCGGCCTGCCGAACGCCCTCTTCGCGCTGCCGGACCTGTCGCTCGTCGGGCACGCCGACGTCTTCGGAGCGTTCACCCGCATCGGCCCGGTCGCCGCGTCGATGCTCGTCTTCACCCTCGTCTTCACGAACTTCTTCGACGCGATGGGCACGATGACCGGGCTCGCGAAGGCCGCCGGTGTCGCGAAGCCCGACGGCACCTTCCCCCGCCTGAAGTCGGCGCTCGTCGTCGAGGGTGCCGGCGCCATCGCCGGTGGTGGCGCCTCGGTGTCGTCGAACACGGTCTTCATCGACTCGGCGTCGGGCATCGGCGAGGGAGCCCGCACGGGCATGGCCTCGGTCGTGACGGGCCTGCTGTTCCTGGCGTCGATGTTCCTCACGCCCCTGACCCAGGTCGTCCCGCTCGAGGTCGCCGCCGCCGGACTCGTCGTCGTCGGTGCGCTCATGGTCGCGCAGGTGAAGGACATCGAGTGGAGTGACTTCGGGGCTGCGCTGCCGGCGTTCCTGACGATCGTCGTGATGCCGCTGACCTACTCGATCGCGAACGGCATCGGCGCCGGCTTCATCAGCTGGGTGCTCATCAAGCTGCTGTCCGGCCGCGGCCGCGAGGTCTCCTGGCTCCTCTACGTCGTCGCGGCGGGCTTCCTGCTGTACTTCGCGCGCGGGCCGCTCGAGGCGCTGCTCGGCGTCGGGTAGCGCGCTCCCGCTTCCGCGTCCCGCGCTTCCCGCGCTTTCCGCGAGACGCAACGTGGGCGGTCCTTCGCAGCGACGTTCCGCTGCGAGGGGCCGCCCACGGTGCGTTCCGCGAGAGTGCGTCCGGTACGTCCGGTAGGTCCGGCCGGGAGGCGCTGGGTCAGTCCCGCAGGTCGGCCGGCTTGGCCTCGTGGCGGCGTCGGCCCGGGGTGCGCCGGTCCTCCTTCATGCCCGCCTCGTACAGGTGGCGCTTGCCGCCGACGAGCTGGTCGCGGGCGGTCTGCTCGAGCTCCTTGGCGAGGGCGTAGTAGTTGTCGTCGTAGTCCTCGACGATCTGGAACGTCCACCGTCCGTCGATGACGTTGCGGCCGACCAGCTCGGTGTCGATCCGCTCGGCGAGCTCGGTGTGGCCGGCCTTCCGGAGCTGTTCGACGGCCTCGCCGAGGTTCAGGTCCGCGGTCCCGGTGAGTCGGTGGAACCCGTAGAGCAGGCCCCGTGCGTGCTCGAGCACCTCGAGTGCGGCCGACAGCGTGCCGAGCGCCTCGACCGTCGCCTCGGACACCCCCTCGGGCACCACGTGTGCGTCGTCCGGTCCCTGTCCGTCTGCTGCCTGGCCGTCTGCGTTGCGCTCGTCCGTCATGCTCCTCGTCTACCGGAGCGTCGCTCGGGTCGCTCCGAGCAAGTGCGGGACGGGCTCCTTCGTCGCGTTCGGGTGGTGCGGTCGTGCGCTGGTTCGACTCGCTCGCGCACGACCGCAAGCACGTCGCACCACGGAATCCCGTGGTGCGACGTGCTTCCGGTGGTGCGGCGTGACGACGGACCGCGCCGCCGCGAGCGCCGCGGCCGGCCGCCCCGCGAGCGCTGCCGACCGGCTGGCCGGCCGACCGGCTGGCCGGCCGACCGGCTGGCCGGCCGACCGGTCGGCCGGCCGGGCTACGGGACCGGGACCGTCGGCGGCACGGCCGCGGGCGCCGTCGCCGTCGGGCGCTCCATGAGCCGCCAGGACCCACCGAGCAGCGGCGACAGCGTGACGATCGTGTAGACGACCGCCACGACGCCGAACGTCGCGGTCACCCCGATGCCGTCCGCAGCGATGCCCCCGAAGAGTCCGCCGAGCGGGATGCCCGCCCACGACCCCGCCGACAGGAGCCCGAACACCCGGGCCCGCATGTGCGACGGGATGCGCTCGAGCTCGACGGCCCCCAGGATCGGGTTGAGCGCGCCCGCCGCGAAGCCCGACAGCACGCACGCGCCGAGCACCCACGGCAGCCCGAGTCCGAGTGCCGGCACCGCGAGCGACGGCCCGCCGGCCAGGACGAAGCACACCACGAACGTGATCCGCCGGGGCACCCGGTGCGCCACGTACCCGAACGCGAGGGACCCGAGGAACGCCGCACCACCGAAGGTCCCGCTGACGATCCCGAGCGACTGCGCGCCGTCGAGCACTCGGTCGGCGTAGAGCGGGAGCAGCGCTGTCGAGCGCGCCGCGTCGAGCAGGTTCGTCACGAGCACGAGCGCGATGACGAGCCGGAAGAGCGGGTCGCGCACGCAGAAGCGCAGCCCGGCGCCGAGGTCGCGCCAGTACCCGGCGGACGGCTCGGCGGCGCCCGCGTCGGTCGCGGGCGCGACGACGACACCCCGCAGCGTGACGGCGGCGAGCACCGCTGCCGCCCCGAACACGGCGGCGGTCACGGCCAGTGCGGGCAACGGCCCGACGGCGCCCACGAGCAGTCCCGCCGCGGGGGCGCCGAGCAGCACTGAGAAACGCACCGACGCCTCGAAGTGGCCCACGGCACGCTCGAGCGGGATCCCCGCCGCCGTCGCGAGTCCCGGCAGGAGCACCCGCCGGCCCGACTCCCCCGGGGTGTCGAACAGGCCGCCGAGGAACACGAGCACGAGCAGCGCCCAGGCCGGCAGCCCGACCGTCCACGCCAGGAGCGGGATCGCGACGAGCGTCGCGGCGCTGACCAGGTCGGACGCCACGCTCGACCGGACGAACCCGAAGCGCTCGACGAGCACGCCGCCGAAGGCCCCGCCGAGCACGATCGGGATCGTCGCCGCGAAGGCCGCGATGCCGACGTCCGTCGCCGACCCGCCGCGGGAGAGCACCACGAACGGCACCGCGATCGTCGTCGCGACGTTCCCGGTCCGCGAGACCACCTGGACGGCGAGCAGCGACCGCAGCCGCCAGTGTGCGTTCACGGGCGCGCCGACCGGTAGCTCTGGACGACCGCGGTGACCCGCTCGGCACCGTCGCCGGGTTCGTGCTCGGCGCTCCGCGCCTCCCACCGGTCGAGGACGCCCTGCAGCTCCGACCCGAGGGCACGCAGCTCGTCGATCGTCAGCCGGAGGGTCCGGTCGCCGCTGTTCGACGCCGCGACCCACTCGCGCCCGAAGGCCGGGACGTGGTCGAGGAACGCCGTGTACTCGTCGGCGTACGCCTGCGCGACGGTCCGGTCGAGCGCGGTGCCGGCGACCATCCGGTCGGGGTCGTCGAAGCCGTCCGCGAGGTCCCACGACGTGTGCTGCGCGACCGCCCGCCACCAGCGCTCACGTCGGTCGGTGCCGAGCTCGGGTGCGGGTTCGATGAAGCCGGCGTCGGCCAGGCGCTTGCAGTGGTAGCTGATCGTCCCCGGTGCCTCGTCGACCTGCTCGCCGAGCATCGCCGCGGTCTGCGGGCCACCGGTCCGGAGCAGCCCGACGAGCCGCAGCCGGGTCGGGTGGGCGAGCGCGCGCATCTGCGCCGCGTCGTCGAGTCGCTGCACGTCCATGGCTCGACCATAGGTGCACAACACGTCTTGTGCAACGTTTCTTGCGCAATGGTCGTTGCGGATCAGTCGGGAGGCTCGCCCCACCGCCGCCGGGCAGGCTACGGTTCCGGCATGGCCAGGTGGGTCGCGCTGCTGCGTGGGGTGAACGTCAACGGGATCACGATCCGGAACGCCGAGCTCGCGGCGCTGTTCGGGGGTCTCGGGTACACCGACGTGCGGACGGTGCTCGCCTCGGGCAACGTCGTGTTCACGGCACCGGGCGACGCGTCGGCGGTGCAGACCGCCGTCGAGCAGGCCCTGCGGGACCGCTTCGGGTACGACGCCCGGATCGTCCTCGTCCCGCACGAGCGACTCGCCGAGGTCGTCGACGGCTTCCCGTTCGACTCCGCCCCCGACCGGCACGACCACGTCGTCTTCGGCTCCGACGACGCCGCCCTCGACGGCCTGGTCGCCGACCTGTCGCTCGACGACGGTGTCGAGCGGGTGGCCCGGGGCGACGGTGTCGTCTACTGGTCCTGCCCGAAGGGCTCGAGCACCGACACCGCGTTCGCGAAGCGGGCCGCCGCCGCGCGCTTCCGGCGCACGACGACGACCCGCAACACGAACACCCTGCGCAAGCTGCTCTGAGCCGCGCGTCGGACGGTCAGGACTGCGCGGGCTGCCCGTTGCTCGCGGTCGTCCCGCCGTCGACCGGCAGGATCGCTCCCGTGATGTAGGACGCAGCGTCGCTGGCCAGGAACAGGACCGCTGCAGCGACCTCCTCCGAGCGCCCGCCGCGACCGAGCGAGACACGCTCCGCGAACGCGTGCTGGAGCTCCTCGTCCTCGGCCTGCTGCTGGGTCATGTCCGTCCAGATGAGGCCCGGCGCGACCGCGTTCACCCGGACACCGAACTGCCCGTTGTCGAGCGCCGCGGCCTTCGTGAAGTTCGAGACGCCGCCCTTCGCCGCGTTGTACGGGCTCATCCGCCAGTCGGCGTCCATCCCGGAGACCGATGACGTGTTCACGACCGACCCCTTGGTCTCCCGCAGGAACGGCAGCGCCGCCCGCGTGCCGTAGAACACGCTCGACAGATCGGTCTCGATGACCCGGTGCCACTCGTCGGGCTCGATGTCGGTGATGTCGCCGGAGGTGAAGGTGCCGGCGTTGTTCACGAGCACGTCGACGCGGTCCCACCGATCCACCGCGCCGGACACGATCGTCTCCCACGCCGCCGGGTCGGCCACGTCGGCCTGCAGCGCGACCGCACGACCGGTCGGCAGGCTGTCGGCGACGGCACGGACCTTGTCCTCGACACTGTCGACGAGCAGCACGGCAGCTCCCTCGCCGACGAACGCCCGCGCGGTGGCCTCGCCGATGCCCGACCCGGCTCCCGTGACGATCGCGACCTTGCCCTCGAACCGCTTGTCCATGTGTGTCTCCTCTCGATGCACTGCTCGTGCCGCAGGAGACGCCGTCGGCCCGGGGGCACGGACGACCACGGTGCCCGCACCCGCCTGGGCGCGTGTGCAGGCGGGACGGAGGCGGCACCGGTGCCGGTGTGGAGGGTACGGAGACGACGGGAGGCGCGGCGCGGGGCGGACCCGCACCGCGCCTCCCGGCCGGACGATCAGGCGGTGGTCTCGTCGAGGTCGAGGTTCCGGTCCAGCGAGATCATCGGGATCGACGCCGTGATGACGGAGCCGTCCGCCCGGAGCGTGCCCTGGATGTCGCTCGTGGTGGGCGCGTGCCCGCTCATCCGCGGCCCGTGGTGGGCGAGCGGCACGACCGTCGGCGCCCCCGCGGTGACGTCCCACTGCTGGTTGTGCACCCACGCGGTGAAGCCCTCGCCGGTCTCCACCGTGAAGGTCATCGCGTCCTCTTCCAGGTCGACCCGGACGCGCGAGCCGTGCACCTGGATGCGGTAGGTCAGGCGCTCCCAGTCCTTCGGCAGGCGCGGGTTGAACGTCATCCGGCCACCGTGGTCGCGCATGCCGCCGAAGCCGTTCACGAGCGCACCCCAGATGCCGCCCGTCGACGCGATGTGCACGCCGTCCGCGGTGTTGCCGTGCAGGTCGGCGAGGTCGACGTAGAGCGCCGTCAGGAAGTACTGCGCCGCCAGGTCGTGGTACCCGACCTCGGCCGCCATGATCGACTGGACCACGGCGGAGAGCGTCGAGTCACCGGTCGTCAGGGCGTCGTAGTAGTCGAAGTCGCGACGCTTCTCGGCCGCGGTGAACTCGTGGCCCTGCAGGAACAGCGCGAGCACGACGTCGGCCTGCTTGAGCACCTGGAACCGGTAGATCACCAGCGGGTGGTAGTGCAGCAGCAGCGGCCGCTTGGACTCGGGCGTGTTCTCGAGGTCCCAGAGCTCCTTGTCGAGGAACTGGGCGTCCTGCGGGTGGATGCCGCGGTGCGGGTCGAACGGGATCTCCATCGACTCGGCGGCGTGCTCCCACTCGGTGACCTCGTCGTCGACGAGCCCGGTGCGCCGGACCATGCGGCCGTACTCCTCCGGGTCGTCGGTCGCGAGCTGCCGGCAGGCGTTCACCGCGAACCACAGGTTGGCCCGCGCCATCACGTTCGTGTAGAGGTTGTCGTCGACGACCGTCGTGTACTCGTCGGGCCCGGTGACCCCGTCGATGTGGAACTTCCGGTCGCCGTTCGACCGCCAGAAGCCCAGGTCGGACCACAGGCGGGCGGTCTCGACCAGGATGTCGATCGCCCCGCGCTTCAGGAAGTCGGTGTCGCCCGAGGCCCGCACGTACTGCATGAGCGCATGGGCGATGTCCGCATCGATGTGGTACTGCGCGGTGCCGGCCGCGTAGTACGCGCTCGACTCCTCGCCGTTGATCGTCCGCCACGGGAAGAGCGCCCCGCGCTGGTTCAGCTCCCGCGCCCGCGACCGGGCGGCGTCGAGCATGTTGTAGCGGAAGCGCAGCGCGTTCCGCGCGACGATCGGCGCCGTGTACGACAGGAACGGCAGGACGTAGATCTCCATGTCCCAGAAGTAGTGACCGCCGTACCCGGAGCCCGTGACGCCCTTCGCCGCGATGCCGTGTCCGTCGGTGCGGGCGGTGGCCTGCGCGAGCATGAACAGGTTCCACCGGACCGCCTGCTGGATCGCGGGCTGCCCCGGGATCTCGACGTCGCTGCGCGTCCAGTAGTCGTCCATCCACGCGCGCTGCTTGGCGAAGGTCTCCTCGACCGTCTCGGCGCGCGCACGGTCGAGCGTCCGCTCGCACCGGTCGGCGAGCTCCCGCGCCGGCACCCCGCGGGACGTGTGGTACACCATGTGCTTCACGAGCCGGATCGGCACCCCGGCGCGGGCCTGCACGCGGTAGACGTGCTTCGCGAGGTCGTCCTCGATCGACGACGCCTCGTCCCACGAGTTCTCGGTCTCCAGGTGGTGCTCGACACCGACGCAGATCGTCATGCCCGAGCTCGACGCCTGGTAGCCGAGCAGCGAACGGCCGCCCGTGCTGCGCTTGAGCTTCGGCTCGAGCACCCGCTCGGTGAACGCCTCGGCCTTGCGGGGGTCGAAGGCGTTCGCCGCAGCCCGCATGCCCGCGTGGTACTCGTCCTGCACGTCCTGCCGGTTGAGGATCTGGCTCGACAGCAGGATCGAGGCGTCCCCGTCGAGCACGGTGACCTCGTAGTCGATGACGGCGAGGTGCCGGTCGGTGAAGGACACGAGTCGACGGGCACGGATGAGCACGCGCTTGCCGGACGGCGTCGACCACTCGGTCTCGCGGTACAGGTAGCCGCCGCGGAACTCGAGCCGACGGGTGTGCCGCAGGATGTCGGCCTCGGCCAGGACCAGCGGCTCGTCGTCGACGTACAACCGGATGACCTTGGCGTCGGGCGCGTTGATGATCGTCTGCCCGGTCTTGGCGAAGCCGAAGGCGTCCTCGGCGTGCCGGATCGGCCAGGTCTCGTGGAACCCGTTGACGTACGTGCCGTACTGCACGCCGCCGCGGCCCTCGTCGAGGTTGCCGCGCAGGCCGAGGTAGCCGTTGCCGACCGCGAAGTTCGTCTCCGCGACGCCCTGCTCGTCCGGGGCGTACTCGGTCTCGACGAGCGCCCACTCGTCGACCGGGTAGCGGACGCGGTCGAGGGGGTCGGAGGTGATGGGGTTCATGGCGTGTGCTCCGTGGGAGGGAGGAGTCGTGCGGTGGTCGGACGGTCTGGCCACGCCGTCGGGGCCGTTCCGGTGGGACGGGAGGCTAGCTGGTGCGCGGGGCCGGGAGCTGGTCGACGAGTTCGGCGAGGTCCTGGACCACGACGTCCGCGCCGTGCTCGCGCAGCGCGTCGGCTCCGGCGCCACGGTCCACGCCGACGACGAGCCCGAAGGCGCCGTTCCGACCGGCCTCGACCCCGCTCGTGGCGTCCTCGACGACGACGCACTCGGCCGGGGCCAGCCCGAAGCGCCCGGCGGCGTCGAGGTAGGTGTCCGGCGCGGGCTTGCCGGCGAGGCCGTCCTGACGCGCGACCAGGCCGTCGACGACCACCGGGAAGTGGTCGAGGATGCCCGCCGTGCGCAGGACCTGCGTCGCGTTCGCCGAGCTCGACACGACGGCGACCTGCATGCCGGCTGCGATCGCGGCGACGAGGAACCGGAGCGACCCCGGGTACGGCTCGACGCCGTGCTCGGTCAGCTCGGCCGTGAACTCGGCGTTCTTGCGGTTGCCGAGCGCGCACACGGTGTCGCTCCCGGGGGCGTCGTCCGGCGCGCCCTGCGGGAGCTCGATGCCCCGGGACGCCAGCAACGAACGGACCCCGTCGTAGCGGGGCTTGCCGTCGATGTGGTCGAAGTAGTCCTGCTCCGTGTACGGCGCAGCGCCGTGCTCGGACAGGAACGACGTGAACAGGCGGCTCCACGCGCGCATGTGCACGTCGGCGGTGGGCGTCAGCACGCCGTCCAGGTCGAACAGGAGTGCCCGTGTGTCGGCGAGTCGTGCGGGCGTGCGCCGGTCCGGCATCGTCATCGGAGTTCCTCTGGTCTCGGTGGTCGGTTCGGCTCCGATCGAGTCTAGGACCGCCCCGGCTCGGACGCTCAGGCTCGGGAGGACCCGTGTCGACCGCGCCGAGCGGACCTTCCGGGAGCGCTCGGACCGCTCCCCGTCGAGGTTGGGCGTGACGGAAGGCACCACATGAGCACCACCACGACGGCCCAGGACGGCTCGGGCTCGAAGCTCAAGCAGGCGATCACCGGCCCGCTCCTGTTCCTCTTCATCCTCGGCGACGTGCTCGGCGCCGGCATCTACGCCCTCATGGGCACCCTGTCGAAGGACGTCGGCGGCGCGCTCTGGGCACCACTGGTCCTCGCGCTGCTCCTGGCCCTGCTGACCGCGGGCTCGTACGCCGAGCTCGTGACGAAGTACCCGAAGGCCGGTGGCGCCGCTGTGTTCGCCGAGCGGGCGTACCGGACGCCGATCGTGTCGTTCCTCGTCGGCTTCAGCATGCTCGCCGCCGGTGTCACGAGCGCCGCGGGGCTCTCGCTGGCGTTCGCGGGCGACTACCTCGGCACCTTCGTGGACCTGCCGCCGGTGCCGACGGCGATCGTGTTCCTCGCACTCGTCGCCTGCCTGAACGCCCGGGGCATCTCCGACTCGCTGCGCAGCAACGTCGTCATGACGATCATCGAGGTCTCCGGCCTGGTCATCGTCATCGTGGTCGTCGCGGTCATGCTGGGCGGCGGAGGCGGCGACGTCTCGCGCATCGGCGCCTTCCCCGCCGAGGCGAACCCCGCACTCGCGACCCTGAGCGCCGCGATCGTCGCCTACTACTCGTTCGTCGGCTTCGAGACCTCGGCGAACATCGCCGAGGAGGTCCGCGACGTCCGTCGCATCTACCCCCGCGCGCTGTTCGGATCCCTCGCCACCGCCGGCGTCGTCTACGTGCTCGTCGCGCTCGCGAGCTCGATCGCCCTGCCGGCCTCGGAGCTGTCCGGGTCGAGCGGCCCCCTGCTGGCCGTCGTGTCGGCGACCGGCGTGCCGATCCCCGACTGGGTGTTCAGCCTCATCGCCCTGGTCGCCGTCGCGAACGGCGCGCTCCTCACGATGATCATGGCGAGCCGCGTCACGTACGGCATGGCGGAGCAGCGGCTCCTGCCCGCCCTGCTCGCGAAGGTCCTGCCGAACCGGAAGACCCCGTGGGTCGCCATCGTCGCGACCACCGTCGTCGCGATGCTCCTGACGCTCGTCGGTGACGTCGGAACCCTCGCCGAGACCGTCGTGCTCCTGCTGCTGTTCGTGTTCATCAGCACGAACGTCGCCGTGCTGGTGCTGCGGAAGGACAGGGTCGAGCACGACCACTTCCGTGTGTGGACGTGGGTGCCGGTGCTCGGGGTGGCGTCCTGCATCCTGCTGCTCACGCAGCAGAGCGGGCAGGTCTGGCTGTACGCCGCCCTGCTGCTGGCCGTCGGCGTGGTGCTGTACTTCGTCGCCCGCGCGACGGGTCGCCGGACCGGTCGCGACCACGAGGCGGGCCGCATCCACTGATCACTCCCCGATCAGCCGACGGTCTGGAGGCTCGGTGCCGGCTGGCACCGAGCCTCCGGTCTGTCGTGTGGTCGCGTCAGCCCAGGGTGCGCACCCAGTCCTGGACGGCCGCGCTGATCTGCGCCCGCGCGTCCTCGCGTGAGATCGTCGCCGTGCGGTCGCCGGGCTGGTCGCCGTACGCGCCGAAGTCGGCGTGGTTCGCACCCTCGATCTCGACCATCCGCGCCGTGGAGGGGAGTTCGTCGCGGGCGGCGGCGACCTTGTCGGGCGTCGAGAGGCCGTCGCGGGAGCCGGAGACGCTGAGGACCTGGACGTACGAGCGAGCGATGTCGTCCGCGCAGTAGCTGCCGAGCAGCAGCAGACCGTCCGCGTCCTGCGCGAGCTGGCACGCGCGGACGCCGCCGAGCGAGTGGCCGCCGACCGCCCAGGTGCGGACACCGGGTGCGTGCGCCTCGAAGGTCGCCAACGGGCGGGTGTCGAAGAACGCCAGGTTCAGCGTCGGCTTCGTGATGACGACGGTGGTGCCCGAGGCGACGACCTGGCGGAAGGTCGCCAGGTACGCGAAGGGGTCGACCTTCGCGCCCGGGATGAAGACGATCCCCTTGCCGTCGTCGCTGCCCGTCGGGGTCATCACGACGCTGTCGCCCACGTCGCGCACGGCCACACGGTCGTCCCGCCAGACCTGCAGCGCAGCGCTCCTGGTGCCCTGCATGACGATGTTCGCGTACACGAGGAAGACCACCGCGAGCAGCACCACCACGGTGACGACCCAGGCGGTCCATCGGAGTGCTCGGTTCACGGTCGGTCCTCCTCGTCGGGCCGGTCCTCGTCAGGCTGGTCCTCCTCGGGCCGACGGGCCGTCACGGTCAGCCAGCGCTCCTCGGCGCCGGGGCGGGTGGTCTCACGGACCCGGACGTCGTGCCACCCGGCGGTCGTGACGGCTGCCGCGAGGGCGTCCTCGTCCCAGTAGGTGAACCAGCGGGGGTCGTCGAGCTTCCGGTCGCTCCAGCCGTCACCCTGGCCGTCACCGTCGCCCCGCTTCACCGTCGCCGCGAGGACGCCACCGGGGCGGACCGCCCGGCGCGCGCGCTCGAGCACGGCGGGGGTGTCCGACCGCGCGACGTGCAGGAGGACCGCGTTCGCGACGACGGCGTCGTACGGGCCGCCCCAGCCGTCGCGGCGGACGTCGAGCACGCGGGCCTCGTGGCCGGCGGCGCGGAGCCGGTCGACGAACGCCGTGGTGCCGTCGGTCCGGTCGACACGGAGGCCCGCTGCCTCGAGCGCGTCCGCGTCCCGACCTGGGCCGGAGCCGAGTTCCAGGACGTGGGCGCCGCCGGGCACGAGGCCGAGCAGGTCGTCGACGAGTCCCGCGCGGTGGTCGTCGGTCCGTTCCGTCCAGCGGTCGGCGCCGCGCTCGTACGCGAGGAGCGTGCGCTCGGCGCTGAGGTCGCGGCGCATCACGGTCTCGGTCCGGCCGTCCGGAAGCCGGTCACCGGGGGTGTCCGTCGCGCTGAACCCGATGCGCTCGTACGCCCGGCGTGCGCGGTCGTTGTCCGGCATCACCGAGAGCTCGAGGTGTTCGGTCCCCTGCGCGACGAGCACGCGGGCGACCTCGTCGACGAGGCGTGCGACGAGCCCCCGACCGCGGGCGCGCGGCGCGACCCACATCGAGATCAGCTCGGCCAGCGCGGGGTCGTCCGGGTCGGGGACCCCGCTCGCCATCCCGACGGTGTCGCCCTCCTCGACCGCGAGCAGGTCGACCGCGCCCGGCAGCGACAACCGGGTGCGCCAGCGGTGTTCCGGAGCGTCCTGCCAGTCCTCGAGGCGGGAGCCGAACGCCTGAGGCGCGTCGGTGAGGGCGGCGAGGCGGACCGGGCGCCAGACGGCCCAGTCCTCGGCGGTCACCCGGCGCAGCTCGATCGTCACGGATCGACGGTACCGCCCGCTCGTGTCCGGGGGACGCGGGCGGTACCGGCGGTGTCCGTGGTCAGGACGCCGGCGTGAGGTCGTACATCGTCACGCCGTCGACCGTCGTCGGCTCGAAGTGCGCGGCGACCCACTCGGCGATCTCGGCTGCGGCGTCGCTCCCGCTGCTGCTGGTGCTGGTGCTGGTGCTGCCACCGACGAACCAGTGCACCTTCCCCGCGGCGACGAGTGTCCGGAACTCCGCCAGGGTCGGGGCCGGGTCGGTGCCGTTGTAGCCGCCGATCGCCATCACGGGATCGCCCGTCGCGAGCTGGTACGTGGCGGCGCTGTTCGACCCGACGGTCGCGGCGGCCCAGGTGTACTCGTCGGCGTCCGCGGACAGCGCGGCGACGACCTCGTCGGACACCTCGGTCGAACCGCCGAGCAGGTTCGTGCCGCCGCCGGGGGCGTTCGTGCGGCCGTCGGTGCCGCCTGCGGTCCCCGGGCCGTTCGCGTTCTGGCTCGTCCCGTTCTGGCGCGTCCCGTTCTGGCCGGTCGCGTTCTGGCCGGTCCCGTTCTGGCCGGTCCCGTTCTGGCCGGTCTGGCCGCCCGGTGCTCCGCCGGGGCCGCCCTGACCGCCGCGCGCTCCCTGGCCGCCGGGCGCTCCCTGGCCGCCGGGGCCACCCTGACCACCGGGCGCGCCGCCGCGACCCCCGCCGAACCCGCTCGTCGTGACGCTCGGCCCGGCCGACGGGAGCGCACCCGTGTGCCCGACCGTGGTGGTCTGCACCGAGAACGCCGTCGGCCCGAGCAGCGCGGCGACGAGCACGGTCGCCACCGTCGCCCCCGCGAGGCCCCGACCGCGCGGCGGCAGCAGGACGAGGACGGTCCCGACGACGGCCACGACGAGGACCACCCACCGGATCCACGGTTGCCACGACGACGCCTGGGACAGCAGCGCGGACGACCACGCTCCGGAGAGGGCGACGACGCCGGCGGCGACGATGCGCCAGGCGAGGAACGTGCGGCGCTCCCACAGGAGCCCGGCGCCGATGCCGACCACGCCCGCGATGTACGGCGCGAGCGCCACCGTGTAGTACGGGTGGAAGATCCCGCCCATGAAGCTGAAGACCAGCCCGGTGACGAGCAACGAGCCGCCGAGCACCAGCACGGTCGCGAGCCGCGGGTCACGGCGGCGACGGACCCCGAGCGCCACGAGGGACACGACGAGCAGCACGAGCGCGGTCGGCAGCAGCCAGGTCACCTGCGTGCCGAACTCCGAGCCGAACAGCCGGGTCAGGCCGGTCGAGCCCCACGACCCCGCCCCGGTCGTCCCGCCGGGCACGACGCTCCCCGTCTCGTCGCCCGTGACCCGGCCGAGCCCGTTGTAGCCGAAGGTCAGCTCGAGGAAGCTGTTCGTCTGCGACCCGCCGACGTACGGCCGAGCAGAGGCCGGCACGAGTTCGACGATCGCGACCCACCACCCGGCGGAGACCACCACGGCGAGCGCCGCCGCGGACAGGTGCCCGATCCGCCGGAGCACCGGGCGGGGCGACGCGAGGAGGTACACCCCGACCAGGGGCGGCAGCACGAGGAACGCCTGCAGCTGCTTCGTCAGGAAGCCGAGCCCGACGAGCACGCCGGCCCAGACGACCCACCGCATCCGCCCGGACTCGACCCCGCGCAGCGTCAGGGCGACCGCCCCGACGGTGAGCAGCACGAGCAGGGCGTCCGGGTTGTCGTAGCGGAACATGAGGGTCGCGACCGGGGTCGTGGCCAGGACCGCACCCGCGGTCAGGGCGGCGCCGGCCGAGAACCGGCGCCGGACGATCCGGTACAGGACCGCCACCGACGCGACGCCCATCAACGCCTGCGGCACGAGGATCGACCACGAGTTCAGCCCGAACAACCGGACGGAGATGCCGATCACCCAGAGGAACGCCGGCGGCTTGTCGACCGTGATCGCGTTCGCGGCGTCGGAGGAGCCGTAGAAGAACGCCTCCCAGCTCTGGCTCCCCGCCTGCACCGCCGCCGAGTAGAACGCGTTCGCCCAGCCGTTCACGCCGAGGTTCACGACGTAGAGGACAGCGGTCACCAGCAGCAGCCCGAGGAACGCGGGGCGCTCCCACCGCGCGGTGTCCGCACCGCCGCGGACGAGACCGACCAGGCGGTCGCGGACGCCGAGCGGACGGATGGGTGGCGGGAGCAGGCGCGGTCGCTCGGTGGGGATCGTCTCGGTCATGCCCACGAGCGTGCGACCGCCACGTGCGCGGATCGTCGGCGCAGCCTTGGACGCCCCTAAGGGACCGGCACGGGCGGGACCAGCAGCCGGCTCCACGCGACCTCGTGCCCGAGCTGCCCGGTCGCGCGGAACAGCTCGACCTGCGTCGTGCCGGCGAGCACGGTCGCGAGCTCCGCGCGATCGGCCGGCGCGAAGCCGAGGCCCTGCCAGAACGGCCCGGACCGCCGACTGAACAACCACGCCCGTCGCGCCCCGCCCGCCGTCGCCTCCGCCATCGCGAACCGAGCGAGCGCCGCACCGCGACCCGAGCCGCGCAGCGCCGGTCCGACGGCGACGCTGCGGAGGAGGGCGTGCCTCCCGTCCGGCCCGGTCTCGTACCCGGTGGTACCGACGACGGCGCCGCCCGGACCACGGAGCGCCCAGAGCCGGACGCCCGGGTCCGACAGCCCCGCGACCGTCAGATCGCACGCCGACAGGAAGGCGTGCACCTCGTCGACGTCGTCCGGCCCGACGCGGACCGGCGTCGGCTCAGCGAGCGGCACGGACCGGCACGTCTGTCGCCGACGACAGCGGCCAGCGCCGGTCGAGCCAGGGGCCGAGCACCGAGTCGAGCAGGAACCGTCCGGCCAGCCGCCCGACCACCCAGTACGCCCCGACGAGCAGGAACACCAGCGAGGACCACACGTGCAGGACGAGGAGCAGGACCGTGACGATCCCGAAGGCGATCCCGACCGCGGAGTACAGCGACCAGAACCCGCCGACGAACCGGTCACGCGCGGCCTGCTCCGACGCAGCTGCAGCCGCGGCGGCCTCGGTCCGCTCGTCGAGCCCGCGCACGCCCGGCTCCAGCTCCGCGGGGTCGTCCTGCGCGAAGAGCTCCCGCACCGGGACCTCGAGCGCCCGGGCGATCGCGGACAGGGTCTCGAGGCTCGCGTCGCTCCCGCCCTCGAGTCGTTGCACGGTCCGGACGGCCACGCCGCTCGCCTCGGCCAGCCGTTCCTGGGTCCAGCCGCGCTCACGTCGGAGGGTGGCGATCCGCATCTCGTTCATGGTGCCGAGCCTAGGAACGCCCGGGGCGACAGCACCACGACACGGACACGACACGCACCCGCCAGTGCCCCGCCACCCGGGCGTCGGCGCCCTTCTGCGGGTCAGTCGTCGGTGTCGACCGTGTTCGTGACGACCTCGCCGCTGCCGGCGTCGATCCGGATGCTGTGCTTCGTCCCGGCGTCGTCGCGGACGTCACCCTCCCAGACGACCGTGCCGGCGTGGTCGTCGAGTCCGAGCTCGGTGACCGTGCCGGGCACCGTCTCGACGAGCGTGGATGCTGCCTGCGCGACGGACAGGTCTGCGGCGTCGACGAACCGCTGGTTCTCCGCGACGTCCTCGGCGTCCGTGGTGTCCTCCGTCGGACCGGCGGTGGTGCGCTCCCCGTCGGCGGCCACGTGGACCTCCTGCTCGTTGCCGTCCGCGGTCACGACGAGCACCTCCCACGAGGTACCGCCGGCCTCCTGCTCGATCGAGGTGACGGTACCCGAGCCGACGGCCTCCCGTGCGGTCTCCGCAGCGGCTCCGAGGGCGTCGTTCCCGGCGGCGTCGGAACCGCTGCCCGTGCGGCCGCTGCCCGTGCTGCCGCTCGCGCTGCCGTCGGTCGCCGTCACGGAGGGTGCCGAGGCAGCCGGGGCGGCCGTGTCGTCGCGGTCGTCGTCACCGGCGCAGCCGGCGAGCGCCAGCGCCCCGACGAGCGGGAGCGCGGAGAGGAGGGCGATGCGGCGGGCGGTGGTCTTCGTCGTGGTCTGCATGCGGCAAGCCTGCGGAACGGGCACTGAAGCAGGCCTGAAGCCACCTGGGGTGACGCCGGGGGCGTCCGGCACGCCCCTCGGGCAGCGCATCAGTCGTGCAGCAGCGGGAGCCGGAGCGTGAACCGGGCTCCGCCCGCCGGGGCCGTCGAGACCGCGGTGCTGCCGCCGTGCGCCCGGACGACGGCGTCGACGATCGCGAGCCCCAGCCCCGACCCACCCGCGTCCCGGGCACGGCCCTCGTCGAGCCGCACGAAGCGGTCGAACACGCGCTGCCGGTCCTGCTCCGGGATCCCCCGCCCGTCGTCGTCGACGGTGAGGACCGCGTCGTCGCCGGTTCCGACGAGCGTGACCGTCACGGTGCTCACGGCGTGCCGGACGGCGTTGTCGACGAGGTTCCGCACCGCCCGGGCGAGCAGCCGGTCGTCCCCGCCGACCCGCGCGGGAGCGACACCGGACACGTCCACGCGGACGACTCCGGCCCCCGCGGACCGCGACCCCTCCGCGAACACGAGGTCGTCGAGGTCCACCGCCCGGTCACGGGTACGGCCCCGCTCGTCGACACGGGTGAGCAGGAGGAGCGACTCGACGAGGTCCTGCAGACGGGCACCCTCGTCGAGGACGACCGCGGCCAGCTCGGCCGTCCCGGTGACGTCGGGGTGCGCCCGGGCGACCTCGGCGTGCTGCCGGATCGTCGCGAGCGGGGACCGCAGCTCGTGCGACGCATCCGAGACGAAGCGCTGCTGGGCCTGCTGCGACGCCTCGAGCCGCGCGAGCATCCGGTTCATCGTGACGGCGAGACGGTCGACCTCGTCCCCCGAGCCCGGTTCCGCCACGCGCGCGTGCAGGTTCGTGCCTTCGACGTCGTCGACCTCGCGGCGCATCCGGTCGACCGGACGGAGCGCTCGACCGACGACGAACCACGTCACGAGCGACATGAGGGCCACGACGACCGGGACGGCGACGACGAGCAGCACGGACACGGTCCGCACGGCGGCGTCGGCGTCCTCGAGCGGCAGCCCGACGACGAGCACGCCCTCGGTGCCGTCCGGCAGCTCGACGTCGTCGGACACGAGGGACCAGCGCTCGCCGTCGTGCCGGTACCGGGACTCCTCGGCGCCGGAGAGGGCCGCGTCGGGACTGTCCTCGGCCCGCGCGAGCACCCGGCCGGTGCCGTCCTGCAGCTGGGCGAGCACGTCGTCGCCCTCGGCCTCGACGGCGGCGACACCGTCCGCCTCCACCCGTGCGGAGAGGCCGTCGAGCGTCTGCTCGGCCGACGACCGGACGCCGTCGGACAGCGAGCTCCGGAGGACCCAGACGAAGGCGACCGCCCCGATCACGAGCGCGACGAGGACGACGACCGCCGCGCCTCCCGTCGCGCGTGCACGGATGCTGCGCGGCCGTCGGACCCGCCGCGACCGGTCAGCCACCGTCGGCGTCCAGGCGGTAGCCGGCCCCGCGGACGGTCTCGATCGCGGTCCGGCCGAACGGCCGGTCGACCTTCCGGCGCAGGTGCCCGACGTACACCTCGACGATGTTCGGGTCGCCCGCGAAGTCGTCGTCCCAGACGTTCGCGATGACGTCGCGCTTCGACAGCACCTGACCCGCGTGCCGCATGAGGTACTCGAGGACCGTGAACTCCCGGCTCGTCAGGTCGAGCAGCTCCTCGCCCCGCCACACCCGTCGCTCCGCCGGGTCGAGACGCAGGTCGCCGGCCCGGAGGACCGTGGGTCGTTCCCGGGACCCCCTGCGGACGAGCGCACGGAGACGCGCGACGAGCACCGGGAACGAGAACGGCTTGGTCACGTAGTCGTCGGCACCGGCGTCGAGGGCGTCGACCTGGTCCCACTCACCGTCCTTCGCGGTCAGCATGAGCACGGGGGTCCAGTCCTGCTCGGCGCGGAGCGTCTCGCACACCTTCCAGCCGCTCATGCCCGGCATCATCAGGTCGAGGACGATGGCGTCGTACGGGTGCTCACGGGCGTACCAGAGCCCGTCGACCCCGTCGTGCGCGACGTCGACGGCGAAGCCCTCGGCCTGCAGCCCGGCGCGGATGCCGTCCGCGAGCCGCACCTCGTCGTCGACGACCAGCACACGCATCGTCCGAGCATGGCGGCGCGGCCTGAACCGGCGCTGAAGGGAGGGCTCAGGCCCCGCTCGGGTCGAACCGGTACCCCATGCCCGACTCGGTCACGAGGAACCGCGGGTGCGACGGCTCGGGCTCGAGCTTCCGCCGCAGCTGCGCCATGTAGAGCCGCAGGTACCCGGAGTCGTTGCCGTGCGTCGGACCCCACACCTCGGTCAGGAGCATCTCGCGGGTCATCAGCCGCCCGGGGTTCGTGACGAGGACCTCGAGCAGCCGCCACTCGGTCGGGGTGAGCCGGATCGCGGGGCCGGTCGGCGGGGTGACCTGCTTCGCGACGAGGTCGACGACCAGATCGCCGATCGTCACCGTCGGCGTGACCCCCGCGGTCGCCGCGGCCGACGCCTGCCGCCGTCCGAGGGCTCGGAGTCGGGCGAGCAGCTCGTCCATCTGGAACGGCTTCGTCACGTAGTCGTCCGCTCCGGCGTCGAGCGCGTCGACCTTGTCCGACGAGTCGGTCCGCCCGGAGAGCACGAGCACCGGCACCTGCGACCACGCACGGATGCCCTCGAGCACCCCGATGCCGTCGAGTCGGGGCATGCCGAGGTCGAGCATGACGATGTCGGGGCGCTCGGTGATCACGGCGTCGATGGCGGCCCGACCGTCACGGGCGGTGGCGACGTCGTACCCGCGCGCGGCGAGCGTGACGGACAGGGCGCGGACGAGCTGTGCGTCGTCGTCGGCGATGAGGACCTTCGTGCTCACTTGACATCCACTCCCAGGTGTCCGGCGATCGGCAGCCGCACGACGACGGTGAGCCCGCCGCCCGGGGTGTCGTCGACCTCGATGGTGCCGCCCATGCCCTCGGTGAACCCGCGGGCGAGGGCCAGCCCGAGGCCGAGGCCGGTCTCGTTGTCGGTGTCCCCGAGCCGCTGGAAGGGCTGGAACACCTCGCCGCGGCGGTCCTCGGGGATGCCGGGTCCGTGGTCGGCGACACGCAGCTCGACCCCGCCGCCGAAGGCGCTGGCGGCGACCCGGACCCGGGTGCCCTCCGGCGCGTAGCGCTGCGCGTTCGCGAGCAGGTTGACGACGACGCGCTGCAGGAGCACCGGGTCGGCGAGGACCGGCGGCAGGTCGGCGGGCAGGTCGAGGTCGACGTCGTCCGGCCCGAGTTCGAGCTCGTCGAGCGCGGGGGCGACGACCGTCTCGAGCGCGGTGGGCAGCGGGGTGACGGCGAGCACCCCGGCCTGGACCCGGCTGACGTCGAGCAGGTCGGCCAGCAGGACCGCCAGCTGACCGAGGCTCTCGTCGGCGGTGGCGAGCAGTGCCTCCCGGTCGGGTGCCGACAGCTGGATGTCGGACGCCCGCAACGTCTGCACGGCGGCGGAGGCCGCCGCGATCGGCCGGCGCACGTCGTGGCCGACGGCCGCGAGGATGGCGCTCCGTACCCGGTCGGCCGCCGCGATCCGCTCGGCGTCGACTGCGGTGCGGGTGAGTCGGCGGTGCTCGACCGCGGCGTCGAGCTGCTGCTCGACGACGCGCAGCAGCCGGCGCTGGGTCGGGTCGTCGGGAGCGCCGGAGAACTCCAGGACGGCGCCGGACGGGAGGCTCGTGGTCGCGTCCGGCCCGTCGGCGAACGTCCCCGACGTGGCCGGGACCTCGTCGCCCTGCCGGATCCGCACGCCGGTGAACCCGAACGCCTCGCGGGTGCGGTCGAGGAGCGCCTGCAGGGCGTCGTCGCCGCGGAGGACGCTGCCGGCGATCCCGACGAGCAGCCCGGACTCGGCCGCCGCGCGACGGGCGGCTCGACTGCGGCGGGCGGACCGGTCGACCACGAAGCTGACCAGGACGGCACTGATCACGTACATCACGAGGGCCACCAGGTGCCACGGTTGCTGGACGGTGACCATGTAGAGGGGTTGCACGAAGAAGTAGTCGAGGCTCAGGCCGGAGAGCACCGCGGTGAACACCGCCGGCCACATCCCGCCGGTCAGGGCGACGACGAGCACGAGCAGTTGGTACGACAGCACGTCGACCGTGATCGAGTCGGGGTCGCTGCCGAGCGACAGCAGCCAGGTCAGCAGCGGGCCGAGCAGCAGCGAGACCGCGAACGCCGCGGCGATCCGGCCGCGCGAGAGGCTGCCGCCGAGCTTCGGCAGGGCGAACCCGCCGCCGGCGCGCTCGTGCGTGACGACGTGCACGTCGATGTCGCCGGACTCACGGACCACCGTGTTGCCGATGCCCGGCCCGGTCAGTGCGGCGGCGAGGCGGCTGCGACGGCTGACGCCGATCACGATCTGGGTCGCGTCGACCGACTTCGCGAAGCGCACGAGGGTGCTCGGCACGTCGTCGCCGACCACCTGGTGGTACGTCCCGCCGAGCTGCTCGAGCAGGGCGCGCTGCTTGCCGAGCGCGCCGGGGTGGCGCTCGCGCAGCCCGTCGTTCGTCGTGACGTGCACGGCCGCGAGCTCTCCACCGGCACTGCGGGCGGCGATGCGGGCACCGCGGCGCAGCAGGGTCTCGCCCTCGGGACCGCCGGTCAACGCGACGAGGACGCGCTCCCGGGTCTCCCACCGGTGGTCGATGCCGTGCTCGGCGCGGTAGGCCTTGAGCGCGTCGTCGACCTCGTCGGCGAGCCAGAGCAGGGCGATCTCGCGGAGCGCGGTGAGGTTGCCGAGGCGGAAGTAGTTCGAGAGCGCCGCGTCGATGCGGGCGGCCGGGTAGACCAGCCCGTCCGAGAGCCGTTCGCGCAGGGACGCCGGCGACAGGTCGACGACCTCGATCTGGTCGGCGGCGCGGACCACGGTGTCGGGGACGGTCTCGCGCTGCACCGTGCCGGTGATCTCGCGGACGACGTCGCCGAGGGACTGCATGTGCTGGATGTTCACGGTCGAGATGACGCTGATGCCGGCGGCGAGGAGCTCCTCCACGTCCTGCCAGCGCTTCTCGTTCGGGCTGCCCGGGGCGTTCGTGTGCGCGAGTTCGTCGACGAGGGCGACGTCGGGTGCCCGTGCCACGACCGCGTCGAGGTCCATGTCGTCGAGTGCGACGCCGCGGTGCTCGACGACGCGGCGGGGCACGAGCTCGAGACCGTCGACCAGGGCTGCGGTGGCGGCTCGCTCGTGGGTCTCGACGACGGCGACGACGACGTCCCGGCCCTCGGCACGCAGCCGGTGGCCCTCCTCGAGCATCGTGTACGTCTTGCCGACACCCGGAGCGGCGCCGAGCAGCACCCGGAGTTTCCCGCGCTTCACGTGCTCATCCTCCCGCGGTTCGGTGTGGTGTGGTGGTGGTGCGTGGTGCGACGTGCTGCCGAACAACCGGAAGCACGTCACACCACGCGGTTCCGCGGCGCGAGGTGCTTCCGGTTGTGCTGGCGGCTCCGCCCTCGGGCCGGACCGGGCCGGCCACGGCCGGACCGGGCCAGACCGGGCGGACGGGCAGGCCGGACCGTCAGCGTTCGGCAGCCAGGGCCAGGTTCAGCTCGAGGACGTTCACGACCGGCTCGCCGAGGAACCCGGCCTGCCGGGACTCGGTGTGCTGCTCGACGAGCGTGCGGACCGTCGACTCCGACAGACCCCGGGCGTCGGCCACCCGGGCCACCTGCTGCAGCGCGTACTCCGGGCTGATGTCCGGGTCGAGCCCCGAGCCCGAGGCGGTGACCGCGTCGGCGGGCACGTCGGCAGCGCTGACCCCGTCGGCATCCGCCACGGCGGCCCGCCGCTCCTCGATGCTCTTGAGCAGGTCGGGGTTGTTCGGCCCGAGGTTCGAGCCGGACGAGGCGTTCGCGTCGTAGCCGTCCTCGCCCGCGGCACTCGGACGCGACTGGAACCAGCGGTCGGCCTGGGCACCCGCGAAGGACTGCCCGATCAGGGACGAGCCGACGACCTTCCCGGAGGAGTCGGTGACCATCGAGCCGTTCGCCTGGTCGTGGAAGGCCGCCTGCCCGACGCCCCACACCGCGAGCGGGTAGGCGACGCCGAGGACGACGGTGGACAGCAGGGCGAGACGGATCGCCACACCGGTGGAACGGAGGAAGGAGCGTGATGAGGAAGCCATGGTCTAGAACCCCGGGATGAGACCGACCACGAGGTCGATCGCCTTGATACCGATGAAGGGGACGATGACGCCGCCCAGCCCGTAGACGAGCAGGTTGCGTCCGAGCACGGACGATGCCGAGGCGGCGCGGTAGCGCACACCCCGCAGCGACAGCGGGATGAGCGCCACGATGACGAGCGCGTTGAACACGACGGCCGACAGGATCGCCGACGCCGGGCTGTGCAGCCCCATGACGTTGAGCGCCGCGAGGCCGGGGAACGCCGCCTGGAACATCGCCGGGATGATCGCGAAGTACTTCGCGACGTCGTTGGCGATCGAGAACGTGGTGAGCGCCCCGCGGGTGATGAGCAGCTGCTTGCCGATCCGGACGACGTCGATGAGCTTCGTCGGGTCGGAGTCGAGGTCGACCATGTTGCCGGCCTCCTTCGCAGCGGTGGTGCCGGTGTTCATCGCGACGCCGACGTCGGCCTGCGCCAGGGCGGGGGCGTCGTTCGTGCCGTCACCGGTCATCGCGACGAGGTTCCCGCCCTCCTGTTCCTTCCGGATGTAGGCGAGCTTGTCCTCGGGCGTGGCCTCGGCGAGGAAGTCGTCGACGCCGGCCTCGGCGGCGATCGCGGCCGCGGTGCGGGGGTTGTCGCCGGTGATCATCACCGTGCGGATGCCCATCGACCGCAGCTCCGCGAAGCGCTCGGCCATGCCGTCCTTCACGACGTCCTTCAGGTGCACGACCCCGAGCAGGTCGACGGCGCCCGAGGCCGAGCGACGGCCGACGACGAGCGGCGTCCCGCCCTGGTCGGAGATCTCGGCGACCGCGGTGTCGACCGCGGCGACCACGGCGGCGTCGGCAGACCCCGCCCAGGCGAGCACGGCGGCCGCTGCACCCTTGCGGATCTGCGATCCGTCGGCCAGGTCGAGCCCGGACATGCGGGTCTGCGCGGTGAAGGGCACCTCGACCGCACCCGCCGGGGTGCCGGGCGTGATGCCGTCCTGCTCGGCGAGCGTGACGATGGAGCGGCCCTCCGGCGTGCTGTCCGCGGCGCTCGACAGGGCTGCGGCCTCCATGAGCGTCGCGACCGTGACGCCCGGGACGGGCACCACGCGCGATGCCTGCCGGTTGCCGTACGTGATCGTGCCGGTCTTGTCGAGGAGCAGCGTGGTGATGTCCCCGGCCGCCTCGACCGCGCGCCCGGACATCGCGAGCACGTTGTGCTGCACGAGCCGGTCCATGCCGGCGATGCCGATCGCCGAGAGCAGCGCGCCGATGGTGGTCGGGATGAGGCAGACGAGCAGGGCGATGAGCACCGGCACGCTGACGGTCGCACCGACGAGGCCGGCGATGGGCTGCATCGTCAGGCAGACGATCACGAAGACGATCGACAGCGACGCCAGCAGGATGTTCAGCGCGATCTCGTTCGGCGTCTTCTGCCGCGCGGCACCCTCGACGAGCCGGATCATCCGGTCGATGAAGGTCTCGCCGGGCGTCGAGGTGATGCGCACGACGATCCGGTCGGACAGCACCCGCGTCCCACCGGTGACGGCGCTGCGGTCGCCACCGGACTCGCGGATGACGGGCGCCGACTCGCCCGTGACCGCGGACTCGTCGACGCTGGCGATGCCCTCGACCACGTCACCGTCGCCGGGGATGACCTCACCGGCGACGACCACCACGACGTCGCCCTTCGCGAGGTCCACCGAGGCGACCTCCTCGGTGTCGTTCGACAGCGCGGCGGCGTCGGACGCATCCCATCGCAGCACCCGGCGGGCGCTGGTCGTCGAGCGGGTCTTCCGCAGGGTGTCGGCCTGCGCCTTGCCCCGGCCCTCGGCGACGGCCTCGGCCAGGTTCGCGAAGACGACGGTCAGCCAGAGCCACACCGCGATCGCGGCGGTGAACACCGACGGCTCGACGAACGCGGTCACGGTGGTGAGCGCGGCGCCGACCTCGACGATGAACATGACGGGGTTGCGCCACATCAGGCGCGGGTCGAGCTTGCGGAGGGCGCCCGGGAGGCCCGCCGCCAGTTGACGGGGACCGAACGCGGACGATCGGGCGACCGGCCGGGAGGCACTGCTCGCCTCCGGCGCGCTGGTCACGGTGGACGAGGGGGTCGGGGTGGACACGGGTTCGGTTCCCATCAGGAGAGGGCCTCCGCGAGCGGGCCCAGGGCGAGCACGGGGAAGTAGGTGAGTGCGGTGACGATCACGGCGACGGCACCGAGCAGGCCGATGAACAGCGGCCGGTGCGTCGGCAGGGTGCCGACGGTCGCGGGCACCTTGTCCTGTGCGGCCAGGGACCCGGCGAGCGCCAGCACGAGCGCGATCGGGATGAACCGGCCGAGCAGCATCACGACGCCGAGCGCCGAGTTCATCCACGTGGTGTTCGCGGTGAGACCGCCGAACGCCGAGCCGTTGTTGTTCGCGCCGGAGGTGAAGGCGTAGAGCAGCTCGGACAGCCCGTGGTTGCCGGGGTTGAAGATGCTCGTGCCGAGGACCTGCTCACGGACACCCGGGATCACCAGGGACAGTCCGGTGCCGAGCAGCACCAGGGTCGGCGTGACGAGGATGTACAGCGCCGCGAAGGTCATCTCACGGGCGCGGATCTTCTTGCCGAGGTACTCCGGGGTCCGGCCGACGAGCAGTCCGCCGATGAACACCGTGATCACGGCGAGCACGAGCATGCCGTACAGGCCGGAGCCGACGCCGCCGGGGCTGATCTCGCCGAGCATCATGTTGAGGAGCGCCATCATCCCGCCGATCGGCGTGAAGCTGTCGAACATGCCGTTCACGGCGCCCGTCGACGTGGCGGTCGAGGTCGTGCCGAAGAGCGTCGTGCCGAGGATGCCGAAGCGCATCTCCTTGCCCTCCATCGCCGCACCGGCCGCCTGCGTGGCGCTGCCGCCTCCCGCCAGCTCGGCGATCGACATCACCGAGAGCGACACGAGGAAGATCGCGCCCATCACGGCGAGGATCGCGTACCCCTGGCGGTCGTCACCGACGAGCCGCCCGAACGTGCGGGGCAGCGAGAACGGGATGACGAGCATGAGGAAGACCTCGACGAGGTTCGTCCACGCCTGCGGGTTCTCGAACGGGTGCGCCGAGTTCGCGTTGAAGTAGCCGCCGCCGTTCGTGCCGAGCTCCTTGATCGCCTCCTGCGACGCGACGAAGCCGTCGGGGATGTGCTGGGTGCCACCCGCGAGCGTGGCGATGTCCGTGCCGCTGCCCCACGACTGCACGACGCCGCCGGCGACCAGGACGATCGCGAAGACGAAGGCCCCGGGGAGCAGGAGCCGGCCGGTGCCGCGGACGACGTCGACCCAGACGTTGCCGAGCGTGCCGCTCCTCCGCCGTGCGAACCCGCGCACCAGGGCCACGGCGACCGCGAGCCCGACCGCGGCGGACAGGAAGTTCTGCACCGCCAGGCCTGCCATCTGCACGGAGTACCCCACGGTGGCCTCGGGCGAGTACGACTGCCAGTTGGTGTTCGCGACGAAGGACGCGGCGGTGTTGAACGCGAGCGACGGGCCGACGTTCGGCAGCCCGAGGTCACCGGGCAGCACGACCTGGATGCGCTGCAGCAGGTAGACGAGCAGCACGCCGACGGCGCTGAAGAGCAGCACGCCGCGCAGGTACGCGGGCCAGGACTGCTCGGCGTCGGGGTCCACACCGATCACGCGGTAGACGCCGCGCTCGATGCGGGCGTGCTCCGTGGGCGTGTAGACACGCGCCATCCAGTCACCGACCGGGCGGTACGCGACCACGAGGAGCAGGACGAGGGTGGCGACCTGGGCGATCCCGGCCCAGGTGTCGGCAGCGCTCATCAGAACCGCTCCGGGTGCACGAGCGCCCACACGAGGTAGACGACCGAGGCGATGCCGAGGACGGCGGCGGCGATGGTGACGACGATCACAGCCGCTCCACCCCCTTGGCGATGAGTGCCACGACACCGAACACGGCGAGGACACCGGCGACGACGAAGACGTCGAACACGAAGGACTCCGTTGGTTGCTGCGGGCCCGACGCCGGGCGGCGCGGACCGCACCACGTGTGGTGCGGTACCGATGCTGGTTCGGGCCGGGTGCCTCCAGGCCGGTCCTCACGGAATCCTCACGCCGTCCTGACGGACGCGTGCACCGCCCTAACGCACCGCCGCGCGCTCCAGCCGTTCCGCCGATCTGCGGACGGCGGCGCGGAGTTCCTCCGGCCCCTCGACCACGAACGGCACCGTCAGCCCGGCGATCGTGCCGGCGAGCCCGTCCCACGACCAGGACCCGAGCGTCAGCCGTCGACGGTCGTCGTCGGCATCCTCGAGCACGGCGTCCTCCGGCAGGAACGGGGCGACCCGCGCGGCGTCGGCAGCGGTCAGCGAGACCGACCCGGTGCACGGCCACGCGTCGTCGCGGTCGGACCCCTTGAAGCGGGCCGCCACGAAGGCTGCCACGTCCCCACCGGGTACGGGTCGCTGCACGAACGGCAGCCGCGTCCGCATCCGCGGGGTGATCCGGTCCACCCGGTAGGTCCGCCAGTCGTCGTGCTCGGGCTCCCACGCCAGCAGGTACCACCGACCGTGCCGGGCGACCACCGCGTGCGGTTCGACCCTGCGGGGACGGTCGTCCGTGCCGTACCCGAACCGGAACACCTCGTGGCGCTGCACGGCCTCGCTGACGGCCACCAGCACGTCCGGATCGACCCGCGGGGCGGACGATCCCACGACGGCATCCACCAGGTCCACCCGGTTCCGGAGCCGTTCGGGCATGACCTGTCGCACCGTCGCGAGCGCGCGGGTGGCGGCCTCGGCGATGTCGGCACCCGATGCCGGCGCCACCGCGAGGGCGAGGGCGATCGCCACCGCCTGGTCGTCGTCGAACAGCAGCGGCGGCAGGTCCGATCCGGCGGCGAGTCGGTAGCCGCCGGCCGGACCGCGGACGGAGTCGATGCGGTAGCCGAGGTCCCGGAGGCGGTCGACGTCGCGGCGGAGGGTGCGCGGACTCACGGTCAGGCGACCGGCGAGCTCGTCGCCCGTCCACTCCCGGTGCACCTGCAGCAGGGAGAGCAGCGCGAGCATGCGCGAGGAGGGTCCGGACACGTCGTCCATCCTCGTCGGAGAAGCGGTCACGATCTGACCGCAACGCTCGCGACACTCGATCCATGAGCATCGAGACCACGACCCACCTCAACTTCGACGGACAGGCCCGCGAGGCCCTGGACCACTACGCATCCGCGTTCGGCGGCACCGTGACCGCCGCCACCTACGGCCAGATGGGCGCGTCCCAGGACCCCGCCTGGGCGGACCGCATCGTGTTCGGCCAGGTCAGCACCGAGGCCGGCTTCCGGATCATGGCGTTCGACGTCTGGCCGGACCAGTCGTACGACCAGGGCACGAACGCCTGCTACGTCTTCGTGCACGGCGACGACGCGGACGAGGTCACCCGCTACTGGGAGGCACTGTCCGACGGTGCCGAGGTGCGACAGCCGCTCGCGCCCTCGCCGTGGGCCCCGCTCGCCGGGCAGCTGCGCGACCGGTTCGGCGTCGTGTGGCAGTTCGACGTGGCGGCGCCGCAGGGCTGACACCCGACCCCGGCACGTGGACGGCCGACGGCAGCGCCTCAGTGCTGCCTGGCGACCGTCCACGTGCTCACGGTCACCGCGGCCGTCACGGCCGTCGGCGCGAACACCCGGTCCGGATCGACGTGGTGGTGGCTCGGGCCCATGTGCACCACGTCGTGCACGTCCTCCGCGGACAGCTCCATCGTCCACGTGAGGTCCTCGGACCCCTGCAGCGCGAAGGTCGGCTCGAGCGACTCCCGCAGCCGCCGCTCCTTCTCCGGGTCCACCGCGATGGTCGCCTCGGCGAGCTCCGCCAGGTGTCCGGTCCGTGGCGTCACGACGACGAGCACGCCGTCCGGGTGGAGCACCCGCGCGTACTCCCGCTGGTTGCGCGGGGCGAAGACGTCCAGCACGACGGCCGCCGCGTCGTCGACGACCGGGAGGCGCTCGGTCACGTCCCCGACGACGGCGCCGGCCCGCGGGTGGACGCGTGCCGCTCGCCGGATGGCGACGGGTGACAGGTCCAGCGCGACCCCGAGGCGGGCAGCGACGGGGCCTGCCGGGGCCGAGCCGGGCCTCCCGGCCGACGCAGTCTCGTCCGGTCCGTCCAGCACGTGCGCGAGGTAGGTGCCGGGGCCGGAGCCGACGTCGAGGACGACGCCCGGCGCCTCCGTGGCGGCGACCACCGCGGCGAGCGCCCGCTCGACCGGTGCGTAGTGCCCCCGCCCGAGGAACCGGATCCGCGCGTCGACCATGTCCGGCGTGTCCGCGGTCAGGGCGCGGCGCTTCGCGGGCAGGAGCGTGAGGTGGCCCTGCTTCGCCTCGTCGAACCGGTGTCCGGTGGCGCAGCCGACCTGCCCGCCGTCGACACGGGCGAAGGGCTCGGCGCAGACGGGGCAGGCGAGCACGGGGAGCAGGTCGTCGCGCACCGACCCAGCGTACGGGCGTCGGTAGCCTGGCCGGATGGCACTGGAGCAGCTCTTCGGCCTCGACGGACGCCGTGCACTGGTCACCGGGGGCAGCTCCGGCATCGGTCGCGCGATCGCGCTCGCCCTCGCCGACGCGGGCGCCCACGTGCTGGTCGCGGCGCGCACGCGGGAGGCGATCGACGAGACCGTCGCGACGATCACCGCCGACGGCGGATCGGCCGCCGGTGTCGTCGCGGACCTGTCGACCCGGGAGGGCGCCCACGCGCTCGCGGACGCCGTCGGCGAGGTGGACGTCCTCGTCAACTCGGCCGGCATCAACCTGCGGCCGCCGATGCCGGACCTCGACGAGGGCACGTGGGACGCGACGATGGCCGTCAACCTCGACGCACCCTTCGTGCTCGGCCAGCGGCTCGCACCCGGCATGGCCGCACGCGGGTACGGCCGGATCATCGGCATCAGTTCGCAGCAGGCCCACCGCCCCTTCGCCGCGAGCGGCGCGTACGGGGTGTCGAAGGCCGGCCTGGAGGCACTGGCACGCTCCCAGGCGGAGGCCTGGTCGGGCAGCGGGGTCACCTCGAACGTCCTGGTCCCCGGCTTCGTGCAGACCGCGCTCAACAGGCGACTGTCCGCCGACCCCGAGCGGGTCGAGGCGCTCGCCGCGCGCACGCTCGTCGGACGCAACGGCGAGCCGTCGGACTTCGCGGCCGTGGCGGTGTTCCTGGCCGGACCGGGGTCCGCGTACGTCACGGGCCAGTCGATCGCGGTCGACGGCGGCTTCTCGGTGCACTGACCCCGTGCACTGAGCCCCGTGCACTGACCTCCGCGCCCTGACCGCAGTGCGGCGGGCCGACGGTGGAAGCCGAGGTCTGCTCGGTAGCGTCGGTGCATGGCCGTCATCCACCGCGCAGAACTCCGACCGTCCAAGGCCGAGGCCCTCGCCGCCTGGCTGCCCGCGCAGCCGTGGAGCGGCCTCACCGCCGGTGCCGCCGTCGAGATCGTCACCCGCTTCCGGTTCGACGACCCCGAGGGCGAGGTCGGTGTCGAGGAGATCGTCGTGCGGACGCCCGAGGGACGGCTCCTGCACACGCCGCTGACCTACCGCGGCGCTCCGCTCGACGGCGCCCGGGGCTCCCTGGTGTGCGAGATGCACCACTCCGTGCTCGGGCAGCGCTGGGTGTACGACGCCGTCGCGGACCCGGTGTACGCCGACGTCCTACGTCGTGCGATCGCCACCGGCGGGCACGAGGCGGAGCTCGAGCGCGCCGACGGCTCCGGACGGTTCGACAAGGAGGACACGGCGGTCGGCAGCGGGTCGGCGCCGGACTCCCCCACGGTGACGTCGGCCACGGCCAGCACCGACGGGACCGAGACGACGGTGCGCACCGACCACGGCGACCTCGTCGTGCTGCGGGTGATCGGGCTGCCCGTGCCGGACGGCGAGACGCTGACCGCGACCTGGAACGACCGCTCCGCCGTCGTCGCGGTCCTGCCCGCCTGACGGACCCGGTCGCGGCCGCTCCGCGACGTGCCCCGTCCGGGGGACTCGGAGCTTCCGGGCGTCTGATTGCAATGTGCAACTTCGAGGCGGGACCGACTGGATGGGGCTGCTCCCCGCCTCGGTGGTCGCCGCCGCTGCCGACCACGACCTGAGCGGCCCCCTCGCCGACGACGAACGCGTGGCGATCGCCCGTGCCGTCCCGTCGCGGCGTGCCGAGTTCCGGACCGGCCGCCTGCTCGCCCGCCGCGCCCTGACGGCGATCGGCGCGCCGGTCACGACGCTGCCCGTGGGTCGGAGCGGGGCTCCCCGCTGGCCCGACGGCGCGGTCGGCACGATCACCCACTGCCCCGGCCTGCGCGCCTGCGCCGTCGCCCGGCGCGACGACCACGCCGGCATCGGCATCGATGCCACGCCGGCACGTCCCCTGCCGCCGGGAGTGCTCCGGCGCATCGCGGACGTCACGGACGACCGTGTCGCACGGGGTCTCGCCGCACTCCGGCGAACCGGGGTTGAGAGTCCGGACAGCGTCCTGCTCGCCGCGACCGAGGCCGTCGCCAAGGCCCGCTCGGCCGCGCACGACGGCTGGTTCGGCATCGACGGTGCCCACGTGGAGCTGCGCCCGGACGGGACCTTCACGACGAGCGCGCGTCGCGGCCCGGCGTTCGCGGCGACGGGACGGTGGGCAGTGGACCGGGGGACGGCGCGTGCGGGCATCGTGCTCGCCGCGCGCTGAGAGGCCGCGCGCGGGGGCGCGTCGGACGAACGAGGAAGGGAACCACCATGGTGCAGCAGGACGAGGACACCTCCGTCGAGGCTGTGTTCGACCGGTACGCCGACCGAACGGCGATCCGACAGCGGGACGGCGAGGTCGTCACCGACACGAGCTTCCGGGAGCTCCGGGACCGTGCGCGGGCCCTCGCGGCGGTGCTCGGCGAGTCCGTGGCCCCGGGTGACCGGATCGCGGTGCTCGGTCCGCCGAGCGCCGACGTCGTGACCCTCGAGCTCGCGTGCTCGGTGCTCGGCGCGGTGAGCGTGCCGCTGCAGACCAGCGCGGCCGTCGAGCAGCTCCGTGCGATCGTCGACGAGACGACGCCGGTGTGGCTGGGCGTCACCGCCGACCAGGCCGCGACGGCCCGGGCGGTCACCGACGCGGCCGCCGCCGAGGTGCACACCGTCCTGCTCGACACGACGGGTGCGGCCGGCGCGGCGACCGGGGCCGAGGGCACCGACGGTGCGGCGGCGCTGCCGACGCTCGCCGACCTCGTGGCACGGGGCCGCGACCTGCCGCAGCCGACCCCGTGGCGACCGGCGCCCGACGAGGACCCGCTCGCCCTGCTGCTGTACACCTCGGGCAGCACCGGGACCCCGAAGGGCGCGATGTACACGCGGTCCATGGTCGAGCGGCTCTGGCACGCACTCCCGCCGGACCACCCGGACGCCGTGACCGTCGGCTACGCCTACCTGCCGCTGAGCCACCTGACCGGTCGCGCGGCGCTGCTCGCCACGCTCGGCCGCGGCGGCACCGTGGCGCTCGCGACCTCGACCGACCTGTCGGCCCTGTTCGAGGACCTGCGGGTCTACGCACCGACCGAGCTCGTGCTCGTCCCGCGGATCGCCGAGATGGTCCGCCAGGAGGGCGCCCGCGAGGAGCAGCGCCGGCTCGCGGCCGGAGCCACCGACGCCCCGGCCGTGCGTGCTCAGGTGCAGGACGACCTCCGGACACGTGCCTTCGGTGGTCGCGTCGGGCAGGCCGTCTGCGCCAGCGCCCCGCTCACGCCCGAGCTCCGCACGTACCTCGAGGAGTGCCTCGGCGTCCCGCTGCACGACCTGTACGGCTCGACCGAGGCGGGCAGCATCCTGCGCGACGGCGTGGTGCAGCAGCCACCGGTCACCGAGCACAAGCTGGTGGACGTCCCCGAGCTCGGGTACCGCACCACCGACCGACCGCACCCGCGCGGCGAGCTGCTCGTGAAGAGCACCGCGGTGATCCCCGGGTACTTCCGCCGCCCGGACGTCACCGCCGCGGTGTTCGACGAGGACGGGTTCTACCGGACCGGCGACGTGATGGCGCAGACCGGTCCGGACACGTACGAGTACCTCGACCGCCGGAACAACGTCATCAAGCTCTCGCAGGGCGAGTTCGTCGCGGTCTCGGCCCTCGAGGCGACCTTCGGTGGGACGCCGGAGGTCCGGCAGATCGCCCTGCACGGGGACAGCAGGCACGCGTTCCTCGTCGCGGTCGTCGTGCCCGTCGACCCGGAGGCCACGGAGGGCGACCTGCTCGCCGCCCTCCAGCGCACCGCCCGCGCCCACGGGCTCGCGCCGTACGAGGTGCCCCGAGCGATCGTCGTCGAACCGGACCCCTTCACGGTCGACAACGGCATGCTCTCCGATGCCCGCAAGCTCCTCCGCCCCCGGGTCACCGCCCGCTACGGGGACCGGTTCGCCGCGCTCTACGACGCGGTCGCCGAGCAGCAGAGCGGCACCCTCGTCGCGACCCTGCGCGAGCACGTGGGTGACGAACCGACCGTCGACACCGTCGTCCGTGCCGCCCGTGACCTGCTCGGTGCCGAGGTCAGCACCGAGACCGCCTCGGCCGCCCGGTTCTCGGACCTCGGCGGTGACTCGCTGTCGGCCCTGACGTTCTCCGGCGTCCTCGAGGACGTCTTCGAGACCGAGGTGCCCGTCGGTGTCATCACCGACCCGACGAACGACCTCGCCGCCGTGGCCGCGTACGTCGAGCGTTCGGCCGCCGACGACCGGCCGACCGTCGCCCGCGTGCACGGCGCCGACCCGACGGTGCTGCGGGCGTCGGACCTGCGGGTGGACCGCCTGCTCGGTGCGGTCCCCGCGCCGGTGGCACGCGCACCCCGCCCCACCTCGGCCGGGCCGCGCACCGTCCTGCTCACCGGCGCGAACGGCTACCTCGGCCGCTTCACCGCGATGGACTGGCTCGAGCGGCTCGCACCGGTCGGCGGCACGCTGGTCTGCGTCGTGCGCGGGTCGGACGACGCCGCTGCCCGCCGTCGACTGGACGCCGCCTTCGCGGCCGATCCCGCGTTCGCCGACCGGTTCGCCGAGCTCTCGGGGTCGCTCGAGGTGGTCGCCGGGGACGTCAGCGAGCACCTGCTCGGCCTCGAGGAACCGCGGTGGGAGGACCTCGCCGCGCGGGTCGACCTCGTCACGCACGCCGCCGCCCTGGTGAACCACGTCCTGCCGTACACCGCGCTGTTCGGGCCCAACGTCGTCGGGACCGCCGAGGTCGTCCGGCTCGCGATCGCCGCCGGGAGCGTCCCCGTCACCTTCGTGTCGAGCGTCGCCGTCGCCGGTGGAGCCCGCCCGAGCGCGACCGAGGACGTCGCCCCCGACGCCCCCGCGGCACTCGACGAGCGGGCGGACCTCCGGGCGACGATCCCCGAGTGGACGATCGCCGACGAGTACGCGAACGGGTACGGCGCGAGCAAGTGGGCGAGCGAGGTGCTGCTCCGCGAGGCGCACGAGCAGCACGGCGTCCCCGTCGCGGTGTTCCGCTCCGACATGGTGCTGGCGCACCCGCGCTGGCGCGGCCAGGTGAACCTGCCCGACGTGTTCACCCGCCTGGTCTGGAGCGTGCTCGCGACCGGGCTGGCACCCGTGTCCTTCGTGCAGCGGACCCCGGACGGCCGGGTGCAGCGCTCGCACTACGACGGCCTGCCCGCCGACTTCACGGCCGCCGCGATCGACGCCATCGGCGCGTCGGTGGTCGACGGCCACCGGACGTTCAACGTCGTCAACCCGCACGACGACGGCGTCTCGCTGGACACCTTCGTCGACTGGCTGGTCGAGGACGGGTACGCGATCGAGCGGGTCGCGGACCACGCCGAGTGGGTCGAGCGCTTCCGGTCCGCACTCGAGGCGCTGCCGGACGAGGACCGTGCACGCTCGGTCCTGCCGCTGCTGCACGCGTTCGCGACCCCGGAGGTGCCGCACGCCGGGTCCGCGATCCCCGCGGACGCGTTCGCGGCCGCGGTCCGCTCGGTGCGTCCGCTCGGCTCGCCGGACATCCCGTCGCTCGACCACGCGCTCGTCACCAAGGTGGCGGACGACCTGACGTTCCTCGGTCTGCTCGGCCCGGCCGCGTCGCCCACGCGCTGAGCACCGGACGGGAGGCGCGGTGCCGGTCCGGCACCGCGCCTCCCGTCCGTCACCCGGTCGCGTCGGGCGTGACTGCCGGACCCGGCCCGACGGGCACCGGCAGGGCCTGTCTGCGCGCGGCGAGCTGCTGGCAGGATCGAGCGCGTGAAGACACTGGAGTTGCCACAGACCGACCTCACCGCGTCCGACGTCGTCGTCGGCCTCATGCGGATCAACGACATGAGCGACGAGGACATCCGCGAGCTGTACACCGCCTCGCGCGACGCCGGCGTCACGATGTTCGACCACGCCGCCGTGTACGGCGTCTGGCACGGGTGCGAGCAGCGGTTCGGTTCCGCCGTCACCCTGTCGCCGTCCGAGCGCGCCGACATCCAGCTGCAGACCAAGGTCGGCATCCGCCCGACGCCGGACGGCGCGTACTTCGACTTCTCGTACGAGCACATCATCGAGTCCGTGCACGAGTCCCTCGAGGCGCTGCGGACCGACTACGTGGACGTGCTGCTCCTGCACCGTCCCGACGCCCTCGTCGAGCCCGAGGAGGTCGCCCGGGCGTTCGACGAGCTGCACGCCGCCGGCAAGGTGCACCACTTCGGCGTCTCGAACCACACCCCCGGTCAGGTCGAGCTGCTGAAGCGGTCGGTGCGGCAGCCGCTCGCGTTCAACCAGGTGCAGCTGAGCATCACGCACGCCAACGTGATCGCGCAGGGCCTGACGGCGAACATGGCCGGGCTCGACCAGTCGATCGACCGCGACAACGACATCCTCAACCACGCCCGCCTGAACGACGTCACGCTGCAGGCCTGGTCGCCGTTCCAGAAGGGCTTCTTCGACGGCGTCTTCCTCGGCGACCGCGAGCAGTACGCCGAGCTCAACGACGTGCTCGAGGAGCTCGCCTCGGCACACGGCGTCACCCCGACGGGGATCGCGGTCGCGTGGATCACCCGACACCCCGCGCACTTCCAGGTCGTCCTGGGCACGACGAACCCGCAGCGGGTGCGGGACTCGGCCGCGGGTTCCGACGTCCGGCTCTCGCGCGAGGAGTGGTACCGCGTCCTGACGGCGGCGGGGCACACCGTCCCCTGACCGGGCTGCGGGGCTGGCCCTGAGCGTGCCGCGCTCCGGAGCCCGGCCTCGACCGTGCCGGGCTCCGGGGCTGGGCCCTGACCGTGCCGCGCTCAGCACAACGGGGAGCACGTCGCGCCACGGAAGTCCGTGGTGTCGCGTGCTCCCCGTTGTGCTGACGCACGTCGTGACCCCAGGCTGCTCGGCTCGGCTCGGCTCGGTCGGGAGCGGGCGGCCGGTCAGTCGTCGGTGGTCGGGGCGCTCGGCACGCGCACGTCGACGGGCGAGGCCCGCGACGGGTCGGCCGACGCGCCGCCGACGACGTCGAACGAGATGCCGAGCTCGGCGGCGGTGTCCTCGTCGAGCTCGAGTCCGTCCTCGGTGACCTGGTCCTCTGGGATGGCGCGACCCTTCGACGGGTCCCACGCGTTCGCGAACGACATGCGCACGAGCTTGCCGCCCGCGGCTGGCAGCGAGGTGTCAGGCGTCCGTGGTGTCCGTGAGCGGTCAGCCGTCTCGGGTCACCGGGCGACCGGGCCGCCGCCGGCCTCGTCCTCGTCCTCGTGCGGTGCCGGCGAGGTGCTCGGGTCGACCGAGTCCGGGCCGACGTCGGCGCCGCGGTCCTCCTCGACCTCGATCTCGGTCTGGTCGTCGCCGTCCACGGGGAGATCGGCGCCGGGCTGCTGCGGATCGAACGGTGTGCTCATCGACATACTCCGAGCGTGCTCCCGCGACGGTGGGCGTCGGCTCGACGCTGTCCGTCCACCGCGCCGGGGTCGGCAGCGACCGCGTCAGCCGCGGCCGGGGCCCGTCGCCGGCCCCTGGGTGAGCGACCCGACGGTGGTGTCGACCGTCGTGTCCGCCGCACCGGATCCCTTGCCCTTGCCGCTGTTGCTCCCGGGACCGTTGCCGTTGCCGTTGTTGCCCGCGCCGCCCTGCGGGGCCTCGACGGGGTTGGACGCCGGACCGCCCGGCTCGGGGCCGACGCTCGGATCGTCGGCGGGCTGGCTCGGCTCCTGCGCTGGCTCGCTCGGCTGCTGCTGCTCCTGGCTGGGCTCCTGCGCCGGCTCGCTCGGCTCCTGCGCGGGTTCGCTCGGCTGCTGCTCCTCCTGGCTGGGCTGCTGCTCCGGCTCGCTCGTCTGCTGCTCCGTCGGCGACGAGGGCTCGCTGGAGTCGGTCGGCGCGGGCGTCGAGTCGTCTCCTCCGCCCAGCGCGATCAGCGCGACGCCGATCCCCGCGAGGACGAGGATCCCGACGACCACCGCGGTGATGATCCCCGCACGCCGTCGCTTCGGTCCGTCCGTACCGGGACCGCCCCGTCCGGCAGCCCCCGCTGGACCACCGGCTCCTCGCGACGCGGCACCACCGGCCACCGCACCACCGCCAGCAGCAGCGGCGGCGCCCGCTCCACCGGCGCCCCGCTGCGCACCGAGGACCGTCGTCGCGACGTCGTCCTGCGCACCCGTCCGGTCGTACGCCCGGGTCGCGGCGTCGGCACCGCCGGCGGTCGGCATCGCCCGCGTGGCCTGGTCGCCGTCCGCAGCGCCCGGCATGGCCTGGGTGGCCTGGTCGGCGTGGGCTGCGTCCGGTCCCCCGGCACCGAGCGCGGCACCGGCGAGACCGGCTCCGGCACCGGCCGCTCCGCCGGCAGCACGGGTGAGCGTGCCGGGTCCGCCCGGGAGCAGCTGGGTCGCCGGTGCCGTCCCGTCGCGTTCGAGGGCACGGAGACGTCGGGCCGCCTCGGCCGCGGTCGGGCGCTCGGCCGGGTCCTGCGCCGTCATCACGTGCAGCAGCGTCCGCCACGCGGTGGGCAGGTGCTGGTCGATGTCGGGGCCCCGCGTGAGCCGCGCGGTGGCGGACTCGACGGCGGTGCCGGGGAACGGACGTGCACCCGTCAGGCACTGCAGCAGGACGAGCCCGAGGGCGTAGACGTCGGCCTGACCGGTGACCTCGCGCCCGAGGACCTGCTCCGGTGAGATGTAGGCGGCGGTGCCGATGACGGTGCCGGTCCCGGTCACGCGGGCGGCGTCCCGGAGCAGCGCGATGCCGAAGTCGGCGAGCTTGACGTGCTGGCCGTCGCTCTCGAGCAGCACGTTGGCGGGCTTCACGTCACGGTGCACGATGCCCTGCGCGTGCACGGCGGCGAGTCCCTCGGCGACCTGGGCGCCGGTGCGCGCGGTCGTCGTGGTGTCGAGCGGGCCCTCGCGCAGCCGGGTGTCCAGGTCGCTGCCGGGGACGAGCTCCATCACGAGGTACGAGTCGCCGTTGCCGTCGTCGAGTGCGGCGTCGTAGAGCGTGACGAGCGAGGGGCTGCGGAGCGCGGCCAGCGTGTGCATCTCGGCCTCGGCGCGCGCACGTTCGCCGTGGTCGACCGCGCCGATCCGGAAGACCTTGACGGCCACCTCGCGGCCGAGCTGCTCGTCGACGGCGCGGTAGACGGAGGCCATGCCGCCGTGACCGAGCGTGCCGGTGACGCGGTACCTGCCGCCGAAGACCCGTTCTTCCATGCGGGTGAACCTACCGTGACGACCTGACCGGGCGTGCCGGTCCGCGGCCGCGCACGACCGGGTCGGCACCCCGGTGGAGGGCGGTCAGGTACAGCCGGTGCGCCGTGATCACGAGCGCCAGCCACGCAAGACCGAGGGCCCACGCGGCGAGCACGTCCGTCGTCCAGTGGTGGCCCAGGAACACCCGCGAGACGCCGATCGACAGCACGAAGAGCGTGCCGATGACGATCGTCCACACCCGGGTGACCGTGCGTGACTGCCGCAGGATGAGCAGGTACACGATCATGCCGACGACGACCGTGGCGTTGAGCGTGTGGCCGGACGGGAACGACGGCGAGTGCTCGTACGGCGGCACCGCGTCCGACAGCGGCGGTCGGGCACGGCCGATCAGGTCCTTGCCTGCGATGGTCATGAGGAGCGAGCCGCCGCTCGCCGCGACGAGCAGCACGAGCGGGGTCCAGGCGCGGCGCTGCACCGTGAAGCCGATCAGGAAGCAGACCGCGACGATCGGCATCCCGATCGTCCCGGCGATGTCGGTCCACCACGTGACCGCCTGGTCGGCGAACGGCGAGCGCAGGGTGAGCATCCAGTCGAGGACGGGGCGGTCGAGCACCGCGACGTCGTCGGACGCCCGCACGGCGTCGTACACCTCCGATGCCGCCCAGGTCGCGGTCGCGGCGATGCCGACACCGACGGCCAGCGTCAGGACGAGCAGGGGGAGGGCGCCGTAGCGACGGCCGAGTGCCGCCCAGCCCTCGGCGACCGTGTGGCCGGCCCGGGACCGCCACGTCGTGAGGTCGAGGTCACCGACGCGCCGGTCCTCGACGACCGCCGCCTGCTCCGCACGGTCGACCCGACCGGCAGCCGAGGGGTCCTCGTCGTGGTGTCGCTCCATCGACCCACCCTGCCCGTCCCAGGCTGCGAGCGCGCACGCGCCGGCCCGGACACAGTCCTCACGGCGGGCGAGCACCCGCACGCGCCGGCCCGGGCTCAGTCCTTCGCTGCCCCGTAGTCGCGCACCGTCGACACCGTCAGGGGGAAGACCACCGGGAAGTCCCGGAAGAGCAGCCGTCCGGCGTCGACCGCCGCGGCCCGGACCTGCTCCGCCACGAACGCGGCGTGCTCGACGGGCGTGTGCACCACGATCTCGTCGTGCACGAAGAACACCAGGTGCGGCCCGGCCGTCAGCGGGCCGGGGAACCGGGTCGCGAGCCGGGTCCGGAGCGATCCCATCCACGCCAGTGCCCACTCGGCCGCGGTGCCCTGCACCACGAAGTTCCGCGTGAAGCGCCCCCAGCTGCGGGCACGCCCCTCGACCGCCCGCTGCTGCGCCGGCGTGCCGTCCACCGACCAGGCGCGGTTGCGCGCGGCGAACCAGGCCTCGTCGGGGACGGGCGACGTCCGGCCGAGCAGCGTCGTCACGGGCTCACCGCGCTCGCCCGCCCGGGCCGCCCGGTCGACGAGCCCCAGCGCCGCCGGGAACGCCCTCACCAGCCGCGGGACGAGCCGTCCAGCGTCACCCTGGGTCGCGCCGTACATCGCGCCGAGCATCGCGCCCTTCGCCTGCTGCCGCGTCTCGACCGCGCCCGAGGCGACCACCCCGTCGTACAGGTCCCGCCCATCGCCCGCGGTCGCCATCGCCCGGTCACCGGCCATCGCCGCGAGCACCCGCGGTTCGAGCTGCGCCGCGTCCGCCACCACGAAGGCCCAGCCGTCGTCGGCGACCACCGCACTGCGGACCGTCCTCGGCAGCTGCATGGCGCCGCCGCCGTCCGCCGCCCAGCGCCCGGTGACGACCCCGCCGACGACGTACTTCGGGTGGAAGCGCCCGTCCTGCACCCACTCGTCGAGCCATGCCCAGCCGTTCGCGGTGAGCAGGCGGGACAGGCGCTTGTACTCGAGCAGCGGCGCGATGACCGGGTGCTCGAGCTCCTGCAGCTCCCACTTGCGCGTCGACGTCACCATCAGGCCGACGGCCCGGAGCGACCGCAGGACGTCGGCGGGCGAGTCGGGGTTGAGTGCGGGGTCGCCGAGGTGGGCGCGGATCTCCCCCGCGAGCTCCTCGAGCCGGCGCGGCCGTACCCCGGCGGGTACCCGGGGGCCGAGTTCCTCCTCGAGCAGGCGCTCGTGCACGTCCGGACGCCAGGGCAGACCCGCGGACAGGATCTCGGCCGCGACGAGGGCTCCCGCCGACTCGGCGGTGGTGAGCAGGCGCAGTGCGCCCGGCGTCGTCGACGTGGCGACCGCGTCGAGCTGGCGGCGGAACTCGGCGACCGGATCGGCTGCGTCGTCGGCCGGTGCGACGGTGAAGAGCGCGTCGTCGAACAGCCGGGCCTGCGTCGGGCGGGTGGGGCGGGCCTCCTGGCCGGGGTCGTCCCACGTGTCGGGTGGTGCCGTCGCGAGGGCCGTCCCCCGTGCGGCGAGCGCGCCGCGCAGGATGCGACGGCACAGGCGGAGGTCGACGCAGCGGCCGACACGTCCTCCGGCCGCCAGGACGGCCGGGTACCAGCGGGCGGTGTCGTCCCAGACCCAGCGCACGTCGGGTGCGTCGTGCGCGGCGACGAAGGCCGGGAGGCCCGGCTCGTCCAGGCGCGTCGGCTCGCCGGCCGGCTCCCCCGCGTCGGTCAGGGGCGTCGCGGTGACGCCGCCGTCGACGCGGTGGAGGACGAGGTGCACCCGACGATCATCCTCCTTCCCGCGGGACGCACCGTCGGCGGGTGCTCGCAGCGGTACCGCGGTGCGAGGTGTCGCCGGGGTCGCGTCGTGCGAGGGAGGGCTCAGTCGGCGGGGTGGGGGTCCTGCGTCGCGTCGGTCCGAGGGTCGGTGCCGTCGGCGTCCCCCGGGCGGACGGCCGCGGAGTCCGCGACGTCGATGCGCACGTCCCCGTCCTCGGCGCGGGAGACCTCGACGCGCGGATCGGCGTCGTGCTCGTCCGACCCGGACATCCTGCGGAGGGTGTCCTGTCGGCGTTCCTCGAAGGACATGTCGACGCCGTCGCCGAGGTGGTCGTGGTCCGTGTCGCTCATGCGTCCGACCGTACCCGCGGCGGCCGGAGCGCCTCCCGGCAGTGCACGTGAGCAGCGTTCAGCGATTTGGTGCGCGAATCGGACAGACGCCATGGTGGAGTGATGGAGGTGGAGTGATGGAGACGGAGCGCGCACGAGCACCACGGTGGCGACCGGTCCCCGCCGACGACGTCCCGATCCACGCGGTGGTCCGCTACCGCGATCGCGGGCGACTCGTCGCCGGGACGGCGGTTGACGTCCTCGACACCCCGGGGCGTCCCGCACTCATCGTCCGCACCGACGACGGGCAGCACCACGTCGCACCGCGCGCGATCCCGCTGGAGATGCAGGTCCACTGACCGGCCCGGGCGGTCGTACCGGGGCCGTCGTCACGACGCCGCGCGGTGCGGCCGCTCAGCAGAGGGGGACGTTGACCGCCAGTCCGCCCATCGCGGTCTCCTTGTACTTCGTCGACATGTCCGCACCGGTCTGCCGCATCGTCTCGACGACCTGGTCGAGGGACACGTGGTGCACACCGTCCCCGCGCAGCGCCATCCGGGCCGCGTTGATCGCCTTGTTCGCCGCGATCGCGTTCCGCTCGATGCAGGGGATCTGCACGAGGCCGCCGATCGGGTCGCAGGTCAGCCCGAGGTTGTGCTCCATCGCGATCTCGGCGGCGTTCTCGACCTGTTCGGGGGTCCCACCGAGGACCTCGGCCAACCCGGCCGCCGCCATCGACGCGGCGGAGCCGACCTCGCCCTGGCAGCCGACCTCGGCGCCCGAGATCGACGCCCGCTCCTTGTAGATCGAGCCGATGGCCCCGGCCGTGAGCAGGAAGCGGACCACGGCGTCGTCGCGGTCCTCCGGGAGGACCTCGGAGACGTAGGTCAGGGCGTAGTACAGCACCGCGGGGATGATCCCGGCGGCACCGTTCGTGGGGGCGGTGACGACCCGGCCACCCGTGGCGTTCTCCTCGTTGACCGCCATCGCGGTGAGGTTCACCCACTCCATCGCGAAGAGCGGGTCGTGGTGCGGGTCGTCGCGGGTGAGCTGCTCGTGCCAGTTCGCCGCGCGACGCCGGACCGTCAGGCCGCCGGGCAGCGTGCCGGTGCGGCGGATGCTGCGGTCGACGCTCTCGCGCATGACGTCGTGCACGTGCAGGAGTCCGGCGCGGACCTCGGCACCGGTCCGTGTCGCGGTCTCGTTCGCCATCGCGACGCCGCTGACGGGCAGGCCGGTCGCGGCGCACGCGGCGAGGAGTTCGGCGCCGCTCGAGAACGGGTGCGGGACGGCGTCGTCGACGGGGATCGCGGCCTCGGCCACGGCACCCTCGGTGTCGCTCGTGATGAACCCGCCACCGATCGAGTAGTAGGTCTCCTCGGCGAGGACCGCCCCCGAGGCACCGGTCGCCCGCAGCCGCATCGCGTTCGGGTGGCGGGGCAGCATGGTGAGCGGGTGCAGCACGATGTCGGCCTGGCGGAACGGCACCGTCGCCCCGCCCGCGAGCCGCAGCACACCGGTGCGTTCGAGGTCGTCCAGGGCCGCTGCCATCGCGTCCGGGTCGACCGTCTCGGGGTCGGAGCCCATCAGCCCGGCGAGCACCGCACCGAGCGTGCCGTGTCCCTGCCCGGTCGAGGCGAGCGAGCCGTACAGGTGGACGTCGAGCCCGCTCACGGGGGCGTCGGCGAGCCCGGCCGCGAAGGCCGCGCCGGCACGCATGGGCCCGACGGTGTGGGAACTCGACGGGCCGATCCCGACGCTGAACAGATCGAAGACGGAGACCGGCATCCCGCCACACTAACCCGTCCGGACGGCACTGCTGTCGGGTACCGGAAGTGGACCGCTCCATCGGCACGGGCGTGGGAGACTCGTGCCATGCCCATCCTCCACAAGGACATGCAGGTCTGCATCTCGCTCGCGGCCCGACCGAGCAACATCGGCACGCGCTTCCACAACTTCCTCTACGACGAGCTCGGGCTGGACTTCGTCTACAAGGCGTTCACCACGACCGACCTGCCCGGCGCGGTCACCGGGATCCGCGCGCTCGGCATCCGGGGCTGCTCGGTGTCGATGCCCTTCAAGGAGGCGATCATCCCCCTCGTCGACGTGGTCGAGGAGTCCGCGGCCGCCATCCGGTCGATCAACACCGTGGTGAACGACGACGGTGTGCTCACCGCGTCGAACACCGACTACGAAGCCGTCGCGTCCCTGCTCCGCACGCACGACGTCGACCCGACGGCCCGCGTGGTGCTCCGTGGCTCCGGCGGGATGGCCAAGGCGGTCACGGCGGCGTTCCGCGGTGCGGGCTTCGAGCAGCTCACCGTCGTCGCGCGCAACGCGGAGACCGGTCCTGCCCTGGCCGAGCAGTACGGCTTCGACTGGGTAGCGAGCGAGCAGGAGGCGCCCGAGGCCGACGTCCTGGTCAACGTCACCCCGCTCGGCATGCGCGGTGCGGACGAGGACGCCCTCGCCTTCGCGCAGGACCGTGTCGAGGCCGCGTCGACCGTCTTCGACGTGGTCGCGTTCCCCGCCGAGACCCCGCTGGTCCGCGCCGGTCGCGCCGCGGGTGCGCACGTGATCACCGGCGCCGAGGTCATCGCACTCCAGGCAGCACGCCAGTTCGAGCGGTACACGGGCATCGCCCTGACGGACGACCAGGTGCGTCGAGCGAGCGAGTTCAGTCGCGCGGAGTAGTGACCGGATGACGGTAGGGAGGCTCGTGGCGGTGCCGCCACGAGCCTCCAGACCGTCTACTGGGCGCCCGCGCGCCCCTCCGCGACCCAGCGGAGCCGCCGGATGCTCTCGTTGTTGCGGATCCAGATGCCGGGCTGCGCGATGAACCCGGGAACGAGCGATCCGGGACCCCGGACGGGGTTCTCGCGGAGCGTCACCCGGCTCCCCCGCGGGTGCGGTTCCACCTCGACCTCGACCCGGGCCTCGCCGACCGGCCAGCCCTTCGCCTGGATGACGAGCCGCCGGGGCTCGTCGACCTCGAGCGAGATCGTCGTGTCGTTGATCAGGAACGGCCAGATGCCGAACGAGTGGTGCAGCTCCGTACCGACGGCGGGCCACCCCGGGTCCTGACCGCGCATGCGCGAGGCGCCGACCACCCAGGTCGGGTAGAGCCAGCCGTCCCGGAGCACGTCGAAGACGGCCTCCGGGCTGCAGTGCACGATGCGGACGTTCTTCGCCATGGTTCAGTCCTCCGGTGCGAGGTCGACGTGCTCGGACAGGCCGAAGGTGTGCCGCAGGGCGCTGCGGGCCGCGTGCCAGCCCGCCATGCCGTGCACACCCGGGCCGGGCGCGGACGCCTCCGAGCACAGGTACATGCCGCCGCCCATCCGCCACGGATCGGACGACAGGACGGGCCGCTTGACGAGCTGCCAGAAGCTCGCGGCCCCGGCGGCGATGTCGCCGCCGACGTAGTTCGGGTTGTACTCGCCCATCTGGACGGCCGTGCGGCTGCTCGACTGCAGGACGGTGTCGCGGAACCCGGGCGCGAAACGCTCGACCTGCCGGACGATCGCGTCGGTCGGGTCGACGTCGGAGCCCGCGGGCACGTGTGCGTACGCCCAGAAGACGTGCTTGCCGCGCGGGGCCCGGCTCGGGTCGACCACGGTCGGCTCGCTCCCGAGGACGTACGGGCGTTCGGCGTGCCGACCCTGCGCCACGGCGTGCTCGGCCTCGGCGATCTCCGCACGGGTGCCGCCGATGTGCACGGTGCCGGCCTTCCGCAGCTCGGTGTTCGTCCACGGCACCGGGTCGGACAGCGCGAAGTCGACCTTCGCCGCCGCGTTGCCGAACCGGAAGCGGCGCAGCGCCCCGCGCTTCGGGGTGGGGATCTGCTTCCCGGCGATGTGCAGCATGCCCGGGACGCTCGTGTCGAAGAGGACGGCCTTCGCCGGGGTCAGGTCGGCGAGGGACCGGACCTCGCGCCCGGTCTCGATGGTGCCGCCGTGGGCGACGAGGTCGGCGGCGAGCGCGTCGACGATCGCCTGGCTGCCCCCGATCGGCACGGGCCAACCGCGGGCGTGGGCGTACGAGCCGAGCGAGAGCGCGGCCGCGGCGGTCGACAGGGACGGCATGTGCTGGATCGAGTGCGCCGCGACGCCGGAGACCATCGCCGGTGCGACCTCGTCGCGGAACCGGGCGTTCCAGGCGGCGCTCCCCTGCTCGAGGGCGCGGAGACCGAACCGCAGGACGGTGAGCGGGTGTCGCGGGACGTGCAGCAGCGCGTCGGTGGCGAAGTCCGCGACCTGGTCGGCGCTGCCGGACAGGGGCGCCATGAGGTTCCGGAAGGCGCGGCCGTCGATGCCCAGGCCCTCGGCGGTGCGCTCGAGGTCGCGGTAGGCGATGCCGGCGCGGCCTCGGTCGAGGGGGTGGCCGTACTGCACCTCGGGCAGCCGGAGCTCGATGCGGTCCTCCATGCGGAAGAGCCGGAAGAACTCGGACTGCAGCGCCATGGGGTGCACCGCGGAGCAGACGTCGTGGTGGAACCCGGGCAGCGTGAGCTGTGCCGTGCGGGCACCACCGCCGATCGTGTCGTTCCGCTCGACGACCTCGACCGACAGCCCGGCCCGCGCGAGCGTCACCGCCGCCGCGAGTCCGTTCGGTCCGGCACCGACGACCACCGCATCAACCATGTGCCCGAGCCTAGGGACCCGCGCCCCCGCGGGCGGTCAGGGGCGGGCGCGGGTGAGACCTCAGCTTGCGTTCGAGAGTTCCTCGCCGAGGAAGTACCGAGAATGGGTCTCCTGCACCTGCTGCAGCGACGGACCGTTCAGGGAGACGATCTCGACGTCGGAATCCTCGCGGAGACGCTCCAGCTCCAGGCGACGCAGAAGTGCTTCACGCGAGCCGGTGACTCCCGGGAACTCGGTGACGCGACGCGAGCCGTCGCGTCGGTTGAACTCGATCACGTAGCCGGCCATCGATCACCTTCTGTCTCATCGCCGTGGCTCACCAGCCCGACCTTGATCTTCTCGAACTCCTCGAGGACGCGGACTTCGGTGGCACGGATGCTACTCCACGCCTGTGGGACGGTCACGCCGTCACGGCGTTCGAACGGTTGCTGCATCGACACGATCCCCCGCGCCCCATCATCGATCATCAGCTGCTCGCGAGCAACCTGATTGCGAGCTCGCTCCAACGCCGTGAGACCACGCTCCGACAGGCGGATCATGTCCTCGACGAAGCGACGCTCTGCCACCCCTTCAGGCTTCCCCCCGTACCGGATGTCTCGTCCGAGTACGTCGGCAGCTCGCTCGAACAGGTTCGCCCAAGCGCCTTGCACGTGGGTCCGGATCTGGACCTCGACCCGCCCTCTCTTCTCGAAGCGGAGCCAGACGTGCACTGCTCGGTACCCGCTGTGCGGCGCTGCGCGCAGATCCCGGACGCATGCAGGATCATCCGGGTCGTGGTCGAAGTGAAGGGCTACAGCCTTTGCCACAGCGTCCTGCTGGTCGAGCGTCATCTCGGCTTCGAACCGCACCCCCGCGATGTCCTGGACCGAGCCGATGTCGAGCGTCGGATGGCGCTGGAGTTTCTGTCGCAAGGTGTCGATCGTCTTCGGTCGCGAGACCAGGCTGGGTCGTGCGTCCTGCAGGAGTGGCTGCCAGTCCAGGAGTTCGATCTCTGACTGCACCCATGTCGCCAGGTCGTTGTACCAGAGCATGACTTCTTCGTAGGTCGGATCCCCCGAGTTGAGCGCAGCACCCGAGCGGATGTTCTCACCCACTCGACGGAGACTCTTCGTACCCCACGGGCGCTCATCGATGGGCGCGGCCCCCGTCTCGCCGCGGTCGGGGCGATCCGGTTCGAACGGACGGAGCGCACGCTCCGGGTGGAGCCAGCCGCTCTCCCCTTCTTGCTCGAAGGACATCACAACCCCCCAGGACGTCGATCGCCCCAGGAGTCCGGCGGTGCCGAATGGTCCTGGGGCGTTACACCTCTACCGTAGACGAACCTCGGTGGTACATCAAGTACCAGTCCTGCACTCCCGTCGTCAGGGGCGTGCGGTGTCCGCGTCGGCGGGATCCGTACCGTCCTCGGCGGCGTCGCCCTCGTCGGGCTCGTCCGCGTCGGCCGGCGTCGCGACCGGGGCCTCGGCGCCCGCCGGGTGCGCCGCGAGCAGCGCCGCGAAGTCCTGGTCGAGCATCTGCTGCAGACGTTCGTCGCGGCCGATCTCGTAGTCCTCGGTCGGGCGCTGCGCCCACCCGAGGCGTCCGACGACGGTCGTGCCGATGTCGTCCCACGCCCGGGCACGGGCCTGCAGCACGATGCGGTCGACGAAGCCCTGGTCGTCGCGCCGCCGGTCGAGCATGGCGGCGAGCTGCTCGTAGGTGGCCTCGCGCGTGCGGAGCTTCAGGTCGTCGCCGCGCTTGTAGTCGTGCTGGTGCTGCGAGCGCCCCCGCTTGTTGCTCGACGTGGACCGGATCTCCCGCATGCGGGCGGCGTCCCCGCGCTGCTCCTCGGCCATGCGGTGCAGTTCCTCGCGGGTGGCCTCGGCGATGACGGCGTGGTCGAAGTACCCCTGGTCGCGGAGGGCGTTCGTGATGATCCGGTTCGCCACCGCGACGGTGACGGCGGCCCTGGCGATGAGGAAGCCCTCGTCGACGGCCCGCTTCAGCTCCACCTGGCTGACCGGGCGGTCGCGAACGTCGTTCCTGGGGCGTCGTCCGAACAGGGCCATGCTCCGACGATACCGGCGTGCGGCCGTCCGTCCGCAGGAGGTCCGTCCCCGGGAGGACCCGCGGTCACACCACCGGGGGACGCGCCGCGGCAGCAGGACCCCGTAGCGTCGGGGACATGACCACCGTGCAGCACACCCCTCGGACCGGCCTCGGCACCGCGAGCCTCGTGCTCGGGGTCTGCTCGCTGCTCGCCGGGTGGACCTTCTTCGCCCCCGTCGTCGGCCTGTGCCTCGGGATCGCCTCCCGCAGTCGTGAGCCGATGGCCCGTGGCCGAGCGGGGTGGGGCATCCTCCTCAACCTCGTCGCGCTGGCGGTCTGGATCGTGGTCGGCGTGCTGCTCCTGCTCGGCGGCGCGTTCGCCGTGTGGGCGGGCGTGTCCCAGGGCCGCTGACGCAGCGTTCGTCTCGCCGGGGGCCCGGCGGAGCGCCGCCGACGACCGTCAGGTCAGCAGCCCGTACACCGCCACGTCGACCCGTCCGGGCCCGAGCGGCAGCGCGCTGCGCAGCGTCCCCTCGTGCACGAACCCGAGCCGCTCGGCCAGCGCCCGGCTCCGGGCGTTGTCGACGCCGGTGCGGACCTCCACCCGGGCACTCCCCCGCTCGCGCGCGACCTCGAGCAGTGCAGAAGCGGCCCGTCGGACGATGCCGCGCCCCTCGTACCGCTCGTCGATCCAGTAGCCGAGCGACGCCTGGCCCAGGTACGGGTCGAGCGCGAGCGACACCGAGCCGACGATGCTCCCGTCCACCCGGACGACGCACGGCACCGCCCGGTCCATCGCGTACTGCCCGAGCAGCTGCTCCGTGTGCAGGACGAGCGAGTCCCGGGAGACCGGCGCCCAGGCCCACGGTTCCGCGGCCCGGAGGCGTGCGAGGTTGGCCTGCACCAGGTCGTGGACGGCGTCGACGGTGCTCAGGTCGCGCAGCGTGAGCGTGCACCCGTCGCCGAGGTCCCGTCCCGAAGCCGCCACGTGTCCGAGACTATGCACGCGGCGTGCGCGCCGTCCGGAGCCGGCCGCGCGGACACGCGGACACGCGGCCACGCGGCCACGCGGCCACGCGGCCACGCGGCCACGCGCTCGACGCGATGCAGCCCGTCCGGAGCTCGCGAGCAGCGACGCGACCCCGCGGACGACGGGAGGCGCGGTGCCCACCGGCACCGCGCCTCCCGTCCGACAGGTCACCCGGTTCGCCCGGTCGACCGAGTCACCCGTCAGGGCGCCGTGATGAAGCCCTTGTCCACCATCCAGTCGAAGGCGACGTCCGCCGGCTCGCGGCCCTCGACGTCGACCTGGCGGTTCAGCTCCTGCAGCGCCTCGTCGGTGAGCTCCGGCGAGATCTGGTCGTACACGTCACGGAGCTGCGGGTACTCCTCGAGCGTCTCGGAGTCGATCACGGGTGCGACGTTGTACGCCGGGAAGAACCCGCGGTCGTCCTCGAGCACGGTCAGGCCGAGCGACTTGATGCGGCCGTCGGTCGTGAAGACCTCGCCGAAGTTGCACTTGCCCCGGTCGGTCGCGGTGTAGACCGTGCCGGTGTCGAGGATGCTGACGTTCGACGTCGGCACGCCGTTCTCGCCGGACCCGCCGAGCTCCAGGCCGTACTTCTCGAGCATCGGCTTGAAGCCGTCCGCACGCGAGTTGAACTCCGACTCGACGCAGAACGTCCGCTGGTCGACCGGCAGCTTCGTGATGTCCGACAGCGTCTTCACGTCGTCGAGCTCGGACACCGCCTCGTCGCGCACGGCGAACGCGTAGGTGTTGTTCATCGGCGCCGGTTCGAGCCAGGTCAGCCCGTTGCCGGCGTCCTCGTCCTTGACCGCCTGCCACTGCTCGGTCTTGTCGGGGATCCCCTGCTCGTGCGCCATGAACGTGAGCCAGGCGGTGCCCGTGTACTCGTACGTGAAGTCCGCGCCGTGCGAGGTCATCAGCTCGCGCACCGCGACGGACCCCGGCACGTTCGTCTCGTCGGTGACGTCGAACCCCGCCGCCTTGGCGGCGAGGACGGCGATCTTGCCGAGGACGAGCTGCTCCGTGAAGTTCTTCGACGTCACGGTCAGCTCCGCGTCGTCCGGCAGGTCGTCGATCCGCTGGATCGATCCCGGCGCGGCACCCGGCACGAAGGACGCGGCCGGCTGCAGGCCGCAGCCGGTCAGGACGAGGGCACTCGCCCCCGCGACGGCGGCGGCGGCCACCCAGCGGCGACCGGTGGACGGACGGGAGGCGCGGCGGGCGCCCGTCCCGTCGGTGCGGCGGGCGCGACGTGCGCCCTGCTCGCGGGTCGTCTCGTCGGCGTGCGTCGTGTCGTCGGGCGTCATCGGAGTCCCTTCGGTCGTGCGACCGTCTCGACCATGCGGCCGATCCAGTCGATGGTCAGGGCGAGGAGCGCCACCAGGAGCGCCCCGGAGACGAGCACCTTCGGCAGGAACAGGGTCACGCCCGTGGTGATGAGGAGGCCGAGGCCGCCCGCGCCGACGAAGGTCGCCAGGCTCGCGGTGCCGACGAGCAGCACCAGGGCCGTCCGGATGCCGGAGAGCATGACCGGGACCGCCAGCGGCAGTTCGACCTTGAGCAGCACGCTGAGGGCGCTCATGCCCATGCCGCGGCCGGCCTCGACGAGCCGGTCGTCGACGCTCTGCACACCGAGCATGGTGTTCCGGAGCACCGGCAGGATCGCGTAGAGCACGAGGGCGACGACCGCCGACCAGCTGTTCAGGCCGAGCCAGGCCGCGAGCAGCACGATGAGCCCGACCGCGGGGGCCGCCTGTCCGAAGTTCGCGACGGCGATGACCGTGGTGCTCGCCCGCCGGAAGGGCCCGCGGGTGAGCAGGACCCCGAGCGGGATGCCGATCACGAGCACGAGCACGGTGGCCTGGAGCGTCAGGACGAGGTGCTGTCCGGTGAGCTCGAGGATGCCCGACGGGTTGAGGGTCGAACGCTCGGTGGCACTGAGGTCCGCGGTGTTCAGCCAGAGGACCCAGGCGGCCAGGACCACCAGGATCGCGATCGGCTGGACGAGCAGGCCCTTCCAGGGGGTGCGCTGCGCGGTGCCCGGGCCGGCTGCGGCGGGCGCGTCGGTCGCGACGGCGGTCACAGGTCCTCCCCGGACGTCGCGACCGTCGGGGCCACGGGCGAGGACGGCAGGGTCTCGATCGGGTTCGTGTTCGTACCGACCGGCGTGTACGCCTGCTCGTCCGCGGCAGCCGCACGGGACCGGGTGATGGCCTCCATGACGGTCTCGACGGTGATGACGCCGCGGAAGGCGTCACGGCGCCCCGTGACGAGCGCGGCACCGGCGCTCGAGACGAGCATGGTGTCGAGCGCGTCGTTGAGCGTCGCCCCCTCGCCCACGACGGGCAGGGCGGGGTCGATGCCCTCCGGGATGCGGTCGAGGCGTTCGAGCTGCCGCCGGGACGGCCACCCGATCGGGCGCTGACGGCGGTCGACCACGACGGCGTGCCCGTGCCGTCCGGCCTCGTCCATGCGCTGCAGGACGGCCTTCGCCTCCTCGCCCGGCGAGCAGGTCACGGCGTCGACGACGTCGACGTCCCGCACGCGGTTGAGGGTCAGCTGCTTGAGGCCGGCGCCGGAGCCGATGAAGTTCTCCACGAACTCGTTCGCCGGTTCGGCCAGGATCCGCTCCGGGGTGTCGTACTGCACGATGTGCGCACCCTCGGTGAAGATCACGATCCAGTCGCCCAGCTTCACGGCCTCGTCGAAGTCGTGGCTGACGATGACGATCGTCTTGTGCAGTTCCTCCTGGATGCGCAGCAGCTCGTCCTGCAGGCGCTGCCGGGTGATCGGGTCGACGGCGCCGAACGGCTCGTCCATGAGCAGGACGGGCGGGTCCGCGGCGAGCGCCCGGGCGACACCGACGCGCTGCTGCTGGCCGCCGGAGAGCTCGCGGGGGAAGCGGTCGCGGTAGGTGGCCGGGTCGAGCGAGACCAGGTCGAGGAGCTCGTCGACGCGGGCGGCGATCTTCTCCTTCGACCAGCCGAGCATCTTCGGGACGATCCCGATGTTCGCCGCGACGGTCATGTGCGGGAAGAGGCCGCCGGCCTGGATGACGTAGCCCATGCGTCGGCGGAGCTCGTCGGCGTCGATGCCGGTGACGTCCTCGTCCCCGACGACGATGCGGCCCTCGGTGGGTTCGATGAGCCGGTTGATCATCTTCAGCGTGGTGGTCTTGCCGCAGCCGGACGGGCCGACGAGCATGACGATCTTGCCGGCCGGGATCTCGAGCGTGATGCCGTCGACGGCGGGCTTCTGCTGGCCCGGGTACCGCTTGGTGACCTCGTCGAGCAGGATGCTGCGGCCGGTGACGTCGCCCTCGGGGGCGGTGGTGGTGGCGGAGTCAGTGCTGGACACGGATACCTCTCGGGGTGGTCAGGCGGCCGAGGCCGATGAGGAGCAGGTCGAGGACGAAGGCGAGCAGGACGACCCCGACCACCCCGACGACGACGGAGTTCAGGGCGTTGGCGCCGCCGAGGCGGGACAGGCCGGAGAAGATGAAGCCACCGAGGCCGGGGCCGAGCGCGTAGGCGGCGATCGCGGCGATGCCCATCACCATCTGCGCGGACACCCGCACGCCGCTCAGGATGATCGGCCACGCCATCGGCAGTTCGACCTGCAGCAGGGTGCGCATCCGGCTCATGCCGATCCCCCGCGCCGACTCGACGACCGTCGGCGGGATCTCGGCGAGGCCGACCACCGCGTTCCGCAGGATCGGCAGCGTGGCGAAGAACACGACCGTGACGACGGACGGCACGACGCCGAACCCGAGCGGCACGATGAGCAGACCGATCACGGCGAACGACGGCAGGGTCAGCCCGACGGCGGACACCCCGTTCGCGATCGAGGTCAGCTGCGGACTGCGGTAGACGAGTGCTGCGAGCACCACGGCGATGAGCGTGGCGAGCACGGTGCACTGGACGACCAGTGAGAAGTGCTGCCACGACGAGAACCAGATCTGGTCCCATCGCTCCACGACGTACTGGAACACGGTTGGGCGCCCCTCCCTGGTCGGCCGAACGCCCCACCGGACGGGGCACGAACTCGACCGACCGTACGCAGGGGTCGGGGTACTTGACCAACGGCAAACGTCCGATCCGTGCAGTTCCTGCAATTTCGCGCAGGAAGAAACCCCAGTTCAGCGGGCGAGGGAGCGGTGTCACCTGGGAGAACGGTAACGATGTCGAGCAGCGGTCGGCTACTGCGGGGTCCTGCCCGCAGCGGGGACGACCCGCCGCACGGGGCACGACGGGTCGTCCGGTGGGACCCGGGACGGTCCGGCTCCCCGATCAGCCCGGCAGGGGGACGCGTCGGGCGGCGACCCGCTCGGCCTCGTGCACGGCGACCCGCTCCGCGGTGAGGAGCAGCGACGCGACCTCGGCAGCGCTCCGCCCGGGTCGGTCGTTCCAGGTGGTGAGGTCGCGGACCCGGGCCATCCGGACGTCCGGCGCCGGGCACCAGGTCACCGGTCGCCCCTCGTCGGCGGCCAGGGCGTGCCACACCAGGTCGAGGGCCCGCTGCACCGGCTGCGAGTGCACGACCTGCGGGCCACCCGCCGCCGAGACGACGGCCCCCACCAGGCAGGCGGCGACGAGCGGTCGGCCCTGGGCGGCGAGCGCCGCAGCACTCGACGCCTTGCGCAGGCGTCCGTGCTCGTCGAGGTAGGCGAACCAGGAGTGTTGGATCCACCCCTGCTCGACGACGCCCCGTGCGCCGGTGAGCAGCCGTTGCAGGTCGTCGAGCTCGTGCAGGTGGGCCACCAGCCGTCGGTCGCGGGCTGCCGCGCGCCGGACGGCCAGGCGGTCGAGCAGACCGCGGAGACCGGTGCGACGGACGGCGTCGGGTCGGGCGGACGGGGCGGGAGAGGCGTCGGTGTCGACGTCGTGCGGGACGCGGAACTCGAGGGTCATCAGGCCCCTCCGATCTCCAGTGCACGGACAGGTGAGGGAACGGTAACCCCTGCGGGCTCAGCCGTCCAGCACCGCGTCGATCGCCCGGGCCGCGACCGTCCGGAAGGCGTCGTCGTCCGTCACGGCGAGCGCCGACGCGATCGACACGGCCCACCCGCGCGCCCGGGTTCAGGTGGCGGGGTCCGCGTCGACGAGCGACGCGAACGTCCGCCCGCCGGCGTCGTCGAGCGTCAACCACCGGGTGGCGAGGTCGACCGCCGGGTCGCCCGCGGTCAGGTCACCGAAGTCGACCACGGCCGACAGGCGTCGGTCACCGAGCGGCGTCGGCTCGACGAGCAGGTTGAACGGGTGCAGGTCACCGTGCACCCAGACGGGAGGCCCGACGTGCGTCGGCGCACCGGCAGCGGTCCGCCAGAGCGTGGCCAGCTCCACGGCGCGGGGCACGTCGTCCGTCGCCAGTCGCGTCGTCACGGCCTCGCTCCGCGTCGCGAGGGGGACGGCGCGGACCGGGTTCGCGGGGGCGTCCGCCGGTGCCGGCACGTGCAGGCGGGTCACGACGGCGGCGAGGTCCTGTGCCACCCGGACGCCCTGGGCCTGCTCACCCGCCGGTCGCCCGGGCTCCGGGACGGGTGCGGCGTCCCCCACCAGCGCAGCGATCGTCGGCAGCCACCGCTGCTCGTGCTCGACGAGGGTGGCGGCCGCGGCGCGGCGGGGCAGCCGCACGGCCAGGGCGTCACCGGCACGGACCACGACGTTGTCCCACCCGCTCGCCACGACCCGCAGGGGCAGGTCGGCGAGGTCCGGGTGCTGGTCACGGAGCAGTGCGACGACCAGCTCGACGTCGACGTGGAACTCGGCCGCCGGGGTGCCCATCGGGCCAGGGTACGACGTCGTCGTCATCCCCGCGAAGTGGGGCTGCTGCGGAAACGTACTCCTTGGTATCCTCCAAGAGAAGCGACGTGGGTGTCCCTGGGGGGACCCGCGTCGCTCAGACCTCCCCGGGGCACTCCGGCCGGATGATCGCCACGAGTCGAGGCACCTCGGCCCGGGTCCGTTCGGTCGCCATCGCCGACAGCAGCATCGTCCAGAGCTCCTGCAGCCGGTCGTACAGGTCCGCCCGGTCGTGCAGCATGTCCGACACCATCTGCACACCGGCGACGGCGGGGCTCACGACGTGCCCGACGAGCTCCGGGTCCCACGACGGGTCGACCTCGCCGACCTCGATCGCCCGACGGATGATGTCGGCCGTGTGGTCCACCCAGCGGCCGAACGGGTGCTCGCGCGGGATCTCCCGGGCGTTCGGGTCCGCGGCGAGCCGGAGCCCGGCACGGACCACGACCTCCCGCGTCATCTGCGTCGCCACGCCCTGCGACATCCACATCAGGGACTCCAGCGGCGATGCCGAACGCGTGGCGGCGACCTCCGCGTAGTGCCGGGAGATCTCGTCCTGCCGAGCGATCACCGCGCTGGCGATGTCGGCCTTCGACCGGAAGTGGAAGTACAGCGCCCCCTTGGTCATGCCGGCACGCTCGGCGACGCCGTCCATCGACGCCCCGAGGTAGCCGCGCTCGTCGAACTCGGCCGCCGCGGCCTCGATGAGGGCCGCGCGCGTCGCCACCGCCCGCTCCTGCCTGATCCGGCCGTCCTGCGCCATGTGCTCGATGGTAACCAGCCGGCCCTGCCCGGAGGAGGCCCTCAGGGGACCCCCCGAGCGCTGCCGTACCGTGACCGGCATGGACGGATGGCGGGACCCGCGGCGCTGGGTACGGGTGGGACGGTGGCTGCTGCTGCCGATCGCCGTGCTCGACTGGGTGGCCCTCACCCCGCAACCGGTCGTCGTCATCGCCTTCCTGCTCGCCGTGGCCGGCATGGCCGGCATGGCGGCAGCCCTCGTCGTGCGGATGCTGCACCGGTCCCGTGGCGCGATGGCGGGCCTCGGCGTGGTGCTGCTCCTCGGGGGACTCGTGGTCCTCGGGCTCGACCCCTTCCCCGGCACGGTGCCGTTCCTCGACCCGTGGTGGCCGGACGCGATCACGCAGCCGCAGGTCGTCGGCAGCGCCTACTGGAAGACCGCCGGCCTCGGGGTCGAGCTCGCCGGCTTCGCGCTCCTGGCCACGCTGCTCGTCGCGGCAGCCACCGGACGACCGGCGCCCCGCGGCCGCTGACGCCGCAGCACGTCCACCCGGAGGGGCACCCGCCCCCGGCTCCGCGCGGTCAGGTGCGGGCGAGCACCACGACGGCGACGTCCGCGCCGTCGCCACCGACGGGGACGAGCGACCGGACGTGCGCGACGAGGTCCTCGGGGTGGGCCACCGCCAGCGCTCCGAGCCCCTGCACGTCCCCGACGCCGTCGAGCGCCAGCGCGCCGTCGGTCGCCAGCACCACGCGGTCCCCCGGCCCGAGGTCCAGCGCGCCGACCGTGCGCGGCACGGTGTCCGGCTGCAGGCCGATCGGCAGGTCCGACGACCGCAGCGCGGCCACCGTCCCGTCGGCCCGCACGAGCAGCGCCGGACCGTGCCCGGCGTCGACCCACTCGGTGTGACCCGTCGTCGGGTCGAGGCGCACGTGCAGGAGCGACCCGACGGCACCGCCGGCCGACAGGTCGGGGGCGAGCTGCGCCTCCAGGCCGGCGAGCGCGTCGTGCAGCGGCAGGTCCGTGCGGGCGACGACGGCGGCACGGACCGACGCCGCGAGGAGCGCCGAGGCCCGACCGCCCGCGGTGACCGTGCCGATCGTGGCCTGGACGGACCCGTCCGCGGCGGTGCGCCAGTCGACCAGGTCGCCCCCGTCCTCGTCCGGCTCGAGGAACCCGTCGACCGCGGCTCCCCCGGTCGTGACCGGGTCGGGCACGAGCCCGGTGAGGACACGTCGTACCCGGCCCCGCTCGATCGAGTGGCCGAGCTCGCGCTCCGCCCACCGGGCGAGGTCCCCGAGGAGCGCGAGGTCCTCGTCGGAGAACACCCGCGGCTGCGCGTCCATCACACACAGCGTCCCGACCCGCGTGCCGTCGGACATCGTCAGCGGTGCGCCGGCGTAGAACCGGACCCCGTACTCGGTCACGGCGGGCGTGTCGGCGAAGCGGAGGTCGAGGAGCGTGTCCGGGACGACCATCGGCTCGGGGGTGAGCACCGTCGTCGCGCAGAACTGCCCGGTCGCCGGCACGCTCGTGCCCTGCTGGAACCCGAACGTCGACTGCGTGGTGACGAGGTCGTGGTGGACGAGGTTGAGGAAGGTCAGCGGGACGCCGAACGCCTCGTGCGTCATGCGGGTGATGCGGTCGAAGCGCTCCTCGGGCCCTGATCCGAGTACCTCGAGCGCCTCGATCACCGCAGTGCGGCGGGCCGCACCGTCGAGATGGTTGGTCACCCCTCCTGTGTACCCGCACCACCGGCGAGGAACCAGTCCCGCGGGTGGGGGTCAGCCGTCAGCTCGCGTCGCTCGGACACCGGGGCCGCCCAGGCCGCCGCGTTCGCGAGCACCCGCTGGATGTCCGGGTGGTGGTAGACGGGGTACTCCTGGTCGCCCGGCGAGAAGTAGAAGACCCGGCCGAGCCCCCGGCGGTAGGCGACACCGGAGCGGAAGACCTCGCCGCCGGCGAAGGTCGACAGGAAGACCTCCTCGTCGGGGCGCGGGATGTCGAAGTACTCGCCGTACATCTCCTGGCGGTCGATGACGATCGGGTGCGGGACGCCGGCGGCGATCGGGTGCTCGGGTGCGATCGTCCAGACGAGCTCGCGCTCTCCGTCGTTCCGCCACTTCAGCGAGCACGTCGTGCCCATCAGCCGGGTGAACGGCTTCGAGTAGTGCCCCGAGTGCAGGACGACCAGGCCCATCCCGGCGTGCACGGCCTCGACCACGCGGGTGACGACCTCGTCCGACACGTCCTGGTGCGCGACGTGTCCCCACCAGAACAGCACGTCCGTCTCCGCCAGGCGCTCGGCGGTCAGACCGTGCTCGGGCTCCTGCAGCGTGGCGGTGCCCACCGATGCCTCGGGGTGGTGCTCCCGGAGCGCGGCGGCGATCACGGTGTGCATGCCGTCCGGGTAGTGCCCGAGCACGGTCGCGTCACCGCGGCTCTCGTGCACGTTCTCGTTCCAGACGACGATGTTCAGGGGACGGCTCTCGGTCGGCGCTGACATGCCCCCGACGCTACCCGCTCCCCTGGTCGAATCGATACGACCGGCGGTGTGTCGGGGGTGTCGGGGGTTCTCCCGGACGGGTGCGCGACCATGTCGGCATGACCCCTCGCTCCCTGTTCCGTGCCGCCGCGGTGGCCGAACTCGTGACCTGGACACTGCTGATCGCCGGGATGGTGCTGAAGTACGGGCTGGACGCCGGCGACCTGGGCGTGCGCATCGGCGGGAGCATCCACGGGTTCGTGTTCCTGGCGTACCTCGTGGTGACGACGGTCGTCGCGGTGAACCAGCGCTGGTCGGTCGGGGCGCTCGTGCTCGGGTGGGCGAGCGCCGTCGTGCCGTACGCGACCGTGCCGTTCGAGGTCGCGGTCGCCCGGCGCGGCATGCTCGAGGGCCCCTGGCGACGGACCGCCGACGAGCGGTCCGGGGTCTGGGACCGCCTGCTCTTCTTCGTGGTGCGTCGGCCCGGGGTGTCGGTGGCGATCGGGGTCGTGGCGGTCGCGCTGGTGTTCTCGGCGCTGCTGGTCGTCGGTCCCCCGGTCCCCAAGGGCTGACGCGGCGCCGCCCTCGGCCGACCCGGTCGCACGACTTGCCGCCCGCGATCGTCCTGGTCGCACGACTTGCCGCTCACATCCGGCGGCGACGGCATGTCCTGCGACCAAGACAGGGTCTGAGCGCGACCGCGTGACGGACGGGAGGCGCGGTGCCAGCTGGCACCGCGCCTCCCGTCCGTCGTCGGTGCGCGCCTAGAGCGCGGCCAGCGCCTCGTTGAGGGTGGCCGAAGGACGCATCACGGCGTTCGTCTTCGCCGCGTCCGGGCGGTAGTAGCCGCCGATGTCGGCCGGCTTGCCCTGGACCGCCACCAGCTCGTCGACGATCGTCTGCTCGTGCTCGTCGAGCTGCGCCGCCAGGCCCTGGAACGCCGCTGCGAGCTCGGTGTCCTCGGTCTGCCGGGCGAGCTCGTCGGCCCAGTACTTCGCCAGGTAGAAGTGGCTGCCGCGGTTGTCGATCGATCTGAGCTTGCGGCCGGGCGACTTGTCCTCGTCGAGGAACGTCCCCGTGGCACGGTCGAGCGTGTCCGCCAGCACCTTCGCCCGTGCGTTGCCCGTCACACCCGCGAGGTGCTCGAGCGACACCGCGAGCGCGAGGAACTCACCCAGGGAGTCCCAGCGCAGGTAGTCCTGCTCGACCAGCTGCTGCACGTGCTTCGGGGCCGACCCGCCGGCACCGGTCTCGAACAGCCCGCCGCCGCCCAGGAGCGGGACGACGGAGAGCATCTTCGCCGAGGTGCCGAGCTCCATGATCGGGAACAGGTCGGTGAGGTAGTCGCGGAGCACGTTGCCCGTGACCGAGATGGTGTCCTCGCCGCGACGGATGCGCTCGAGCGAGAAGCGCATGGCGTCCTCGGGTGCCATGACCTCGATCTGCAGGCCGTCGGTGTCGTGCTCGCCGAGGTACTGCCGGACCAGCCCGATCAGGTTCGCGTCGTGCGCACGCGTCTCGTCCAGCCAGAACACGGCGGGCGAACCGGTGGCACGGGCGCGCGTGACGGCGAGCTTCACCCAGTCGCGGATCGCCACGTCCTTCGTCTGGCAGGCACGCCAGATGTCGCCCTGCTCGACCTCGTGCTCGATGACCGTCTCACCGGAGCTCGTGACGACGCGGACCTTCCCGTCGCCGGGGAGCTCGAAGGTCTTGTCGTGCGAGCCGTACTCCTCGGCCTTCTGCGCCATGAGCCCGACGTTCGGCACGGAGCCCATGGTCGACGGGTCGAAGGCGCCGTTCGCGCGGCAGTCCTCGATGACGGCCTGGTAGATGCCGGCGTAGCTCGAGTCGGGGATGACCGCGAGGGTGTCGTGCTCCTCGCCGTCCGGGCCCCACATGTGGCCGGAGGTGCGGATCATCGCGGGCATCGAGGCGTCGACGATGACGTCGCTCGGCACGTGCAGGTTGGTGATGCCCTTGTCCGAGTCGACCATCGCGAGCTCGGGGCCTGCGTCGATCCCGTCGGCGAACGCCTGCGTGATCTCCGCGCCGTTCGGCACGCTGTCGAGCCCGGCGAGGATCGAGCCGAGGCCGTCGTTCGGGTTCAGGCCGGCGGCGGCGAGGTCGGCCCCGTAGCGCTCGAACACGGTCGGGAAGAACGCCCGGATGACGTGGCCGAAGATGATCGGGTCGGAGACCTTCATCATCGTGGCCTTGAGGTGCACCGAGAACAGGACGCCCTGGTCCTGCGCGGCACGGATCTGGTCCTGCAGGAACGCCTCGAGCGCGCGGACGTGCAGGACGGTGCCGTCGACGACCTCGCCCGCGAGGACGGGGATCGACTGCTTGAGCACGGTGGTGTCGCCGTCGGCGGCCACGAACTCGATCGTCAGGGTGTCGTCGGCGGGGGCGATCCACGACTGCTCGTTCGAGCGGAAGTCGTCCTTGCCCATCGTCACGACGTTGGTCCGCGACTCGTGGCTCCAGGCGCCCATGCGGTGCGGGTGCTTGCGGGCGTAGTTCTTCACCGACAGCGGCGCGCGGCGGTCGGAGTTGCCCTCGCGCAGGACCGGGTTGACGGCGCTGCCCTTGACGCGGTCGTAGCGGGCCCGGACGTCGCGCTCCTCGGCGGTGGTGGGCTCGTCGGGGTAGGCGGGCAGGTCGTAGCCCTGCGCCTGGAGCTCCTTGACCGCCGCCTTGAGCTGCGGGATCGACGCCGAGATGTTCGGCAGCTTGATGATGTTCGCCTCGGGCGTCCCCGCGAGCTCGCCGAGCTCCGCCAGGGCGTCGTCCAGGCGCTGCTCGTCGGTGAGCCGCTCCGGGAACTGGGCGATGATCCGACCGGAGAGCGAGATGTCGCGGGTCTCGACGTCGACCCCCGCGGTGCGCGCGAACGCCTCGACGACCGGCAGGAACGAGTGGGTGGCGAGGAACGGTGCCTCGTCCGTGAGCGTGTAGATGATCTTGGCCATGCTGGCGGGTACTCCCTTGTTCGACCGTGCCGGACCTCGGTCCGTCCACGGTACTCGCGGCGCGGTTTCTCTCGACGTCAAGATACCCGGTCGGGCACTGCCGTGGGGTCGGGTCAGATCGTGATCCGGAACACCCGCACCCCGGCGGCCCGCAGTCCGGCGGTGCCGAGGCGGGTCCGCATGCTCCGGAAGGGGCGCTTGAAGCCCGAGCGGGCCGAGGCCACGCCGATCTGGTGGAGCACCTCGGACGTCAGCGTCCGCTCGACCTTCGGGGCGAGCCGGGTCACCCCCGAGACCGTGATGACGATGCGCACGGCGTTCGGTGCGAGCAGCGGCGCGATGAGTTCCGCGGCCTCCTGTGCCCGGTGGAACGCGGGGTCGTCGCCCGGTCGGCGGATCGCGATCACCGCGAGGTCGGCATCGGCGTGCTCGTGGGGATCGGGGAGGTCGTCCACCCCGACGACCCGCATCCTGGCGGCGTCGACGCCCGCACGGACGGCCGACGCCCGGAGGACGGGGAGCAGTTCCTGGGTGCCGGCGAGCACGACCTCGGCGGTCGCGAGGTCGATGGGTTCGTGGCGTTCCCGCGGCGTTCGGGCCATGGCGCAGGTCCTTCCGGTCGCTGGTCTCGGACACTACCGACGCAACGTCCAGCGGGCACGCAACCGCGGTGACACGTCAGCGGACTGCCAGCCGTTCGGTAACGGGAAGATCACGATCACCCCTGTACAAAGCGACAGACTCGTGCAGAATGGTCTGCGGCCATGACGACGACACACGACACCGACCAGCAGCAGCCGGAGACCCCGGTCGTGCACCTGTCCCGTCGCGCTGCCCTCGAGGCCGAGCGCGCAGCGGCTGGCAAGGCAGCGCGTCGCACCCGCGCTCCCCGCCCGTCCCGCTCGGACGCGGCCCCGGCGGTCGCGACCGTCTCCCCCGCACCGGCGCCCGGACGCACGCCCGAGTCGTCGGCCGCTCCGGCTCCGGCTCCGGCTCCGGCTCCGCACACCGTCCCGGTCGCTGCGCGGTCGGGACGTCGCACCACCGAGGCCCGGGCCACCACCGAGCACGTCGACGCGCGGATCACCCGGGTCGTCCGTCGACGGAGTGCCGCGCTGCCGGTCGCCGCGACGCCCGCGGCACGTGCAACGCGCCCGTCCCGCTCGCACCGCGCGAGCCGCATCACGCTGACCAGCGCCGCTGCCGCACTCGCGATGTTCGCCGCGTCCGCGATGCCCGCCCACGCCAGCGCCGGCACCTCGTCAGCGACGTCCACGCTCGCGCCGCAGGTCCGCACCCAGGACTACGCGGTCACCCAGGCGGTCACGGCGGCCGCCCTCGACCGCGACGACTTCACGGTCGGCGGCGGGCAGCAGGTCGTCGTCGCCGGTGACGGCGGCGCCGAGGGCGCGGTGTCGTACGGTGGCGAGGTCCGCTCGCCGTTCCCCGGCCCGGTGCGCATGAGCTCCGGGTTCGGGTACCGCTCCGCTCCGTGCGCCGCGTGCTCCTCGCTCCACCAGGGCCTCGACTTCAACCCGGGCATGGGCGCCCCGATCGGCGCCGTCGCCGCCGGCACCGTCCGTGTCTCGGGCACGTACTTCTCGTACGGCACGACGGTGATCATCGACCACGTGATCGAGGGCCGCCGGGTCTCGACCCTGTACGGGCACATGATCCCCGGGTCGTCGCCGCTGCGGGCCGGCGACACCGTCGAGGCCGGCCAGTTCATCGGCAGCGTCGGCTCCTCCGGCGTCTCGACGGGCGCACACCTCCACCTCGAGGTCCTGATGGACGGTGTCACGCCGATCGACCCCGAGGCCTGGCTCGAGGCCCGCATCGGCCGCTCGCTCACGATCTGACCCGAGCACGACCCGGCCCGGGCACGATCCGACCCCGGCTCGATCCGACCCGGGCTCGATCCGACCTGGGCGACCCAGCGGATCGTCGGGACCGCTGACGTCCCGGTCCGTGCACCCCGGACCCACAGCACTCGTGCAGCACCGGCGCGGCGGCGTCCCAGCATGGCTGTACAGGATCTCAGCATGGACGATCACCACAGACCGCCCGCCCGTCGCCGACCCACGGTGGTGTCCCGCTGATGGACGCCGACACCTGGATCGCCTTCGGGCTCGTCATCCTCTTCGTGCTCGTCGGCGGTGTCTTCGCCGCGGCGGAGATCGCCCTCGTCTCGCTCCGCGAGTCACAGCTGCAGCAGCTCGAGCGACGTGGCTCCCGCGGAGCCCGGGTCGCCGCGCTCGGGCGTGACCCGAACCGCTTCCTGTCCGCCGTGCAGATCGGCGTGACCGTCGCCGGGTTCTTCTCGGCCGCGTACGGTGCGTCGTCGATCGCGCCGGACGTCGCGCCGCTGCTGTCCGGCCTCGGACTCGACCAGGGGGCGGCCGAGGCCGTCGCCCTCGTCCTGATGACCCTGGTCATCGCCTACCTGTCGCTCGTGTTCGGCGAGCTCGTGCCGAAGCGCCTCGCCCTGCAGCGCGCCGAGGGCTTCTCGATGGCCGTCGCGCCGACGCTCGACCGGTTCGCGACCGCGATGCGCCCGGTGATCTGGGTGCTGTCGAAGACCACGAACGGCGTGGTCCGGCTGCTCGGTGGCGACCCGGACGCCCGCAGCGAGTCGATGAGCACGGAGGAGCTCCGCGGTCTGGTCGAGGACCACGACGCCATCGACGCGCAGGGCCGCCGCATCGCCCGCAGCGCCCTCGACGCCGGCGACCGGATCCTCCGCGAGTCGATGCGCCCCTGGTACGACGTCTCGACCATCGACGCCTCGCTCAGCATCGCCGACGCGACCGACCACGCCATCGAGGTCGGCCACACCCGGTACCTGGTCACCGAGGGCTCGCGGGACGACGTCGCGGGCTTCGTGCACCTCCGCGACCTGCTCCGCCCGACCGACCCGACGGCACCCGTCTCGACGCTCGTGCGCCCCGTGCTCGCGCTGCCGGAGACGAAGTCGCTGTCGAGTGCCATCGCGGACATGCGCACCGAGGGACACCAGATCGCGCTCGTGGTGGACGAGTACGGCGGCAGTGCGGGCATGGTCACGCTCGAGGCGCTGCTCGAGGACCTCGTCGGCCGCATCAGGGACGAGTACGACCCGCCGGCCGCCGAGTCCGACGGGATCGACGGTGCGACCGTGCTCGAGGACCTCGCGGCCGACGGCGGTCCGCTGCTGCCGGACGGCGACTACGAGACCGTCGGCGGGCTCGTGCAGGTGCACCTCGACCGCGTACCCGAGGTCGGTGACGTGGTCGAGACCGGCGAGCACCGCCTCGAGGTCACCGAGATGGACGGGCACCGGGTGGCGCGTGTGCGGGTCACTCCCCGAGCGGCGGACGCCGCCACGGCGGCGCCGGCGGCCACCGAGCCGGTGCACGCGGTCCCGCCCGTCTCCTAGCCGGGCCACCGCCGGACGGGAGGCGCGGTGCCGACCCGCACCGCGCCTCCCGTCCGTCACGGGTACCGCCGGTGCCTGTCGTCGCGACGGTACCGCCACGTACGCTCGTGCCATGGGTATCGACGTGCGCAACGAGATCCGTGACTTCCTGTCCTCGCGGCGGGCGCGGCTCACCCCCGACGAGGTCGGCATGCCGTCGTTCGGGGGCGGCGTCCGCCGGGTGCCCGGTCTGCGTCGGCACGAGGTCGCGATGCTCGCCGGGGTGAGCGTCGACTACTACACGCGGCTCGAGCGCGGCTCGCTCAAGGGCGTCTCGGACAGCGTGCTCGAGGGACTCGCGGGCGCGCTGCAGCTCGACGAGGACGAACGGACGCACCTGTTCGACCTCGCCCGTCTGGCCAACGCCGGCGTCAGGGTGATGCACCGGAACGTACCGACGCGTGTCCGGCCGGGCGTGCAGCGCCTGCTCGACGCGATCACCGGCGCGCCCGCGTGGGTGCGGAACGAGCGCGGCGACGTCGTCGCGACGAACGAGCTCGGCCGGGCCCTGTACGCGCCGATGTTCGCGGGCCCCGGGCGCCCCGTGAACACCGCACGGTTCACGTTCCTCGACCCGGCCGCTCGCGAGTTCTTCCCCGACTGGGCGGCCACCGCGCGCGAGGCCGTCGCCGTCCTCCGCGCCGCGGCCGTCGCGAACCCCTGCGAGCCCGGTCTCGTGACGCTCGTCGGCGAGCTCTCCACACGGAGCGAGGAGTTCCGCGGCTGGTGGGCTGCCCACGACGTCCGGGTGCACCGACGGGGCGGCAAGCGCATCGCGCACCCCGTCGTCGGGGAGCTGCAGCTGGACTTCGAGGCGCTCGAGCTCGTCGCCGACCCGGGTCTGACGATGTTCACCTACTCGGCGGAGCCGGGCAGCGAGTCCGAGCGGTCGCTCGCGCTGCTCGGGACCTGGGCCGCGACGGAGCGGTCCGAGCGGCTCGCCGCCGTGCGTGCGGGCGAGGCCGAGCTGGACGACTGACGGGCCGACCGGACGACCGCCGTGGTCAGCGGTCGGTCGTCACGGAGCGGACGGTCCTGCGGGTCCCTCGGGGCGAGGGGCGCCGTCGGTGCCGTCGGTGCCGTCGTCGCTCCCGAGCGTGTCGACGAGCGAGTCCACGCGGAGCCGGTCGATGCGCAGTTCCTTCTCGGTCGCGGTCAACCGCAGCACGCGGATCGCGGCGAACACGAGCACGATGAGTGCGACGACGAGCACGAGCAACAGCAGCACGACCGCCAGGTAGACGATGCTGACGACGGCGAATCCCCCGGAGACCATGCGACGACGCTAGCAGGGAGCGTTCGTAGGGTGGGGCCGTGACGAGGATGCCGGTGGACGAGGACACAGCGGCGCTCCTGCGACGACACCGCCGCCCGGAGCCGACGTTCGTCCGTGCGGTCGCGGGGTCCCTGGCCGATGCCCGCACCGTGCGCGAGGAACGGCCTGGTCCGGTCTCGTACGTGCCCGCGGACCGGCGGGTCGTCTCCGACGGGGACGCCGACGCGGTGCTGCTCACCTTCCCGAGCGTGGACACCGTCGCCGGGCTCGCACGGCCCGAGGACGGCCGGGTCGTCGTCCTCGCGCGCGACCCGGACCGGCTCCGCACCGGTTGGCTCGCCGAGTACGCGTCCGCGGTGGTCGCCGCCGAGGCGGACACGCTGCCGACGGTCGACCGGCTGGCGACGCTCGTCGGACCGTCCGTCGAGGTCGTGCGCCTCCCGGTGCCGTTCACCTGCGTGGACGGCTTCGGCGAGGGCTACTACGCGCGACCCGAACGGCTCCTCGACGCCGAGGTCCGCGCCGCCGACCCGGCGTGGAGCCTGGTCGACGACCTCACCGCTCGCCGATCGGTCGCCGCCCTGCGGAGCGCGCTCGCGTCGGGCGAGTGGGACAGCCGGTACGGGGCACTCCGCCGGCGGCCCGCGCTCGACGGGTCGGTCGTCCTGCTGCGGCCCGCTCCGTGACTCCCTGACCGGGTCGACGACGACTCCCCGACCGGAGCGACGACGACTCCCCGACCGGGTCGACGACGCGACACGCCCGGCTTGACACGCCGTCGTAGGCTGGGACCGTGAGTCAGCAGGAGGTGGTCGGCGCGCAGAGCGCCGGCATCAGGGCGTGACGCCCCCGGCTGTGCCGTCCGGCACGGCCGGGTCCGTCGAACCCTGACCACACCTCCGCCCGTGCGGCGCGCACCCGCGCCCGGGCCCGTCGAGAGCGACCACACCGTGCTGCCCATCAGCGAGAAGACCATCCGTTCGTCCTTCGTCAACGCCTCCCGCAAGGAGGTCACCGACCTGACCCTGCCGACCGACCTCGAGACGCTGGACTGGGAGTCGCTCGACTTCCTCGGCTGGCGCGACCCGAAGACCGCGCGCCGCGCCTACGCCGTCGTCCCGACGCTCGAGGGCGACCTCGTCGGCATCCTGTTCCGGCAGGCCGAGGCGTCGCCGCGTGCACGGGCGCAGTGCTCGTGGTGCCAGGACGTCAAGCTGCCCAACGACGTCGTCTTCTACGCCGCCAAGCGCTCGGGGAAGGCCGGTCGGAACGGCAACACCGTCGGTACCCTCGTCTGCCAGGACTTCCAGTGCTCCCGCAACGTCCGACGCCCGGTGCCCCCGGCGTACGAGGGCTACGACGTCGAGGCCGCCCGGGTCCGCCGGATCGAGGACCTGCAGCTCCGGATCGCGTCCTTCGCCGCCGACCTCTGAGCCCGCCGAAGCCGCGGGACGCAATCTTGGCGGATGCTCGCAGCGCTGTACCGCTGCGAGCCTCCGCCGACGTTGCGTGCCGCGGAGGAGCCCCGGGAAACGCCGGCGTAACGCGCGGTCCCTAGGGTGTGGCGGGTGGACCTCCGCGACTTCGACTCCGCCCCCGCCGACGACGCCCGACGGACCGCCCTGCACTGGGCAGCGGTGCCGGCGTGGGCCGACGCCCTGGTGGCCGCTCGACCGTTCCGCACCGTGCCGGCCCTGGTCGCAGCGGCCACCGAGGCGGCGGCGCAGTGGACCGCGGCGGACCTCGACACCGCCCTCGCCGAGCACCCCCGCATCGGCGAGCGCACCACCGAGGCGTCGTCGGCCCGCGAGCAGGGCGCGATGGCGACGGCGGCGGACGACGTCGCAACGGCCATCGCCCGCGGGAACGCCGCGTACGAGGACCGGTTCGGCCGGGTGTTCCTCGTGCGTGCCGCCGGGCGGACGCCGGAGGAACTCCTCGCCGAGCTCGAGCGGCGCCTCGCGGGGGAGCCGGACGCCGAGGTGACCGAGGCCACCGCTGCCCTGGCCGACATCGCCGTGCACCGGATCCGAGCGACCTTCGGCGTCCCGCACCTGACCACGCACGTGCTCGACGCCCGCACCGGCACCCCGGCCGTCGGTGTCGCGCTGACACTGCGCACCCCCGAGGGCGAGGTCCTGGCCACGGGGGAGACGGACGCGGACGGGCGCGCGGGGCTCGGGCCGGACGTGCTGCCCCGTGGGGACCTGGAGCTGCGGTTCGACACCGGCGCCCACCACCGCGCCGCCGGGGTCCCGACGTTCCACCCGTACGTCGTCGTCGCGTTCACGGTGACCGGGACCGACCACCTGCACGTGCCGCTGCTGCTCAGCCCCTTCGCCCACAGCACCTACCGCGGCAGCTGACCAGGCGGTCGCCCGGCGCCCGGCGCCCGGCGCCCGGCGCCCGGCGCCCGGCGCCCGGCGCCCGGCGCCGAGTCTCGCCCGAGCGGACACGTTCGTGGTCCCACGACCGCGAACGTGTCCGCGGAGCCGAGTCTCGCGGGAGCCGCGGCGGCGCGGCGGCGCGGCGGCGCGGCGGCGGCGCGGCCCGGCGCGGCCCCGCGCAGCGCGCGCCGCGCGTCAGGACCGGCCGTCGCCGACCGTCGCGACCGGCGCCGTCGAGCGCACCGCGTCGTACGACCCCACGGCGGGGTCGGCGCCGTAGCGCTCCCGCAGCCTGCTCGACCCGAGCAGCAGGTTGAGCAGGATCGCGGCGATCGCCCCGGCCGAGATGCCCGAGTCGAACACGAGCGTGAACCACGTCGGGAACGCCCCGTAGATCTCCGGCGCGACGGTCGGCAGCAGCGCGATCGCGAGCGGCAGCGCCACGACGAGCACGTTCCGGTTGTCGAACCGCACCTCGGAGAGCGTCCGGATGCCGCTCGCCGCGACCATGCCGAACAGGGCGACCCCGGCACCGCCGAGCACCGCGTGCGGCACCGCCTCGACGACCGCTGCGACCTTCGGCACGAGTCCGAGCACGACGAGCATGCCGCCGGCGGCCGTCGCCACGTACCGCGAGCGCACCCCGGTCAGGGCCACCAGCCCGACGTTCTGCGCGAACGCCGTGTACGGGAACGTGTCGAAGACCCCGCCGAGCACGGTACCGAGGCCGTCGGCCCGCAGTCCGTCGGCCAGCGTGCGGCGCGACACCGGACGGTCGACGACCTCGCCGACGGCCACCATGTCGCCCGTGGTCTCGGTCATGATGACGAGCCCGACGACGAGCATCGACACGATCGACGCGAGGTCGAACGTCGGCAGCCCGAAGTGGAACGGCGTGACGACGGCGAACCAGGCGGCGTCGCCGATCCCCGACCCGTCGACCATGCCGGGGACGAACAGCGCCGCGACGGTGCCGAGGACGAGCCCGAACAGCACCGAGACCCGCGCGAGCCCGCGCGGCGCGAAGCGCTCGACGAGCACGACGGCCAGCAGCACGCCTGCCGCGAAGGCCACGTCGAGCGGATCGGCAGCGCCGTCCTCCCCACCGTCGGTGATCCACCCGGCGGCGACGCTCGTGAGCGAGACGCCGATGATCAGGATCACGGTGCCGGTGACGATCGGCGGGAACAGCCGCACGAGCTGCGAGAACCACGGCGCCACGAGCACCATGAACACCCCGCAGGCGATCGTCGCCCCGTAGACCGCGGTGATGCCGTGCGCACTGCCGATCGCGATCATCGGACCGACTGCGGCGAAGGTCACGCCCTGCACGAGCGGCAGGCGGACCCCGAAGCGCCAGAAGCCGACGGACTGCACGATCGTCGCCAGCCCGGCGACGAACAGGTCGGCGCTGATCAGGAAGGCCAGGTCGGCCCGGTCGAACCCGAGCGCCCCACCGACGATGAGCGGGACGGCGACCGCCCCGGCGTACATCGCCAGGACGTGCTGCAGGCCCAGCGGCAGGAGCCGACCGAGCGGCGGGACCGTGTCCACCCCGTCCGGTCCGGTGGTCGTGCGTGGTGGTGTCGTGCTGGTCATGGTGCCCCCGTCGCGGTGCCGGTCACGTGTCACCTCGACGCTAGGGAGCCCCTGTTTCCGCCCCGTGACGAGCTCGGGTCGCGCGCGTCACGCACCGCGGCCCCGGAACGCGCGTTCCGGAGTGACCGCCGACACCGAGACGGACGGGAGGCGCGGTGTCGGCCGACACCGCGCCTCCCGTCCGTCTCCTGGTCGCGTCAGCGACCGATGGACGACATGTCGGGGTACCGGTCCCCGGTCGGTACGGGCAGCGCCGACAGGCGCGCGAGCTGGTCGGCGGAGAGCGTCACGTCGGCGGCGCCCACGTTCTCCTCGAGCCGTGAGACCCGCTTGGTGCCGGGGATCGGCACGACGTCGTCGCCCTGCGCGAGCAGCCAGGCGAGCGCCACCTGACCGGGCTTCGCGCCGACCTCGTCGGCGATCGCCGTGACGGCGTCGACGATCCGCATGTTCTCGGTGAACGCCTGCTCTGCGAAGCGGGGGTTCTGGCGGCGGAAGTCGTCCTCGTCCAGGTCGGACGGCTTCGTGATCGCGCCGGTCAGGAAGCCGCGGCCGAGGGGCGAGTACGGCACCAGGCCGATGCCGAGCTCGCGGAGGGTGTCGAGCACGTCGCCCTCCGGGTCGCGCGTCCACAGCGAGTACTCGCTCTGGAGCGCGGTGATCGGGTGCACGGCGTGCGCCCTGCGGATCGTGGCGGCGCTCGCCTCGGAGAGCCCGATGTGGCGGATCTTGCCCTCCTGCACGAAGCCGGCGAGCTGTCCGACCACGTCCTCGATCGGGACGGCCGGGTCGACGCGGTGCTGGTAGTAGAGGTCGATGTGGTCGGTGCCGAGGCGGCGGAGCGAGCCCTCGAGCGCCTCGCGGACGGACTCGGGTGCGCTGGAGATGCCGCGCTGCTGCGTGGGGGTCTGCTCGCCGGCCTCGTGCCGGTAGAGGCCGAACTTGGTGGCGATCACGACCTGGTCGCGGCGGTCGCCGAGGGCACGACGGAGGAGCTCCTCGTTCGTGTACGGGCCGTAGGCCTCGGCGGTGTCGAAGAGCGTGACGCCGAGGTCGATCGCGCGGTGGATCGTGCGGATCGACTCGTCGTCGTCGGTGCCGGCGCCCGTGTAGAAGGCGCTCATGCCCATGGTGCCGAGGCCGACGGAGCCGACCTCGAGGTCTGCGAGCTTGCGTGTCTGCATGGGTGCAGGTCTACTCCTGCCGGCACCTCGTCAGGGAGGTACCGGCACGGCTACGCTGAGGGCACGGACAGTGTCCGCGACGGAAGGGGAACGTCATGACCGTGGTCTGGATCGTCATCGGCCTCGTGGTGGTCGTCGCCGCCCTGCTCGTCGTGCTCGAGGTGCAGAACGCCCGGCGTCGGAAGGCCCTGGCGCACCTGGAGCCCGTCGACCCGCGCGTCGGGGAGCGCGCGATGTCCGAGGCATCCGGGGAGCACGCGATCATCGAAGGCGTGGCGAAGTCGGCACACCCGGGGATCAGCGGCGCCGGGGGCGGCCCGCTCGGCTGAACCGCCCCGACCAGGCGGTTGCAGGTTCCGCTGCACGGTGTTGCACTCGACACCGGACGCGCTCGTGCGGTTCCTCCAACGGGATCGGACGCTCAGCCCGGCACTGGTGTGATCGACCCGTGAACCTGTACCTCCGGCTCTTCCTCCTCGGTCTGCGCCTCCGGCTGACCGCCCTGCGACCGGGGCGGCGCCCCTCGCTGTGGGACGAGGCCCGCACGCCCTTCCGCGTGCTGCCGACGGACCTGGACACGCTGCGGCACGTGAACAACGGCCGGTACCTGACGCTGATGGACCTCGGCCGCTACGACCTGCTGTACGGGTCCGGCTTCTGGCAGGAGTCCGCCCGCCGCGGCTGGTACGCCGTCGTCGCTGCGCAGACGATCACGTACAAGCGCTCCCTGACGCTCGGGGAACGTTTCACCCTGCACACCCGGGTGCTCGGCGTCGACGAGCGCGCCGTGTACATGGAGCAGACCTTCGTCCGGCAGGGCGCGGTCGTCGCTCGGGCGGTCGTCCAGGCACGGTTCCTGCGGCGCGAGGGCGGCCAGGTGACGCCCGAGGACGTGGTGGCCGCGGCGGGCGGCGCGGCGCGGGACCTCACGCTGCCCGGCTGGGTGCACGAGTGGGCCGACGCCGTGCGGATCAGCAGCGGCGGCGGCGTTCGCTGACCGGTCCGCCCGCGGCCGCGGTGCCCGTCCTACGATGACGGCGTGGACGACGACGACCTGGTGCTCCCCGACGCAGCCGCCTGGCGTGCCTGGCTCGACGAGCACGAGGACGATCCCGACGGCGTCTGGCTGGTGCTCGCCAAGAAGGGCACGACGGAGCCGACGTCGCTGACGTACGACCAGGCGCTCGACGAGGCCCTGTGCTCGGGGTGGATCGACGGGCAGAAGCGCGGCCGGGACACGGCGACCTTCCGGCAGCGCTTCACCCCGCGCCGCCGGGCGTCGCTCTGGTCCCAGCGCAACATCGGGCTCGTCGCGGCACTCGAGGACGCCGGCCGCATGCGCCCACGCGGTCGCGCCGAGGTCGACCGCGCGAAGGGCGACGGACGGTGGGACCGCGCCTACGCCGGAGCGGCGACCGCCACCGTGCCCGACGACCTGCGGGCCGCGCTCGACGCCGCACCCGCTGCGGCCGCGCTGTTCGCCGAGCTCGACGCGACGAACCGGTACGCCGTGCTGCACCGGGTCGTCACGGCACCGAGCGTCTCCGCACGGGCGAACCGGATCGCGAAGCTCGTCGCCGGGCTCGCGACCGGCGAGACGCCGTACCCACGCCCGGGTCGCTGACCAGGGCGCCCGCGCTGCCCGTCGCACGCGCCAGGGGGACACCGACCCAGCAACGGGTCACTCCACGGGCGTAGACCGGGGTCATGACCACTGGTACCGACACCACGAACCGTCCTGCCGCCGCCTCGGGCACGTTCCGCATCGGCGGTGACCTCGAGGTCCACCGCCTGGGCTACGGCACCATGCAGCTCACCGGCCCGGGCGTCTGGGGGCCGCCGAAGGACCACGACGAGGCCGTCCGTGTCCTCAAGCGCGCGGTCGACCTCGGCGTCGACTTCTTCGACACGGCCGACTCCTACGGCCCGTACGTCGCCGAGGAGCTGCTCCGTGAAGCCCTGCACCCCTACGGCGACGACATCGTCATCGCGACCAAGGCCGGCCTGACCCGCACCGGCCCGAACGAGTGGCCGCCGGTCGGCCGCCCGGAGTACCTCCGCCAGGAGGCCGAGATGAGCCTCCGCCGCCTCGGCCTCGAGCGCATCGACCTGTTCCAGCTGCACCGCATCGACCCGAAGGTCCCGCTCGAGGACCAGATCGGCGAGCTGAAGAAGCTGCAGGACGAGGGCAAGATCCGCCACATCGGCCTGTCCGAGGTCTCCGTCGACGACGTGAAGGCCGCGCAGGAGCACGCCGAGATCGTCACCGTCCAGAACCTCTACAACCTGCAGAAGCGCGACGCCGAGGAGCTCCTCGACTGGTCCGAGGAGCAGGGCATCGGCTTCATCCCGTGGTTCCCGCTCGCGACCGGTGGACTGACCGGCGAGGACTCGCCGCTCACCGAGATCGCGCAGCGCAAGGGCGCCACGCCGGCACAGCTCGCGCTCGCGTGGCTGCTGAAGCGCTCGCCCGTGATGCTGCCGATCCCGGGCACCTCGAGCGTCGACCACCTCGAGGACAACATGCAGGGCGCGACGATCGAGCTCACGGACGAGGAGTTCGCGGAGCTGTCGAAGCTGGGGGAGTGACCCCACCAGGCACCGGACGGGAGGCCCGTGGCGACACCGCCACGGGCCTCCCGTCACGTCTCGTGACCACTTCGTGACCCGTCCGGGCTTGTCGGGGGCTACCCGGTATGTGCATACTCGGTATGTCCGAGACGGACCGAGACGGGGGGAGTCACGATGAGCGTCAAGATGGGCGTACTCGCGCTGCTGGTGGGAGGACCCGGGTACGGGTACCAGCTCCGGGGGGAGTTCGAGCACCGCACCGGGGGGAGCTGGCCGCTCAACATCGGCCAGGTCTACACGACGCTCGACCGTCTCGAACGGGACGGACTCGTGGCCCGCGGCGACGCCGACGACGACGGACACGTCGTCTACACGGCGACCGACGCGGGCCGCGACGAGGTCGCACGCTGGTTCAGCGAGCCGGTACCCGCGAAGCGCGGTCGCGACGAGCTCGCGATCAAGTTCGCGCTCGCCGTCACGGTCCCCGGCATCGACGTCCCTCGACTGGTGCAGGTGCAGCGCGCCTCGGCGATGCGCGCACTGCAGGACCTGACGCGGCTGAAGCGCTCCGCCGACCCGTCGGAGGACCTGGCGTGGTCCCTCGTCCTCGAGTCGATGGTCTTCCAGGCCGAGGCCGAGGTCCGGTGGCTCGACCACGTGGAGAGCTCCGTCGCGCGGTACATGCCGTCGGCGGCACATGTACCGAAGGCACCGGTCGAGCCCATCGCCGACACGGCACACGAGGGCGTCCGATGAGCGCCGCCGACACCGAGGCGCTCCTCGCCCTGGATGCGGTCAGCGTCCAGTACGGCTCCGGTGAAAGGTCCGTAACCGCACTGGCGGGTGTCGACCTGACGATCCGACGAGGAGAGATGGTCGCCGTGATGGGGACCTCCGGGTCCGGCAAGTCGACCCTCCTCGCGTGTGCCGGAACGCTGCTGCCGCCCACCAGCGGCGAGGTGCGCATCGGCGGCGAGTGGGTCTCCGACCGCCCGGCGCGGGAGCTCGCGGCGCTGCGTCGACGCCTCGTGGGGTTCGTGTTCCAGGACTTCAACCTCATCCCGTCCCTCACGGCGGTCGAGAACGTCGCCCTCCCGCTCGAGCTCGACGGGTGGAAGGCGAGCAAGGCCCGCCGCGCGGCCGAACTCGCGCTCGAGAACGTCGAGCTCGGTGACCGCGCCGACGCCTTCCCCGACGACCTGTCCGGCGGGCAGCAGCAACGCGTCGCCATCGCCCGTGGCGTCGTCGGTGACCGGCGACTGGTGCTGGCGGACGAGCCGACCGGTGCGCTCGACTCGCAGACCGGCGAGGTGGTGCTCCGGATGCTCCGCCGGCACGTCGACAACGGAGCGGGTGCCCTGCTCGTGACGCACGACGCACGGCACGCCGCCTGGGCGGACCGGGTCGTCTTCCTGCGCGACGGTCGGGTCGTCGACGAGACGGTCTACGCCGGCGTCGAGTCGCTCGTCGGCCGAGCAGCCTCGTGAGGCTCTGGCCGGCGCTCCGACTCGGTCGCCGCCTGGCCTTCGCGAAGACCGGCCGCGCGGTGCTGATCGTGTCGCTCATCGGCATCCCCACCGCGGGGTTCGCGGCGGCGGCCGTGGTCATCCAGTCCACACTGCCCACCGTGCAGGAGCAACTCCGGTACGACCTCGGCCACGCAGCCGCCCAGATGCGCCTGTCCGGCCCGGACCTGCCCGGGATGCGGCAGGACCCCCTGCAGTGGCAGCTGACCGACTCGGCGCGGGACAGCCCGGTGACGAGGGCGGACGAGGACTCCCCCTGGGCCGACCTGCTCGACCACGTGCCGGCGGGAGCCGAGGCGATCCCGGTCCGGACCACGCAGGTCGTCGTCGCCGGCCCGGCGGTCCCCGTCGCCGTCTCCGCGGACGAGGGAGCGACGTGGTCGCCCGCCCTCGACGGGCACTGGCACGTGCTGTCCGGCCGTGCACCGACCTCCCCCGACCAGGCGATGCTGACCCCCGCGACGCTGGAGCGCCTCCACCTGTCCGTCGGCGACACCCTGACGGTGACCGATCCGGTCCGCGAGCGGTTCACCGTCACGGGCACCATGCGCGACGCCGCCTCAGGCCCGGGTGCCCAGGGGGTGTTCCTGCCGCCCGGGTCCCTGCCGGCCGAGCTCCCGTACTCCGTGCAGCGGGGTGGGTCGGACACGACCGTGTACCTGCCCGAGGTCGCCCCGACGTGGTCGGAGATCCGCGCGCTCAACGCGCACGGGATCGTCGTCGAGTCCCGTCCGGTCGTGCTCGACCCGCCGGCGGACCGACTCGAGGGCGTCCCGACCGAGACGACCGTGAACGCGTACCTCGGTGCCCTGGCGCTGGTCGGGGTGTTCGCCGCCTTCGAGGTCGCACTGCTCGCCGGTGCCGCGTTCCTGGTCGGCACCCGTGCGGACACCCGCACGTACGCGATCGTCACGAGCCTCGGCGGTGAGCGCGGCTTCGTGCGGGCGGTCGTCGCCGGCTCCGGGCTGGTGCTCGGTCTCGTCGGCGCCGTGCTCGGGACGGCCCTGGGCACCGGGATCGGTGTGCTGGCGTTCCACCTGCTCGACGACGGCAACGTCGGGACCTGGCCGGGGCTGCACGTGCCGGCACTCGCCCTCGTCACGATCGCGGCGGTCGCCGTCGTCGCCGGGCTCGTGGCGGCGCTGGTCGCGGCACGTGCAGCGACCAGGATCGACGTCCTCGCGGCCCTCCGCGGGTCCCTGCGCCCCGCTGCACCCCGTCCCCGGGCGGAACGGCGGCGGCGGACCTGGGTCCCCGTGCTGGTCGTCAGCGGGACGGCGATGACACTGGCGTGCGGCGTCGGCGTGCTCCTGCTCAACGACCGACCCGTGCAGCAGGACCGGTGGGCCGTGCTCGCCGGCGTCGGGGTCGCGCTCGGGCCGTGCCTGGTGCAGCTCGGTGTGGCCCTCGCGTCGCCGTGGGTCCTGGCCGGCGTCGCACGGCTCTCGGCGCGCCTCGGTCTGTCCGCCCGGATCGCCGCGCGGGACGCTCGACGCAACCCGGTCCGCACGGTCCCGGTGCTCGCGAGCGTGATGAGCGTCGTGTTCGTCGCCTCGGTCGTGATCACGTGGAGCGCCTCGGAGCACGCCCGCTTCGTCCGGGGGTACGAGTACACGACCGCCGTCGGGGTCGCGACCGCGAACGTCTCGCTGACCGACCGCGACGGGTACAGCGACGGGTACGACGCCGCGGTCACCGACCGGGCCGCGCACGTGCTCTCCGGAGCGTTGGACGGCGTCCGGCTGCACGTGCTCGCCGTGAACCGCGAGGACGCCGGCAAGGAGCCGACCACGATCACCACGCCGCACGACTTCGTGCAGCGGGACTGCCAGACGTACGACACGACCGGTTGCGCGGGCTTCCTGCAGAGCGTCGGGAGCGGCGAGCCGCACATCGCGGCGGGGACGGTCGACGACTACGCCCTGCTCACCGGGCACCGTCCGTCCGCCGAGGTCCGACGGGCGCTCGAGGACGGCGAGGCCGTGTCGCTCTGGCCCGAGTACGTCCGCGACGGAGCGGTCCGCATCGACACCTTCCGGAACCGCACGATCGACGACACCGCGCAGCTCGAGGACACCCGCCCCGATGCCTCGACGACGATCCCGGCCGTCGTCGACGTGCAGACGCCACGGATCAAGGTCGGGGTCTTCATGACCCGGGACACGGCAGCGGCCCACGGGGTCCCGCTGGTCGACGGCCTGCTCGCGATGCACCTGCCGCAGGACCTGACCCCGGCGCAGTCCGACGCGCTGTCGTCCGCGTGGCAGAGCGGTGGCGGCGCTGACCGGGAACGGTGGGGTGGTCCGGGCTTCGCCTACGAGCGCGGTCCGGTCGACGACCAGGCCGCCGTGCAGGCCCTCGTCCTCGCACTGGCCGCCGCCGTCACGATCGGTGCCACCGCCGTCGCGGTCGGGCTCGCCCGCTCCGACGGACGCCGGGACGACGAGGTGCTCGACGCGATCGGGGCGGAACCGGTCCTGCGGCGCCGCGTGTCGGCGTGGCAGGCGGCGATCCTCACCACGGTCGGCGCGGTCGTCGGCACGCTGCTCGGGTTGCTGCCGATCCGGGCGCTCACCCTGCGGTTCGACGGCGGCCCGACGGGGACCACGCACCTGCCGTTCGTGGCGGACTGGCCGGTGCTGGCGCTGCTCGCCCTCGGCCTCCCGCTCGTCGTGACGGCGGGCACCTGGGCGACCGCCGGACGCAGCTCCCGCCCGGTGGTGCGCCGTGCCCCGTGAGCCCGAACCTGAGAACGGCCGCGAGGACCCTCAGCGACGCTGCGCGTTCCCCAGGTCTGGGGCCTGGTCCCGGCGGGCGATCCGGAGGATACCTGTACCCGTGACCCGCACCACCCGTCTCGCCGTCGTCGCGAGCATCGTCTCCGCAGCCTGCCTCGTCGGGGCCGGCGTCTTCGTCGTCGCCGCACCCCACACGGCGAGCGCCGAGGACCGCCCCGTCGCCGCAGCAGCCGACACCCGCGTCGAACGCGGCACCACGGACCTCGCTCGTCCGAGCACGCCGGACCAGGTGGTCTCCGGAGCGCTCAGCACCCCCGCGCTGCCGGACGCCGTGCCGTTCGCGTACGCCGGCGACTCGATCACCGCCCGACCCGACTCGTGGCTGCACCAGCTGGAGTCCGACGACCGGCTGCGCGCCGTCGGTGGCTACGCGCACAGCGGGTACCGTGCCGACCAGGTCCTCGCGGAGATCGGCCCGGTCCCGCAGGCGCGCGTGCTCGTGGTCGAGGTCGGCACGAACGACGTCAACCAGGCCGTCCCGCTCGACCGGACGATCGCCGGTGTGGACGCGATCGTCCGCAAGGTCGGTGCGGCGCGGGTCCTCGTCGTCGCCGGTCCGCCGTCCGACTGGACGTGGAGCCGGTGGGGTGCCGACCGTCGCTCGGGTCAGATCGTCCTGACCGATGCGCTGCACGCGGATGCCGACGCGCACGGCTGGGCGTTCGTCGACCCGTTCCGCTCGCTCCGGGCGGCCGACGGGGCCTACGTGGCGGGGACGACGCCGGACGGCATCCACCCGACGGCCGAGGCGAACCGTTCGGTCGCCGCGGCGATGGCCGACGCGATCGAGCGCACCGCGCGCTGACGCTGCCGGCTCGGGCGCAGCGACGCACCGTGCGGCGGACGGGAGGCCCGTGGCGATCCCGCCACGGGCCTCCCTCGCAGGCTCGGTCGGCGCGGCCCGCGTGACGCTGGCGCGTCACCGCTCAGCGGGCCGCGCCCGTCCGTCGTCGCTCACTCCGGCAGCGGCTCGGCGTAGGTCCGGAAGTCCCCGCGCTCGGTGTAAATGCTCCAGAGCCGCTCGGCGACCGCAGCCGACGAGTGGTCGTCCTGTCCGTCGTCGATGCCGAACGGGATGATCAGCTGACCGACGTGCACGTGCTCGTCGGCCACCGCGTCGTGGAGGAGCTGCGCGTAGGCGCTCTCGCCCGCGAACGCGACCGACGTGCCCGTCACCCGGGCGCCGGGTCGGACCGCGCTGCCGCCGTTGACGAAGAGGATCGTGCCCGTCCCGATCGCCCGCATGCCCGGGAGCACCTGGCGCACGGCGTTCACCGAGCCGTAGACCGAGAACTCGACCGGGCCGACCAGGTCCTCGGCGGTGGTCTCGAGCACCGGGCGCATGTACTCCTTCGCGGGCAGCGGGCTGTACTGCAGCACCTCGATCGGGCCGAGCTGTTCGGTGGCGGCCCCGAGCGCGGCGCGGAGCGAGTCCCCGTCGCGGACGTTCGCGGCGAAGCCCTGCGCGCGGTACCCCGACGACCGGAGCTCGGCGGCGAGTGCGTCGAGCCGGTCCTGGTTGCGGGAGATCAGTGCGACGTCGAAGCCCTCGCGGCCGAAGCGGTCCGCGACGGCGAGCCCGAGGCCCTTGCCGGCGCCGACGATGGCGATGGTGGTCATGCGGTGGTCCTTCCGTGGGTGTGGCGCCGACGGTAGGCCGCCCCGCGCAGCGGTGAGGGGTTCCGGCGGGAACCCCCAGCCGTTTCCCGACGGGGCCGTGTGGACTCGGGGCACGACCCGGGAGGATCACCGTGGACACCACCCGCACACGCCGCAGCCGCCGCACCTGGTCCGCCCTCGGGCTGGCCGCCGTGGCAGCCCTCGGCCTGACCGCCTGTTCCGACGACCGCGCGACGACCGGTCCGGGCGACCCCGCCGGGCAGGGCAGCACCGCCAGCCCGCCTGCCGACCTCGCTGCCGGCCAGCTGGCGCCGGACGGCCGGACCACGGACGTCGTCTCGGGCCTCGAGGCGCCGTGGTCGGTGGTCCCCGTCGGCGACGACGGCGACGCGTTCGTCAGCGAGCGGGACTCGGCGCGCGTGCTCGAACTCCGGGCGGACGGGTCGACGCGGGAGGTCGGGACCGTCGACGGGGTCCGGCACGGCGGCGAGGGCGGACTCCTCGGCCTCGCCCTGCACGACGGAGACCTGTTCGTCTACTCGACCGCCGACGACGGCAACCGGATCCAGCGGTACGACCTGACCGGGGACAGCGGCTCGTACCGGCTCGGTGCGGCGACGACGGTCATCGACGGGCTGCCCGCGAACACCTTCCACGACGGCGGGCGCATCGCGTTCGGCCCCGACGACATGCTCTACGCGAGCGTCGGCGACGCGGGGCAGCGGTCCGAGGCGCAGGACCGCGATTCCCTGGCGGGCAAGATCCTGCGGCTGACCCCGGACGGCCAGGTACCCGACGACAACCCGTTCGACGGTTCGCCGGTGTGGTCGCTCGGGCACCGGAACGTGCAGGGCATGGGTTGGGCCGAGGACGGCACGATGTTCGCCGCGGAGTTCGGGGAGGACCGCTGGGACGAGCTCAACGTCATCGAGCCAGGGGGGAACCACGGGTGGCCCGAGGTCGAGGGCGCCGGCGGCGAGGACCGCGGGTTCGTCGACCCGGTGCAGCAGTGGTCGACGGACGAGGCCTCGCCGAGCGGGCTGACCGGGATCGGCGACACCGTGTTCGTCGCGAACCTCAAGGGGGAGTCCGTCCGCGCCGTCCCGGTCTCCGACCCGTCGAGCTCGTCGGTGTACTTCCAGGGCGAGCACGGGCGCATCCGCACGGTGCTGCCCGGCCCCGGCGACACCCTCTGGTTCGTGACGAACAACACCGACGGCCGCGGCGACCCACGCGACGGCGACGACCGGATCCTGTCCGTGCCGCTCACCGAGGCGGACTGAGGGCCGAGTGCCCGGGCTGACGTCGGCGCGCCGCGGGATCAGGGGCGGAACGACTCCGGCACGTCGAGGTCGCCGTGCTCCGCCTGCCACCGCAGCGCATCGCGCACCGTCGCCGACGCCGTGTACGCCGGTGCGTACCCGAGGACCCGCCGCGGCTTCTCGGTGCTGAACACCTGGCTCCGGGACAGGTGCTCCCAGCTCGCGTCGGCGTGCTCCGGAGCCGTGGTCTGCCGGAACCGGTCCCAGTCGACGGACTCGAGCCGTGCCTCCCGGCCGGCCCACGACGCGACCAGGTGGGCGTACCCGCGCACCGTGAGCGCCGTCGGGGCGGTCGCGAAGAAGTCCTGCCCGGTGGCGGCGTCCCGCTGCTCGACCGCGAGCTGGAACAGCTGCGCGACGTCGTCGGCGTGCACGTGGGCCATCGACTCCGCGCCGAGGCCCGGGACCTCGACGACCTCGCCCGCGGCGAGCCGTTCGACCACCGTGGGGTCGAGGTTGCCGAGCGGACCGATCGGCATCCAGCCCGGACCGCTGATGTGCCCGGGGTGGATCGACGTCGTGACGACACCACCGTCGGCGGTCTCCTGCAGGAGCATCCGGGCGATGGCGTCCTTCTGCGTGCCGTACTCGCCGAAGGGCGGCGTGGCGGTCTCCTCGGTGATCGGCAGGACGTGCGAGACGCCGGCGCGCCAGATCGACCCGCAGTGGACCAGGTGGGTCCGGCTGCCGCGGAGCGCCCGGACGAGCTGCTCGGCCGACCCGAGCGTGAAGCAGACGAGGTCGACCACGGCGTCGGCGCCGAGAGCGGCGATCCGGTCGCCGAACGTGCCGTCCCGGTCCTCCTGCTCGCGGTCGGCGGTGATCCGCTCGACCTGCTCCCACTCGGGAGCCTCCGCGTACGGGCTGCTGGTGCCGCGCGTCACGACCCTGACGTGGTGCCCGGCGCGCACGAGGCGGGGGACCAGGAAGGTGCCGATGTGGCCGGTGGCTCCGATGACGACGATGTCCATGCGGGCCACGCTAGGCGCGCGTCCCCGTGTGCGGCAGGCCCTGCCGGTGCTCCCCGGCGGGCGGGACGGCGACGGACCGGACGCCGGACGGACGGGAGGCACGTGGCGGGTCCGCCAGGTGCCTCCCGTCCGGTGTCGGTCCGGTCAGGACCCGCTGACCACCTTGACGGAGCCGGCGATGACCGCCGCGTCCTCGGCGAGCGCGCCGACCGGGTCGGGCAGGCCGGAGCTACTGAGGAGCTTGCGGGCGGCCCACCCGGCGAAGCTGCCGACGATCGCGCCGACGCCACCGAGGATCGCGCCCTCGAGTCGGAGGTCGCGCCGACCGGTCGTCCCGAGCGCCGCACCCGCGAACGCACCGGCACCGATGCGGCCGACCAGGCCGAGCGGCGAGATGCGGGCGGGGGCCTTCGGGGACTTGTCGCCGACGAGCTCGCCGATGGCGGACGCGACGAGCAGGCCGCGGCCGAGCGGCGAGCTGAAGGCCTTCCACTGCTGCCAGTCGCCCTTGACGGCCTTGTTGTCGTGGTTCAGCGCGAGGACGGCCAGCGGGGTGCTGCTCCGTCCACCGCTGAGGAACCCGAGTGCCAGGGTGCGGACCAGGGTGTGCTGCTCGTCGTGCTTGCTCATCGGTTCTCCCGTCGTGTCGCACCGGACGGTACTCGCCGGGCGCTGGGGGACGGACCCGCTCCCGCCGCTTCCGAGCCGCACCGCGTACCGTCCGGGCCATGAGCAACGTCATCCTGTTCGGCGGCCACGGCAAGGTCGCACTCCTCGCCACCCGGATCCTCACCGAGCGCGGACACCGCGTGACCTCCGTGATCCGCGACCCCGACCAGCAGGACGAGGTGCGCGCCCACGGCGGCGAGCCCCGGGTCGCCGACGTGCAGGAGCAGTCGCTCACCGACTTCGCCGACCTGGTCCGCGGGCACGACGCCGTCGTCTGGTCGGCCGGTGCCGGCGGCGGTTCCGCCGACCGCACCTGGGCGATCGACCGCGACGCCGCCGTCCTGTCCGTGCAGGGCACCGCGCAGGCCGGGGTCGACCGCTACGTGATGGTCTCGTGGTCCGGGTCGAAGCTCGACCACGGGATCCCCCAGGACCAGGACTTCTTCGCGTACGCGCAGTCCAAGATGATCGCCGACGCCGTGCTCCGGGACTCCGGGCTGCAGTGGACGGTCGTCGCGCCGAGCACCCTGACCGACGACGAGCCGACCGGCTCGGTCGACTGGGACGGCTCGGCGTCGCAGGTCCCGCGCGGTGACGTGGCCCACGTGGTCGCGGACGTGCTCGAGGACCCGTCGACGGCCGGTCGGACCATCCGCTTCAACGGCGGCGACACGGCGATCGCCGACTTCCTCCGGGGCTGACCGCGTGGCGGACGCCCCCCGGTCGCTCACGCTGGAGATCGGGGACCACGAGCCGGTGATCCGGCTCGTGCGGCGCGTCCACCTCCGACGGATCGGGGCCCCGTCACCGAATCGTCGCGAGACTTCTGACCACCGGGACGAACGGACCAGTCCATGCACGCTCTCCTCGTCCGCATCCGGGAGTCCTTCTGGTTCCTGCCGGCCGTGCTCGGTGTGGTGGCGATCGTCGCCGCGCAGCTGCTCGTCACCCTCGACCGCGAGGTCCTCGACGGGCGGGTCCCCGCGGTGCCGTTCCTCGACGCGCTGAGCGCCGGGGGCGGTCGGTCGATCCTGACGACGATCGGCACGGCGATGCTCACGGTCGCCGGGACGTCGTTCTCGATCACGATCTCGGTCCTCGCCACCACGTCCTCGACGTACGGCCCGCGGCTCGTGCGGAACTTCACGGCCGACCGGGCGAACCAGCTCGTGCTCGCGGCGTTCACGTCGACGTTCCTCTACGCGATGGTCGTGCTGCGGACGGTGCACACCGACGTCGACGACGGCGACCCGTTCGTCCCCGTCGTCGCGATCCACGTCGCGGTCCTGCTCGCCGTGCTCGACGTGGGCGTGCTCGTCTTCTTCATCCACCACATCGCGTCGAGCACGCAGATCACGTCGCTGCAGCGGCAGGTGCAGACCGACCTGCGTGCAGCGGTCGACGAGGCCTACCGGGACGGCGACGACGATCGACGGACGATCGCCCCCGTCGTCGTGCCCGAGGACGGGTGGTCCGCGGTCCGGGCTGCGGCCGACGGCTACGTGCAGTCGGTGGAGTGGCGGGCCCTGACGGCCTGGGCGGGCCGCAACGACCGTCTGGTCGACGTCGTCGCGACCCCGGGCCGGTACGTGATCCAGGGCGACGTCGTCGTCCGGGTCCGCGCGGACGGGGGCAGCAGGCCGACGGTCGACGCCGCCACCGCTCGAACGCTGCGCGCCGCGGTGGTCCTCGGCACCGCCAGGACGCCCGTGCAGGACGTCGAGTTCGCCCTGCAGCAGCTGGTCGAGATCGCCGTCCGCGGGCTCGCTTCCGGATCGAACGACCCGTACACCGCGGTCAGCGCCCTGGACATGGCGACGCCGGTCCTGGTGCCGCTCTGGCGGGACCGGGCGGCCGTCACGGCGCTGCTCGGCCCGGAGGGAGCGCCGCGCGTCCTGCAGCACTGGCCGGCACCGGAGGACCTGGTGGCGGGCCTCTTCGCGACCGTCGGCCACTACGGCGCCGGGCAGCCGCTCGTCGAGCGTGCCGCCGACCGGCTGGCCGATCGGCTCGAGCAGCAGGCGTCGCAGCCGCGGCGCGGACTCGTCGCGACGATGCGTGCGCGGACCGTCGACCCCGGCGAGGACAGCCCCGCCTGAACGGTTCCACAGCACATCAGGCACCATGGACGGATGGCCACCACCAGACCACCCGCAACCGCATCCGATCAACTCCGGCCCGGTGAGCCGGTCCGCACCACCCCTCAGCTCGCTCGTTGGGTCTTCTGGCCGGCCGCCGTGATCGTGCTCGGCTTCGTCGCCTGGACCCTCATCGCGCCGTCGTCCGCCGAGGCCGTGTTCACCGCACTGCAGAGCGGGATCGTCCGCAACTTCAGCTGGTACTACGTGCTCATCGCGGCGTTCTTCGTCGGGTTCTCGCTGTTCGTCGGCTTCTCGAGGTACGGCGACATCAAGCTCGGCAAGGACCAGGACGAACCGGAGTTCTCCACCGGCTCGTGGTTCGCCCTGCTCTTCGCTGCGGGCATGGGCATCGGCCTCGTCTTCTACGGTGTCTCCGAGCCGCTCAGTCACTTCGCCTCGCCCCGGCCCGGTGTCACGGGCACCGAGAACCAGCTCGCCCAGCAGGCGATGACCCAGACCTTCCTGCACTGGGGCCTGCACGCCTGGGCCATCTACGTCGTCCTCGGCCTCGCCCTGGCGTACGCGATCCACCGCAGGGGCCGCCCGGTCTCGATCCGCTGGGCACTCGAACCGCTGCTCGGCAACCGCGTCCGCGGCGGGTGGGGCAACCTCATCGACGTGATCGCCCTGATCGGCACGCTGTTCGGTGTCGCGACCTCGCTCGGCCTCGGTGTCATCCAGATCGGTGCCGGCCTCGAGAGTGCGGGTCTCGCGGAGAGCAGCACCGTCAGCCAGATCGCGATCATCGCGGTCATCACCGCCGTGACGATCGTCTCCCTGGTCACCGGTGTGACCAAGGGCATGAAGATCCTCTCGAACTTCAACCTCATCCTCGCGGCGGCACTGCTGCTCTTCATCCTGATCGTCGGCCCCACGCAGTTCCTGCTCCGCGACTTCGTCCAGTCGATCGGCGCCTACCTGCAGAACGTGGTGGGCCTGTCCTTCAACGTCACCGCGCAGCAGGGCGCCGCGGGCGAGGAGTGGCAGGGCGCCTGGACCACGTTCTACTGGGGCTGGTGGATGTCGTGGGCCCCCTTCGTGGGCATCTTCATCGCCCGGATCTCGCGCGGTCGCACCGTCCGTGAGTTCGTCTTCGGCGTGCTGCTCGTGCCGACCGCCCTCACCTTCCTCTGGTTCGCCGTCCTCGGCGGTGCCGCGATCCACCAGGAGACCGACGGCGCCGGCGGCCTCGTCGGCGCGGACGGCTCCGTCGACGTCGAGGGGTCGCTCTTCACGCTGCTCGCCGACCTGCCCGCGGGCGTCGTGCTGACGTTCGGCGCGATCCTGCTCATCGGTGTGTTCTTCGTGACGTCCTCGGACTCGGGGTCGCTCGTCATGGCGATGATCGCCTCGGGCGGTGACATCGAGCCGAAGAACTGGCTCCGCGTCTTCTTCGCGGTCGTCGCCGCCCTGCTCGCCGTCGCGCTGCTGCTGACCGGCGGGCTGAACGCGTTGAAGACCGCGGCGATCACCACGGCACTCCCGTTCAGCGTCGTGCTGCTCATGGTCTGCTGGTCCACCGTGATCGCCTTCAACCGGGAACGCCGGGCGTACGACAAGGCGGAGCGCGAGGTCCTGCTCGAGCACGTCGGCGCGTACTACGGTCTCGAGGTCGACGCACCGGAGCAGCGGCAGTCCGGTCGCCCCTGGGACCTGGTGCGCCGGATCCGCGGCGGCCGTGGGCGTTCCGCGTCGGCCGTCGGCGAGGTCAGCACCTCGCCGGACGCCTTCCCGGTGCACACGCAGACCGTCTCGCCGGACCCCGGCATCGACGCGACCCTCGACCCGGCGCCGGCGGACACGTCCGCCGACCGCCCGGAGGAGCGCCCAGGCTCCTGACGCGACCCGGTGACGGACGGGAGGCGCGGTGCCGGCTGGCACCGCGCCTCCCGTCCGTCCTGCCGTCAGCCGAGCTGCGCCGCGAGCACGTCCGGCGTCTGCTGGAGCGACGCCTTGACCATCGCGCTCCACTCGTCGACGACGACCTCCGCGAGCCCCTGCTCGACCCCGTCGAGCGACGCGCGTGCGACGTCGGCCGGGTCGGTCATGTGGCCGTCGTACCCGGCCATCATGTCGGTGTCGGCCGCGCCGAGGTGCAGCCCCTGGACCGTGATCCCGGCGTCGCGCAGCTCGAGCCGGACCGCGTTCGTCATGTTCCACTCCGCGGCCTTCGCCACCCCGTAGGCACCTGACCCCGGGTACGCGAACCAGGAGAGCGCGGAGAGCACGTTGACCACCGCGCCACCACCGTTGCGCTCGATGACCGGTGCGAAGGCCCGCAGCATCGACAGGGTGCCCCAGAGGTGGGTATCGAGCAGCCGGTGCGCGTCGGCGAGGTCGTCGCGCAGGAGCGAGCCGGTCCCGGCGATCCCGGCGTTGTTGACGAGCAGCGTGACGTCCTGCGCGGCGGCAGCCGCAGCGGCGACCGACGTCTCGTCGGTGATGTCGAGCGGCAGCACCTCGACGCCGTCGATGTCCACGAGCTCGGGACGGCGAGCGGTCGCGTAGACCTTCGACGCGCCGCGCTCGAGCAGCTGGGTGACGAAGCGGCGGCCGATGCCCCGGTTCGACCCGGTGACGAGTGCGACGGATCCGGCGATGTCCATGGTGTCCTCCTGCCTGGCGGGTCCTTCCCGCTGCGGCTCGGCTACGGTAGGACCTCACATCGGTGTCAGGTGCAAGTGTGGATCGGAGACGACGTGCGGATCGGTGACCTCGCTGCGGCGACGGGTGCGAGCGTGCGCTCGCTGCGGTACTACGAGGAGCAGGGGTTGCTCAGCGCGGAGCGGACCGCGGGTGGCCAGCGGTCCTACGCGGCGTCGTCGGTCGAACGGGTGCAGCTCGTGCAGCAGCTCTTCGCCGCCGGACTCCCGAGCCGGACCATCGTGCAGCTGCTGCCGTGCGTCGACGCGGGGGTGGCGACGCCGGAGTCCTTCGCGCTGCTGGTCGCCGAGCGCGACCGGATCACCGCACAGCTCACGGAGCTCGAGGCCGCCCGCGACCGGCTCGACGAGGTCATCGCGATCACCGAGCACCCGACGCCCGAGCACTGCCCGGCACTACGGGAGCACGCCGCCGCGGCCTGAGGGACGCCGACGCTGTCGGTGGCCCCGCCTAGCGTGAGGGCATGCCCGAGGGTGACTCCGTCCACCGCCTGGCAGCTCGACTCCGTGCCGTCGACGGGGCCCTGGTCGCCCGCGGCGAGCTCCGCGGCGGCGCCGACGCCGGCACCCCGCTCGGCGGCCGGCGCATCGTCGCCCACGCCACGCACGGCAAGCACCTGCTCACCCGGTTCGACGACGGCACGACGCTCCACACCCACATGCGGATGACCGGTTCGTGGACCACGACGGGTGCGGGGAAGCGGCTGCCGGTCCGCGCCGCGCAGGACGCCCGGGTGCGCATGGCCCTCGACGACGGACGGACGGTGTGGGGGATCGCGCTGCCCGTGGTCGAGCTGCTCCCCACCCGCGACGAGCACCTGGCGGTCGGGTACCTCGGCCCGGACCTGCTCCACGACGACTTCGACCGCGACGAGGCCGTCCGACGCTGCACGGCGGACCCGGACCTGCCCGTGCGCACGGTCCTGCTCGACCAGCGGCGCGTGGCCGGGCTCGGCAACCTCTGGGCGAACGAGCTCGGCTTCGTCCGCGGGCTGCACCCGGACCGGCCGATCGGCACGGTCGACGTCGGGACCCTGCTCGACACCGCGCAGCGGATGCTCCGCCACTCGGCGACGACACCGGACGCCCACCAGGTGACGACGGGGGTGCTCCGTCGTGGGGAGCGCCACTGGGTCGTCGGGCGGGCCGGTCGGCCGTGCCTGCGCTGCGGCACGCGGGTGCGCGCCCGCGACGACGTCGAGGTGGTCGGCTCCGCGCCCCGACGCGTCTGGTGGTGTCCCCGCTGTCAGCCCGCGGCGATCGGGCTCGCCGGGACCGCCGCGGGCTGACCGTCAGCGATGCCCCGGGCGACCTGCTCGGGCGTGCGTCCGACGGTCGACACGACCTCGGCGGCGTCGTGCAGCCAGCCGTCCGCCGCCTCGGCGTACGGGGCGAGGCGGCTCATCCGGAAGGTCGAGTAGCCGACGACGGCGTCGTCCTCGATCCGTCGGCGCAGGGTGTCCTGGTCGGCGTGCAGGACGACGTGCCGCACCGGGATCCCGTGCTGCGCGAACCCGTCGGCGATCTCCCGCCAGTAGGCCTCGACCAGCACGGTCTGCGGCATGACGAGGGTGCCGCCGACCTGGTCGAGCACCCGCCGCGCGGTCTCGACGACGAGGGGGCGCCACGGGGCCCAGTGCTGGAAGTCCCCGTGGTCGGGCAGCGCCGGTCGGACGTCCATCAGGACCTCGCCGATCTTCTCCGGGTCGAGCACGTGGGCGTCGGGCAGCATCGGCTGCAGCAGGCGGGCCGTCGTCGTCGTGCCGGCTCCGTGGGTGCCGTTGATCCACACGATCACCCCGCGGACGCTACCGCACCGACCCGCTCGGGTGGGTCACGATCTGGACGCGCCACGGGACGGACGGGAGGCACGGTGCCGGCCCGCCACGGGCCTCCCGTCCGCCGCCGGGCCCGTTCGTCCACCTCGGTGCGGCAGGATGACCCCACCCCGTCCCGACGACCCCCGGAGTCACCGTGCCCGACCAGAAGCCCGCCGTCCTGTTCGTCTGCGTCCACAACGCCGGTCGCTCGCAGATGGCAGCCGGGTGGCTCCGGCACCTCGGCGGCGACCGCGTCGACGTCTTCTCCGCCGGGTCGGAGCCCGCCGACCGGATCAACGCCGTCGCGGTGCAGGCGATGGCCGAGGAGGGCATCGACATCGCGGGGGAGCAGCCCGCCGTCCTGACCACCGACGCGGTGCGCCAGGCGGACGTCGTCGTGACGATGGGCTGTGGGGACGCGTGCCCGGTCTTCCCGGGCCAGCGCTACGAGGACTGGGCGCTCACCGACCCGGCCGGCCTGCCGATCGACCAGGTGCGCCCGGTGCGCGACGAGGTCCGCCGCCGGGTCGAGGCCCTGCTCGCCGAGCTGCTCTAGACCAGCGCCGCGACCGCTCGCTCAGACCAGCGCGGCGATCCCGAGCAGGAGCAGCGCGAGGAGCGGCAGCGCGCCCTGCGTGGTGGCGGCACGGCGCTTCGTCGCGTCGCTCGTGAACAGCACCAGCGCGGCGGCCAGCATGCTCCCGGTGCCGGCGACGACGAGCGTCAGGCCGACGGCGGTGCCGCCCGACGCGACGACGACGATGCCGACCAGGACGAGCACGGCGAGGAACAGGTTGTAGAAGCCCTGGTTGAACGCGAGCGAGCGCGTGGCGGCGGCCTCCTGCTCCGAGGTGCCGAAGGTGTTCCGCGCACGCGGGGTGGTCCAGAGGACGGACTCGAGCACGAAGATCCAGACGTGCAGGAGCGCGGCGAGGGCGGCGAGCACCAGGGCGACGACGGTCATGCCCAGACCCTACGACGTCCGGTCAGCGACGTCGCGTGGCCCGGCGTCGCACGAGCCCGAGCGCCGCTGCCGCGAGCAGGCCGCCGATCACCGCGCCGATGCCGTTCGTGACCAGGTCGCTCGTGTCGCAGGCCCGGCCGATGCCGAGCACGAACGCCTGCACCGCCTCGATGCCGGCGGACAGGCCGATGCCGGCAGCCGCCGTCAGCAGCGGCCGGCCGGTGCGCAGCCCGGCCAGGAACACCACCGGGACGAGGACGCCGGAGGCGAGCCAGGGCACCTCGACGAGCAGGGTGGAGAGCAGGGGTCAGGTCCTTCGGTGCGCAGGGAGCGGGAGCTCGTGCCCCGCGTCCCAGGGCTCCGTCCAGCCGAGCCGGTCGAAGAGCGCGTCGAGCAGCATCGCCGTGAACCCCCAGAGCGTGTGCACGCCCTGGTCCGACCGTACCGTGAAGGCCGGCCCCCGCCACTCCCGGCCGCCGCGGCGGAGGACGGTCACCCCGCGGTTCGCCGGATCGAGCAGGTCGGCCACGGGCGTCCGGAAGACGGCGGCGGACTCCCGTTCGTCGACGACCCGCACGGGCGTCGGTTCGCGCCACCACCCGAGCACGGGCCGCACCAGGTGGTTCGAGTGCGCGAGCGGTACGGCGGGCAGTGCGCCGAGGACCTCGACACCGGACGGGTCGAGCCCGGTCTCCTCGCGGGCCTCCCGCAGAGCCGCAGCGGGCGCGTCGACGTCGTCCGGGTCGATGCGCCCGCCGGGGAACGCGATCTCGCCCGGGTGCGAGCGGAGGGTCGAGGCGCGGGCGAGCAGCAGGACGTCGAGGTCACGGTGCACGGCATCGGCGACGGCGGGGCGCGTGCTCGGGGTGCGGTCGAGCACTCCGAAGAGCATGAGCACGGCCGCCGCCCGGGGGTCCGGCGTGCTCGGCATCGCGGGCACGAGCGGGACGGCGTCGGGACCGGCGGCGGCGGCGAGCGCCGCGCGGGCAGCGTCGGCCGACGGGACCTGCGCCGGCCGGGTCACCGCCGTGCGCCGTCCTCGTCCGTGCCGTGTCCGACCGTGCCGTGCTCGCCGGAGTCGGGCCCGGCGGTGCCGTCCTCGACGTCCGGTCCCGCGGCGGGGACACCGTTCCGACGGGCCAGCAGGGCGCGGACGCCGACGACGCCCGCGAACACGACGACGACCAGCGCGACGATCAGCAGCAGGATCGTGTGGTGTCGGTGGTCGACCGGGGCGGCGGCCGCCTGGGTGGCCGACACCTCGTCGGAGGTGCCGGACGCGGCGTCCGCCGTCGCGGTCGCGGTCGGCGCTGCGGAGGACGCAGCAGCGGTCGGGGTCGGCGTCTCCGCGATGCCCGAGGTCGTCGAGGAGTCGAGCGCTGCCGGGCCGCTCGACGCGAACCGGTACTCGCCGGAGATCGGGTGCCCGTCGACGGAGACGCTCCGCCACCGCACCGAGTACGACCCCGCTTCGGAGATGTCGAGGTCCTTGCCGATGGTGTTGCCCTCGACCGTGACCTCGCCGGACGTGTGCTCGGCGTCCTCTGCGTCGGTGACGCTGATCACGATGCCGGTCTGCAGGCCGCTGAGCGGCGGTTCGGAGAGGGTCAGGGTGATGCGGTCCAGGTCACCCGCGACCGTCGCGTCGGCCACCGGGTCGGACGCGACCAGCACGTCGTGGGCCGATGCCGGTCCGGCGACGAACAGGACGGGCGCGAGCGCTGCGACGACGACGGTGGCGAGGAGGGCTCGGAGACGCACGGGTGCCTTTCGACGAGGGCGGACCCGGCTTGTACCGGACGCCCCGAGCGTACCCGGGGCGTCCGGCAGAGCGGCCCGGTCAGCCCTTGTTGACGAACTGCACGTCGGACGAGCCGAGCTGCAGCTGCTCCTCGATGCCCTGCTGGTCCGTCGAGCCCCAGCGCTCCGCGATCCTGCCGTCGACGAACTTCGACACCTGGATGCCACGGACGGTGAACGAGCGTCCGGTCGGCTCGTGCCCCTGGAACGGACCCGTGTGCGTGCCGTGGATCGTGAACACCGCGGTGACGAAGTCGTCGGTGACGATCAGCGGGTCGGCCTCGAGCGTGACGTCGGGGAACGCCGTCGTGAACTCCGTCCAGAAGTCGACGATGCCGGCGAGTCCGGGCGCCTGCCCGGGTGCGGGGTCGTGGTCGACGACGTCCTCGTGCCAGGCCTCGTGCATGCGATCCCAGTCGCGGGCCTCGAGGATCCCGCCGAGCTTCTCCTGCGTGGCGGCGTTCGCGTCCTTGGTCATGTGGGTTCCTCCCGTGGTCGGACGGTGAGGGTCCTGGCTACGCCGGAGACCCCGGAACGACCCGGGTGTCCGAGGGACACGCTGTCCGATCGGCGAACGCAGCCGGTCGGTCGAGGAGGCGGACGGGAGGCGCGCGGCGACCCCGCCACGCGCCTCCCGTCCGCCGTGTCGGTGGGTCAGCGACCGGCGGCGTAGTGGTTCGCGACCTGCGTCGCGGACAGTTCGGTCGAGTAGACGGCGGCGTACCGCATCGACCCGGTGAAGTACTCCCTGGACGGCGCCCCCGGCCACCCGCTGATGGTGTCGTACCCGATGCGGAAGTACCCGGTGTAGTTCTCCGGGGCCTTGAACGCGGTGTTCGACGCGACGAGGGTGCCGTCCAGGTACAGGCGCATCCCGTTCGTCGGCGACATCGTCGACACGACGTGGTGCCACGCACCGTCGGTGACGGCCTTCGGGGACGTGATCACCTGCGTGGTGCCGTTGTACGAGCCGAACACGAGCTGCCCCGAGGTGTTGACGTAGATCTGCCGGTCGTGCTGCCCCGAGGTGGCGACCTGGTTGCTGCCGAAGCCGATGAGCAGTCCACCGGCCACCGTGGTGCGGAACCAGACCTCCTCGCTGAAGGTCGTCGGGTTCGCGTAGGCCCGCGGCGTCGAGACGAAGCTCGTCGACCCGTTCAGCGTGTACGCCGGACCACCGTCGCGGGAGCACGCTGCCGGGTTCGCGGTCGTGGTCATCGACCCCTGGTAGGTGCCGGCGTTGCCCTTGCCCGACGAGTCCGCCGCGGTCTTCGCGCCGGCAGCCTCGTCGAGGTCGTAGGCGAACAGCGCGCCGGAGGCGTCGGCCAGCGCTGCGGCACCGCAGGTGAAGTACGGCGCGGTCGCCGCGGTGTTGCCGGTGTTCGCGACGGTCGCGCTGTACGCGGACCGCGTCGGAGCGAACTGGTTGAGCAGCACGACCACGGCGAGGGCGACGACGAGCAGTGCGGCGACGACCCGGCCGTCGCGGAGGCGACCGGCCCTCACGAGGCACGCACCGGTTCGACACGGCCGACGGCCAGGCAGAGCACGAGCGGCACGAGGCACACCAGGACGAGCGCAGCCCAGCCGACCGGGTCGAGGTGGATGTTCGAGGTCAGCTGGTAGTGCCCGTTCGCCGTGAGCTCGTGGATGACGACGCGTCCGACCTGGCCGTCGACCAGGTGCACGGTGGTGCCGCCGTGGGCCTCGACGCGGACGGGGAACATCCCGGAGGAGACGATGGTCGCCTCGACACCCTCGGGGCTCGAGGTGTTCGTGATCGTGGTCACGTTCACGAACGGCTTGAGGACGAAGGCTGCGTACGAGGTCGTGAGGGCACCACCGGCGATGCGCAGGCAGGTGCGGGTCACGCGGTCGGTGAAGGCGCTGGTGAGCGTCCAGATCAGCAGGGTGCCGACGAGCAGGATCGGTGCGGCGCGGAACAGCCAGCCGAGGTGGGGCACGAGGAGCACCGGTGCGCCGATGACGTCGTGCTGCGTGAGCGTCCACGGGTCGGTGGCACCGTTGATGTCCCCGCGGGTGTGCAGGCCCTGCGCGTCGATGCCGATGATGCGGTGCGTGTAGACGACGCCGGGGTTCGCATCGGTCGCGAACGAGACGACGTCGCCGACCGCGAGCGTGTCCACGTCGACCGGCATGTCGAGCACGAGGGTGCCGACCGGGGCGGCCACGCCCATCGAGGGCGTCTCGACGACGAACCAGCGACCACCGGCGGACAGGAACAGCACCGCGGCGGTCAGCAGCACGGCGGCGACCGCGGCGACCGTCCAGGCGAGGACGGTCTCGGAGCGGCTGACGGCACGGCCGCGCAGGACCGGACGGTCGAGCGTGCCGCTGAGCGGGATCGCTGCGGTCTGGCTCATCTGCTGCTCCGGTGGGGTCGGCCGCCCCGGAGGGACGGCGGGTGGTGCGGGTGCGGGGAGTGCGTGGGGAAGGGGGGCGGCGCTCGGGCGTGGGGGGACGTCCGAGCGCCGCCGGGGTGGACGCGTCCGACCGGACGGGGGGATGACGGTCGGACTGCGCCGGGGGTGACGTCACCCGGCCGGAAGGGGGGAGGCCGGTCGGGGGGCGTCGGTCTGTGGAGTTCGGTCTGGGAGCGGGGGGTACCGTGCCGGCGGGACGGGATCAGGGCGTCACGCCGGCTCGCTCCCTGCGGGTCAGGCGGTGAAGGTCCAGGTCATCGGGACGGACGCTGCGAGGCCCTGGTACGTGTTGCCGGCCGACGGGTCGAGGGTGACCGCGAAGTTGAACGGCACGGTGGCGCCGGCGGCGGGGGCCTGGGGCATCGTGAAGGACGAGGCCGGCGCACCCTTGAAGCTGGCGAGGGTGCCGCTGAAGACGGTGGTCGAGCCCGAGGTGATGACGAGGTTCATCTTCGCGCAGAGGTCGGTCGCGGTGCCGTTCTGCGTGCCGTTGGCCGACTGCGTGCAGGTCGCACCCGGGGTCAGCGTGAAGGTCGCGGCGTTCGCGGTACCGGTGTTCTTGATCGAGATCGCGGTGTTGACGGTGTTGCCGGGCGTCATCGTCGTGCTGCCACCGAACTTGTTGATGGTGGAGCAGGTCGCCGCGTTCGTGGAGACCGAACCACCGTCGGTGCTGAGGCAGGTGACGGTCGCGCCGGCGTTCTGCTCCTGCATGACCAGCGTGCCGGTCGCGGCGGTGTTGCTCGAGTTGGTGATGCTCGCGGCGAACCCGGAGAGGGTGCCGGTGAGCGAGAGCGACAGCAGGACGGCGGCGAAGATGCCGGCGAGGAGTGCCACGGGGGCGAAACGGATCCGCTTCATCGCGGAGGTGCGGAGCTTGGTGGACACGGTGTACCTCATCGTTCGGTGGTGGTGCGGGCAGTCGGAGCAAGTGGTTCGGGCTCACTTGCTTCAATGATCAAGATAGTCAGTTGTTCACCAATTTGACCACTCGTATACTTACCCCAGAGCGGGGGACGCCCCGTGTCCCCCCTTCGACGGAAGCAGGTCCCGTGGCCCCCTCCACCGACGACGCCGACCTGATGGCGGCGTTCGCCGCGGTCGTCCGCGCGAACACGAGCCTGGTCGGCCAGCTCAGCACGCGAGCCGGCATCCACGAGAACGCCCTGCGCGCGCTCGTGCTCGTCAGCGACACCGGGTACTCGACCCCCACCGAGGTCGCCGGCTACCTCGGGCTGACCTCGGGTGCGGTGACGAACATGATCGACCGCATGACGGCCGCCGGGCTGATCGAGCGCGCACCCAACCCCGCGGACCGACGGGGGTCCCTGCTGCGCCTGCTCCCGGCTGGCGACGCCGTCGTCGACGACTACCGCGCGCGCTACGGCGCGATGCTGCGCGCCGTCGACGGCGCGCACGGCGGCGAGCTCCACGAGGTGCTGAACTCCCTGGCGACCAGCCTGTACGAGCAGGCGGCCGACGCGATCGGCGTCCGCGGGGACTGAACCGGGACGCGACGGACGGGAGGCACGGCGAGGGCCCGCCGCGCGCCTCCCGTCCGCATGCCCCAGACTGGAACGATGCCCCAGCTCCCCGTCGTCTTCGAGGTCGGCTCCATCATCGCGCTCGTCGCGATCCTGCTCGTCGACCTGCTCATCGTCGCCCGCCGACCGCACGTCCCGAGCCTGCGCGAATCGGGCACGTGGGTCGGTGTCTACGTGGGGCTCGCGCTCGTCTTCGCGGTGCTCATGCTCGTCTTCGCCGGCGGGGACGCCGCGGGGCAGTTCGTCGCCGGCTGGCTGACCGAGTACAGCCTGAGCATCGACAACCTGTTCGTCTTCGTCATCATCATGGCGCGGTTCAGCGTGCCGAAGGCGATCCAGCAGGAGGTGCTGATGCTCGGCATCATCATCGCCCTGGTCCTGCGCGGGGTGTTCATCCTGGTCGGCGCGCAGCTCATCGAGGACTTCACCTGGATCTTCTACCTGTTCGGCGCGTGGCTCATCTGGACCGCGATCCAGCAGCTCCGTGAGGACGACGACGAGGAGCAGCAGGACAGCGCCCTCGTCCGCCTGCTGCGCCGTCGGGTGCGCATCACGGACGAGTTCGACGGCATGAAGTTCCGCGTCTCCCAGGACGGCGCGAAGCACTTCACACCGCTGCTCATCGTGCTCATCGCGATCGGTACGACGGACCTGCTGTTCGCGCTCGACTCGATCCCCGCGATCTTCGGCATCACCGAGAGCGCGTTCATCGTCTTCACCGCGAACGTGTTCGCCCTGATGGGTCTGCGGCAGCTGTACTTCCTGCTCGGCGGGCTGCTCGAGCGCCTGGTCTACCTGAAGTACGGGATCGCGCTCATCCTGGCGTTCATCGGCGTGAAGCTCGTGCTGCACGCCCTGCACGAGAACGAGCTGCCGTTCCTCAACGGGGGCGAGGGGTTCTCGTGGGCGCCGGAGATCCCGACGTGGGTGTCCCTCGTGGTGATCCTCGTCGCGATGGCGGGCGCGACGGGGGCGAGCCTCGTCCGGATGCGACGGGACGCGGTGGTCAGCGGGCGCTGACCACCCGGGCCGCGGTGGTCGGCCGGCGCTGACCCTGCGGCTGCGTCAGGCGGTGGGCTCGGCGCTCTGCGGGATCGGCAGGGCGATCTCGACGTCGGGGTCGTCCTGCCGGGCCGCCCGGATCATCGAGTTCGCGGTCGCGGCGAGCGGTACGGCGAAGAACCCGCCGGCGATCCCGCCGATCGTCGTGCCGGCGATCACCGCGAGCAGCACCGCGAGCGGGTGCACGGCGACGACGGACCCGGTCAGGAACGGGTGCAGCACCTGGCCCTCGAGCTGCTGCACGAGCACGACGACCCCGAGCATGACCAGGGCGACCACCCAGCCCTTGAACAGCAGCGCCAGGAGCACCGCGACGGCCCCGGCGGCGAAGGCCCCGACGACCGGGATGAACGCCCCGACGAACACCACGACACCGATCGGCCCGGCGAGCGGCACCCCGAGCAGGAACGCGCCGAGTGCGATGCCGATCGCGTCCGTCGCCGCGATGACGACCTGCACGCGGATGAAGTGCGTCAGGGTCGTCCACCCCGCCCTGCCGGCGACGCCGATCCGGTGCTGCGCGGCCCGGGGGAAGAGCGAGACGACCCACTCCCACATCCGCCGCCCGCCGGTGAGCGCGAAGATCGTCACGAAGGTCACGATGAAGAGCCCTTCGCCGAGGTGCACGAGGGTGGCGCCCGCGACGACGACGCCCTGCTGCAGTTCGGCGGCGTGCTGCTCGACGAAGGTCCTGGCGTCCGTCGAGAGCGTGTCGAGGTCGACCGACGGCAGGCCGAACGGCGGGTGCCGCAGCAGGTCCTGCACGGTGCCGATGAGCGCCACCGTGCGGTCCTCGAGGCTCGGGAGCTGCTCGCTGACGCGCCAGACGACCAGGAAGACGAGCAGGGCGATCCCGACGACGAGCGACAGCAGCGCGAGGACGATCGCGAGCCACCCCGGGACACCGTGACGCTGCAGCAGGGCACTGAAGGGCACGAGCAGCGCGGCGACGACCAGCCCGATGAGCAGGGGCACCACGACGTTCGACAGGGTGAAGGCGATCCACCCGACCAGACCGACGGCCGCCGCGATGACGAGGATGCGACCGGCGAACACCGCGCCCGTGCGCAGGCCGGACGGGCGGGGAGCGGGTGTGGTGGTCACGGGGTGTCCTTCGTTCGGGGTGCTGGTGCCGCGGGAGCGGTCGAGCGCTCGGCACGGGGGTGCGTCACGTGGTCCGGTGTGCGTCGGGACCAGGTGCGCTGCACGTGGTCCATCCACGTGACGACGACGGTGTGCGGGGTGGTGAGTGCCGCGATGAGCACCAGGTAGACGCCGAGGTCGGCTCGGCGGACCACGACGGCGAGTGCCACGAGCATCGCCACCGCGATCGCGGTGATCGGCCACGCCTGACGGGCGAAGCGGAGGAACGGCGCGAGCAGCCGCCCGCGGTGCAGCTGTCCCGCGCTCGTCGGCTCGGTCAGCTCGAGGCGCAGGATGTGCCGGACCGCGTGCCACAGCGTGAAGTAGAGGCCGACCGCGAGCACCGGCGGCACGACGGCGAAGAACGCGACGAGCACGAGGTCCTCGGAGACCTGCCGCCAGCGCGGTCCGCTGGCACGGGCGACGACCACGACGTGCAGCACGACGAGCGCGGCGACCAGGACGGCGCCGGCGAGCCGGACCGCGCCGGGCACCACGAGCACGGCGCCGTCGAGCCCGCCGTCGACCACCGCCGCCGACTCGACGACCACGTGCGCGGCGGCACCCGGCTGCGCGATGAACGGCACGGTCATCGGCAGGGCTCCGCGCACCGCCACGGTCAGGGTGGACCCGAGCGCACCCGGCACGCCGTCGCCGAGCAGCCGGTCGACGAACAGGTCGCCCTGCCCCCAGTGGAACCAGGTGATCCCGACGAACACCGCGAAGCCGAGCAGCGGTGCGGTGGTCCAGAGCGCGACCGTCGCCGCGCCGACGACGAGGTAGAGCGCCACGACCGTGACGACCGACCGCGCGGTGCTCGTCCCCGGGCGCAGGCGCGCGGGGACCAGGTGGTCGAGGGCGCCGTGGGGGAGCCCGAAGACCAGCACGCTCACCGCGAAGGGCACGAGCTGCACCGCCACGGGGACGACAGCGCCGCTGAGCGTCGTGACGGCGCAGGCGAGTGCGACGAGCGCGAGCACCGCGGTCACCGGCGCGAGCACGCGGTCGGCGACCCAGGTGCGGAGCGCGGGCGGCGCCGCGAGCCCGCGGTCGGGCAGGACGCCCGCCGGCACCGCGGTCACGATCGGCCCCCGGACCGGACGGCCGTGTCCCGGTCCGTCCGGGTCCGGGTCCGGGTCCGGGTCTGGGTCCGGGTCTGGGCGATCGTGTCCCGGTCCGTCCGGGTCCGGACGACCGCGTCACGGGCGGTCCGCGCCAGTGCCGCCAGGAATGGGCGCTTCTGCAGCGCCAAGATGATGCGCAGCTCGTCGATCGGGGTCGACCGCTCCGACAGGAACCGGACGACGAGGGGGCCGGGCAGCGCGAAGAGCCGCCGGAACGCCTCCGCTGCCTGCTCCGGCCGGGCCCGCAGGAACCGCAGGAACACCGCGTCGAGGAAGCGCGTCCGCCACCCGTCGACGAACGGCGGCACCGCGGTCCCGGCGGCGAGGTGCTGCGCGACGACCGCGCTGTGCCGGTTGCTGCGGGCGAACCCGTAGCCGCTGCTCTGTCGGGTCGTCCCCACGACGGCGGTCGCTGCCGACCACCGGGCGTCGGGCCGTGCGGGTGCGTCGGTCATCGGGATGCACCCGCGTTCCTCGTCGACCACGCGCCACTCGTCCGGACGGAGCCCCCACCGTCGCCCGACGTAGCCGGCGACGTGGCCCTCGTGGTCGAACGGGTCGGCGGCGTCCGGGGTGAAGACCGTGCTCTCGACGAGCGCCTCGGTGGGGGAGACCGGCAGGACGTAGACGAACCGGACGGGTCCGGCGGCGTCCTGCCCGGTGAAGTCCATGAGCGTCGCGGTCGACGTGTCGAACACGGGTCGGTCGGCGGTGACCCAGTGTCCGACGAACCGCTGGTGCAGGAGCACGCGGCCTGCGCCGACGTGGTCCGGGCACCGGGGTCCTCGGGCGTCGAGCACCTGCCGTGCGCGCACCGTCCCGAGCCGGGAGGTCACGACGCACCCGTCATCGGTGTGCACGACCGTCGAGACGGGGGCACCGCCGACGACGCGGACGGTCCCGGCGGTGTCGTGGCCACCCGCGGCGATCCGTCGCTCGGCTGCCTCCCGACGATCGGCGGCCCGGACGAGCACGTAGGGGTGTGCGGGGTCGGTCCCGGTGCTCGTCCCGTGGTCCGTGCGGACCTCCCACCGGTCCCAGCTCGCCGACCGTGCCTCCGGCAGGGGATCACTGCCGTCGTCCCACGAGCACCACGACCGCGGGTCGGGCGTCGAGCGCCCCTCGAGCACGAGGACGGTCGGTGCGCCCGCGGAACCGGCCTCGGCACCAGCACCGACACCGGCACCGGTCTCGGTCTCCGTCTCGGCCTCGGCGAGCCGGATCGCGGTGGCCAGCCCGGAACAGCCGGCCCCGACGATCGCGACGTCGACGGTGCCGGGCAGGGCCGGACGGACGGGGCCGGGGGCCGGAACGCCGTGCGCTCCGACCCCCTGGCTGGTCGCGACCGTCGGGTCAGCGACGAGCACGCTGCGCACCGGGGGCGGCGGTGGCGTGCTGCGAGTGGTGCGCCGTGGCGGTGTTCGGGAGCGTGCCGTCGGAGAGCTTCTCGGACGAGATCCAGAGCGCCTCGGGGAGGGTGTCGACGCCGGTGCGGACGTCCTCGGCGGAGCGGAGCTTGGCGATCTTGTGGATCATCGACCCGAAGCCGACCTTCGCGACGATGTCGGCTGCCGACAGGACGATCTGCATCCACGTGATGACCGCGCCCCCGTGCCCCCAGCCCTGCAGGCCGAAGACGACCGGGTACGCCATCCACGTGACGATGAGCAGGATCCCGGCGTTGCGGAGCGTCCCGGCGGCCTCGGTCCCCTTGAGGTCACGGCCGCCCTTGACGACGACGTAGACGACGAGGACGTACAGGACCACCATGAAGACGCCGGAGATGACGCCCCAGGTCCAGAGCGCGCCCGTGTTCGTGCCGGAGTCGATGACGACACCGCCGACGAAGCCGGTGCTGATCATCAGGAACGCGGCGGCGATGCCCACCGCACGCAGTCGACGGGCCGCGGCACCGGCGAGGGTGGCGACGGCGATGAGCTCGATCACCAGCAGCGGCACGGTGACGGTCCAGTCGAAGTAGCGCGGCGCCCAGGACAGGATCGCGTTCGCGTTCGGCACCCAGGACGCACCCTTGCGGTCGTAGCCGATCGCGAACTCGAGCACGAGCAGGACGTACGACAGGAACGCGATGCCGGTGATGCACAACCCCGCGTACACGCCGCTGCGGTACCGGCCGGTGACCTCGCTGACCGAGACCCACGACTTCACGAAGAACGCGAAGAGCGCGAGTCCCGCGACCGAGAGTGCGTAGACGATGAGCGTGTGCTCCGCGAGCGTCAGCGTCGCGTTCCACGGAGCGAGTGCATCCGACATGGGGGTCCTTCCAGGGGATCGAGGGCCGACGGGACACCGCCGACCAGGAGAACTTGCTCCTGGGCAACCGTTGCGGTTCCCAGGCCCGGCTGCGGACGGGGTACAGCACCGTCCGTAGCGTGGTGATCCCGAACGAACCAGGGCACCATCGCGCCCGTCTCACCCCCAGGGGTGGTCCTGAGAGGATCCAGATGTCCGAGCGCATCCGCGTCGCACTCGTCAACGACTACGAACTCGTCCTCCGCGGCCTCGCCGACCTGCTCGCCCCGTTCTCGGACCGACTCGAGGTCGTGCAGCTCGACGCCCGTCACCGGGTGACCGTGGACGTCGACGTGGCGCTCTACGACACGTTCGCCCAACCGCAGCCCGACGACGAGGACGTGACCCGGCTGGCCTCGAACCCCCGCATCCGGACCGTCGCCGTCTTCACGTGGAAGATGGACCAGGACCTCATCGACGCCGCCGTGTCCCGTGGCGCGACGGGCTACTTCGCGAAGAGCTCGACCGCCGAGCAGCTCGCCGACGGGCTCCTCCGCGTCGCGGCGGGCGAGCGGGTGCTGGACGAGCCGCGACGTCGGGTGGCGAGCGGGCCGGGTGTCGACTGGCCCGGCCGCGAGCTCGGGATCTCGGACCGGCAGTCCGAGATCCTCGCCCTGATCACCCAGGGGAAACGCAACGACGAGATCGCCGAACTGACGCACCTCAGCCCGAACACGGTGAAGACCCACATCCGCACGCTCTACAGCAAGATCGGCGCCCGGACCAGGGTCGACGCGGTGCTGTGGGGGACCGACCACGGGTTCCGGCCCGACCACCGCAGCGTCGACCGGGCCACGTCGCCGTAGGCTGGCCCGGTGGGCGACGACGATGAGCAGCAGTCACGAACGGAGTCGTCCGTCGTGGACGCGTCGGTCGTCGGGCTCGGCATCGTGCTCCGCTCCCTCGCGCCCGCGCTCGAGCAGGTCACGCTGCAGCAGTACCGGATCCTCGTCCTCCTGGCGACCCGTGGCCCGCTGCGGGCCGGGGACCTGGCCGTCGAGCTCGGGCTGCTCCCCTCCGGCATCACCCGGATGGTCGACCGTCTTGTCCGCGACGGGTGGGTGACCCGGAGGACCTCCGGTCGCGAGGTCCTGGTCACCGCCGGTGAGGACGCCCTCGCGCTCGTCGAGCGCGTGCTCGCGCGTCGGGCCGTCGAGTTCCGGGCGGCGCTGCGCCGGATGACCCCCGAGGAGCGGTCCGCCGTGCGCACGGCGGCGGACGCGCTGGCGCGCACCGCGGTCGCGGACCCGGTGCTGGACGCACAGCTCCTGCTCGCGACCCCACCCGAACGGTGATCCCCGGGTCGTACCGTGGGGGCGTGACGATCACGCTGACCAGGACCGACCCGCAGGGCGCCGACCGGGAGGCCCTGGTCACCTTCCACACGTCTGCCCGCTTCCCCTTCCACGTCCGTCCGCAGCCCACCCGCGTCGACCTGGAGCGCGCGATCGACCGCGGTGCGTTCCGCGACGACGAGCACGACTCGTGGTGGCTCGACGACGAGCGGCTCGGACGCGTCGGGCTGGTCGTCCTCGAGGACCTGCAGGACCCGGCACCACTGCTCGACCTGCGGCTCGCCCCGGCGATCCGTGGGCAGGGACTCGGGGTGCCGGCGCTCCGAGCGGTGACCGACCACGTGTTCCGCACCATGCCCGACGTGACGCGCTTCGAGGGGCAGACGCGCGAGGACAACACCGCGATGCGACGCGTGTTCCTGCGCGCCGGGTGGGTGCAGGAGGCGCACTACCGGGAGTCGTGGCCGGTCGAGGGCGGAGCACCGCTGGCGTCGGTGGCGTACGGCGTCCTCCGGCGGGACTGGGAGACGGGTCGGGTGACGACGTTCGCGTGGGACGCCGTCACGCTCGACGACTGACCGAGGAGTCGTCGCGATCAGCCCGACTCGTCGCGATCAGCCCGACTCGTCACGATCAGGACGGCTCGTCGACCAGGGCGGTGAACCGACTGCCGACGCCGTACACGAGGTGTCGTGTCGTCCCGGCCGCGGGCGGCGGCACCTCGTCGTGGTCGTCGCACACGAGCAGCGTCCAGTCCGGCCACCACTTCTTCGGCCGCTCCTGCTCGGAGAACCCGCAGACGGCGCACTCCAGGTGCGTCCAGACCTTCTTCGTCCCCGTGCGGTTGCCCCGGGACTGCACCAGCCAGGCGGGCGGGTCCTGCTCGATGCGCTCGAGCTCGGCCTCGCTGATGTGCGACGGGATGCCGTGGCGAGCGGCCATCTCGAGGGGGATGTCGAGCCGGATCGCGGCGTCACGGCGGGAGAGCATCCGTCCAGGGTAGGTCGTCCCGAGGTGTGCGGATGCGCCGGTTCCCGCGTCGCCACCCGGCCACCCGGGTCATCCGCGCGGCGGATCTTGCCTGAGCCCCCGTTCAGCCCACGGTGGAACGACCGGTGCTGACCGGGACTTTCCCGTCTGCCCCTCGGGCGGGGGACCAGCCGCGCGCCCAGGATCCTCCTACTCTGCGCGAACCGACAGATTCCCGTTCTGTCACCTGACCCCTGGGGGAACCCGTGCGCCGTAGCACCTCCACCGCCCGACGCGCCTGCGCCGTCGGCACGACCATCGCCCTCGTCGGCCTCACGACCGGCCTCGGCATCATGACCGCGACGTCGGCCTCCGCCGTCGAGCCGACGACGAGCACCGCCGTCGCGGACGGCGGGACCACGTCGACGATCGCCCCGAGCACCGACAGCCCGAGTACCGACACGCCGAGCACGGAGGCACCCGCGACGGGGACCCCGACCTCGGACGCCCCCGCCACCGACGCACCGTCGACGGCTGCTCCGACGACCGACGCCCCCGCCACCGAGACCCCCGCCACCGACGCGCCGACCCCGTCCGAGGGCGACGAGCCGACCGGCTCCTCGACGACCGCCGACCGCCCCGCGGCCGCCGGCACCGTGACGATCGACGGCGTCGCCGCGGTCGGGTCGAAGCTCACTGCCGAGCCCTCGGGCTTCACCGCCCCGACGAACCTCAGCTACTCGTGGACCGTCGACGGCACGTCCGTCAGCCAGGGCCAGAGCTACGTGGTGAAGCCCACCGACGCCGGCAAGGTCGTCATGGTCGCCGTCACGAACACGCAGGGCGGGATCGCCGTCGAGTCCGAGTCGGCCCAGACCGACCCGATCACGCAGGCCCCGGTCTTCGTCGACGAGGACGGCGAGCCGGTCACCGACGGCATCACGACCGAGGGCGACCTGACCCTCACCGCGACCGCGGGCGAGGCGTTCTCGTACACCTTCCGCGCGATCGGCTCACCGAAGCCCGTGCTGGCCCTCGACTACTACAACTCCGAGGACGGCGAGGACGCGGACGGCTGGACCCCGGCCGACCAGCTGCCCGAGGGGATCTCGTTCGACCCGGCGACCGGCGTGCTCAGCGGGACGACCGTCGATGCCTCGTACTGGGACTTCGCCGTCACCGCGACGAGCGGGACCGAGACCGTGACGCAGACCGTCGAGCTCGACGTGCAGGCCGCCGCACCGGTCGGGCTCGAGGCGACCGCGGTCGACCGCGCCGACTTCATCGACTACGCGAAGGCCGGCTTCCCGGTCGGCTGGTTCGACGACGAGGCGACGAAGAAGTCCGGCTCGCTCCGGTCCTGGATCATCAAGGCCGACGGGTCGGTCGTCACCGAGCACACCGACTGGGAGCAGACGCCCTTCGGCGGGTCGGAGTTCATCGACGAGGTCCCCGGCGGCACCCCGACCGTCCCGCAGGGCGGCACGCTGCTGCTGTCCGGCACCCTGGTCGACGAGTTCGGCAACGCGGTCGAGGACGAGGAGGACGACCTCGGCGTGACCACCATCGACGTCCGCTCGAACGTCGCGTCCGACGTCGTGGAACAGGACTCCCTGCTCGGTGACTCGGGCTTCGTCGGGGTCACCTTCCCGCACGCCTCGGTGCACCGCCTGACGGTCAGCGCGTCCGACTTCAGCACCGCGTTCGACGTGCAGGTGACGCCGACGCCGGTCGCGGCCGTCCCGGGCGGCACCACGACACCCGCTGCGGTGCAGCACGGCACCGCGTCGGCGCCGAAGGGCCACGGCCGGCTCGCCTACACCGGCGCCGACGAGACCTCGCCGATCGCGTGGGCACTCGGTCTGCTCGTCGCCGGTGCCGGCCTGATCGGCGCACGCACGCTGCGTCGTCGACGCGCCCGTTCCTGACCCGGTCCCTCCCGTCCGTCAGGTGCCCACCTGACGGACGGGAGGTTCCTCCCGCGGCCCCGCCACGTCCCTCCCGGACGCAGCGGGGCCGTCGCGCGTCCGTGGATGGGTGGGTCAGACGGCGATGCGGCCGCCGTCGACGGGCAGGACCGCGCCGTGCACGAAGGACGCCGCGTCGGCCGCGAGGAACGCGATCGCCTCGGCGACCTCCTGCGCGGAGCCCGGGCGACCCGCCGGACCGGCCGCGGCCAACTGGTCGAGTGCCTCACCCATGGCCGCGGTGCCCTCGGTACGGGTCGGTCCGGGGCTGACCGCGTTCACGCGGACGCCGGAGGGACCGAACTCGGCCGCCCACGACTTCGTCAACAGGACCAGCGCCGCCTTGGTCGAGCCGTACAGGCCCATGCCGGCGGCGCCGAACTCGGCGACCATCGTGGTCACGTTGACGATCGCGCCCGTGCCACGCTCCGCCATGCCCGGCGCGAGCGCTGCGACGAGGAAGTACGGCGCCTTGACGTTGAGGTCGTAGACCTCGTCGAACCCCTCGGGCGTGGTGTCGGCGGTCGGGCCGAACGGGAAGATGCCCGCGCTGTTCACGAGCACGTCGACCCGACCGTCACCGATGCGCAGCGCCGCAGCGGCGAGGGCCCTGGCGCTCTCCGCGTCGCCGAGCTCGGCGCGCACGAAGTCTGCGGTACCGCCGGCCGCGCGGATGCCGCGGACGACCTCCTCGCCGCGCTCGGCGCTGCGGCCGGACACGACGACGTGCACGCCGCGCGAGGCGAGGAGCTCGGCGGTCGCGCGGCCGATGCCGCTGGTGGAACCGGTGATGAGGGCGGTGGTGCTCATGGGACAGTCCTAACTGAACAGATCTGTTTGGTTTGTGGTGCTGGTAACTGTACAGATCGGTGCAGTAAAGTCAAACCATGGCCGAGCCCACCAAGACACGCCGCCGTCCCGCGTACGAACGCGCCGTCGTGACCGCCGACCGGCTGTTCTACGAGCAGGGCATCCACGCCGTCGGGGTCGACCAGGTCGCGGCAGCAGCGGACATCTCGAAGGCGAGCCTCTACACGCACTTCCGCACGAAGGACGACCTCGTGCTCGGCTACCTGCGCGGCCGGAGCACCGCCTGGCAGGACCACGTCGCGACCGAGCTCCCGCAGCGCGGCGCGACACCGCAGGAGCGGATCGTCGCCGTGTTCGCGCTGCTCGGCGAGTGGTTCGACGAGCCCGGTTACCGCGGGTGCCCGTTCATCAACGTCGAGGCCGAGTACGGCGCCGGACACCCCACGCACGAGGTGACGCTCGAGCACCGCGACTGGGTGCGCGGACTGTTCAGCGGCCTCCTGGCAGAAGCCGGTTCCGCGGACGTCGACGGCACCGCGCTCCAGCTCTGCCTGCTCTACGACGGCGCCATGGCCAGTGCGCAGGCCGACCCGTCCCGACCGTGGGCCCGGGCGGCAGCGGCAGCCGCACGGGCACTGCTCGGACCGGCGCAGTAGCCGGTCCACCGGGAGGGGCGCGGCCCGACCTCGTGGTCACCGGGCGCGGTCGGGCGCCGGCCTGCTGAACAGGTTGACGACGTTGCCGTCGGGATCACGGACCAACGCCGAGCGGTTGCCCCAGGGCATCGTGGTCGGCTCGAGGACGACGTCCTCCGGTCCGAGCCGGAGCTCCGCGAAGGCGCCGTCGACGTCGGCCACCGCGAACTCGATGAACACCGACCGGTTCGTGGCGGGCGTCAGGGCCCCGCCGAGCATCGCGACGGTGGCGGTACCGGCGATCGCGAGGGCCGCGCCGGGGCCGGTGAACTGCGCGAAGACGGGTGCGGGGCGTTCGGCGCGCCGGCCGGTGACCCGCTCGTAGAAGGCGACGAGACCGTCGAGGTCGTCGGTGACGATGCGGATGGATGCGAACGACAAGGGGTCCTCCGGTGGTGCTGGTGCTGACGTGGTCGGCGCCCAGCCTCACCGGGGGTCGCGACACCGTCCTGTCGGTGTTCGCGGGATCCCGTCCGTGTCCGCGGGATCCCGTCGTGAGAGCGCGGACGCGGTCAGTCGACGACCGGGCGCAGTCGCCCGTACTCGACGCCCAGGTCCTCGGTCCGGAGCACGCGCCTCGGTGGTCGTTCGTCGGTGACCTCGATCGCCACCATCCGGTCGGCGCGGAACGCACGGACGCCGTCACGCAGTCGGCACCACGCGACCAGGTACCACTGCCCGTCCTTCTCGATCGATCCCAGCGGTTCGACGTCCCGGATCGACTCCGCGCCGTCCGCAGCCCGGTACCGCAGGCGCACCACCCGGTCCGCACCCAGCGCCTCCGCGAAGGCGACCGGCGTGACGGGGTCCTCGTCGGCCTCCAGGAAGTGCACCCGGGACGCAGCGGCACCGGCGCGAGCCGCGTCGCGGTCCGGCATGACCGCGAGCACCTTGCGTGCCGCGGTCCGGGCGGCCTGCCGGAACGGGCTGTTGCCGAGGGCGCCGAGGCCGATCAGCACCGCGAGGGCCTCGTCCGGCGTGAAGCCGGCGGGGCCGAGCGTCGCCGAGGCGTCGATGACGTACCCGCCGGTGCGGCCGGGCTCGGCCCAGATCGGCAGACCCGACTGCTGCAGCGCCGCCAGGTCCCGCTCGACGGTCCGCACGGACACCTCGAACCGCTCCGCGAGACGCCGTGCGCTCCGCGGCCGGGGTGCGGCGGCCCGGAGCTCCTCCACGATGCCGTAGAGGCGGTCGGTGCGGTTCACGGACCCATCATCCGGCAGGGCGGACCGGCTCGACGACCGCCGCCTCGACGCGTGGGGGCGGCGGACAGCGCCGAGCGGGTCAGTTCCTGCTGCCCACCCCCCACTCGCGTCCGTGCGCGGGTCGAGCCTGCTGTGGAGGCACACCGATCTCCTCCAGTGAATGGGCAGTGCACGGCTGACCTGTGACGCTCGCGCGGTCCACGCGCGTGATCGCGAACCAGCGGATCGCGCCCCTGAGCCGGCACCAGGCGATGAGGTACCACTGTCCGTTGGTGGAGGCGAACAGCATGGGTTCGACGTCCCGGTCGGTGATCTCGTCGGCTGCGGACCTGTACCGGAGTCGGACCACCCGCTGCGCCGTCATGGCCTCCTCGAGTGCCGATCGCACGGCACGAGAGGGGGCCTGGACGGTGTTGACCCAGACGCGGCCTGCCAGTTCGACCGCTCGGCCACGGGTGACCGGGTCGAGGACGTCGAGGATCTTCTGCACGCCAGCTGCTGCTTGATCCGCGTACGGAGCATCCGGTGCAGCGGCAACGGCTGCCAGCAGGGCTGATGCCTGCGTCGACGACAACGTCACCGGCGGCAGGGTCGATCCTGCGGCCAGCCCGTACCCCCCGCCGGGTCCGGGTCGGGACCAGACCGCTGCGCCGCTGCTCGACAGCGCGGCGAGGTCGCGTTTGATCGTCCGGGTCGACACGGCGAACTCGCGGGCCAGTCGATCCGCGCTGTACCCACGGGTACCGCCACGCTGCAGCATCTCCGACAACGCGTGCAGACGCTCGACGCGCTTCACCGGAGCAGTCGCAAGATCATGACGGAGATGGTGACACACAGCTGTCCATACACACCCCCACAGTGGTCCCATGACGACGAACTCCCCTCACAGGACACCGATCATCCTCATCGCCGGGCACTGGCTCGGCGCTCGGGCGTGGGATGCGGTCATCGAGGCCTTGGACGCTGCGCAGTGGCAGGCCGTGCCGCTGACCCTGCCGGGACTGGATCGCGGGGACCACGACCGCTTGACGAGGACCCTCGCCGATCAGGTCGCGGCCGTCGAACGCCTCAGCGAGCGTCTCGGGATCTCCAGGGACGAGCAAGCAGTGATCGTCGCGCACAGCGGCGCGAACGCTCCGGTGAGCGTCTTCCTCGACCGACACCCGGACCTCGTCCGCCGCGTCATCTGGGTCGACTCGGGCCCGATGGCATCCGGGGTCGCGTCCGCGCCCGATCTCCCGGAGGACGTCGTCGAGCTGCCGCTGCCGCCCTTCGGCCAACTCTCCGCCCAGGCCAGCATCGACGGTCTGAGCGACACGGACCTCGAGCAGTTCCGCATGCAGGCCGTGTCGCAGCCCGCCTCCGTCCTGCGCGATCCGGTCGTGTTGCACGATCAGGGAAGTACGCGTGTGCCGACCACGCTGGTGTGTTGTTCCTTCCCGAGCGCGCAGGTCCTCGAGCTTGCCCGCGCCGGGCATCCGATGTTCGCGCCGATCGCGAAGCTCGAGCGAGTCGACGTCGTCGATCTCCCGACCGGGCACTGGCCGATGTGGAGTCGTCCAGAAGCGCTGGGACGGCTGATCGCCCAGGAGTCCGCGCGGTAGTGGCGCCTCCGACGACGACGTCCGGTAGCCCATCGGCTACCGGAACATTCTGGTCACCCACGTTCGTAGTGGCCCCCTGCCAGCAGCCGCCTCGTTGCCCGGTCCGTACTTTAGGGTGGCGATCATGTCGAAGCTGGCGACGTGCGTGCTCATCACTGGCACCGTCGGGTCCGGGAAGACCTCCACGGCCTACGCGGTCGGTCAGCGCCTGCGCGCTTCGCAGGTGCCGCACGCCGTCATTGACCTTGACGAGCTCCGGCGATGCTGGCCAGCCCCGCCCGATGACCCGTTCAACACCGCTCTTGAAGCTGCCAACCTTCGGTCGGTGGCGGACAACTACCGTCGCGCTGGCGTGACTCGCTTTGTCGTGGCCGGGGTGGTCGAGGGTGCGGGAGCGCTTCAGCAGTACAGCGAGGCGCTCGGCTGTCCGGTCGTTCTTGTTCGTCTCCGAGTTGACCTGCATCGCGTTCGAGAGCGCCTCCTGGAACGGCACGAGCCCGGCGAAGAGCGAGATTGGCACCTGTCCCGGAGCGGGCAGTTGGATGGGATTCTCGACGAGGAGAACGCGGCGAGCATCACGATCGACGTGTCCGCCGAATCATTGGACTGCGTCGCCCGGCGCGTCATCACCGCCCTGAACTGGGAGTGACCCTGCTCGGCAACCGCTCAACGGCATCGCATCGGCTGTGAGCGGGTCGCGCGATCGGCGGCCGGTCGCGAGTGACGGTCCTGATGCTGTCTCAGCGAACGATCGGCTATCGGGACTCTGCGGAGGGGGAGGGCATGTCCCCGCACTCCAGTGCTACTCGCCCCCACACCCCCGACCAGCCGACCCGCCATCACGGTCAGCTGGAAGCCTCAGATCCAGCATCGCGAAGATCTACTCGAACAAGAAGTACGCGGGCAACTCCTGCTATCAGACGAAGATCGGCGGCGAGTCTCGACCCTTCGTGAAGACTGCTCGAAGCAACTGCAGTTGAGGTGCAATGAACTTGCTGAAATTCATTCCGATTCCCATCGTCGTCCTCGGCTTGATCGGCTTCCTCACCGACATCAGCTGGTGGTTGCTCGCCATCATCGGAGCCGCCTCAGCACTCACCCTCATCGCTGGAGATGCCGTGATCGCCCGACGGAAGCGGCAGAGGTCAGGACCGCGGTGAGGCGACGACCGCCCCAGCAGCCTTCGATGCTGGGGCGATCGTCGCTCGTCGAGGTGTCGACTCACGCGGGAGTCGCGATCTGGATCACGCGCTCAGGGCGGAGACGAGAGCGAAGCATCGGTTCCATCGCCGAGCGTCCGGTAGCCGATGGTCAACTGGGACTGCGTCCCGGGCAGGCGACGGCGTTTACCCTGTCATGCTGGCCGGGTGATCCTCCTGACCGAAGCCGCGCGCGGTGTGTGGCTGGTGGAGCGCGCCGGCCGATGGGCGACCGTCGGTGGTGTCGCTGGCAAGGGCTTCGAGGCGTACGCGCGGCTGCTGCACACGGTAGACGCACACCGCACTGACCCGACCACGGTCGACGAGTGGGGCAATGCCATCGACGCTGAGAACACGCGTTGGAGGTGGGCCGAGGTCGCGCGCCGCAACAGCCGAGTGATGCATCCCCTGGTGCAGTGGTGGCGGATCACTGACGAAGAGCAGACCAGGGATTGGCCTGATGGGTGGCGGGTCGATCAGTCAAACGACGGCTGGTTTGATCCGGAGGACCTGGCAGCCCTGACCTCGCACCTACTGGTCGCGACACAAACACCGAATGACTTGGTCATTGGAGCGTGGGAGGGCACCGGCAACCCGCCCTGGGCAGAGCGAAGCGGGAACGGGCGCGCTCGAGCTCGCATGCAGATGCACTGGCCCGGTCGGGACATGTGGTTGTTCAGCTCGAGTTTGCGTGAGCTCGCGGACCCGACGTGGGCGCAACGCACCGTTCCGGGATGGGAATGCAGCCGCTACGGCCAGGAGGGGCCATACACGTCGCTAATCTGGCCCGAGGATCACGCCTGGGTGGTCGCGTCAGAGGAGGACTGGGACTCGACGATCGTCGCCGGCTCACGCGCACTCGTCGACAGCGTCCTCGCGGACGACCGTTACGAGGCCTTCGAAGTCCACGAGGATGACGACCTGAGCTGGGATGGCGATCTACTTAACCCGCGCCGAGCGCCGCGATCGAGGCCTTGAGCTGAGCGACGTCCGGTGATGGATCGCCTATCGGACGCTCTACGGTGCCGGATCCTCGAGGGGCCAAGACCGTCGGGAGAGGATCACGGTGTGAACTTTTCTCCTGCTAGGTGCGGATACAGGGTGTGAGCACAGATAGTGAGCTGATCCGCCTGTCGCTGGATCAACCGCCCGCGTTCGGGGAGTTGTACGCCCGGCACGCGCGCGCCGTGTACCGCTACGCGGCAAGCCGCGTTGGGGCTGAGGGTGCGGAGGACGTGTTGTCGAACACGTTCCTCGCGGCCTTCGAGCGCCGGAAGCGCTTCGACATGTCCGTCGTGTCCGCGCTGCCGTGGCTGCTCGGGTTCGCCACCGTGGCGATCCGGCAGCACCGCCGACAAGAGCACCGGCACCTGAGCGAGTCCGTCGACGACGACGCGCTCGCATTGGTCGGCGTCGATGATGTCGCGCCGCACGCCGCGGCCCTCACCGAGGTGATGCGAGCGGTCACGCGACTGTCACCACGAGACCGCGACGCGTTGCTGCTGCACACGTCGGCGGACCTGAGCTACGAGGACGTCGCCGCGGCGCTGCACATCCCCGTGGGCACGGTCCGATCACGCATCAACCGTGCGCGAGCGCAGCTCCGGACCGCAACAGGCAGGGGCGCAGCCCCGGAACAGGAACGAACCAATGGACGAACTGCAACTCCTTCGATCGGGAACCGTCATGTCTGAGCCCGACGCCGCGACCCTCGACCGCGGGCGACGGGCCCTGGATGACCGCATCGCCGGCCGACGGAGCTTCTCCTCGCTGCGCAAGCGGCGGATCGGTCGTCTCTCGATCGGAGTCGGCGCTGGGGCGCTCGTCGTCGGAGCGCTCACCGGTGCGGCCTTCGTTGTCAACGGCCCGTCGGACATCCCCTACGACATGCAGACCGCGGTGCCGTACCAGCACGCGTTCATCGAGTGTATGGCAGAGGCAGGTTGGACCGATGTCGCATCCTCCTCGCCCGAGGGTGAGAACTGGGTCCGCATCTACTTCCCGGCCAACACCGCCGCGAACGAGAAGGCGACGAATGACATCGGCGCATGCCGTGCGAGCGTCGCTGGTCAGAACGGCGTGAGCGTCGCTATCGTCGTCGGGCGCGAGTAGTGGCCGCGGTGCAGGGGTTCCCGATCAGGCCTGATGCGTTGACCCTGCCCCCGACGCAGCCGATCGACATCACCGCATGGATGAAGGAGACCGCCGTCAGCAAGTCCGTCTGAACGTGACTGCGGAGCTGCCCCCAGGGGCGGCTCCGCAGTCGTGCGTATCCGGACGACCATCCCCATCCGGGCCGGCGGCAGGGCGCCACCCTTTCGAGCGCACGACCGTTTACCGAGACAGTCTCCTGGTCTCTCGCACCCAGCGTTCTTCGTAGAGCCCAGTCCCTGAATCGATCTGTCGATCTCCTCGGCGCTGGAAGCCGTGTTTGGCGTAGAAGCGTTGAGCGCGCTCGTTGAACGAGAACACGAGGAGGTGAGCATCCTCTTCGTTGAGCGCAGCATTCAGGAGGCTTGAGGCAACCCCCGTGCCCTGGGCCTCTTGATCTACGTACATCGTCGAGAGCTCCAGGGTCGGCAATCTGCTCGAGTCGCCGGAACTGCGGCTCGTGCTCGCGACACCAATGACTTGTTCCTCGGGCGACTCTGCAACGAACACGAGTCGACTGCCGCTGCCGATGCGCTCTGCCCAGCGATCCGTCGTCGGACGGAGGGACCGGGCGTCTAAGAAAGAGTCCGGGACGATGCCACGGTAGGTCTGCTCCCACATCAGCGTCTGAAACAGTCCGACCCTTTCGGCGTCATCAACACGTGCCCGCCGGATGCTCACCACCAGACCAGTGTGGAGGACGCTCACCGCGGCATCACAACGTCTCACTTACCGATCGTTCATCGGACGGAGGGCGGAAGTTCGGCGCGATCCGCCTGTGAGCAGCTTTGTTCCGCGTCGTCGTTCTCGCCGTATTCGGTGTCGTGATCGAGTCCGGATGACCGGATGACCGGATGACCGGATGACCGGATGACCGGATGACCGGATGACCGGATGACCGGATGTCGGTTGGGGCCGGGCTAGCTCACGCCCAGCTTCGGAGCGTGGGAAGCCCCCGCTCTGTTAGTCAACGCGTTGGCGGCAGGACGTGGGTGACGAGCCGAGACACTTCCTGGGCGGCTCGGTTCGCAGTCTCAACGTCGGGAGCGCCGGTGACGACGAGTGCGAGCACGACGGGGGCCGCGTCTCCCGAGGCACGGTAGGGCACTTCGAGGGTGCTGACCTCGGCGAGGCTGCCGGCTTGGCTTGTGTCGCTGACCCCGGCTACTTCCCACGGCGCGTCGGTGCCCGCAGCGGTCGCAGGGGACTCCGGGCTGTTGAGCAGGATGTTCCGTAACGTGCCGCGACGGTCCGGGGCAAGCGTTTCGCCGTATACAGCGTTGTCGAGCAGGGCTGCGAAGCTCCGCGCTGACGGCCCGGCACCCTGCTGCTCGAGGAGCTCGCCCGCGCGGCGACGGAACGCATCATCTCCGCCGAGCCAGGTGACGAGCGTCTGCTCCGCTTGCGGCGCATTGGTCTGTAGGGCGGCGCTGACAGCATCCAGGAGCGTCGCAGGGGTCCCCGTTTCGACCCCGGTTTCAGACGCGGCCGGAGACGCTGCGAGTTGGTCATCGGAGGCGTTCGCAAGCACGAGCACGCTCGCGGTAAAGCTGAGCATGTCGATCGGTACCGTTTCGGTGGCGCGGAAGCCCAAGTGGTGGTCGTTACCAGTATCAATGGCATCGACCCAGATACGAATGTCGTGCTTCCGCTCGTAGGCGGCCAAACGCTGAGAGAACTGTGCCGCGGTGATCGCCTGCGGCGTCCGAGAGGCCACCGGGGTGGTGTGGGAGGCGGCGGGTTCCGGAGACGCGGAACAGCCTGCGAGGGCCATGCCCAAGGCGATTGCCACCACCACCGCAGGAGGGGTCAGACGGATGATGGATCGTCGGAGAGGGCGAAGCACGGAATAACGATACGGTGACTCAAATGTCTGTCTGCGCACACGGGCCACTGCACCGCATGATTAGCCAAGTGCTGACCATCGCCGTGTCGGCCCTGATCTTGAGCGGTTGCGCCAGAGCATCGACCACCGTCGCGGCTGAGCCGAGCAAGACGGCGGACCCGAGTGCTGCTGCATCGGCTGACGAAGCACCGGTCCTCACCGCGCCATCATCGAGCGCCCGTCCGACAACGACCACGGAGAGCGCGTTGCTCGCACTAGAGCAAGCCGAACACGCAACCGTCAGTACCTGTGTGATGAGTGGCGCAACTGGTGCGGTCTCGACCTACAAGGGCGAAATCGAAGTACCCGCAGACGCTCTTCTCGCTTCGGTTCTTCCCGCAATCGCTGCCAGGAACGACCCGAGCGGGACGACGCTACCGGTCGCGGAAGATCCCTCTGACGTTGACGCACAGATCCTACGGCTCGGTGGCGACAGCAGCGTTGCCGCTGGTCTCGCTGCTCTGGGCGACCGCGTGACAACGACGCGTACGACAACTGCCCGGCAGGCCTGCAGCGACATCAACACTGCACTCCTCGGCGATTTCCTCGACGAGCAGTTGAACAGCGCGTACCGAGAAGCGCTCCTCACAGCAGCGAACAGTGAGACTGCCAGGTCCTTTCGCACATCGGTGCCGGATGGGTGGACCGCCACGGGGACCGTTCTCGTAGACAGCTCAACCGCGGGGGCCGTTGCGGTACTCAGCGGTGTCCACTGGTCAACAGTCATCACGGTATTCGTCACCGGTGCCACTGACCCGCCCGACGTGATCGCGCGCGCGACCCAGATCGCCCTCACCACCTGATGCTGCGGCCCGCAGGCGACCGCTCCGGCCGGGACGACCTGGTCGCCTACCCCCAGTGCCTGGTCAACACGTACTCGCGGTCTCTATCCAGGGCGTCCCTCAAACCTCCGATTCCGCCACATCCAACGGCTAACACATTGACGACCTCGACGAAGCGGCGTGTCTTGTAGCGGAACCCAGTCCCGGAATCTATGTTCCGCTACTACCCCTGCTGGTCGAGTTTCGCTACCTTTTTCGCATGGGTCACCTCCTCGGGTACGCGCGCGTGTCCACCATCGACCAGGACGCATCGCTGCAGATCGACGCGCTAGGCGCCGCCGGCTGCTACCGAGTGTTCGTCGACACCATGTCCGGGTCGCTCCAACACCGACCTGAACTCGACAAGCTCCTCGACCAGCTCCGCCCCGGCGACACCCTCGTCGTCTGGCGACTCGACCGCCTCGGTCGATCCATCCGGCACCTCATCGACCAGCTGCACGCACTCGCCGAGCGCGGGATCGGGTTCCGGTCACTCCAGGAGACCATCGACACCACCTCACCCGGCGGTCGGCTCGTGTTCCACGTCTTCGCCGCGCTGGCGGAGTTCGAACGGGACCTCATCAGGGAACGCACCAATGCCGGCCTCGCCGCCGCCCGAGCCCGCGGCCGCACCGGCGGCCGACCATCTCGCCTCTCCGCGGACCAGGTGCGCACCGCACGCCGGCTCTACGAACAGCAGGACATGACCGTCGCGCAGATCGGCAATGTCCTCGGCGTCAGCCGCACCACCATCTACCGGGCCATCGCCCGCCACAGCGAACCGATCATCGCCAGGCGGCCGAAGCCCTCACCGACGATGTAACCAGTCATGGACGCGAGCGAGCGGTGGCAGATCCTTCGACTACACGTCGACGACGCCATCCCGCTCGCTGCCCTCGCCCGCAGTACGGGTGTCAGCGAGCGCACCCTGCAACGCTGGCTCACCCGCTACCGCACCGGCGGGTACGTCGCCCTGGCCGACGGCACCCGGACCGATCGTGGCGTCCGACGGACGGCGCCGGAACTCCGGCACTTCGACCACGCACACGCCCCTAACCCGTCCCTGCTCGAGCTGATCATTATCGACGAGTCCGAACGCCTCACCGGGAACGCCATCGAGTGGCTGCGTGACCAGTACGATCGCACCGGCATCGCGATGATTCTCATCGGCATGCTCGACGTCATCACCAACGATGTCGTCGAAGCCGCGCGCAGCACCCTCGTCATCGGTACCACCTGACCGACCACCGATCGCCGCGAAAACGACGACACCGAGCGAAGCTGCTCACAGACGGAAGATCGACGTCAGGACCGTCTCAGTAGCCGATCGGCTATCGGACGGTCCGAGCGGCGGCCCACTCGCGGTCGAGCATCGCGTACTGGTAGCCGTCGACCCAGCCCAGGTCGGCGTGCCAGGAGTCCTCGATGCCGTGCTGCTCGCGTCGCATGCCGTTCTTTTCGAGGACGCGGGCGGAGGCGATGTTGTCGGCGTTACAGCTCGCGGTGACGCGCCGGAGCCGGAGCACGTCGAACGCTGCGGTCAGTAGGCCGCGTGCCAGGACTGTTCCCAGTCCCTGTCCGGCGAGGTCGGGTTGCAGCATATAACCGATGACGCCTTGCGTCGCCAGCGGCATATCGGGTTGTCCTAGGCCGTCGATGACGTCGAGGAAGCCCAGGCCAGCGAGCTGGCCGTCTAGCTCTGCGATGCAGGAGAAGTCGGTGTCGCTGTCGGGGATGCTGGCCCACTCCCTCGCGTAGGCGTCAGGATCGACGTGGGTGCGAAGCATGAACCGGTTGACGACTGGGTCGTTCCGCAGCGCGACGAGCTGGTCTGCATCCTCGGGCCGAGGATCGCGGAGGAGGAGGGCCCCGCTCTGAGCGGGCCACGGAGAAGTGCGCACCCTGTCATCCTCCCAAGAGTCAGTTTCAGTGACCGATCGGCTATCGAGACGGCCAGTCCATCGCTCTGTCGATGGAGTGACGCTACGGTGCGGACATGAGTCAACGGCTGCTCTACCTCACCCGGCATGGTGAGCAGGACCCCGCCCGGCCAGACGGCGGACTGTCTCAGCGAGGTCGCGAGCAGGCCGAACTGCTCGGCCAGCGATTGTCAGGTGCTGATATCGGTCGTATCTACGAGAGCCCCCTCACTCGCGCAGCGGAGACGGCAAGCATCGTGTCGCGACATCTACCCGCGGCCGAGCGTCGCCTCTCTGACCTCGTGCGCGACCGCACCCCTGTTCCGTCAGTGGATCGTCGCCGTGAATACCCGCATCGCTGGTTGGCTTGGTTGGACGCTGTTCCTGCTGACGAGCGAGATGAGGACGCGCGTGCGCTTCGGCAAGCCTTCGAGTCGCTGTCGATCGAGTCCGACGCGGGCTCTACGGACCTCGTGGTGACTCACAATTTCGTGATCGGGTGGTTCGTCCGGGAAGTTCTCGACGCACCGTCCTGGCGCTGGATGGCTCTGCATCATGACAACTGCGCAGTAACTGCGATCCGGTGGGACGCAGATCGAGGCCCTTCCCTGGTGGCCTTCAACGACACCGGTCACCTTCGCTAGGCAAGGGTGGTGGGCAGGCTCGGCGGCCGATCGTCTATCGGACGCGGATGCACCCTTGCTACGGTGAGCATCACAAGACCTGAGGGGGTGAGTCCAGTTACTACGACAGTCCAATGGACGCGCCAGCATCAGGCTCCGTCGTCGCTCATCTGACAGCGACCTCAGTCAACTGCTGCGCGCCTGAGCCACGAAAGCGCACACATGCAGTCATTCACTTCGCCGCGCGTCGGCACTCTCACCTACACCCGCATCGGGCACGGGGAACCCGTGATCTGTATCCCCGGCGGTCCGCTCCTACCAGCCGACTACCTAGAGGACCTCGGCGGGTTGAGCCAGCACGCCGAACTCATCCTGTTCAACTTGCCCGGGGCTCTGCCTGGCGTCGTAACCGATGCTGCTGCTCTCCGATGCGACCTCATCGTCCAAGACCTCGAAGCCCTCCGACAGTATCTCGCGCTCGATCGCGTCACACTCCTTGGTCATTCGGCGGGCGCGAACATCGTCGCTCGGTACGCCGAGCGGTACGGCGAGCACGTGAAGCGCCTCGTTCTCGTCGCCCCGAGCACACGTGCCGTCGGACTCAACATCTCTGACGCCGACCGCTCCGCGGTCGCGCGCCTACGAGCCGGAGAGTCCTGGTATGCCGAGGCCGCCGCAGCGCTCGCCCGCATCCAAGCCGACGAAGCCACGGACACTGACTGGAACGCGATTGCCCCGTTCACATACGGGCGGTGGAACGACGGTGTGGCTCAGTATGAGGCCGCAATGAACACCGCTAGGAACCCGCGTGCCGCCGCCGCCTTCGGGGCTGACGGCGCATTCGATCCACCGACCACGCGGGAAGCTCTTGCTGAGCTGCGCGCGCCAGTGACAGTCATCGCCGGCGGCGTCGACGTGGGCCTGCCGCTGCCGGTCATGCAGCAGCTCGTCGACTTGTTCCCGCACGCGACCCTCCGAGTTCAGGACGGGGCAGGACACTTCCCGTGGGTCGATGATCCGCACGCTTTCGTAGAGTCCGCGCGTACGGCCCTGCTGAGTCGGTGACTTCGGTGGCCGGGTCCGAGGGGCCCGGCCACCCATCGGCTATCGGACACTTCTAAGCTCGGGGCATGGGGATGAACAAGGATCAGCGACTGGCCGCGATCATCGGGGGCGTGGTGGCGGTGGTTGCGGGTTGCTCTGTGGCCGTTGCGGGGGCTCTCGGCCTATTCGGTTCGTAGTCGACCTGCCTCACCGACCGATGAACTGTTGGACGGCGGGCACCTAGCTCGATGGTGTGACGATCGCTGTCAGCCCGCTCCAATCGGGCTCGTAGTCCGACTCGATCAGTGCACGACGCTCGCTGTAGAACTTCGCCACTCGCACTGTCAGATCTGGCGTTGGGGCAGTGGGCAACAGCGCCAGCGCCTCCGTGGCAACGACGTCGGTGGGTGTTCCCGACCGGTGATGCCCGCTGCCGCTCTGCCGATCCGCCAGGACCATGCTGTGAACGAGGGCTTCACGGACCACCCCGAGGGTGAGGTGCAGCCCGATGACGTTCGCACCCCGACCGAAGCGTGCCGCCGCGAGGGCAAGGTCGAACCGCACAGCGTTGTCGACGGGCGGCGGCGGAAGCGTGAGCATTGCGCCACGCACCGCCAAGTCGCAGCGGCGACCGTCCCGCAGCACCGCGCGAACCCGCTGCACCGCGCGAACCCGCTGCACATCGTCATCGAGACTGCTTTGCCACGCCCATAGTTCAGCTCCGAGGAGCAGTCGGCCCTCGACGTCTGCGGAGAGATCGACCTCAGCGTCAAGGTCGCTCCACCGATCGAGTTCCGAGGGTGTGGGCACGGAACCGTACGGCCGCACCGCATCTACGGCCGGGCTCGCGACACCGAGCTGATCGAGAAGCGCCTGCTGCCACTGCATCCCCGCACACTACGAGAACACCGTCCCGATAGCCGATCGATCATCGGACGGTCTACTGAGGTCGGTGGCTTCAAGCTCGTGTGGGCGCGTCCCTTGTGCCTCGCCGGATCATTCTCGTGCGCACTTGCTGCAACGCGAAGAGGCAGAGTGCGACCGAGCCGATCGCCATCACGAACGAGTCGGCTTCCTCGCCGGCGAACACTTTCAGTGTCACAGTCGCTGCGGCCGCCCACGGGAGCCAGGCGACGGCGATCGCCGCAGCCAGGACCGTCCGCCGCTGAGCAAGGAGGACGAGGACGCTGACGAGGACGATTCCTCCAGCTGATGCCAGCACCCAGGGAGCGAGCGCGATGCTCCACCAGCCGGCATCTCCGACGAATTGTGTCTCCCACGGACGCGCAGTGGGGAGTCGCAGGAAACCGAAGAGCGCCGACGCAATCCCGACGAAGCCGAACGCGGCAAGGCTTGGGAGTCTGCGGCGTGGATCGCCGATGGAGGCGAAGATGACCAGCAACGCGACGAACACGACGGTGGTTGAGCCAGGTCCGTTCCAGTTTCCAGTTGCCGAGCGAAGCAGGGCTGCGCTGACTACTCCGAGCAACGCCACAACCCCGATCGCATGGGTAAGTACCCGCGACCCGGCGACGGCCGCGACGAACATGAGCAGCACAGGCGCGATGAACAGTGGCGCGGCGTTCAGGAACGGCCCGAAGAGTGGAACGTTGTCGGGGATGGTGCCCCTGTCGAAGCCTTGCGGCCATGAGACGAAGAAGAAGTACGTCAGCGTGAACGCGGCGGCAGCTCCGACCGAGATAGACGCCACGAGTGCCCGCACGTCCTGCGGGCACACGACGTTGATCCACTCCGCCAGCCCTCGTCCACGAAGGTCGGCGAGCTCGCCGGTGGCCGGGGCGGTTCGGCCTTCATTGTCCGCGACGTCGAGGAGGACCCCGACCATCGCCTCGCCGAATCGGCGTCGCCACTTCGGCGGGTACCAGCGCACCGCTGCCCGGTACTGCTCTTCCAGGTTCGTGCTGGTCATGCGATGCCTCCACGAGCAATGAACGCTGAACCGGTGACGTGCCCGGTCTTGAAGCCCTGCATGCGCCGGCGCGCCGCGCTCGCGTTCGCTTCGAGTCGGCGCACCTCGCTCTCGAGAGCGTCTCCACCCGCGGGTGTCATCTCGAAGTACTTCCGCAGGCGACCATCGACAACTTCCTCTCCGGCTTCTTGCACCAACCCCTGATCGAGAAGACGGCCGAGCACCGCGTACAACGTGCCGACCTTCAACCGAACCCGGCCGTCCGAGATTGACTCCGCTTCCGCGATCAGGGCGTACCCGTGCGCCCGACCCCCCGCCAGCGCCGTCAGCACCAGCAGTGTCGGCTCTCGCATCTCACCGCTACTCATGCCGTCATAATACTCATTCGATCAGAGTATTTGGAAGCGCAGCTCATACGAACCTTGCGCCGTCCATAGCCGTTCGGGTTCTGAGGCTCTGACATGAACTCGGAAGCAGGCGGGTCAGACAAGGCAAGATTGAGTGGGGTGTCGGGCTCGATGCCTGGCTCTTGATGCAGGGGGATCAATGACGATCGAGATGTTGTGGGCGCAGGACGACCCGACTGAAGTGCTCCGAGACCGTTTCGGCTTCGCCAATGCGGAGGCGGTGGGCGATTGGGCCACCTCGACCGTCGAGCGCCATTGGGGTCTCCGTGTCGGGTCCCCGGAGCGGGTCGTGATCAGCGACAGCAACGCACTTGCATGGTTGCGATCCGGCGACGAACGGCTCCTGTTGAAGTGGTCGGTCGCACCTGACCGGTTCGATCGGCTCGCGTTCGCCGCCACGGTCACCGCTTCGCTCGGAGCACTCGGACTACCCGTGTCGACACCGGTACCGACCCTCGCGGATGAGGTTCAGGTGACGAGCGATCGTGTCTCGATGGGACTGCAACGCGTCATTGAGGGCAGCCACCCCAATGTCGAGGACCCTGATCAGGTTCGTGCAGCGGGAGCGATGCTCGCACGGCTGCACGATGCGCTGCACGAGCACCCCTTGCGCAACTCGCCATCCGAGTTCCTGTCCGTACCGGCACCACTCACCGAGCAGATCGCAGGCTGGGTCTCCTCCAACCCGTCGACGCTGTCCCCGGACGCACGGGACGTCCTCGGGCGGATGCTCAAACAAGCGTCGGCAAACCTCCCGTCTGTACAGATCGTGCAGGGCGACTACCGCGCAGCAAACATCCTGTGCGTCGGCAGCGCTGTCGTCGGCGTTCTCGACTTCGAGGAGCTCCGGCTCGATCACCGAATCGTCGAGCTCGCTCGTTCGGCGGTCATGCTCGGCACGCTCTTCCGCGACTGGGGGCCCGTCTCAGCTTCCGTTCGGCAGCAGTTCCTGGACGGCTACCAAACGGTCCAAGCTCTCACCGATGCGGAACGTCAGTGGTGGCCGGTCCTCGTGCTCTGGTACTCGCTCGCACTCGTGCCTCCCGGCGACGACCCGATGGGGTGGGGTCAAGCCGCAATCGACGTACTCGACGAGCAGACGGCGAGGTAGGAAAACGCAGTCTCGTTAGCCGATCGGTTATCGGACGGCGATGGCGGTTCGCTACCGTGAGCGTATGAGCAATGAAGGACAGCGAGAGCGACGCAACCCGTGGTGGGCTGTCGCCCTCGTGTTCATGTTCGGCGGGGTCCTGTCGCTCGTCGCTGGCCGGATGCTCCCTTGGCAGGACCAGGACCGTCAGGACCCCGATTACTGAGTGGGAGTCCGCCAGGCCATCCGCTACCGGACGTCGCTACCGCAACTCGCTGCCGAGGTCACCAAGGCTGACCGTGAGAATGTCCGTCAAGAGGAGCGCGTACGTGCCATCGGGGTCGAGGTCCGGGTCATAGACCGTGATCGACGCACCGATAGCGCGAGGTGCGAGCCCGCGAAGCAGCTCGATTAGTTCCTCGGGCGTGCAGCCGCCCGGGTCAGGACTGTCCACGGCAGGCATCACGGTTGCGTCGAGCACGTCGACGTCGACCTGCAACCAGTAGCCAGCAGCACCCGCAGTCGTTCGCAGGACGTCGACGACGGCAGCAGTACCGCGACCGCTCCACTCCGAGGTCGGGACGACCGCACCGACCACGCGGCGAACCTCCGCCAGTTCGGCGTCGTCATCGCGGCAGCCGACGTGGGCGGTCCGTGCGGGGTCGAAGTACGGGGCGGCACCGTCGATGTCAGACACAGATGGCCAGTGGGACCCAACTGCAGCGGCCAGGTCCTCCCCCGCGACACTCGCGCACTCGTCACTGTTGCCCGGGTGCCGGAAGTCGGTGTGCCCGTCCACGTGCACCAGCCCGACACCGCCCCGTCGCTTCATTGCAAGACCCGCGCCGAGGAGCACGCTGCAATCTCCGCCGATGACCAACGGCGCTGCACCGGTTGCCAGTACCGCGTCGATGCGGTCCGCGAGCCGCCGCGCGTGATCAATCATCGCGCCCTCGTTTCGCACGACGCCCGGGATGCGGGTCGCGTCGTCGTCGACGTACCGGCCAGGAAGGACCACGCCGGCGTCGGTGGCTCCCTGCTCCACGAGCCGGCGGTAGAGACCTGCTTCGCGAAGCGCCTCGGGTGCTTTCGCCGCTCCGGGAACCGCACCCGGCTCTGGTGGCCGCAGGCCGAGGTTCGTCGGGGCCGAAACAAGCGCGATCATCCGACCGAGTCTGACAGAACGACTCCGCGTCTCCTCGCGAAGCTAAGTGGATACGACGGCACACCGCGGCAAGAGGCGTCCGATTGGCGGTCGTCAACCGGACGCTCGGGCACTTCGACGCGGTCCGCAGCAATCTGCGCCGATGAACTGTGAGCAGCCGCGCTCTGTGTCGTCCTTCTCGCTGCGATCGGTGTCGGGTCAGGTGGTGCCGATGACGAGGGTGCTGCGGGCGGCTTCGACGACGTCGTTGGTGATGACGTCGAGCTCGTTGATCTTCAGAACGCGTTGGATCTGCGGGAGGAGGCGCTCGAGGAGCCGGAAGTTGCCGCGGGTGATGCGTTCGACGGCGGCGATGGCTTGCGCGTCGGTGAAGTCGTCGGGGTCGATTGTCTTGCCTAGCTTGCGCCATTGACGTTCGAGGACGAAGAGCAGCTCGTCGTGGCCGAGCGGACGGTACTGGTGGGCGAAACCGAGGCGGCTGTAGAGCTGCGGGTAGTGGGTGAACTGCTTCTCGATGCCGGGCATGCCGATCAGGATCATCGCGATCCCGGTGCGGTCGTACTGGTCACGCAGCCACTCGATCGCGTTGCCGGTGAGGCGTTCGGACTCATCGATGATGATCAGCTCGAGCAGTGACGGGTTGGGGCCGTGCGCGTGGTCGACGTGGCCGCCGTGGAGGACGAGGTGTTCCTCGATGCAGCGTTCGGTGCGGACCATGTCGTGCCGGAGGTCCTCTTGCAGGGCGCGCATCGTCGCGGAGACCTCGGGCGTGTAGAAGACGGTCCGTGCGCGGTGGGCCGCGGCGTAGATCTTGGTGTCGTCTTCACTGCGTGCGGCCCACCTGGCGATAAACGGGCCGATACTGTCCCAGTGCGCGTAGCGGCGCGCTGAGAGGGTCTTGCCGACGCCGGCGGGCCCGAAGCAGACGCCGATGGTGTTCTGCTTCCGGACCGCGTCGGCAAACTCCGCGAACCGGCGGTGCTCCTTGGTGACGATGAACTGGCTCGTCATGACCGGTCCTCCTCGTAGGTCTTCAGTCGCGGCCGATCCGTCTCGACGGCTGGCGGTGTGGTGGTGTCGTCGAGTTTGGGATTGACGATCGCGATGCGTTCGTGGATCTGCCCGCGTAAAGCCCGGCGCTGAGCGTTCCTGGCGGCTTGGATCTGCTTGAGGCTGATCGTCTCGGTCTGGTGCTCGGTGCTGATCGCGGTGCAGAGGAACACGTCGCGGTGGAATACGCGGATCTCGGTGACGTCGCGTGGGTCGTACCGGACACTCACGGTGCTACCGACGAACGGCGCGAGAGTGGCCGCGGTGTAGCGGAGGCCCTCGAAGTGGATGCCATCGCGCTGCACGACCCGCGTCGTGGGGACGGTGAGCAGGAACCCGTCGAGCTGTTCAAGGGACTCCGGGAGCCGTGGCAGCCACCCGTCTGCAATCCACGCGTGCAGTGGGCTCGTCCGGAGCTCACGGTGGGAGCGGGCGTTGTAGCTGCGGATGAACGTGCTGATGGCACTGTCGACGCCGCCGAGATCCAGCGCCGGCGTCGGCGCCGAGGATCCGGCTGCGAGGTGGCCGGGGAGCGTTGGGAGCAGTTCGGTGTTGATCGTGCCGAAGAACCGCTCGATCTTCCCGCGCCCCTGGGGCCGGGCGACCTGCGAGTGGATGATGCGGAGGTGCAGCACAGCCGCGGTGTCGCCGAGACGATGGCTGGTGAAGTCGGACCCGTGGTCCGTGTAGAGCACGTCCGGGATCCCGCAGACGGGCCAGTCCGGTTCCGGCTTGTGCCAGATCGCTTGGCGCAGCGCGAGCGCGGTGTTCGCCGCTGACGGGGCACCGAGGAACACCATGTACCCGCAGATCGCGCGGGAGTAGTCGTCGAGGATCACCGTCAACCACGGTCGTGCGGGCTTGCCGTCGGGCCCGACGGTGAGCAGGTCAAGCATCGTGTGGTCCGCCTGCCAGATCGCGTTCGGGCGGTCCGCGCGACGTCGGAGCAGTAGCTCGTGTTTGTCACGGTATGACGCTGGCCCCTCGAGTGCGAGCGTCACCATTCCGGGATCGAGCCCGTTCACGATCGACCGCACGGCGGAGTACGACGGCGACGGCAGTCCCCGTTCAGCGCAGTGGACGCCAACCTGACGGTGAATGGTGGCGATCGACGGCCGCGGCTTGGTGAGCGCAAGCCCTTCGACCAGGCGGACGAGTTCCGGTGCTGTGCGTCGGACGCCATGGTCGGCGCGAGCGTCGTCGGCGAGGGCGGCATATCCGCCTGTCCGGTAGCGGGCGAGCCAGCGTTGCAGGGTGCGCTCGGTGACGCCCGTGCTGCGGGCCAGGGTGGCAAGCGGGATTGCGTCCTCGACGTGCAGTCGAAGGATTCGCCACCGCTCGCTCGCGTCCATGACCGGCTACATCGTCGGTGAGGGCTTTGCGCGTCGGCGGGCGACGGGTTCGGCGTGCTTCGCGAGCGTCCGGTAGATGGTGGTGCGGCTGACGCCGAGGACATCGCCGATCTGCGCGACGGTCATGTCCTGCTGTTCGTAGAGCCGGCGTGCGGTGCGCACCTGGTCCGCGGAGAGCCGAGATGGTCGGCCTCCGGTGCGGCCGCGGGCTCGGGCGGCGGCGAGGCCGGCGTTGGTGCGTTCCTTGATGAGGTCCCGTTCGAACTCTGCCAGCGCAGCGAAGACGTGGAACACAAGCCGGCCACCGGGTGAGGTGGTGTCGATGGTCTCCTGCAGCGACCGGAACCCGATGCCGCGTTCGGCGAGTGCGTGCAGCTGGTCGATGAGGTGCCGGATGGATCGACCGAGCCGGTCGAGTCGCCAGACGACGAGAGTGTCGCCGGGGCGGAGCTGGTCGAGGAGCTTGTCGAGCTCGGGCCGGTGTTGCAGCGACCCGGACATGGTGTCGACGAACACGCGGTAGCAGCCGGCGGCGCCTAGCGCGTCGATCTGTAGCGACGCGTCCTGGTCGGTGGTGGACACGCGCGCGTACCCGAGGAGGTGACCCATGGAGAGAACGTAGCGAAACTCGACCAGGAGGGGTAGTGGCGGCACGTAGATTCCGGGATTGGGTTCCGTTACAAGACACGCCGCCTCACACGCTGCCGAACCGTCGGCACGGGCAGTTGTAGCGGAATCGTTCGTATTTGCTACAGCCGGTGAGTCAGCGCCGCAAGCCGGAGCGCTTGGACGGAACGTCGTTGTTGTTCCGCGCGATGGCGGCCGTTGGCCGGAGAGGGGTGTGGTGCCGCGATGACGGGTACGAGTCGGGGGTGCTCGTCCAGGGTGAGGTGCCGCATGACTCCGTCGAGGGCGGCGGTCCCGTACGTGACGATGGCATCGAGCACGGGGAGCACCTCGAGCAGAGTTTCGAGGGCGTGTCGCCCCTCGTCGATGTCCACAGGTCGGACGCGGCCGAGAATCTCCCACGGGATGAGGTTCCAGCGGAGGTAGTCGTTGCGTGCGAGTCCGGACTCGATGCGGGCTGCGCGGAACGCGGCCGCGGTCGGGCCCGGGTTGTCCTCGCTGCAGATCGCCGTGTGCGCTGCGGCGATGGTCTGGGGGCCGGGTGACTGCATGAGGACCAGGACGCGGCTGGATGTGCCGCCGGATCTCGGGTCGAAGTTCGGGACGAACCGCCGTGAGCCGTCGGGTGCGGTGCGCCATGCCTCGGCGAGGGCGTTCAGGGATCGAACGTCCGCGACCTCGTCCGCGAGTTCGTCGGGGGTGTTCATGCCGGCTGTGGTGGTGCGAGGAGGGCGCCGCGGATGACGGAGCCGTGGAAGGTGCGGACGGCGACGGTGATCCATGCGGCGACGAGGCCGGCGTAGTAGACGACTGCGAGGACGGCGACGACGGTGAGTCCGGAGTGCAGGGCCAGGCCGTTCAGGCCGGTGACGCAGGTGCCGACGGGGAACGTGAATGACCACCAGGTCAGGCTGAACGGCAGGTGTTCGCGGGCGGTGCGGATGGTGATGGCGAGGGCGATGACGGTCCACAGCAGCGCGAAGCCGAGCATCGCGAACCCGTACACCAACGCCACGACCAGCAGGGCGTGGGCGGTGGAGGCGTCGACGGCGGTGGGGGCGTTCGATGCGAGGAGGTTCACTGCGGTGATGGACTGGCCGACGGGTCCGAGGACGATCCACAGGGTCGGGACCATGCCGGCGGCGCCGACCTTGTGTTGCGCGAGTCGGCTCCAGATCAGCGTGATCACGACCAGGGACGTGATGAGGCTGAGGCCGAAGAAGCCGTAGCAGGACCACAGCAGGGTTTCGCGCGCCTGACCGGCGGGGGCGTAGGGCAGCAGGAGTGCACCGGTGGAGGCGGACACCATCGGCGGGACGATGGGCATCAGCCAGCCGCCGAACGCGGAGTCGGGTTTGTTCTCGTGGCGGGTGAACGCCAGGTACGGCACGAGGACCGCGGTGAGGAGGCCGCCGATGGTGCCGATGGTCCAGAGGACCCAGTCGATGGTGACGGCGGCGGGGAGGCCGATCCAGTCCTTACCGAGGAGGATGGTGCCGGCGCCGACGGTGAGGAACGCCATGGGCGGTGCGCCGTAGAAGTGGGAGATGACCGGGTGCAGGTGGTGCCTGGCCGCGGTGCTCCGGTAGCGGATCCAGTGCAGGACCGTCGCGATGGTGAGGGCGACGAGCAGGACCGCCGCGATCGCCCAGATCACCGTCGCCGCAGTCCGGAGCCCCGGGAACTGCAGTGGCAGCGACGCGGCTGCGACGGCGACGATCCCAGTGCCCATGATCGACGCGAACCAGTTCGGGGTCAGGTTCGACACGATCAGACCGGGCCGCTCCAGCTCCCGGAACAACCGCCGGTCTCGCACACCCTGCTCGGACGTCACCGGTGCGTGGGCGAGGTGAGCGGACATGCACCCATCGTGCGCGTGTGCCCCGTGGTTCGGGAACGGCGGACTCGTTGGCAGGGCACAATGGTTGCTTGTGACAATGCGGCGGTTGACGGACCGGACTCTGGACCTCGACACCCTCGAGGTTCTCGTCCGCGTCGCGGAGACCGGTTCGTTGACCCGCGCGGCCGAGGCGTTGGGGGTGACGCAGCAGGCGGTGTCTGCGCGCTTGCGTGCCGCGGAGCAGGCGACCGGTCAGCCGCTGGCGCACCGGACGGCATCCGGGACCGCGCTGACCGACGCCGGCCGGGTGGTGCTCGGTCTGGCCGTCCCGGTGTTGGAGGCCTCCCGGCGGCTTGAAGCAGGCGTCGCCGCGCTTCGAGAACCAGCGGGATCCCTCGTGGTCGCAGCGTCGCAGACGATCGCCGAACTCCTGCTGCCCGGATGGTTGCTCGCGCACCGTGCGGCCGCGCCGCCTGCGTCGGTGCGCCTGATCGCGGGGAACTCTGCCGCCGTGACCGACCTCGTTCGTTCCGGCGCTGCCGACGTCGGGTTCACGGAGACTCCTGCTGCGCCAGCTGACCTCTCATCGCTCGTGGTCGACGAGGATGAACTTGTGGTCGTCGTCGCTCCGCACCATCCGTGGGCAAGCGCTTCGGGCATCACCGCGGATGACCTCGCGGAGACGCCGCTGCTGCTCCGTGAGGAAGGGTCCGGCACACGCGCCACGGTCGAAGCGTGGCTCGACCGTGCTGGGCTCCGCCTGGTCGCGCCGGCGGCGGTACTGGAGACGACGGGCATCATCCGCGCCAACGTTCGGGCGGGCATCGCGCCCGCGGTGATGAGTCTCCGCACCGTCGACACTGACCTCGCCGACGGTGCCCTCGTCAGGGTGCCGCTGCTCGGCCCGCCACTGATCCGGCCGCTGCGTGCGATCTGGTCAGGCCACCCGGGGCCTGCCGCCACGGCGTTCTTGGACACCGCCCGCAGCTCGAGTACCGGTGGTCAGATCAGTCCGTAGGGCAGCTCCGGGTGCTGCTCGGCGATCTCGGTGAGCCGGTTGTACTTCGCGACGCGTTCCCCGCGGGCGGGTGCGCCGGACTTGAGCTGCCCGGTGCCGGTCCCGACGACGAGGTCCGCGATGAATGTATCCGTGGTCTCGCCGGAACGGTGCGACACCATGCTGGCCATCCCGACGCTGGTGGCGGTGGCGATCGCGCCGAGGGTTTGCGAGACGGTGCCGATCTGGTTCGGCTTGATCAGTGCCGCGTTCGTCAGCTGCTGCTCGCCGCCCTCGCGGATCCGCTGTGGGTCGGTGACGTAGAGGTCGTCGCCGACGATCTGGATCCGGTCGCCGAGTGCCGCTTGCATGCGGCGGAACCCCTCATGGTCGTCTTCCGCGAACCCGTCTTCGATGCTCCGGATCGGATATGCGTCGACCAGATGCCGGTAGTAGTCGACTAGCCCGTCCCGGTCGAGGCTGTCGTTGAGCACCCGGTAGGAGCCGTCGCCCTGGGAGAACTCGTTCGCGGCCGGATCGAGCGCGATCGCCACCTGATCGACGCCCGGCTCGTAGCCGGCGCTACGGATCGCAGCGACGAGCAGGTCGAGCGCTTCCTCGGGGGCGGCAATCGACGGTGCGAAGCCGCCCTCGTCGCCGAGGCCGAGGCTGCCGAACCGGTCCCGCACTAGGGCCGCGAGGGCGTGGTAGACGTCCGCGCCGACGCGGACGGCGTCGGCCATCGACGTCGCCGCGACGGGGGCGATCATGAACTCCTGGAAGTCCAACTTGTTCGCTGCGTGCGCGCCGCCGTTGAGGACGTTGAAGTGCGGCACCGGCATCCGCGGCGTCGAGCCGGTGATCTCGGCGATCCACTGCCAGAGCGACCGGTCCGCGGCGTGGGCGAGAGCTCGGGATGCGGCGATCGAGGTCGCGACGACGCTGTTCGCGCCGAGCCGGCGGTACCCGGTGGTGCCGTCGAGTTCGGCGAGGGCGGCGTCGATCTGCCCGATCGCCGACCACGACCGGCCGGTGAGGAGCCCTGAGATGTCGGTGTCGATCAGGTGGAGCGCCTGGGCGACGTCCCGGCCCCCGAACGCGGAACCGCCGTCACGGAGCTCGACGGCTTCGTGGGCGCCGGTGGATGCGCCCGCGGGGGCGTCCCCCGTGACGGTGCGGCCGTCGTCGAGCTCGAGGGACACGCGGACGGTCGGGTAGCCGCGGGAGTCGAGGATGCGGGCGCCGTGGACGGCGTCGATGGTGACGGGGTGGTCGTGGTGGGTGACGTACTCACCCTGATGGGCTCCGTGGTGGTGGATGCCGCTGATGTAGTCGTTCATGGTGACGCTCCTTCGGTTCGGTTCGGGTCATGCGTCGAGCGGGGGTGTGGTTGGAAGGGGAAGCCGCGGGGAGGCGGAGGGACGACCTGCTGGCGATCACTCGGCGCCAGTGCCTCCCCGTGGCAGTCTGTGGACCCGTGGGTCACGGGTGTCGGGTGTGGGCTTCCTGCGCGGTGCGAATGACGGCTTCGGCAGCAGCACGGTCGGCCCACCCGTTGGTGCTGACGTGCTTGCCGTGCTCGATCTCCTTGTAGTGGGAGAAGAAGTGCTCGATCTCCGCCAGCGTGTGCTCCGGCACGTCGGTGATGTCCTGCAGCTGCGCGAAGCGGTCGTCGTTGGCGGGGACGGTGAGGATCTTGTCGTCGCCGCCGTTTTCGTCGACCATGCGCAGCATCCCGACCGGCCGGACCGTGATGACGACGCCGGGGAACGTGGGACGGGGTAGGAGCACGAGGGCGTCGAGGGGGTCGCCGTCATCGCCGAGGGTGTTGTCGATGGAGCCGTAGTCCTGGGGGAACACCATGCTGGTGAACACCGCCCGGTCGAGCCGGATCCGGCCGGTGGCGTGGTCGACTTCGTACTTGTTGCCGCTACCGCGGGGAATCTCGATCGTGACGTCGAACAGCATGGATGCCTCCGGTTCTGGAGCGGGTGTGTGGTCCGTGGGCGGGGTGGTCACAGGGTGCCGCCGAGGAGGATGCCGGCGGTCGCGGCGGTGACGGAGACGACGAGCATTCCGAGACCGTTGATCGCGGCGGCGGTGATGCGGCCGCTGCGGGCGAGGCGGACGGTTTCGAAGCTGGCGGTGCTGAACGTGGTGTAGCCGCCCATCACCCCGGTGCCGAGGACGGCGACCGGCACCGCGCCGAGGTGGGTGGCGGCGCCGACGGTGATCCCCAGCAGCAGCGACCCGGTGATGTTGATCGTCAACGTGCCGACAGGGAGCCGGAACTCTCGGCCGGTGTTGATGAGCCCGTCGAGGAGGAACCGGCCGGCAGCGCCGGCACCGCCGCCGAGGGCGACGGCGAGGACCAGGAGCGGGCTCATGCTTCCTCCGTGCGGGGTCGGAACCAGCCGGCGACGACGAGACCGACCGCGGTCGCGATCGCGCCGGACAGGACGGTTAGGAGTGCGTAGCCGGTGCCGGCGAGGCCGTGCCCGTCGAGGAACAGGGCGGCGGTGGACTCGGCGAGGGTGCTGTAGGTGGTGAACCCGCCGAGGACCCCGGTGCCGAGGAGCAGCCGCAGCACGCGTCGGCGGCCGGCGTCGGGCCCGCGGTGCGCGAGCGCTTCCAACAGCACACCGAGGGCCAGCGCTCCGGTGATGTTGATCCAGAAGATCGACCAACTCACCCCGCCATCGGCGGGAAGCAGGCCGCTGATGACGTCGCGGAGGGCAGTGCCAGCGGTGCCGCCGACTGCGACGAGGCCGACGTACCGCCACCGCAGATGCACCGGCCGCATGGTCGTTGCGGGGTCGGAGACGTCGACGTCGGGGTCGGAAGGGAGCTGGTCGTCGGGCATCGGGGTGTCCGTTCGGGTGGTCATGTTCCGCCTTCTGCCGCGACCAGCGCCGCGGCGTGCTGTGCTGCTACCGGATCGAGGAACGCCCCACCCCGAGGGACGAGAGCACCCGTCGGGGCGAGGTGGTACTGCACGGGTTGCCCGGTCGGCAGGTTGAGCTGCTCGAGCTCCGGGTCGGTGAGGTCGTCGATGCATGCGCAGAGTGCGCGGAGCGAGTTCCCGTGCGCGACGACGAGGACGCTCCGCCCTGACCGCACCATCGGCAGGAGCCGGTCGTGCAGCACGGGACGGACCCGCTCGATGACGTCCGAGAGCGCCTCGGTGCGTCGGAGGGCACCGTCGGGCAGGCCGTGCAGCGCGGAGCTCGACCGCAGTTCCTCCCACAGCTGCAGCGACATCGGTGGCGGTGTGCCGGTACGGGACCTGCGGAGCCGCATGTACTCGTCGTCACCGAGCGTGTGACGGGCGTCGGTCTTCGTCATCCCGGTCAGGGCGCCGTAGTTGCGTTCGTTGAGCTGCCACACCGCTTCCGTGGGCAGCTGCGTCCCGAGGGCGTCGCAGACCAGTTCGGCGGTGCGGACGGCACGGCGCAATGTGGAGGTGACCACGACGTCCGGCGTGATGTGGTTCGACCGGAGGAGCCATCCGGCTGCGGACGCTTGCCGTCGTCCGTGGGGCGTGAGCGGGACGTCGAGGAGCCCGGTGAAGGTGCCGGCTTCGTTCGCGGTGCTCTCCCCATGCCGCAGGAGCGTCAGCGTGCCAGTCACGGGGCTTCCGACGGGAGGAGGACGGTGGCGCCGACCGGGTCGTGCGGGACGACCAGCACCGGCCGGTGCTGCTGATGCGTCAGATGCGCGGCGACGGACCCGGTGAGCAGTTCCGCCATCCGGCGTCGGCCAGCCTGGGATCCGACGACGATCATCACCGCGTCACGTTCCTCAGCCACCGCAGCGAGTGCGTGACTCGGATCTCCGACCCGGGAGAGAATCTCGACGCCCACTGACCGCGCCGCAGCAAGACCGTGAATGACCCGCACGTCATCGTCGGGAAGCTGCTGCGGGTCGCTGTCCGCCGTGTCCGGGTCGATCGGTTCGATGATCTCCGACCCGTCCGCACGCATCCCCGCTGACAGCAGCGCCGGATCGACGACCACACACACCATCGGGGCGCTGAAGCGTTCAGCGACGGCAGCCGCGACACCGACGACGTCGTGCGCCTGCCCGGACTGCACACCGACGACGACAACACCGGCAGTGTTCGATTCGACCATGACATCTCCCTACCTCAGGCGTGCAGAAGCGCGACCAGCTGAGATAGGGACTGTTGTCGACGAGTGTCGAGGTTGGGTCCGGCAAGCCCCACTGCCGGGTCCGAAGACACCACCAGTATGCACCCACCACCCCATGCCCGCACCGACGATCTTCCGCACCTCGAGAACCGGTCCGCTTCGTGACGCGGGACGACAGGGAAAGAAGCTTGAAGGGCGACACTGAGCGGAGCTGCTCACAGCTGCGGACCGCGTCGAAGTGCCCGAGTGTCCGGTTGACGACCGCCTATCGGGACGGGGTGAGGGATGTGACACAGATACAGAAGGGGTCAACCCTCCACCCACACGTCTGCACGACCACCAGACCGGCACTGCAGATCTGCTCCGAAACGGACATCAGTCCATTGCAGGTCGATGGGTTCTTCGTGCAGGCGGAGCCCGCCTGCGTCGAACAGCGCGATCCGTCCGGGACCATCAGGTGTTCTGTCGAATGTCACCACCCACGCTTCGCCGTTCCGCGTCCTCGTCGATTCGTCGATTGTCGGAGTGCATCCAGAGCCCGCGCACAGTGCGACGGCGTGCACCTCGCCCGACGACTCCGGGACGTGGATCGAGACGGGATTCGGCTGGTCGTAGTCAGGGCAGGTCGAATCCGGAGTGATTGAGCAACCTGCGAGAGCTGAGACGCCGATGCCGAGCGCCAGGGTGATCAGGAACTTCCTGCCACTGCCGAGCATGTGTCGACCCTAGGGCGTGTTGATCAAGAGGTTCCGCTCCTCGGTGGGTGAGTCTTGAACGGTGACGCGACAGGAGATCTCTGACGAGGTGTGAGCCGTGATGGAGCCGTTGATGCCGACGGTGACCGGTCGGTCGCGGCCGTGGACGGATCACCGGCTCGCTATCGAGGGGATGGCGTGGAAGTACCGGACCGGTGCGCCGTGGCGTGACGTTCCGGAACGGTTCGGGAAGTGGAACTCGATCTACAAGCGGTTCAACCGGTGGGCCGGGGACGGCACCTGGCAGAAGCTGCTCACCGAGGTGCAGAAGCAGGCCGACGCCGCTGGGGAATTCGACTGGGTCGTCTCGATCGACTCCACGATCGCGCGCGTGCATCAGCACGGCGCGACCCTCGCCCGGGACACAGGGGGCTGTGCCGAATCACAAGAATCCGTGGTCCGAGCCGCCTGATCACGGGATCGGACGCTCCCGCGGCGGGCTGACGACCAAACTGCACCTGGTCTGCGACGGCCGCGGCCGGCCGCTGAGCATGATGATCACCGCCGGGAACATCAACGACACCACGATGATGAGCGCGGTGCTGGAGAACATCCGCGTTCCCCGCGACGGGAAGGGCCGCCCCCGCACCCGCCCCGACCGGGTGCTCGCCGACAAGGGGTACCCCTCAAGGGCGAACCGCGCCTGGCTCCGCGACCGGAGGATCGCGGCGACCATCCCCGAGCGGGACGACCAGATCGCGCACCGCCGCAAGAAGCCGGGCCGGCCGATCGCTTTCGGCGACAAGCAGAAGGAACGCTACAAGGGACGCAACGTCGTAGAACGCTGCTTCAACCGTCTCAAGCAGTGGCGCGGCATCGCGATGCGCTCGGACAAACTCGCCCGCAACTACCGAGCCGCCGTCAGCCTCGCCGCGGCGCTGATCTGGATCAAGACCGATCTCCGCTGAGCGCTTCGCGCTCCTGCAGCGTGCGCTCAAGCTGTCCCACCGTCGGCGCACCCGCAAAGCCGCGCTCGGTCAGATAGACCCTGCACGCCAAGTCGGAAGTGTTCCCCTGGGACGGGAACAAGTCCTGACCGTCCAGAAGAATCGTGGGCGAGCCCGCGAAACCAGAGCTCACCGCCTCAGCCTCGGTGCGGATCAACACGAACTCCACCGGAACATCGCCCCGTCCGATCGAGTCGAGCACCAGCCGTACTCGATCGCCCGCCTCCTGCCAATTCGGGCAATCCTCGATATGCAGCACCTGGATCTTCACACGCCCATTCTCCCGCGCAACTCGCGGCGGCTGGTCACCCCGCACCTTCTTGATCAACACGCCCTAGCGGGGTAGTGGTACGGCGCCCAGTTAACGATCGGCTATCGGGACCCAGTTCTGTGTTGCTGCTGAGTCACCGTGACGGTCTGCGGAGCGTGTCGGATGGTCGTTCTCCGAAGGTTTCGGCGTAGTAGCTGGCGAATCGTCCGAGGTGTCCGAAGCCCCAGCCTCGTGCGACGTCTGCGATGACGGTCGTTGGGGCTTCGCCGGCGACGAGCTGTGCACGGACTCGGTGGAGTCGGATCTGGCGGAGGAAGGCCATGGGGGTGGTGTCTGCGTGGCGTTGGAAGGCTGCTTGCAGGGCGCGGGCGTTGATGCCGGCCGCCTGAGCGACGTCAGTGCTGGTGATGCGTCGATGAGCGTTGGCGACCATCCACTCCTGCGCAAGGCGCATCGTCGCTGGGCCGTCGTGGAACGCGATCTCGACGTCGGGGGTGGCGTGGAAAGCGTCGACTGCTGCTTCCGCGACAAGCATGTTCACAGCCGCTCATCGCCACCGGTCCGTTCCGGAGTGCAGCAGCTCGGGTGCTGCCGCACGAATCACCTGTCTGAGACGCTCTATCTGTTCCGGGTCGGGGAGGTTCCGGAACTGCAGCGAACCGGGGATTGCGCCGAGCTGGGCCGCGGCGACGTTCTCGAGGAAGGTGCCGTCGAAGCGGATCATGTGCTGGGTACCTGGCGCAGCGTTGAACTCGAACGGTCGACCCGATGGGTACATCACGGGCACGTTCGGTGGCATCGCGATCGCGTCTCGCGTATCGACGTCGAGGACGATGCCCGGGGTGGTGGTCCAGGCGAGGATGTAGGTGCCGTGTTGGCCGATGGTGCCCCATCGATTCGCGTCGACAGCGGATGTGCCCAGCGTGAGCTCGTCGTCGTCGCCGACGGCGCGGTACCGCCATGTGAATCCGTCGGCGGTGGGCTTGCCGATGTGAATGTCCTGGCTCGCGTAGACGTCTTCGTAGAACGCGACCGCTTCGTCGACATTCGTGCCTCGGCGGTCGACGGCGACTGGGGGCAGCTTGTCCGACGGCATCCGCGAGTCAGTATGCCGCCAACCGCTGACGGTACTTCGCAGCAATCTCAGCCCGCGCCTGCTCTGCAGTCAGGTCGCCTGCATGCCGAAGCGCAGACGGCGGCTCGTCTTCACCATGACGCCGTAGGTCGAGATGGAGCGACGGTTGACGGTACACAGGTCCTTTGCTGCTCCCCCGGGAGCCGCTACAGCTCTTCATGGCACCTCTGGTGTGGATGCTCATCTGCGGTGCCGAGCATCGGGACCGGTTGGGGGAAGGGCGCTGATTCTCCAGCGCGCATCCGTGAGGAAGTCTTGCGCGGCGAGGTCGCCTGCGTCCTCGAGGGCGTCCTCCGGCGCTGGCTCCAACAGGACCGGGATCGCCGGAGCGAGCATGACCTGCACCGTCACCGGTAGTCCAGCATCATCAACGGTCGGCACTGCGACGGTGTCAGCGACCGCGGCTTGCGCCAATGACGCGCTGTAGGCCAGCACCACTTTGCCGACCATGTCGCTGACGAGGATGCGGGTATGCCCGTAATGGAGGTACTGCACGATCAACCGCTCTCGCCGCGGGACAAGGCGGGTTGAGAAGACGGCGATTACGAAGATCATCCCCGACGCATCCAGTCCAACGACGCTCCTGAAGCGTACGCGCCGCTCCCGGAGGCACACCCAACGGTGTCCCTCAGACGCGGGCCGAGGAGACTCGGCCAGGCCGATTGTGCTTGACCTCTGTTCAGTTTCGAGTCACGCTCATTATAGCGGGCGATCGGATCAGGGCGTCCGCTCAAGGCCGGGCGCTTTCCAGACTCACCACCTGTCGAGCGCCCGGTCCGGGCCAGCCAGGCGACGCGCACGAGTGTCCCAGCTCACCTCCGATCAGTCAGATCCTTCACATGGATGACTCGACCGCGTCACGGGCGCCTTCACGATCAACGCAGTGACCCTGCTTCACAAGCGAGGCGTCCGGTGGACCATCGGCTATCGAGGCCCGGGGCAGCGCGACTGAGGGAGGTGTCCCCACTTCAGGGTGGCGTGTCGCCGTGGGAGCGGTGGTAGGCCAGGGCTGTGTGATGGATCCGGCCCACCACCGCATCGTGTCGTTCAGGGCTTGAGGACGACCTTGGTCCAGCCGTCGTCGCGGGCGTCGAAGTGCCGGTAGGCGTCCGGGGCGTCCTCGAGCGACAGGTTGTGGCTGACGATGAATGACGGCGACGCCTTACCGGCGGCGATCAGGTCGCGGAGCTGGCGGTTGTACCGCTTCACCGGCGCCTGACCGGTGCCCATGTGCTGGCCCTTGAAGAAGAACGTGCCGTAGTCCAGCGCGATCTGTCCCTTCTTCGCCAGCTCGTCAGACGCACCCGGGTCCTCCGGCAGGTACACACCGACCACGCCGATGCCGCCCGTGAAGCGGACCGAGGCGATGAGCCGGTTCAGCACGAGGTTGGGCTGCTCGTTGCCCTGGCCGTCGTGCGCCTGGTACCCGACGGCTTCGATGCCGCGGTCGGCTCCGAGGCCGAGGGTCGCGTCGAGGACTGTCTGCACGGGATCGACCTTCGAGTCGTCGACGGCGATCGCACCGATCGACTCGGCGAGCCGGAGCCGGTCGGCCTGACGGTCCACGACGAAGATCCGCGACGCACCCTTGATCGATGCCGACAGGGCGGCCATCAGTCCGACGGGCCCGGCCCCGTAAACGACCACCGTGTCGCCCGGCTGCACCCCGGCGAGCTCGGCGCCGTGCCAGCCTGTCGGGAAGATGTCCGACAGCATGGCGTAGTCGTTCTCCTTCTCGATGGAGTCCTCGCCCAGTCGGAGCGCGTTGTAGTCCCCGAATGGGACGCGCAGCAGCTCCGCCTGGCCGCCTCGGTAGGGGCCCATGTCCGCGTAGCCGTACGCAGCACCGGCAGCGGCCTTGTTCGGCTGCATAGTAAGACAGAAGCTCGACCAGCCCCGCTCGCAGTTCTTGCAGAACCCGCACGCCACGTTGAAGGGGAGGACCACGCGGTCACCGACCTGCACCTTCTGCACGCCGTCACCGACCTCGACCACGGTGCCCAGGTTCTCGTGCCCGAACACGCTGCCGGGCTCGATGTCCGTCCGGCCCTCGTACATGTGCAGGTCCGATCCGCAGATGTTCGTCGCGGTGATCTGCACTAGGACGTCGGTCGGCTGTTCGATCCGGGCATCCGGGACGTCCTGGACGCTGACGTCGCGGGGTCCGTTGTACACAACTGCTCGCATGCTTGCTCCGTTCGGGTCGGCGGCACCGTCATCTATGCCGCATCACTGCGGACGGTACGCCGAGCAGGTTGCAAGGAATGTGGAGGGCGTCAACCACGCCGATGAGCATCCGACTGCGAGTAGATCCCAACACGGGTGGGACGAGACATCCGAAGCCGGGAGAAAGCACACTTTCCGTGGTCGACACTTCGGGCGTCAACGCCGGGCCTCTACTGTGCGATGTCCACCAACGAACCCCCAACCCGGTTCGACGGCTCGACAGATGCCATGCTCGCTTCCACCCCCGCTGAGACGTTTCGAGAAGAACTATTGCCGGAACGGACCCGGCAGGCGCCGCTCGGCAACGCAGCATGGCGTTGCGTCGCCACCTGGCGACGGCTCGGCGGGGCGCGATCGTCTCGTGCGTTGGCGGACTACGGGAGCTTGGACGCGAGGACGTCGGCCGCCAGGATCTCGGGTGCTGCGCTGAGGAGGTGCTGGTTGGCCATCAGGGCTGCGACGATGGCGCCGTTGGCGTGGGCGTCGCGAGCGGCCTCGTCGGGGAATGCATCGAAGATCCAGAAGGTGTCGGCGTGGGTCCTGACCGCGAACCAGACAATCGTTCCTACTTCTTCGTTGGCGAGTGCGACAGCGCCGGCGAGCAGATCGGCGAGCGCGTCGTGCTGTCCATCGGCCGCGACGATCTTGGCGACGAAGGCATACGGAAGTGATGCGGGTGTGGACATGAGGGCCTCTCCTAGGTGTCGAGGTTTCTTGGTGAAGGGACCTCAGCGTATGACGAGTGAGGGCCGGTGGGGAGTGGCGTATACGGCAGCATTGCTATTGTTTACGTCATGCGTATCGGACTGATCGCGATCGACGGCTGCTTCGGTTCGGCCATTGCGTCGATCATCGACATCGTGCGGATGGCCGACGGAGCCCGCGGCGATGTCGACCCGCGGATCGACCCGATCGAACTCGCCATCCTCGGACCGAAACGGCGAGTGACCACGACGGCATCGATGACCCTGTCGGTGGACCACCCGCTGTCGGAGTCCGGAGAGTTCGACGTGGTCGTCGTCCCTGCGCTTGGAACCCTTACGGCCGCCGCTACCAACGACGCCCTCCAGAGCCGAGATGCTCGTTCGGTCATCGCCTCGCTCGGGCGCCTCGACGAGGCGACCACCCGGATCGCCGCGGCGTGCACCGGCGTGTTCGCCGTCGCCGAGACCGGACGGATGCATCGTCGGCAGGCGACGACCAGCTGGTTCCTGGGGCCGGAGTTCCTGAAGCGCTATCCGACCGTCGCCCTCGATCTCGACACCATGGTCGTGGTCGATGGGAACCTCGTCACCGCCGGCGCCGCCTTCGCCCACATCGACCTCGCGCTCTCACTCGTGCGATCGATCAGCCCCGACCTGGCCCAACATGTCGCCAAGCTCCTCATCATCGACGAGCGCCCGTCGCAGGCGGCCTTCGTCGCCTACGAACATCTCCGGCACGAGGACCCGATCGTCGTCGAGTTTGAACGCTTCGTGCGCGCCCGCCTGGATGAACCGTTCAACGTCGCCTTCGTCGCGCAGTCGCTCGGTACCAGCCGGCGCACCCTCGAACGACGAGTCCGTGCGGCGCTCAACCTCACTCCGCTCGGCTTCGCCCAACGGCTTCGCACGGAACGAGCTCGGCACCTCTCAGCAACCACGGACCTCACCTCCGCCGAGATCGCGCTACGGGTCGGCTACGCGAACGCCGAGACTCTGCGCTCCCTCCTGCGCAGGGAGCGACGCCGTTCCTGACCTATCGCCATGCCTTAGAACCACCTCTCAGTACGTCGCGTCGACGCTCCTGCGTCGCCCCTGCACGACCCACTCGACACGCCCGCAGCACAGGCATGCGACGTGTCGCGGCTTCCCGGGCGGTCGGGGTTGGGCGGCTGTGATGTCGCTGCGTTCTCGTTGAGAGGATCATGGATATGCCGGGTGCGCCTCGGGCCCGCCACGATCGTCCTCGCTACGGAACAACACCGCCTGAGTCGTCGACACCCGATCGCGGCCGCGTCGGCCACTCTTACGAATCAGGTGGTCTTGCCACCACGCCCGGAGGTCGCGCTCGTCTCGGTACTGACGTTCTCGCCGCTGGAGAGCACCTTGGACTTTCTCGCCGAGCTTCTTCGCCGCTCGTGTGCGGTAGTCAGGCCGTGGTCTCCGCCAGCTTGCGGCTGAAACGACCACGAGGGCGTGCCGGCGGAGACTTGTGAGCGCGGCGCGTTCGGCCCCGGGAGAGTCCTGCACGCTCAGCCACTGTGTGGACGGCGTTCTCCGTGGTGGTCAGGCTCTCGTATCTCCTGCGAGCTGTGGGGCCGAGTCCTGCGCGGGTGAAGACGTCGTGTCGTCCTGCGGTGAGCCGATCACCCAGCGCTTCCAGCAGTGCTGCTGTGTCAACAACCTTTTTCGGCGTCCGTGTCGCCGTGGACCGGGACGGCTCGGAGTGGCTGTAGCCACCACTGCACCGAGCAGTCACCAGGATGAAACGCACCCCGATCGGTCACCGGGTACCGCGGTACCCATGAGGGCGACCGCGATGCGTGGGTTCTACCGCAGTCGCCGCGAGGACTCGGGGAAGCCGAGGATGATGCGGCGCTCGGGGTCAAGGCGGGTGAGCATCGCGGCCGCGATCTTGCCGAGCTGCGCCACTTCCTCTTGCGTGAGGGCGTCAAGTGCGAAGTGGCGAACGGCGTTGACGTGACCTGGGGCTGCGTCGACGACCTTCTGCCAGCCGACTTCGGTCAGGTTGACGTCGGTGGCGCGGCGGTCCTCGGGGCACGGGGTCCGCTCGACGAAGCCAGCCTTCTCGAGCCTGTCGAGCACCCTCGACAACCGAGGGAGGGTCGCGAACGTGTGCGCTGCGAGTCGGCTGGTCCGCAGCTTCCGACCCTGGGCTTCGGAGAGCATCGCGAGCGTGAAGTAGTCGAAGTGGGTCAGGCGCTCGTCAGTCGTGAGCTGCAGGTCGAGCGCGGCCGGTAGGAGCTGCAGCACGGCCGCGAACTGCAACCACGACTCGCGCTCGTCGTCAGAGAGCCACCGGACGTCTTCCGCCATACCCGGAGCATACCCGTCGGTTGTACACACAACCGTTTCGGACAGGGGTCTCCTGGGTCGATCGCGGCTGCCGCAGCGCCGGCCGGACCGTGCCGGGGCGAATCGTTCGGCAAAATCACTTGTAGATGCAACCAACCGGTGCTACCGTCACCACTTGTAGGCACAACCAATCAGCGAGAGAGTGAGACGACCATGACGAACGTCACCATCTTCGGCAAGGGCAACATGGGCTCCGCGATCGGCGGCATCTTCGCCGCTGGCGGCGCATCCGTGCAGCAAATCGACAACGAGACCCCCACCACCACGATCCAGGGCGACATCGTCGTCCTCGCCGTGCCGTACCCGGCGCTGCGCGAGATCGTCGGCGCGTACGGCGACCAGCTCGCCGGCAAGACCGTGGTCGACATCACCAACCCGCTGGACTTCGAGACCTTCGACTCCCTGGTCGTCGACGCGGACTCCTCCGCGGCCGCCGAGCTTGCGGCTGCGCTGCCGCAGTCGGCCGTCCTCAAGGCGTTCAACACGAACTTCGCCGCCACCCTGGCGAGCAAGCAGGTCGGCCCGAACGCGACCACCGTGCTCGTCGCCGGCGATGACGCCGCTGCGAAGCAGGCGTTCGTCGCGGCCGTCACGGCCGGTGGGGTGCAGGCGACCGACGCCGGTTCGCTGCGTCGCGCCCGTGAGCTCGAGGCGATCGGTTTCCTCCAGCTGACCCTCGCTGCCGGCGAGAAGATCAGCTGGACCGGCGGCTTCGGGATCGTGGCCTGAGATGCCCATGACCCAGAACGCTCTGACCGGCGACGACGTTCTGGCCGCCGCGACCCGCATGGGCGCGGTCACGCTCCTCGTGGCGGACCTCGATCGGATGACCTCGTACTACCGTGACGCTGTAACGCTGACCGTCCTCGAACAGGCGTCGGGTCGGAGCGTTCTGGGACGCGGCACCACCCCGATCGTCATCCTGGAGCACGTCCCAGGCCTCAAGCACGCCGCTCCGAAGTCGGCGGGCCTGTTCCACACCGCCGTCCTGTTCGAGACCGAAGCCGACCTCGCCACCGCCGTGTACTCGATCGCGACCCGATACCCGAACACCTTCACGGGTAGCTCGGACCACCTCGTCAGCAAGGCCTTCTACTTCGACGACCCCGAGGGCAACGGCGTCGAGCTGTACTGGGACCGCGACCGCACCCAGTGGAGCTGGACCCACGGGCGCGTCGAGATGAGCACGCTCAACCTCGACCCGAACGAGTTCCTGCGCAGCTCCCTCGACGAGACCGCAGTCGCGACCGCTGCGGATCGCCCCGCGAGCATCGGCCACGTCCACCTCAGCGTCGGACGCGTCGACGCGGCCCGCGAGTTCTACGTCAACGAGCTCGGCTTCGAGACAACCGCCGAGCTCGGCAACAGCGCCCTGTTCGTCAGCGCCGGCAAGTACCACCACCACATGGCGATGAACACCTGGAACAGCGCCGGCGCCGGCCCTCGCACCCCGGGGCTCGGCCTCGGACTCGTGCGCATCATCCTGCCGGGCGCGGACGACCTCGGAGCCCTCGGTGAACGCCTGGACCACTTCCGGGTCGCGACCGCCGACGACGGTCACACCCTGCGGTTCGACGACCCGTGGTCCAACAAGATCGAGGTCACCGCGGCCCAGCCGTAGTCGGCCCGGACGACCCACGGCCGTCCCAGTTCAGCAGCAGTCCACCAGCACGCGACCGCACGAGCGGTCAGAGGAGGAACCATGAAGATCACCGTCACCGGCGCCACCGGCCACCTCGGCCGCCTGGTCGTCGAGCACCTGCTCGCCCGCGGCGTCGCCGCGTCCGACATCACCGCGACCGGCCGCGACGAGTCCAAGCTCGCCCCGCTGGCCGAGCGCGGCGTCCGGACCGTGGCGTCCGACTACGACGACGCTGCGAGTCTCGATGCCGCGTTCGCCGGCACCGAAACCCTCGTGCTCGTCTCCAGCAGCGCCGTCGGCCAGCGTCTCAGCCAGCACACCAACGCGCTCCGCGCCGCCGAGCGCGCCGGCGTGCAGCACATCGTCTACACCAGCGCCCCGCACGCGGACACGTCGACCCTGGTCCTCGCATCCGAGCACAAAGCCACCGAGGAGCTGCTCGCCGCGTCGTCGATCGAGACCACCGTGCTGCGGAACAACTGGTACAACGAGAACTACGAGCAGGCCTTCGGCCAGGCGGTGTCGACCGGCACGTACCTCGCCAGCACCGGCACCGGCAAGGTCGCCTCCGCAGCCCGCTCCGACTACGCCGAGGCCGCCGCCGTCGTGGCGTCCACGGGCCTGCACCGCGGGAAGACGATCGAGCTCGCCGGGAACACCTCGTGGGACGGCGACGAGTTCGCTGCCGTTGTGTCCCGGGTCACGGGCCGTGACGTGCGCTACGAAGCGGTGTCGACGGAGCAGCACCGGGAGATCCTCCTCGGCGCCGGCCTCGACGAGCAGTTGGTCGGCTTCCTGGTCACCCTCGACGGCGACATCGCCCAGGGTCTGCTCGACGGACCGTCCGACGTGCTCTCGAGTATCATCGGCCACCCGACCACAAACCTCGAGCAGACGGTCACCGAGTGGAACGAGCAGAACGCCACAGCGTGACCGCTTCCGTACTGAGCCCCTGAGATCCGTGACCCGAAACGGATCTCAGGGGCTCTGTTGTGCGTGCGATGGAGGATCGTCTATTGAGACAGTGGCCCGGGCTTATCGTGTGTGACCTCACATGCTTGCTGTGACACCCAATTCCTTACGGCGGAGCAAGCTCGAACACCGATGGAGGAGGTAGCGGTGTTCGTGCTGCAGGCGATTGGTGACGCGTTGGCTGCGGCTGGCTCGATGGGGTGGGAGATCCTCTGGCCCCTCGTACTCGGCTTCACCCTGTCCGGCATCATCCAGGCCGTCGTCCGGACTGACCAGATCACCAAGCTGATGCGCGACGACTCGCCACGCGCGATCAGCGTCGCGACCGGGCTCGGCGCGCTGTCATCGTCGTGCTCCTACGCCGCGGTCGCGCTCGCGCGTGCCCTGTTCCGGAAGGGCGCGAGCCTGTCATCCGCGATGGCGTTCGAGGTGGCGTCGACGAACCTCGTCGTCGAGCTCGGGCTGATCCTGGCGTTCGTGATGGGGTGGCAGTTCACCATCGCAGAGTTCGTCGGCGGGCCGATCATGATCATCCTCATCGCCCTCGGGTTCCGGCTCTGGATGCGCAGCAAGATCCTCGACGCCGCCCGTGAGCAGGCCGACAAGGGCCTCGCCGGATCGATGGAGGGGCACGCGGCGATGGACATGTCCGTGCAGGGCGATCAGTGGTTCTGGCGACGGCTGTTCTCGAAGCCTGGGCTGACGAGCGTGTCGCAGTACTTCGTCATGGACTGGGCGTCCGTGCTCCGCGACATCATCATCGGTCTGCTCATCGCCGGCGCGTTCGACGCGTGGGTGCCGAACGCGTGGCTGCAGGCGGTGTTCTTCGAGGGGCATCCGACGTTGGCGTTCATCATCGACCCGATCATCGGCCCGGTGCTGGCGATGGTGAGCTTCGTCTGCTCCGTCGGGAACGTGCCCCTCGCCGCGGTGCTGTGGAACGGCGGGATCAGCTTCGGTGGGGTGATCAGCTTCATCTTCGCGGACCTGATCATCATCCCGATCATCGTCATCTACCGGAAGTACTACGGCTGGAAGGCAGCCCTCCGCATCACCGGGATCTTCTACGGGGCGATGGTCCTCGCCGGCTACGCCGTCGAGCTGCTGTTCACCCCGCTAAGCCTGATCCCGACGAATCGGCATCTGAGCATCGTGACGACCTCGATCAGCTGGAACTACACGACCTGGCTCAACATCGTGTTCCTGCTGATCGCCGCGTTCTTGCTCGTCGTGTTCATCCGCAGCGGCTCCTGGTCGATGCTGCGAATGATGAAGGGCGCACCCGACGACGGTGGCCACGACCACGCCGCACACGAGCACTCACACGCCTGACAGCATGCCGCGATCGAGCTAACCCGCGGACCGGTCAGTGGTGGCCGTGGACGACGGCGTGGCCGAGACCGCGGCTGATCATCCACCGGTTCACGGGCGTGGTGATCACGAACGCGATCGCGAGGGAGAACAGCAGCGCCGTCCAGAACAGCCAGTCGCTGAGTTGCGCGTCCATCGCACCGGGGATCGCAACGATGACGGTGTTGTCGATCAGCTCCATGACGGCGATCGATACGGTGTCCGCGGCGAGAGCGACCTTGAACGCGGCTCCCAGGGTCAGGCCCGACTTGATGACGCCGCGCATGGTGAGGGCGTAGCCGAAGATGAACGCGAGGACGATCGACAGGACGATCGTGCCGGCGTTGTGGAAGCCGGCAGCGGTACCGATCACCATGCCGAGGACCTCGCCGATTGCGCAGCCGGTCAAGCAGTGCAGCGTCGCTTGCGCCGCCATCGACCACGTCGTCGCCCCGTGACCACCGCCGTGGCCGGCGTGCTCGTTCCCGCTCATCTGGTGGTGCTCGTGCGTGTCCATGCTGCTCCGATCCGACGCCGCTGACGCCAACAGTTCACGTATACCCCTGGGGGGTACCATGCGCTGTAACGCTGAACCTTCCGCCGTGTTCCCGATTCGTCCGGTCGCGGCGGGTTCGGTGTGAATCCGGACACCAGGTTGCCGCCGCCCGCGGGGTACCGCACCATAGAAACGCTCACTCCACCCGTCTGCTCGAAAGACTGATGCTCACCACCACCGCCACCCCGCGTCGCCGACTGCTATTGCAGGCCACGGCGACGCTGGCATTGCTGCTGCTGGTCGGGTTCACGGTCCTGATGCACACGATGGCCGGGCACACCGCCGACCACGAGCATCCGATGGCGGCTCCCGCTGCCGCGGCCGAGCACGGCCATGTCGCGGCCGCCGGCCACTCCGAGCACGCGGCTCCTGCGACTGCGGTGATGACCGTCCTCACCGATGCGGGTTGCGACAGCGGCCTGTGTGCGCTGATGTGCTCGCTGATGGGGATGGCGTGCGCGCTGACGATCGCGCTGTTCACGTGGGCGCTGCTGCGCGCACGGACCGGCGGCATCCTCTACCTGATCGCGCGGCTGCTCGCGCTGGCTGACCGGCTGCCGCGCCGCATCGCGGCACCGAAACCGCCATCACTGACGGCGTTGCAGATCATCCGCATCTGATCCGCCCCCAGCGGGATCCCACCCCCGATGGGTGGCCTCCGCATGCCCAGAACCGGGAGGCGTCCGCCTGCCCGGAACGCCTGACGCATTCACGGGAACGGAAGATCATGCACACCACCACCACGCGCACGCTCGCGATCGCTGCCGCACTGACCCTCGGCCTCACCCTCGCCGGCTGCTCCACCAGCAATAGCGGCTCCGACGCGGGCTCGTCGTCCTCGTCGACGTCGGCGGCGTCGGCGCACAACGACCAGGACGTGATGTTCGCGCAGATGATGCTGCCGCACCACAAGCAGGCCGTCGAGATGAGCGACATGCTCCTCGCCAAGGGCTCCGGCGTCGATACCGACGTCGCTGGACTCGCGAAGCAGATCAAGGCCGAGCAGTCCCCGGAGATCAACCAGCTCACCGGTTGGCTCAAGGGTTGGGGCGAGCCGGTCGAGTCGGAGCACTCCGGGATGGGGCACTCCATGTCCGGGATGATGTCCGACTCCGACATGACCGACCTCGACCAGGCGTCCGCGAAGGACGCCGGGAAGCTCTACCTCGAGCAGATGATCCAGCACCACAAGGGCGCCGTCGACATGGCCAAGACCGAAGTCGACAAGGGCAAGAACACCGACGCCATCGCGATGGCGAAGTCGATCGTGTCCAGCCAGACCGAGCAGATCACCCAGATGCAGGACATGCTCGCGTCCCTCTAAAGCCCCGGCGTGGGTCGCGGCAGGCTCCCCCCTTCCTGCCGCGGCCCACGACCGGCCCCACCCTCCCCTTCCCGCTCGACCCGCGTTCGGGCCACCCCACGTTTCGGCCTGCCGGCCACCACCACTCTTGGAGCCTGCCCGTGCCTCAGCAGCATCCCCAGACCCCCGCCATTCCCGCACCCCGGACGCGCCGCGAAGCCCTCGCCGCCGAACGCTCCGCCTCAGCCCCGACCGCCAGCCGCACCCGAACCGCGACGATCACTGCCGCTACTCAGCCGGCGCTGCGGCCGCTACCGACCGTCGCGGCTGCACCCGCAACACCGGTCCGCTCACTGCGGTCACGCGTTCTCGCCGCGGTCCCGATCACTGGTGCCGCGGCCGCGATGGCGCTGTTCACCGCTGCCGCGGCGCTGCCCGCGCAGGCGACGACCGGCTCCGCCGCAGTCGTGTCCAGTGTCGCTCCTGCCGCCGCCGAGCAGAGCTTCACCGCGTCCGGGCTGGCCCTCACGGTCGACCGCGACGGGTACACGATCACCAAGCCGGCCCCGAAGCCCGTGATCACCAAGACCGCACCCGCCTCGCAGGCCGCGCCAACGGGGGCCACACCGGCCTCGACGAAACAGAGCGTTCCCACGACCACGGGCGGCACGATCGTGAACACCGGAATCGGCGACATCCGATGGCCTGTCGCCGGAACTATCACCGTCAGCTCACCGTTCGGTCCGCGAAGCGCCCCATGCGCGACCTGCTCGTCGATTCACCAGGGCGCGGACCTCACCCCCGGCGCCGGCACCCCCATCGGAGCTGTCGCTGCCGGCACTGTCCGAGTGTCGACAACGCACCCCGAGTACGGGCAGTACGTCATCATCGACCACCAGATCGACGGTCGCCTCGTGTCCACCCTGTACGCGCACATGATCTTCGGCTCCTCGCCGCTTCGCCCAGGCGACACCGTCGCCGTCGGGCAACTCGTTGGCCTCGTCGGCAACACCGGCGCGAGCACCGGTGCGCACCTGCACCTGCAGGTCATGCCTGGCGGCACCACACCCATCGACCCGATCCCGTGGCTCACCGCCAACGCCGGACGCACGCTGTAGCACCTAGCCCCAGCGGTGTCCAACCAGCCATCGGCTATTAAGACGGGTGGAGGGGGCGCCCTCGTATAACAATGCGAGTCAGCGCCCACTGCCTTGTCGGAGGCCTTGGAGGTAGGCGTTGTAGTTGTCGAGCTCAGTGTCTCCATGCCGGTCGGCTTCGCGAGTGGCGCGAGCGGCTTTTCGGGAGTCCTGTCGCTGCCAACGGATGATGCTGGCGAGCAGGATGATGGCGACCGGTAGCTCGCCGTACGTCCAGACCAGACCTCCGGCGAGTTGCTGATCGCGAAGTGCGGTGGTCTCGAACTCGGCGCTCGGCGAGGCGAATGTCGCCACAAGGGGTGCGCTGCTGAACATCAGGGTGAGCCCGAATGCGGCATGGATCTGCATCTCGACGAACGCATCGACGATGCGGATGACGTACGACGTGCGCCGGGGAAGTGGGTCAACGGTTGCGAGCGGCAGCATGATCACTGTGCCAAGAGCCACGAACGTCAGTTGGAGCGCGATTCGACCTGCTTCCGTGGAGAGAAGCGCATCCGCTGCCCCGGTGAGGTAGAGCCCGAAGAGGGGCACGACGAGCAGCGGCACGACTGCCAGCGGATGCAGGATCAGCCGGGCGAACGGGGATCGGAGAACGCCGACCGCCAGCCTGAGCACACGGCGGCCGAATCCGCGACGCGGCATGCCTCGCAGGAGCACCGTTCCCGGGGAACCGAGAATCAGCAGCGGCGGGACGATCAGCAGCAGAGTCAGCTGCTGGAACATGAACGCTGAGAGCAGCTCGCGGCTGTAGGTCTGGAGGCCGGTTGTCGTCGCTGTGAACATGACCGCGCACCCGAGGATGAACACCACGGCCCGACCGAGAGCTGGGGCACGCGGTCCGCGCCGGGCGTTGACGTACAGGACGAGGTAGGTCGTCGCTAGGAGAACAGCGACGACCGCTACGGGCGACAGCGGTCCCGTCGCCCAGGACCAGAGGACGTTCGAATCGAGACGGGGCATCGTTACAGTCGCTCCTGCTGTTCAACCGGGCAGCTCCGTCGAGCTCGTTCTCGGTGAACGCTGTCGGTGAGTGGCGGTTGCATCGTTTCCTCGTCTGCGGTGGTGACGGCTGATCGCGTTGAGTCGGCGACTCAGCGGGGGGAACTGGGTCGTCGTGGCTTGGTCTCAGATCGGCATCGTGGTTCCGGAGATGAGGGCTTGCATGGCGTACATGATGCGTGTCCATACGCCGGTGACCATGGCCGCGCCGGTGAGGATGAGGATCGCGCCGCCGATGATGTTGACCGCGCGGATGTGGGTGCGTAGGAACCGGACGGTGTTCTTCGCCCAGCCCAGTCCGGCTGCGATGAGGACGAACGGGATCCCGAGGCCGAGGCAGTAGGCCAGGCCGAGGAGTGCGCCCCGGCCCGCGGTGCCCGCGTCGAGGCTGAGTGCGGTGATGGTGGCGAGGGTGGGGCCGAAGCACGGGGTCCAGCCGAGACCGAAGGTCGCGCCGAGGAGCGGTGCGCTGGTGAGTCCCGTGGGTGGCCGCCAGGACGTCCGGACGGTGCGCTGCAGTGGGCGCAGTAACCCGATGAAGGCTGCTCCCATCACGATGACGATGACGCCGAGGAGCCTGATGATGAGGTCCTGCCATTGCACGAGCCAAGTACCGAGGGCGCCGAACAGTGCACCGTAGGCGATGAACACTATGCCGAATCCGGTGACGAACAGCAGCGCGCCGATGATGGTGCGTCTGGTCGTGGATGCGGCGACGGATCCGGTGACGTAGCCGAGGTAGCCCGGCACGAGTGGCAGCACGCACGGGGATGCGAAGGAGATCAGGCCGGCGAAGAGCGCGATCGGGATCGCTGCAATCATCTGCCCGCTGAAGACGGCTTCCTGCCAGTTCATCGTTCCAGCTCCTCACGTGGGCAGGCTGCGTCGAGCGAGGTCATCGCAGCTTCTCTGACGTCGAGGTCGCCGCGTTGGTGGTGGCGGTGGTAGCTCCGCGGTGGCGGCGTTTGGACGGCGAGGTGCGTGCGTAGGTGAGGGCGAGGAGGCCGACGCCGACCGCGATGGCGATATCGGCGATGTTGCCGATGGCCAGATTGGCGTAGTTGATCATGTCGACGACGACGCCGCTGCCGAATTGGTCGCCGCGGGCGAGCCGGTCTAACAGGTTGCCGACGGCGCCGCCGAGCAGCACGCCGACTCCTGCGGTGTATTTCGGCGGGATGCCGAGGACGGTTCGGGTGAGGAGTCCGATGACGACAACGGTCGAGGCCAGCGACAGGATCCAGGTCGTGTCGCTACCGAGGGAGAACGCTGCCCCGGTGTTGAAGGCCAGCCGCAGGCCGAGCAGCTCTCCGACGAGGGGGATCGTCTGGTGCGGGTCGAGGTGCCAGAGGGCCCACTGCTTACTGATCTGGTCGAGGACCGCGATGGCGGTACCGGTGACGATGACCGCGATGAGTGTGCGCCGGGATCGCCAGCGTGATCGTTGTCGGTCAGCGCCGACGGGTGCGGGCTGCGTCATCGGCGCAGCTCGTCGTCGATGAGTGTGGACAAGGTGCCGGGTCCATCGATCGCGCCGACGATGCGAGCGGCGACGCGACCCTTGGTGTCGAGCACGATGGTGGTGGGGACAGCGTTCGGGGCTACTTCACCGGAGAGCGCCAACTGCATCCGGGCCTGATCATTGTCGAGCACGCTGGGGTAGGGGATGTTGAAGCGCCGTTCGAAGGCGTCCGCTGTGCCCTTCGCGTCGCGGACGTTCACGCCGATCATTTGCACGTTCTGGTCCTGGTAGCGATCCCAGACGGTATTGAGGTGCTTCGCTTCCGCGCGGCACGGCGGGCATGCGGCGTACCAGAAGTTGAGCACGACGACCTTGCCCTGAAGGTCGGCGGAGCGCATCGGTTCTCCGTCCGAGGAGACCTCGTCGAAGTCGATGACGGTTTTCCGGTTCGCAGTGGGCACTTGGGTGACAGTGCCGTCCCCGGAGACGTAGTTTTTCGTGCCGCCGTCACGGTATTGCGCGCTCAGACCGGTGTTGGTGTCGCTGTTGGAGGAGCAGCCGGTGAGCACGAGCGCGCTGCTGACGGCGAGCACAACGGTTGCCACGATGATCCGGGTTTGCCGGGGCCTCATTGGGCTTCCTCGAGTGCTGCGTCGACGGCGTCCTGCAGGTCGGTGTACGACTGCAGCGTGACCGGTTTGCCGTTGATGAAGAACGTCGGGGTGCTGCTCACACCGAGCTGGGTGCCGAGGTTGACGTCGTCCTGGATGAGCTTCTGCACGCTGGAGCTGTCGACGTCGCGGTCGTACTGTCGCATGTCGAGGCCGAGGTCTTCGGCGTAGCCGCGGAACCGGTCGGCCTGGGAGTCGGTGCCCCGCTCACCCCACTCGGCTTGCGTCTCGTACATCCGCTGGTACATCGGCTCGAGCTGGTTCTGGCGAGCTGCTGCTTCGACTGCGCTTGCGGAGGTGCGGGAGTTGCCGTGTCCGGGGAGCGGGAAGTAGCGGAACCCGAACGTGATCTTGCCGGCGTAGTCCTTCCGGAGCTGTTCGACGTAGGGGTAGAACGCACCGCACGCTTCGCATTCGAAGTCGAGGAACTCAACGACGGTGATCGCTCCGTCGCCTTCCTCGCCGAGTACGTGCGTCGGCGTGAGCGCTTCAGCTGTGGCCGCTGCCGTGCTGGCTGGAGTACCAGCACGGGTGTTTTCGATGTTCGCCCGGATGACGAACACGGCGATGAGGATGATGACGAGCGCTCCGGCGATGACGCCGGAGATGATGCCGATGCGGGCGCTTTTGGTCATGTGCTGGCCTTTCAATCACGCGCCGCGCGCGTTGAGGAACGGTGTCGGGGGGACGGGGGTGCCGTTCTGACGGATCTCGAAGTGGAGGTGACAGCCGGTGGACAGGCCGGCGTTACCGACTGCGGCGACGGTCTGGCCGGCGCTGACTTTCTGGCCAGCTCGCACGAGCACCCCCGAGGAGAACATGTGCGCGTAGTTGCTGGTGACGCCGCCGCCGTGGTCGATGGTGATGAGGTTGCCGTAGTCGCCATAGGGGCCCGCGTAGGTGACGGTGCCGGCAGCGACGGCGTAGAGGCCGGTGCCGCACGCGGCTCCGAAATCGTCGCCGGCGTGCAGCCGGTAGTAGTTGAGAATTGGGTGGAGGCGGTTGCCGTAGGCCTGGTACGACGAGTACGACCGGATCGGTTTCGTCCATCCGGACGACGACGCGGCCCCTGGGTTCCCGCCTGGTGCAGCCGCTGAGTCTGCAGTGCTTGGTGGGGTCTGTGCTGCGCGGGCCGCAGCTGCTGCTGCGGCGATCCGGGCAGCTTCCGCTCGGGCTGCTGCGACGCGGCGCCGTTCCGCTTCTGCGTACGCCGACTCGGTGTTGAGCGTGTGGTCCCGCAGGACTGCAAGCTGGTCGGTGAGTTCCTGCTTCCGGGATCGTTGCGCCGTCTCGGCCTCGGCAGCCTCTGTGGCGGCTGCCGTAGCGGCAGCGAAGGTGTCAGCTGCCTTCTGCTGCAACCGGTCCCGTTCGCGGCGGGCGGCGGCTGCTTGCTTGGTTAACGCCTCCGCGGTTCCGGCGCGGGTTGCCGCGTCCTCGAGCGCAGCGTTCATGGTGTCGGTCACCTTTGACGCGGTGCCGAGCCGCTCGAGGAGGGTGTCACTATCCGCGGTGATCGATGCGGTCAGGTCACGCCCGGCCGACCGGGACAGGTACGCCGACCACGCCGCGATCTGCTCCTCAGCGCCTGCTGCTTCTGAACGGGCGGTGCTGGCTTGCTTGGTGAGGGTGTCGTACTTGCCGGTTGCGGTGTCCGCTGCATCTTGCGCAGTTTGCAGCTCCTTGCCGCGGGCTGCTGCAGTCTGCTTCGCTGCGGCGGTCGCGGTTTCGAGCTGCTGCACCAGGGCAGTGATCTCCGCGGCTTTCGATTCCGCGGCCGCTTCACTCTTCCGCGCCTCGAGCACATCAGCCCATGTCGGCGCGGTCGCCGCGGCGGCGGGGACGGCTATGACAAAGCTGGCGACGGCGACAGTGAGGGCAGTCACGGCGGCGAGGACATGCCGGCGCATCACTCGGGTGCCTTCGGGCGGCGGCGAGTGAGGAGAAGAATCCCGACGATTGCCACGATGAAGAGGGCGGTCAGGCCGGCAAGGACCCAGATTCCGGCGCTGTTACTCGGGGCCGATTCCGCGCCGGAGGCGGCAGGAGTCGCCGCGGATGACGCTGCAGCTGTCGGAGTGGGGGTCTCCTGCGGGGTTGACGCGGATGGGGTGGGGGAGGGTGTGCTGCCGGTGGAGGTGAACTGGTAGCTGCCGGAGATGGGGTGACCGTCGACAGACACGCTCCGCCAGGTGACGGTGTAGGAACCGGGCGTGGTGATGGTGATCGGCTTGGTGAGGGTGCTGCCGTCCACGGTGATCTGGCCGGTGGTGACTTCTTCATCGTCCGGGTCGACGACGCTGATGATGATGCCGCTCTCCAGCGCTGCGAGCGGCGGCTCTGAGTACGTCAGGGTGATCTGGTCGAGGTCCCCGGCGACAGTACTGTCGGCGGCTGGGTTGGCGGACGCGAGGGCGTCGTGGGCTGCGGCTGGGGTTGCGGTGACGAGGACAGCGGCGAGGACCGCAACGGGAACTGCGGTGGCGATCAGAGCGCGAAGACGCACGGGGAACCTTTCCTAGAAGACACGGCCAGCGTTGGCGCGAAGCCACGTGTCCGGATTGATGGGCGTGGTGCCGTCCTGGTGCACTTCGAGGTGCAGGTGCGCGCCGGTGCTCCGGCCGGAGGAACCGACGAGACCGACCCGGTCGCCTGCGGCCACGGTCTGCCCGACCCGCAGCGGCGAGGAGCCGACGATCATGTGTGCGTAGAGGGTGGAAACCAGTCGACCGTTGATGCGGTGGTCGATGATCGCGTACTGGCCGAATTCCGAATGTCGGCCGGCGACGCGCACGGTGCCGGCAGCGACGGCACCGATCGGCGTCCCCATACCAGGCGTCAAATCCAGCCCCTGGTGGGCGCTTGAGCAGGTTGCGCATGGGGCGATCCGGTACCCGAACCCGGAGCTCATCGGCACCGGGCCGGGGAACGGCCACTGCACGTCCCCACCGCCGGTCGACGCCCCCACTGCCGGTATTCCTGACGAGCCTGCCGACGTCGCGGGGGCCGGTGCAGGGGCGGAGACCGTGAAGCTGTCGCGGGTGAGGTTCGGGTCGAGTGCTGCGGCTGCGACGGTCAGTGTCTGCGCGGGCGCCGCAGTTGCTAGTGGCATCCCGGGTGTGGCCGCGACCGCAGTCGGGCCCGGGAGGGCTGCGGACGCGAATAGCACCACCGCTGCCGCTGCCGCCGTCGCGGCTGCAGCTGACGGGACGGGACGCGCCCGACCAGCGGACGTTGCGACTGGAGCCGGCGGCGTCACAGTCCGGCGAGGGGTGCTGCGACCACCGGTTCCTGCAGTCACCCGTCTGCGGGTGACGGGGCGCGAACGGGTTTCGAGGCGCTCAGCGGCAAGGGCTTCACGGCGGGTCAGTGGAGCCAAGGGACGTTCGGAGTTGGCAGGGGTGGGTGCGGGAGTATTCACGCGTCGAAAGGTCTTCCGGTGAGGTGCGGGCAGGACGCAACTGACGGCCCCGCAGCGCAGGGTCGTCTGGAAGAGTGATCAGACGCGCGCGATCGAGAGCACCGTCAGCGATACCGCTGATGGTGCTGCCATACGCCGCGGCACCATGGCCACACGGGCGAGCATCTGCGACAGGGTGAACAGCGACCGCCGCGGCGAGGTGATCGCTGCCAGCGCGGCGACCGCGCCAACGACCATCGCCGCCAACCCGAGCAGGGCGCAGAAGATGCTCGCGGCACCATGCTCCGCATCCACATGCGTCGCCGCCGGGTCGACTTCGGCTGTGTCGAGGGCAGATGCGACGGCGCCGGTGAGCGTCGGGATTGCTTCGTCGGTGTGGCTGGCGAGGTTCTGCAGTGTTAGCGCACCCAGCAGCAGCAAGACGGCAGCAACGACCGCGGTGACTGCTCGAAGCAGCCGGAGCGGGAGGTCGTGGCGAAGTGTCGTCATGATCATGTGGGGGCCGTGCGCGGCTTCATCCAGTGTGCAGGACGCGTTCGCGCCGCACAGACTGGATGGTGGCGTGTTGCCGCCGCGCTGATTGTCGGGGATCCGGATGGGAGAGCACTGCAAACCGGCGCCAGTGGCGGGTCGTGCTGCTGTTGGGCTAGTCACGGTCGTTGAGGGCGGCGAGCCGGTCGTTGTAGGCGGTCAGGTCTGCGTCGCCGTCCCGGTCAGCTTGCCGGTCGAGGCGTTTCGCGGTGCGCTCTTCCGAGCGTCGCCAGTTCCGGACGACGAGGAGCGCGACGAACACCATCGGCAACTCACCCGCTCCCCAGGCGATCCCGCCGCCGGTGCGTTGGTCCGCCAGGAGCGCTGCGGTGTCGGTCTGTCCGAGAGCACGGAACCAGTCGAGCGCGTACACGGTTGCGCTGCTCATCACCGCGACGCCGAAGAACGCGTGGAACGCCAGCGTCGCCAGCAACGCGATGATCAGGATCGGGTACGGCGGCCGGCGGGGGCCGGGGTCGATTCCGACGAAGACCCAGAAGAACAGGTACCCGCTGAGCACGAAGTGCAGCACCATCGCGACGTGCCATTCATGGGACTGCATCGACGCTTGGAACGCACCTGTGAAGTAGAACGCGACCAGCGAGCCGGCGAAGATGACACCGGCGACGGCGGGTTGGGCGAGGAACTGCATCCACTTCGAGTGCACGAACAGCAGCAGCCACTCGCGGGCGCCACGGGAGCCGTCGTTGCGGATCGGCAGGGTCCGGAGGGCAAGGAGAACTGGACCGCCAAGGACCAGCGGCAACGGGACGAACATCATCAGCAGCATGTGCTGGATCATGTGGCTGGAGAAGTGGATCATGCCGTACACGGCGGGGCCGCCGTTCATCGTCCAGATGAACACCGCGCAGCCGAGCACCCAGCTGATCGTGCGACCGATCGGCCACCGATCGCCGCGCTGCCGTAGTTTCCGGACGGCCAGGAGATACCAGACGATCCCGGTCACGGCGAGGGCGGTCCACACCCAGTCCCAGTGCCATGCGGTGAGAAACCGTTGAAGCGTCTGCGGATCCGGGTACGTGTACCCGATCAGCCCGTCGCGCGTGTCCGCGCCAACTGTAGGGGCCTGTGGGATCGGCGGCTGGCTGCGAGATACGGCCACGGATGCGCCGATGGCGATCGCCATGAACACGATTTCCGCTAACGCGAACCGGACGAACAGCCGTCGGTTCGTGGGCTCGCGCAGCAGCCCCGGGACGATTTTTCGTCGTTGGACCGCACCAGCAACGCCGAGGAGCACCAGAGCTCCAGCTTTCACGGTAATCAGCCACCCGTAGGAGGTGGTGACCAGGTCCAGCGGGCCGGTGAGACGGAGCGAAGCGTTCACAACGCCGGAGAACGCGACCGCGCCGAACGCCCACCCGGCAAGGGCCGAGTAGCGGGCGATGACCCGGCCGGTGGCACCCTTGGTGCGGGTCCGCAGCAGCAGCACCGCGACGAGCCCCCCGACCCATACGCACACCCCGACGAGGTGAATCGCCAGGGAGTTCACGGCGTTGGCGTGTTCCAGGGAACCCGCGGCGTGACCGGAGAGAGATAGTGGCAGCAGCGCGAAGAGCGCAGCAACGGTCGCGACAGCGAGGGTCGTTACGCGAGTCGCGAAGGCGGCGAGGACTGTTGCAATCAGCGCCGCGATGGCGGACACCAGGTACACCTGGCCTGCCTCCAGGCGGAACAAGAACTCCGGGAAGATCCGGTTGAACACGGCGCTGCCGATGGGAGCGCCAATTGTGTTCGCGCCGGTGAACACGATGCCCGCGACAGCGGCGAGGAACCAGACTGCTCCCGATGTTGCCGCCCACCGGGCAGCACGGTGTTGGACGCTGGAGACAGCGCCGTGGTCGGTGCGGCGGGCCGGCAACGCGAACGCGGCCACGATCAACAGCCCAACAGTGACGGCCGCCATCGCGTCATGTAGGACTCGTGCGACGGGCATGCCCCAACGGACGAGGCTGCCGGCGTCGACGAGCTGCGTTTCCTCGTTCAGCGCGCCGGTCATCGTCAGGCCGAGCAGCGCGCAGCCAAGGGCAACGGGCACGGCGACGGTCAGCACCGTCACCGTATTGGCACCCTGTCGGCTGAGCTGCTGAGGGGCTGTGGGAGCGGTCACCGAAGCCACCTGCCTGCGCGGGTTTGGGTGCGGTGGTCGGTGCGGGGCATGGAGTCCGATCAGGTGTGTGGGGTGTGCTCGTGCTGCGTGTGACCGGCAGGTTCGAGCTGGAATGTCGAGTGCTCGACGCTGACCTCGAAATGCTCGGCGACACAGGTCTGCAGCTCATCCAGAAGCGCCGGCAGTGAACCGTCTGTGAAGGAGTCGCGGTCGACGATGACGTGCGCCGTCAGCACGGGCAGTCCGGTCGCGATCTGGCTGGCGTGCAAGTCGTGCACATCCACGACGCGGTCCCGTTCCAGGAGGTGCTGCCGCACCGCGTCGAGGTCCAGACCCGACGGGGTGGTCTCAAGCAGCACGCTCACTGTCTCACGAAGCAGCTTGAAGGCCCGCGGAAGGATCAGAACGCCAATCAGCAACCCCGCAATCGCATCCGCGCCACCCCATCCGGTGACCGTGATGACGAGCGCGGCGACGATGACCGCGACGGACCCGAGCGCGTCATTGACGACCTCGAGGAACGCCGCCCGAAGATTGAAGTTCGCGTTTCGTCCGCCGACCAGGACCAGGATCGACGCGATGTTGCCGACCAGGCCGATCACACCAAACGTCAGCAGCCCCGCCGAAGCGATCTCCGGCGGCGCGAACAACCGCTGAACACCCTCGATCAGCACGAACAGACCCACCGCCAGCAGCACCGCAGCCTGCGCGGTCGCAGACAGCACTTCCGCGCGAGCGAACCCCCACGTGCGCTTCGCTGTGGCCGGTCGGCGTGCGAGGTTCGCTGCGATCAACGCGGTCGCGAGGCCGCCGGCGTCGGTGAGCATGTGTGCCGCATCGACCAACAAGGCGAGGCTGTTGGTCAGGATCGCGCCGACCACTTCCGCGACAAGGATCGTCGCCGTGATCGAAAACGCGATTGCGAGGCGCTTGCGATTCACTGCGTGCGCGTGCGCGTCCGCGGCGTGGTCATGTCCGGTGCTCATGCGTCGTGCTCCGCACTGTGGTGGTGTCGCACCACGTCGCCGACCGTGTGCTCGGCTTGGAAGATGGCGTCGTGCACGAGCTTGTTCGCGTGGTCGTTCGCCAGCCGGTAGAACACGCGATTGCCCTCCTGCCGGGTGGTCACCATCCGCGCCATCCGCAGCTTCGCCAGGTGTTGAGACACCGCCGCCTGCGACCGGTCGACCGTCGCCGCGAGATGGTTCACCGACAACTCGTCCTCCCGCAACGCCAGGATCAGGCGAATCCGGGTGGGATCAGCGAGCATCGAGAAGATCTCGGCCGCAATCTCGACGTGAGCATCGTCAAACTCCGACAGTCCCACGTTCGAATATTCGCTCATGCGAATATCCTTGCATGGCGAGCAGGCAGACGGCAACGCCGTGTCCGTCGGTTTCTGTAGTCGACAACTACCAGCTACACGTCATTGGAGACTGTATAGTCACCGCATGCTGACCATTGCTTCGCGGCTTGACGTGATGACCCGTCTCGGACGTGCCCTGGCCGATCCGTCCCGAGCCCGGATCCTGCTTCGGCTGCTGGACGAACCCGGCTACCCGGCACGCCTGGCGGACGAGCTGCAGTTGACCCGCACGAACGTGTCGAACCACCTTGCGTGTCTCCGCGGCTGCGGCATCGTCGTCGCCGTCCCGGAGGGGCGCAGCACCCGGTACGAGATCGCGGACCCGCACCTCACGCGAGCGCTGGGCGCACTGGTCGACGTCGTTCTCGCCGTCGATGACGGCGCCGAGTGTACGGACGAGGACTGCGACGTCCCGCTGTGCTGCGGAGCCGGCGCATGAGCGCCGCGATGCAGCTTGGTGCGCCCCTGACCGCCGCGCGTCGGACGCTGTTGCAGCGACGGGTGCGGTGGATCGTCGCCGCGACGATCACCTACAACGTGATCGAAGCCGTGATCGCGATCGCCGCCGGCACGGTGGCGTCCTCCACAGCGCTGATCGGGTTCGGTCTCGACTCCATCGTGGAAGTGCTCTCCGCTGCAGCGGTCGCGTGGCAGTTCGCCGGCCGCGACCCGGAAGCGCGCGAGCGCACCGCGTTGAAGGTCATCGCGGTGTCGTTCTTCGGCCTCGCGCTGTACGTCACCGTCGACGCCGGCCTCACCTTCGCCGGGCTTCGCGAGCCAGAGCACAGCACCGTTGGCATCGTCCTCGCCGCGGTGAGCCTCGCGGTGATGCCGTTCCTCAGCTTGCTGGAACGGCGCACCGGGAAGGAACTCGGCTCCGCGTCCGCTATCGCTGACTCGAAGCAGACCCTCGTGTGCAGCTACCTGTCCGCCGCGGTCCTGGTTGGCCTACTGCTGAACACGCTGTTCGGGTGGACTTGGGCTGACCCGGTGGCGGGGCTGGTCGTGGTGGTCTTCGCGGTCCGGGAGGGGTTGGAGGCCTGGCGCGGCGACGCGTGTAAGCAGCCGGTGTCGGCGCTGACCGGTGAGCGCGACGTCGACACCTGCGACTGCTGCTGACGGGCTGGGCTCCTTGTGCAGCGCGGGGAGCGGTTCCTGCTCGACTGGTTCGAGTTCGAGGCCATCGCGGACGGGTACCGGCTCTGGTCTGCGGACGATCGAGAGCCCGTCGCGGACGTCGAGGCGCTGCCGGAACAGTGCCAGGTGTGCATGCTCCGCTCGGGGCTCCGGTTCCGATACGACAGTCTCGATGACGTCGAGCGGCGGGTGGGTGCATGTCGCCTGCTCGGTCTGTAGGGGTCTCGGCAGACCGTCCCGCGGCCCATCTGGCTAGGAAGACGGGCCATTGGTGCTTGCAATCTCACATGAGGCACCCCTATCGATACAAGTCAAGGTAGAGCTCTCCTTCCCGAATGAGGGTTGGCGTTTTTTCGGCGGCTACTTCTTCCCAAGGCGGGCTCGTCGCAGTTCTGCGACGATGCGTGCCCGCTCGGGGTCTCTGGCCAGCGTGCGATCGTCGACGACGTCCACGATGTGCTTGACCAGCTCCACGACCTGCTTGCGCAGGAGGAAGCCGAGCACGGCGAGGACGACCGTGATGACGCCGGTCAGGATGGTGCCGCCGAAGGCCGTCAGCATGTCCACCGTGGTGTCGGTGATGGGCATGTTGCCTCCTTCGGGTTTGGCCGTGTGGCCAGCCCGCCCGTTGTGGGCGGGGGTCTAGAGCGTCGGAAGCCGACGCGAGCGCCCGGTGGGCGAGTGGTACCCCTATGCGGGAGCGGTCGGCTTGCTGTGTGCTCGCGCGTTGCGGGCATGGAAAAGGCCGGCCCTGACGGGACCGGCCTGTTCGTGGTGCTCGGGTGCTGCGCTGAGGGCAGAGTCGTTCCGAGCGGTTCCAGCCTACGATTCAGGCCGGACATGACGAAAGCCAGTCCGATGGACTGGCTTTTTGCGCGCACTAATGACGCGTGCCACAGCATAGCGGGTTTGGGAACATACCTGCAAGCATGCGGATCGGGGCGTGCCGCTCCTGCTCAGGAGCCGGCGTGGGGGCTTCGGCGTTCGACGAGGACGTTGTCGCGCCACTGTCCGGCCCACGGCCCGAACGTCATGAGGCCGATGCGTTCGCGGGTGCCGAGTTCGCGGAACCCGTGGCGGGCGTGGAGGGCTCGGGAGGCGGTGTTCTCGGGGAAGATCCCGGACTGGATGGTCCAGATGCCGGCTGCCTCGGTCGACGCGATCAGTGCGTCGAGGAGCAGGTGTCCGACGCCGCGGCCGCGCGCTGCGGCGGCGACGTAGACGGAGTGCTCGACGACGCCCCGGTACACCGGCCGGGCGGAGGTCGGAGAGACCGCCACCCAGCCGAGGACCTCGTCGCCATCGACGGCGACGAACCGATACTCGGGCAGCTTCCCGTCGTCGAATGCCTCCCAGGTCGGCGGTTCCGCCTCGAACGTCGCGTTCCCGGTGGCAATGCCCTCCCGGTAGATCGCCTCGACAGTTGGCCAGTCGGCGGCGGTCATCGGCCGAATGGAGACCGGGGTGTCGTCGGTCATGGGTGCAGGAGCTCGTCCTGGATGCGAGCGGCGACGGCGTCGCGCATGGGGCGTACGTCGTCGGGGGACCAGGAGTCCGGGTCCGGGAACGACCACTGCAACACCGTCCCGCGGGGCGTCGCGGGAAGGTTCAGGCCGGGCTTCATCAGCACGACGACGTCGGCCTGATCCAGCAGCTCGGGCGTGACCTGCCGTGGGGTGCGGTTGCTGATGTCGAGGCCGAGTTCCGCGACGGTCACGGCGATCGACGGGTTCACCTCGTTGGCGGGGGCGACCCCTGCGGAGGTGGCGGTGTAGCGGTCGTCGGCGGCGAGTTCGAGAAGGGCTGCGCCGAGTTGGGAGCGGCCGGCGTTGTGCTTGCAGATGAACAGCACGGTGGGCTTGTCGGTCATGTGGGGTCCGGTTCAGTTCGTGCAGCAGGAGCTGCTGGCGGGCGGCGCGGCCGGCGCGGGCGCGGCGCAGCACGACGACCCCTCAGCCGCTTCGGTCGTCGCGGTAACACCGCAGGAGGATGAGCCGCCGACATCGGTGGTGCAGACGCCGGTCTCGGGGAGCACGAGCTGCACGTCGCGGGCGGCCTGGTGGTCGCCGGCGAGTTCCGCGGCAATGGAGCGGACCTGCTCGTACCCGGTGAGGAGCAGGAACGTGGGGGCGCGGCCGTAGGACTTCATGCCGGCGATGAAGAAGTTCGGCTCCGGGTGCGCCAGCTCCGCGACACCGTGCGGCGGAACGGAGCCGCAAGAGTGCAGGTTCGGGTCGATCAGCGGCGCGAGCGCCCGCGGTGCTTCGACAATGTCGTCCAGGCCCAAGCGGATCTCGCGGAGCATGTCGAGGTCAGGCCGGAACCCCGTCGCGTTCACCACAACGTCCACGATGACGGTGAACGGCTCCCCGGAGCGGCGGCCGGTGACGGTGACTTGGTCGCCGTCAGGACGGACGTCGTCGATCTCGAACGAGGCAAGCTGGTCGACCTGCCCGGACTCGACGAGCCCGTGCACATTCGAGCCGAGCTGCCCGCGCGCGGCGAGCCCGTCAGCGGCGTCCGCGCCGAGGCGCGCAGTGCCGGCGTTCCGGATCGCCCACAGCAGCGTCGTGCCCGGTTCGTCCTTCGCGAGGGCGGCGAGCTTGATGAGCGTGTTCGCGGCCGAGTGGCCGGCACCGACGACGAGGACCCGCTTCCCGGCGAATCGTGCCCGGTCGACACCGAGCACGTCGGGCAGAGCGTGCGCGATGCGGTCGCCGAGGTCGGCTGTGGGGTCGAGGCCGGCGGCGGTGAGCGGGTTCGGGGACGTGTACGTGCCGGAGGTGTCGACGACGGCGCGGGCGGTGACGTCCTCGACGCCGTCCGCGGTGTGGAGGCGGAGGAGGAATGGGGTGTCGGCGCGGCCGGCGGAGCGGGTGCGGTCCATGCCCTGCCGGGACACCGCTTCGACGCGGACCCCGTACCGGATCACCGGTGCCAGCTCGGGCGCCTGGGCGAGGGGTTCGAGGTACTGGGCGACGAGGTCGTGGCCGGTCGGCAGCGACGACCGGCGCGGCTCAGCCCAACCGGTGGGTTCGAGGAGCCGGCGGGCGGCGTCATCGATGACGTACCGCCACGGGGAGAACAGCCTGGTGTGCCCCCACGCACGGACGGACGTGCCGACCTGGTCGCCGGCTTCGTAGACGACGACGGGCAGACCCTGCTCGAGCAGGTGCGCGGCCGCGGCGAGCCCGACGGGGCCGGCGCCGATGACGGCGACGGGCAGCCGGGTGAGGCGGTCCGCGTCGGCATGGGGTGGGACGGTGAGGGTGAGCGTCATGGTCATGGTCCTTCCGGTGGTCAGGCGGATGCTTCGGCGGGCAGTAGCTCGGCCAGGAGCGCTTGCACGCGGGTCTTGATCTCGTCGCGGATGGGGCGGACGTCGTCGATGCCCTTCCCGGCGGGGTCGGTGAGGTCCCAGTCCTCGTACCGCTTGCCGGGGAAGATCGGGCACGCGTCGCCGCAGCCCATCGTGATGACCGCGTCGGACTCGCGGACGGCGTCGGTGGTGAGGATCTTCGGCTGGTTTGAGGCGATGTCGATGCCGTCCTCCGCCATCGCTTCGATCGCGACGGGGTTGATCTGGTCCTTCGGCGCGGAGCCTGCAGAGAGGACCTGCACGCGGTCGCCACCGAGGGTCTGGGCGTAGCCGGCGGCCATCTGGGAGCGGCCGGCGTTGTGGACGCAGACGAACAGGATCGTGGGGGTCGCGGTCATGGCGGTGCTTTCGGTAGGCGTGGGCGTGGTCATCGGATGAGGGTGAGCCAGCCGGCGAGGGCTGTCAGGGTGACGGCGAGGACGGGGACGGTCAGGACGATGCCGGTGCGGAAGTACTGTCCCCAGCCGATGTGGATGCCCTTCCGGTCGAGCACGTGCAACCACAGCAGGGTCGCCAGCGACCCGATCGGGGTGATCTTTGGGCCGAGGTCGGAGCCGATGACGTTGGCGTAGATCATCGCCTCGTGGGTGAGCCCGGTCGCGCCGGCTCCGCCGATCGCGAGGGCGGCGATGAGGACGGTCGGCATGTTGTTCATCAGCGACGCGAGGATCGCGATCACGAATCCGACCCCGAGCGCGGTGACGAGGACCCCGTGGTCCCCGAACACGTCGAACAGGCGGGCGAGGTAGTCGGTGAGGCCCTGGTTCTGCAGCCCGTAGACGACGAGGTACATGCCGATCGAGAACAGCACGATCTGCCACGGCGCCTCTCGAATCGTCTTCCACACCGGAATCACCCGCCCCGACCCACCACCGGGGCCACCACTGCCGGCGGTGACGGTGGCGGTGCCGCCGGTGGTGACGAGGACTGGGGACGCCGCCTGGCGGGCGAAGAGGAACGCGGGCTGCCGGGCGGCGACGAGCACGATCACGACCGCGCCGACACCAGCGACCGCGGCGAGGGGAACCCCGAGCGGGTCCGCGGCGAAGTAACCGACCAGCAGCACGGCGAGGACCACCCATCCGGCGCGGAACGTCGCCCGGTCCTTCACCGCGGCGGTGGGCCGGGTGAGGGCGAGGACGTCGTACTGCTTCGGGATGCTCCTGCCGAAATAGGCCAGCAGCATCCCGAGGGACGCCAGCACGGACACGATGCCGACGGGCACCATGACGGCGGCGTACTCGGCGAACCCGAGGCTGAAGTAGTCGGCGGAGACGATGTTGACCAGGTTCGACACCACCAGCGGGAGGCTGCCGGTGTCGGCGATGAACCCGGTGGCGAGGATGAACCCTAGCGCCGCCTTCGCCGGCATGTTCAGCGCGCGGAGCATCCCGACGACGATCGGGGTGAGGATCAGCGCGGCCCCGTCGTTGGCGAACACGGCCGCGATGACCGCGCCGAGGCCGACGATCAGCACGAACAGCAGCCGACCGTTCCCGCGACCCCACCGGGCCACGTGGAGAGCGGCCCACTCGAAGAACCCGGCCTCGTCGAGGATCAACGAGATCAGCACCACCGCGACGAACGTCAGCGTCGCGTTCCAGACGATCCCGACTACCGTCGGCACGTCCCCGAGCCCGACGACCGTGGTCGCGAGAGCGATGACGGCACCGATGAGCGCGGTGTAGCCGATCGGGAAGCCCTTGGGCTGCCAGATCACCACCACGAGCGTCGCGACGAAGATCGCCGCAGCGACGACAGCCAGCACCATCAGACGCTCACCCCGGCTGGGTTCGCTGCCGCGGCGGCGCGCTCCCAGCCCTGCGCGGCGACCTGCACGGCATCCCACGGGGACCCGAGCGGCGGCGTGTAGCTGAGGTCCAAGTCGATGACGTCGTCGACCGACAGGCCGAAGTGCAGGGCGGTGGCGAACGTGTCGATCCGCTTGCTGATCTCCGCGGTGCGTTCCCCGACGATCTGCGCCCCGAGGAGCCGTCCGGACGTGTGGTCGCCGGTGACGCTGATCGTCAACGGCACTGCACCCGGGTAGTACCGCTTGTGGTCGTCCGCGACCGTGACACGGGTCAGCGGCGACACGTCCAGCGGGGCGGTTTCGTGGTGGCGGAGGCCGGTGCGGGCGGCGACGAGGTCGAACACCTTCACCACCTGCGTCCCCACCGAGCCCGCGAAGGTCCGGGACCCGCCGAGCATGTTCTCCCCGGCGACGCGTCCCTGCTTGTGCGCGGTTGTCCCGAGCGGCAGCCAGGTCGTCCCGAGCAGGCGGTGGTGTGTCACGACGCAGTCACCCGCTGCCCACACGTGCGGCACCCCGGTGCGCATCTGCTCGTCGACGACGATCGCGCCGGCCTGCCCGAGCTGCGCACCTGCCGCGACCGCGAGATCCGTCACCGGCCGCACCCCGACACAGACCACCACGAGCGCGAACGTTCCGGCGGCGTCCCCAAACGTGGAGGTAGTCCCGACGCTCCACTGCCCGCCGCCAGCGGGCGTGATTCCGGTGACGGTCGCACCGGTCAGCACCGTCGCACCGTGCCGACGGACCTCCTCGGTGACCAGGGACCCGAGTCCCGGGTCGAGGGTGGAGAGCACTTCCGGGCCGCGCTGGATCAGCGTCGTGTCGAACCCGCGGGCGACGAGCCCCTCGGTCATCTCGAGACCGATGTAGCCGGCGCCGACGACCGCGACGCGGCTGCCGGCAGGCAGGAGCTCCAGGGCGGCGACAACCTGCTCGGCGTCGGTCATCGAGTGCAGCAGGTGGATGCCGGGCTTACCGAACGGGATCCCGGCCGGGCGGACCGGCTCCGCGCCGGTCCCGATCAGCAGCTCGTCGTAGGCGATCTGCTCCTCACCGGCCGGGCCGGTGACGGAGAGCAACTGGCGGTCGACGTCGACGGCGGAAGCCCAGGTGGAGGAGCGGACGGTCATCCCGGCGGCTTCGAGGTCTCCGCGGATGCGGTGCGCGAGAGACGCTTCCGTAGCGACGTCGCCGGAGACCCAGTAGGGGATGCCGCAGATGGAGAAGTTCGGGAACTCGTCGGCGAGGACCACCGTCACGTCGGTCGACGGGTCCAGCTCACGGGCGCGGAGCGCTGCGGCGATGCCGGCGTCGCTGCCCCCAACGGCAACAAGGTGAGTCATCGGGTCGGTCCTTTAGATCGATCGGAAGTCGAGCAGGAACATCGAAGCACGTCGATATCGATGAACGCAAATATAGACCTGCATCGAAGGGCGTGGGATGATGGTGCGATGACGACGATCGAGCTGCTTCCCATCCAGGACGTCACCGCATGCTGCTCGCCTGTCACGACGGAAGCGATGACGCAGGAGTCCGCCGAAGTCCTCGCGAAGTCGTTGAAGGCGATCGCTGACCCTGCGCGGCTCCGGCTGATCTCGATGGTTGCCGCGCACGAGGGTGCAGAAGCGTGCGTCTGTGACCTGCAGGAACCGCTCGGCCTGTCTCAGCCGACCGTGTCGCACCATCTCAAGGTGCTCGTCGACGCCGGCATCCTGCACCGGGAGAAGCGCGGCACGTGGGCCTACTTCTCCCTCGTCCCCGGCGCCCTCGAATCAGTCGCGGCACTGCTCACCTCACCCACCCGCTGAGATCACCAAACTCACCTCGCGATGAAGCCTCCGCACGGTGAGGATGAAGACATGACCGACGAGCAAGAATCCAACCCAATTGCGGACGCCCGTGCACAGATCCGTTGGATGATGGAGGAGCAACGCAAGCAGCCGAAGGTGTTCACCGAGGTGAAGGACAGAGACCTTGTCACCTTGATGGACCGATTCGCTGGATCGCTTGAGTTCAACTCGATGCTCGTTGCTTCGCAACTGATCGCGGAAGTCAGCCGACGACAACTGTGGGATGCCGTCATCGAGCGGCGCACCGCCATGCTTGCTTTGGGACATCCTGACGAGGACCGAGCGACACTCCGAGATCGTGCGCAGCTGGAGCTGGACCACTTCCGGAACGAGCACTTCCCAGTCGACCCTGACATCTTCGGTGATGACGGAGCAAAAGCAGAGGCAGCTTGGAACGGCTACATCCAATTCTGATCGAACGATCGAAACCCGCGTCCAGCAAAGCGGTAGAGCATGGGACCGTGGCGGCGACCACTCCCAACGAGCCTGACGACGGAGACGGCACGCTGAGTCAGCGACCAGTACGACGTCGCGGGAGGTTCGCGTGGCGACGGTAGTGCTCGAGATCCGCTATCAATGGCCGGCGCATCAGGTCGACCACTCTGCGGTCCGCCGTCACTTCAACGCTCCCCGCCTGACCGTCGCCGGCGAGGAGAACGGGCCAGAGACGTTGCGGTTCCAACCCGATGCGACTCAACGGGCCACTCTGACGTGGGTCCTCGGGGACCGAACCATGTGGACGATTGAGCCACCCGGCGAGACGCTGCCGGAGCCTGCGGAGGCATGGGACGACTGGCAGAAGCAGGCGGACATGGCGCTGTGGATGTTCCGCGGCGATCTCGCCAGCAGAGGTAAACGTCACTCAGTGGTCTACGCCCTACTGACCGGTGAGGTTGTGTTTTACGCAGCGGACGGAAACACCATCATGCGGTACCCCCATGAACCAATCCCGGACGAGACGCCGGAACCCGACGGCTACGTCGCAAGTGAGCTCGGAAAGGCGTGGGCCGACAACTGGGAGTTCGGTTTCGAGCCCTTGTCCGGCGATGAACGCGACTACGTTGGCCTGATTTGGCAGGCAGATGAACATCGATGGCTGGATGCTGGCACGTACAAACCGGTCAACAAAGACGAGTACCCGGAGCTAATCAGCTTCGCCGAGCAGGATCTCCAGCGCATCCGCCGCGCTGAAGAGATCGCAGATGAGTGGTACGAGGCGTACCTACTGGTCCTCATCAACCTGTTCCCTGGCGGAGTCAGCATCGAGCATCGACGACGGGCAGTTCGGCACGACGATCTGAGCGCCGGGCTGGCGTAACGCCGAGTAGGGACACACCACTCCTCGCGGGCGCCGAGGTAGCGAGCGGTCACGACGCCACCGCGTGGTCACTCAGGTCTGAGGAAGACCGGCGGGACTGCCAAATAACGTGTCCACCTCCGTATTTCAGGACACGTTGTGTGGCAGTTGGACACGTTGGTTGGCGGACGACAACCGGGTTGGGGACAAACCTCCGCGGTTCACGAGAACATGACCCAAGATGCCACCGCAATGGTCCCTGCCAATTCGGTGACGACCGCCTGTCGCGAATTCTTGCGCCACCGAGAACGCCCTCGCGGCGGCCTGAGGTCAAGATCGCGGCCGTTGGCACCGGACATCGTCCGTGAGGACCGGGACGATCTGTTGCCCTAGGACCTGGGGCTGACCAACGGACACGAAAGTCTGGAATCGGACACTTTCGCTTGGAACCCACAACAACAACGACGCCCTACTGCGGCATGTCGACGAACCGCGAGAACATCCCGTGGAACGCCACCGTGATGGTGTCCGTCGGGCCGTTGCGGTGCTTCGCCACGATGAGGTCCGCCTCACCCTGACGCGGGTTGTCCTTCTCGTACGCCGACTCACGGTGCAGCAGGATGACCATGTCGGCGTCCTGCTCGATGGAGCCCGACTCACGCAGGTCCGAGATCATCGGCTTCTTGTCGGCGCGCTGCTCGGGACCACGGTTCAGCTGCGACAGCGCGATGACCGGCACGCCGAGCTCCTTCGCCATGAGCTTCAGCGCACGCGAGAACTCCGAGACCTCCTGCTGACGGCTCTCGACCTTCTTGCCCGAGGTCATCAGCTGCAGGTAGTCGATGACCACGAGCTTGAGGTTGTGCTGCTGCTTGAGCCGGCGGCACTTCGCCCGGATCTCCACCAGGGTCATGTTGGGGGAGTCGTCGATGAAGAACGGGGCGTCGTTGATGCGCCCGCGGGTCTGCGCGATGGTCGTCCAGTCACGGGAGTCGACGGTGCCCTTGCGCATGTTCTGCAGCGGCACGCTCGACTCGGCGGAGAGCAGGCGCATCGCGATCTCGGCGCGACCCATCTCGAGCGAGAAGAACGCGGCGGTCTGGTCGTGCTTGAGCGCTGCGGCGCGGCACAGGTCGAGCGCCAGGGTCGACTTGCCGAGCGCGGGTCGGGCGGCGACGATGATGAGCTGCCCGGGGTGGAAGCCGTTCGTCAGGGCGTCGAGGCCACTGAACCCGGTCGGGACGCCGGTCATCTGCCCGTCGCGCCCCTTGGCGGCCTCGATCTCGTCGATCGCGGCGCCGATGGCATCGGTCAGGGGCACGTAGTCCTCGGTCTGCACGCCGCCGGCGACGTTGTAGACCTCGGCCTGCGCGCTGTTCACGAGGTCGGTGACCTCACCCTCGGACGCGTAGCCCATCTGCACGATGCGGGTGCCCGCGTCGACCAGACGGCGGAGCACGGCCTTCTCGGCGACGATCGCTGCGTAGTACCCGGCGTTCGCCGCGGTCGGCACCATGCTCGTGACGCTGTGCAGGTACTCGGCGCCGCCGGCCCGGGAGAGCAGTCCGGTCTTGGTCAGCTCGTCGGTGACGGCGATCACGTCGGTGGGCTCACCGTGCGAGTACAGCGACAGGATCGCGTCGAAGATGACCTCGTGCTTCGGGATGTAGAAGTCCACCCCGCGCGCGGTCTCGATGACGTCGGCGACGGCGTCCTTCGACAGCAGCATGCCGCCGATGGTGGACTGCTCCGCGAGCAGGTCGTGCGGCGGCGTCCGCTCCGAACCCCGTTCGGACAGGTCCTGCGGGGACGGATCGAGATGCGCGATCGACACACGGACTCCCTCTTGTCGTGACGGTGCGGGCCTCGGCCCACACCGGCTTTCCTACCCCGGACGACCGACATCCCCTGCCCTCCGCCGAGTCGCTGGGCCAAGCTACGGGGACAGAGTTATCCCCAGCAAACGGCCCTGTGGATAACTCTGTGGAGAGGATGCGGAACACGCCGGACACGCATGTGCACAACTGTGGAAGGACGTGTGGACAAGTCGGCGTTCGAACACGTGTTCTTGCCCCGGACCTGGGCTTTCCCGTTCCACACCGTGTGTGGAGAACCGCGGTTCAAGTACACCTTGAAGGTTCCGATTCGGGGCGTTTCGACTGTGTAAAACGACTTGACAACAGGCCCTCCTGTGGGGAGCGTTCTCGGTTCGTTCCCAGCAAGCCCGGACGGGGGCGAGGGGTAACCGGCCAACGCAGCAACACCTGTCCCACAGCAACACCCGCGCGCGGCGAGCCGCGCGCACGACGAAGGGCGGGCCTCCCGGAGGAGACCCGCCCTTCGACGGTGGTGACGCTGCTTACTTGGCGGCGACGACCTGCAGGGAGATCACCGCGGTGATGTCCTCGCGCAGACGCACGGTGGCCTCGTGGTCACCGACGGTCTTGATGGTCGCGGGGACCTCGACCTTGCGCTTGTCCAGCGAACCGACGCCCTGCGCCTGGACCGCGTCGGCGACGTCCGCCGGGCGGACCGAGCCGAACAGGCGGCCGTCCTTGCCGGCCTTGACGGTCAGCTTGATGGTCGCGTTCTCGAGCTTCATCTTGAGGTCCTGGGCCTCTTCGATGGTGGCGAGCTCGCGAGCGGCACGGGCCGCACGGATCGACTCGACCTGCTTCTCGCCGCCCTTGGACCACGCGACGGCGAAGCCCTGGGGGATGAGGTAGTTGCGGGCGTAGCCGTTCTTGACGTCGACGACGTCACCGGCGGAACCGAGGCCGGAGACCTCGTGGGTGAGGATGAGCTTCGACATGGTGATCCTCCTGATCAGCGGCCGGAGCCGGCGTAGGGGAGGAGCGCCATCTCACGGGCGTTCTTCACGGCACGGGCGATGAGGCGCTGCTCCTGGACGGAGACGCCGGTGATGCGACGGGCGCGGATCTTGCCACGCTCCGAGATGAACTTGCGCAGGGTCGCGACGTCCTTGTAGTCGATGACGCCGACCTTGATCGACTTCGCGGGAGCGGCGTTCTTGCCGCCCTTGCCGCGAGGCTTCCGGCGGTCGCCGGTGCTCTTTCCAGCCATTGTTTGTCCTTAGAGAAGAAGAAGTTGTGTGTCCGTCAGACCGCTGAGGATCAGAACGGGGTCTCGTCGTCGTACGAGCCGCCGGGCTGGCTCCACACGTCGTTCGACTGTGCGTTGCCGCCCTGCTGGCCGCCCTGGGGCGACCACGGTGCGTCCGACTGACCGCCGCCGCTGTTGTTGTTCCAGCCGCCGCCGTTCCCGCCCTGGCCACCGCCGGAGGCGTTGCCGCCGCCGACCTGGCCACGACCGCCACCGGAGCCACCCGCAGCGCGGGTGATCTGGGCGGTCGCGTAGCGGAGCGACGGGCCGATCTCGTCGACCTCGAGCTCGATGCTCGTGCGCTGCTGGCCCTCACGGTCCTGGTAGGAGCGCTGACGGAGACGACCCTGCGCGATGACGCGCGAGCCCTTCGTCAGCGAGCCCGCCACGTGCTCGGCGAACTCGCGCCACACGCTCGCACGGAGGAACAGCGCGTCGCCGTCCTTCCACTCGTTCGCCTGACGGTCGAACGTGCGAGGGGTGGAGGCGATGGTGAAGTTCGCCACCGCGAGCCCGTTCTGCGTGTACCGCAGCTCCGGGTCTGCGGTGAGGTTGCCCACCACCGTGATGACGGTTTCGCCGGCCATGAGCTACTCGGCGCTCGCGGTCGCGTTCGCGGCCTTGCGGGCCGCGCGGGCCTCGTCGCGCTGCTTCTGCGCGGCGACCTGGGCGATCGCCTCTTCGGCGCGGAGGACCTTCGTGCGGAGCACGGCCTCGGAGAGACCGAGCTGACGGTCGAGCTCCTTGGCGGCCTCGGGCGTCGAGGTGAAGTCGACGACGGCGTAGATGCCCTCGGACTTCTTCGCGATCTCGTAGGCCAGGCGACGACGGCCCCAGACGTCCACGTTGTCGACGGTGCCACCGTCGTTGCGGATGACCGCGAGGAACTTGTCCAGGCTGGGAGCGACGGTGCGCTCGTCGATCTCGGGGTCGAGGATCGCCATCAGTTCGTACTGGTGCATGCGGAACCCACCTCCTTTGGTCTCGGCGGCTCCGGGCGGTTCCCGGAGCAGGAGGGTTGATGCATGTGTCCGGACGCGCAGGAGCGCGTGGACAACTCGAGTAGCTTAGCCCACGGCCTGGAGGCGCGCCACCGGTCGTGCAGAGCGGCCGGCGTCGTCAGGCGGTCGCGCCGTCAGGTGGTCGCGTCGCGCTCGGCCCACCAGGCGCGCAGGCGCTGCTCGGCCTCGTCGGTGCCGAGGGGACCCTCGTCCATGCGGACCTCGAGCAGGTGGCGGTACGCCTCGCCCACGGCACGCCCCGGCGGGATGTCGAGGATCCGCATGATGTCGTCGCCCGTCAGGTCCGGACGGATCGAGTCGAGTTCCTCCTGGTCGGCCAGCGCCGTGATGCGGTCCTCGAGGTCGTCGTACGCGAAGCCGAGCCGGTCGGCCTTGCGGCGGTTCCGCGTCGTGACGTCCGAGCGGGTGAGCTCGTGCAGGCGCTCGAGCAGCGGGCCGGCGTCCCGGACGTAGCGGCGGACGGCGGAGTCGGTCCAGGCACCCTCGGTGTAGCCGAAGAACCGCAGGTGCAGCTCGATCAGTCGGGAGACGGCGGCGATGGTGTCGTTGTCGAACCGCAGCGCCCGCAGTCGCTTCTTCGCGAGCTTCGCGCCGACCAGGTCGTGGTGGTGGAAGCTGACGGCACCGCCGGGCTCGAGCTTGCGGGTGGCCGGCTTGCCGATGTCGTGCAGCAGGGCCGCGAGCCGGAGCACGGTGTCGGGGGCCTCGCCCGGGTGCCGCTCGGCCTCGTACCCGATGGCCTGGGACAGCACCGTCAGCGAGTGCTCGTACACGTCCTTGTGGTGGTGGTGCTCGTCGATCTCCAGCCGCATCGCGGGGAGCTCGGGCAGGAAGCGCTCGGCGAGCCCCGTGTCCACGAGCAGACGGATGCCGGGGACCGGCTCGGACGTGTTCAGCAGCTTCACGAGCTCGTCACGCACCCGCTCGGCCGACACGATGTCGATCGAGTCGGCGAGGTCCGTCATCGCGGCACGCACCTCGTCGGACACCGTGAAGCCCAGCTGCGCGGTGAATCGTGCGGCGCGCATCATGCGCAGGGGGTCGTCGCGGAACGAGACGGGCGCCGCCTGCGGGGTGTGCAGGCGCCCGGCGAGCAGGTCCTCGACCCCGCCGTGCACGTCGACGAGCTCACGCTGGGGGAGGCGGAGCGCCATGGCGTTCACCGTGAAGTCACGGCGGAGCAGGTCGTCCTCGATGGTGTCGCCGAACGCCACCTCGGGCTTGCGGGTCTCGCCGTCGTACACGTCGCTGCGGTAGGTCGTGATCTCGACCTGCTCGCCGGCGACCCGGGCGGCGATGGTGCCGAACTGCCGACCGACGTCCCACGTCGCGCTCGCGATCGGCTCGACGATGCGCAGGACGTCGTCGGGGCGGGCGTCGGTCGTGAAGTCGAGGTCGGTGACGGCACGGCCGAGGAAGGCGTCGCGGACGGGGCCGCCGACCAGCGCCAGCTCGTGTCCGGCGTCGGCGAACGCCCGAGCGAGGACGGCGACGGGCTCGGTGGCTGCGAGTGCGTCGAGTCGTTCGACGGCCTGGGCAACGGACTGCATGACGGACCTCATCCTCCCAGATCGGTGCGCCGAGTTCTCCACACGGCCCGCGCGCACGGGATCGTCCCCGTCCGCCCCTCGTACACTCGTGCTCGGCCGGAACCGACCCTCGGGCCCTCCTGTATGCACATCCTCCGCTCCACGCTCGCCGCCGCTGCCACGGCCCTCGTCGCCGTCGGCCTCGTCGCCACGCCCGCAGGTCCGGACCCGGCGCACGCCGCCTCCGTCGACCGCACCACGACGCGCACCGCGGCTCCGGCCGCCGCCGACCAGGGGAAGACCACCGTGTCGATCGCCCCGGCCGACCGCGGGATCGTCCGACGGGACGAGGACCTCCAGGTCACGGTCACGGTGACCAACGACACGGACACGGACGTCCCCGCCGGGTCGGTCGAGCTCGACATCTTCCGCTCCGAGAGCACGCGCGACGTCCTCTCTAACTGGCTCTCCGACACCACCACGACCGGTTACCTCGGCGCCCCGATGGACTCGGCGGACGTCCCGGTCGTCCCGGCGCACCGCTCGGTGACCCAGACGGTGACCATCGTGCCGGGCAACGTCGCACTCGGCGGCTACTCGTCCTTCGGCGCCCGACGCATCGCGGCCGAGTACACCGCGGGCGACACCTTCGCCGTCGCCCGGTCCGCGATCACCTGGTACCCGGACTTCCAGCAGACCCCGGTCGGTGTCTCGGTCGCGATGCCGATCACCCTGCCGAGCACGGCTGACGGCGTGATCGGTGCCAACGACCTCGCGGCGGCGACCGCGGTGGACGGCACCCTCACCCAGCAGCTCGACGCCGCCGTGGACCACAACGTGGCCGTCGGCGTCGACCCGAGGATCATCGCCTCGATCCGGCGGCTCGGCGAGAACGCCCCGTCGAGTGCGCGCAACTGGCTCGACCGGCTCGAGGGGCTCCGGAACGAGACCTTCGCGCTGTCGTACGCCGACGCCGACGTCACCGGGTTGCGCCAGGCCGGCGCGGACGGGATCCCGGGCGTGATCTCGCTCGACCAGGCGGTCAAGGAGCAGAACTTCCCCGGTGCCAGCACGCCGACCCCGACCCCGACGGCCACCGGGACGCCGACGGCCTCGGCCAGCGCGGGTGCCCCCGTCGACGAGACCCCGGGCGCGACACCGACCCCCTCGGACGACGTGACCGCCGGCACCCAGGACGGCACAGGTCAGGACGGCTCGGGGCAGGACGACACCGACGGCACGACCACGACGCTGCCGACCACCGCCAGCCTGCTGGACTTCCCGTACGCACTCGACGACGTCGCGTGGCCGGTCGAGAACACCGTGGCCACCGACGACCTGCCCGCACTCGCGAAGGCCGGTACCGAGACGACGATCATCGCGAGCGGCAACACCTCCGCCGGCCCGGACACCACCGTCTCCGCCGCCGAGCGCATCGGCGACCAGAAGGTCCTCGTCGCCGACCAGGGCATGTCTGCCCTGCTGCGGGACGCCGCCGACGCCACCGACCAGCGCGCCTACGACGCGGCCGTGGCGGAGCTCACCGCGACCCTGGCGACGGCGGCGCGTGCCGGTACCGCGCAGAGCCCCGTGCTCCTGACCCTCGGCCGCAGCTGGCCGACCGAGACCGGTCGGCTGAGCGCCGTGCTCGACGCGCTCGAGGACACCCCGTGGGTGTCGCCCTCGGACCTGTCGACCGCGGCGAAGGCGACCGCCGGCTCGCTCACCCTGGCGCCGGCCGACGACGGCGACGCCCGCCTCGACCGCCTGCGGACCCTGGTGGACAGCGAGCGCGAGCTCGTCGCCTTCGCATCGGCCGTCGACGACCCCGCGACCGTCACCGCCCCTGCGCGGCTCCAGCTGCTCGCCCTGGCGTCGAACGCCTGGCGGGACGAACCCGACGCCCTCACCACCGCCGTCGACCGGCAGGCCCGGTCCTGGACGCAGACCACCGACCAGGTGAGCATCCCCGACTCCAGCTCGCTGACGCTGCTCGGGGACCGATCGTCGCTGCCCGTGTCGGTCCGCAACCGGACGGACTACCCGGTCACCGTGCGCCTCAACGTCCAGCCGTCCAGCTCGGCGCTGCAGGTCGTGCGGAACGACATCGAGGTGAAGCTCCAGCCGCAGTCCTCCGCCCGCACGACCATCCCGGTCCGGTCGGTCGCGAACGGCACGGTCAACCTGACGATGTCCCTGACCACGCCGACCGGGGTCACCGTGTCGCAGCCCACCACGGTCGAGCTCAACGTGCAGGCGCAGTGGGAGACCGTGATCACCGCGGTGGCCGCGATCGGCCTCGTCGCGATCTTCGGCTTCGGGATCTTCCGCAGCATCCGGAAGCGCATCCGCCGCCGCAACGGCGAGCTCGACGACGAGGACGACGACGACCCGAACCGTCCGCTCGCGGTCCAGCCCGATGCCCCCGGCGCCCCTGCCCGGTCGGGAGGCCCGTCCCACGTCGCACAGGCGGCGCCCGCCGCCGCCGTGGTCGGCACCACTGCCGCGTCCGGTCCCGCGCGCGTCGCACCGCAGCAGGCCGGTGCGCGCCCTGCGGACGCGACGGTGCGCGACGGCGGCGAGCCGCGCCTCCAGGCCGGCCGTCCGGACCAGGACGACACCCCGCCAGACCCCGAGGAGCCGACCATCAGCACGCAGCAGCAACCCGCCGTCGACGCGGAGCCCGCGGCCGAACGGAACCTCGGTCGGGCGAGCGCGATGCTCGCGGCGGGCACGATGCTCTCGCGGGTCCTCGGCTTCGGCAAGACGTTCGTGCTCGCCTACGCGATCGGTCAGGCGAAGTCGCCCGGCGCCGACGCGTTCGCGCTCGCGAACCAGCTGCCGAACAACATCTACGCGCTCATCGCCGGTGGTCTGCTCTCCGCGGTGCTCATCCCGCAGATCGTCCGGTCGATGCGGGAGAGCAGCGACGGCGGTACGGCCTACGTCAACAAGATCGTCACGCTCGGCGCGACGGTGTTCGTGGTGATCACCATCGTCGCGACGGTCCTCGCGCCGTTCCTCGTGTTCGTCTACAGCCAGCAGGCGACCGGGGACGGCAAGGGCTTCACGCCGGCACAGACCGACCTGGCCGTGGCGTTCGCCTTCTGGTGCCTTCCGCAGATCCTCTTCTACGCGCTGTACTCGCTCCTCGGTGAGGTCCTCAACGCCAAGCAGGTCTTCGGCCCCTTCACGTGGGCACCGCTCATCAACAACGTCATCGCCATCGCCGGTCTCGTCGTCTTCATCGCGATGTTCGGCGGTCAGGACGTCAACTCCTCGGTCGACGGCTGGACACCGCTGAAGATCGCGGTGCTCGCGGGGAGTGCCTCGCTCGGCGTCTTCGCGCAGGCCGCGTTCCTGCCGTTCTTCTGGCGGCGCGCCGGCCTGTCGTTCCGCCCGGACTTCCGTTGGCGCGGCGTGGGCCTCAAGGCGACGGGTACGGCGGCCGGCTGGCTGTTCGCGATGATCCTCGTGACGCAGCTGGCGGGCATCGTGCAGTCGCGCGTCGCGTCGCTCGGTACGGGCGCCGCAGGCAACGCGGTGCTGCAGAACGCGTGGCTGCTGTTCATGCTGCCGCACTCGATCTTCGCGGTGTCGATCGCGACGGCGTACTTCACGCGGATGAGCCACGACGCCGGCCGCGGCGACCTCGACGCCGTCCGGCGCAACCTGTCGCTGTCCCTGCGGATCGTCGGACTGTTCACGGTGTTCGCGTCGGTGGCGCTGATCGTCGTCTCCGTGCCGTTCGGTCGCATGTTCGCCGGCACCTTCGAGCAGGCGCTCTCCATCGGCGCGGTGCTCCTCGCCTACATGCCCGGCCTGGTGCTGTTCAGCATGCTGTTCATCATCCAGCGCGTCTTCTGGGCGATGCACGACCACCGCACGCCGTTCCTCATGCAGTGCGTACAGTCGGTGCTGTTCGTCATCGGAGCCCTGGCCGTCGCGACGTTCCCGCAGAGCATCGTCGGCGTCTCCATCGCGGCGTGCACGACGCTCGCCGGCACGGCGCAGACGATCATCGCGCTCGTGCTCGTCCGTCGTCGCCTGAACGGCATCGAGGGCCCCGTGGTCACCCGCTCCCACGTGCAGTTCGTCATCGCGGCACTCATCGCGGGCGTCGCCGGGGCGGCCGTCGTCACCGCCCTCGGGACCTTCTCGCCCGACGGCTTCGCCATGTCCGACCGGACGGGCGCGCTCGTCACCATCGCGCTGACCGGAGCCGTCATGGCGCTCGTGTACTTCGGCGCCCTGGTCGTGTCGAAGAACGGCGAGATCGCGAACGCGGTCGCGCTGCTCCGCAAGCGGCTCGGACGCTGACCGCCGATCGTCCGCACACCGGCTGTCCGCACACCGGCTGTCCGCTCACCGGTGGGCCGCTCACCGGTGGGCCGGAATGTCCCGCCGCTACCATGTGTTGACCCGGTCAGCACTCAACGGAAGGGCAGCGAGGCATGCGCCAGCTCATCATCATCGGTTCCGGTCCCGCCGGGTTCACCGCCGGCATCTACGCCGCGCGCGCGGAGCTCGAGCCCCTGATCGTCGCGTCCAGCGTCGAGACCGGCGGCGAGCTCACCAAGACCACCGAGGTCGAGAACTTCCCGGGCTTCCCCGAGGGGATCCAGGGCCCGGACCTCATGATCAAGATGCAGGAACAGGCCGAGAAGTTCGGCGCCGAGGTCCTGTACGACGACGCGGTCTCGGTCGACCTGACCGGTGAGGTCAAGAAGGTCACCGTCGGGTCCGGCGAGACGTACGAGGCCCTCGCGGTCATCTACGCGACCGGATCGGCGTACCGCCACCTCGGTCTCGCCGACGAAGAGCGTCTGTCCGGCCACGGCGTCAGCTGGTGCGCCACGTGCGACGGGTTCTTCTTCCGGCAGAAGAACATCGCCGTCGTCGGCGGCGGCGACTCCGCGATGGAAGAAGCCACGTTCCTCACCCGGTTCGCCGACAAGGTGACGGTCATCCACCGCAAGGACAGCCTGCGCGCGTCGAAGATCATGCAGGACCGTGCGATGAACGACCCGAAGATCGAGTTCGCGTGGAACAAGGAGGTCACCGGGATCACGGGTGACTCCTCGGTCGAGGGCGTCACCCTCCGCGACACCGTCACCGGGGAGGAGTCCTCGCTCCAGCTCGACGGCCTGTTCATCGCGATCGGCAACGACCCGCGGACGCACCTCATCCACGGGCAGATCGACCTCGCTCCCGAGGGCACGATCGCGGTCCAGGGTCGTTCGTCGAAGACCAACCTCCCCGGGGTCTTCGCCGCGGGCGACGTCATCGACCCGACCTACCGCCAGGCGATCACGGCAGCCGGTTCCGGTACCGTCGCCGCCCTCGACGCGGAGAAGTACCTCGCCGAACTCGACGACGCGCTGGTCGACCAGGCCGAGGGCGTCACGCCCGCAGGGCCGGCGATCATCGACGTCGAGGCCGCACGGGCCTGACCCAGACCGGAATACCGCAGCGGCCCAGCCGTTGCACCAACTGAACTTCTCGAAGGAGCACACATGTCCAACGCAAAGGCCGTCACCGACGCCACCTTCTCGGACGAGGTCCTCAAGTCCGACAAGACCATCCTCGTCGACTTCTGGGCCGAGTGGTGCGGCCCGTGTCGCGCCGTCTCCCCGATCCTCGACCAGATCGCCGCGGAGCACGCCGACAAGATCGAGATCGTCAAGCTCAACGTCGACGACAACCCGCAGTCGGCCATGAACTACCAGATCACGTCGATCCCGGCGATGAAGGTGTTCAAGGGCGGCGAGGTCGTCAAGACCGTCATCGGCGCCAAGCCGAAGCCGGCGCTCGAGGCCGACCTCGCCGAGTTCCTGGCGTAGTCCGACCGACAGACCGCGAACGGCCCCGCTCTCCTCGGAGGGCGGGGCCGTCGCCGTTCCCGGATGCCGGCTGCGCGCGCCAGGGCCACAGCTTCAGGATCGGCCCCCGCCTCCCACCGCGGATCCGGCAACGCATGTCGTAGTGTGGCGGGAATGTCCCACTGAACGGAGCACACGATGACGAACGGCAACAGCCTCGACCCCTGGTACGACTCCTACGCCCAGCGCACCGCCGGGCTGAGCGCCTCCGAGGTCCGAGCCCTGTTCGCCGTGGCATCGCGGCCCGAGGTGGTCTCGCTCGCCGGCGGCATGCCGTACGTCTCGGCGCTCCCGCGGGAGCTCGTCACGGGGTCCATCGACCGCGTGATGACCGAGGACGCCGCGATGGCGCTGCAGTACGGCGGTGGGCAGGGCCTGCGCTCCCTCCGTGAGCACATCGTCGACGTGATGAGCCTCGAGGGCATCCGTGCCAGCGCCGAGGACGTCGTGGTCACCACCGGCTCGCAGCACGCGCTCGACCTCGTCACGCGGCTCTTCATCGATCCGGGCGACGTCGTGCTCGCCGAGTCGCCGTCGTACGTCGGCGCCATCGGGGTCTTCCGCTCGTACCAGGCGGAGACCGTCCACGTGACCACCGACGAGCACGGCCTGGTCCCCGAAGCGCTGCGCGAGGCGATCGCGAACCTGCGCACGCAGGGCAAGCGGATCAAGTTCCTCTACACGATCCCGAACTTCCACAACCCGGCGGGTGTCACGATGAGCCGTGAGCGCCGCATCGAGGTCCTCGACATCTGCCGCTCGAACGGCATCCTCGTGCTCGAGGACAACCCGTACGGACTGCTCTGGTTCGACGAGCCCGCTCCGCAGGCGATCCGGTCGATCGACGACGAGGGCGTCGTGTACCTCGGGTCCTTCTCGAAGACCCTGGCTCCCGGCTTCCGTGTCGGTTGGGCCCTCGCCCCGCACGCCATCCGCGAGAAGCTCGTGCTCGCCAACGAGTCGGCCGTCCTCGCTCCGAACTCCTTCGGTCAGTACGTCGTCAACGCCTACCTGGACGCCGCAGACTGGAAGGGGCAGGTCGACACCTTCCGGGGCCTCTACGCGGAGCGCAGGGACGCGATGATGGCCGCCCTGGGGGAGTTCCTGCCGGACCTCACCTGGACGAAGCCGAACGGTGGGTTCTTCGTCTGGCTGACGCTGCCCGACGCCCTCGACTCGAAGGGCATGCTGCCCCGTGCCGTGAAGGAACTCGTCGCGTACACACCGGGGACCGCCTTCTACGCCGACGGCCGTGGCGGCGGCAACATCCGCCTGTCCTTCTGCTACCCGACCCCCGATCAGATCCGGGTCGGCGTCAAGCGCCTGGCCACCGTCATCAACGACGAGCTCGAGCTCCTCGAGACCTTCGGACACACAACCCGTCCGAGCGCGGTGTCCGAGTCGCGCTCCACCGTCGTCGCGCCGCCGCCGAACGTGTTCTGATCAGCACTTTCATCGTTCGCTCTTCCCGGAGGACCCTCGCATGGCCGAGCTCACCCGTCGTCACGTCGTCGTCGTCGCGGGAGGGATCTCGCACGAACGAGACGTCTCCCTGCGGTCAGGGCGACGCGTCGCCGACTCACTGACCGGTTACGGCTGGACGGTCGACCTTCGCGATGCCGACGCGTCGCTCCTGCCCGCGCTGCGCGAGTCACGCCCGGATGTCGTCTGGCCGGCCCTGCACGGCGCGTCCGGCGAGGACGGCGCGCTGCGGGGCATCCTGGAGGCGCTGGACATCCCGTTCGTCGGCTCCCGTTCCACGTCAGCCCGGCTCGCATGGGACAAGCCCACCTCGTCCGCGCTCGTCGCGCGGGCCGGTGTGCGGACCCCTCGGTCGGTCACGTTGTCGCACGACGTCTTCCGCGAGCTCGGTGCCGTGGGCGTCCTCGACGCCATCGCCGCGGAACACCCGGTGCCGCTCGCCGTGAAGCCGGCACGAGGCGGGAGCGCACAGGGGGTCACGCTCGTCGAGGACGCACACGATCTCCCGCGTGCGATGGTCAGCGCGTACACCTACTGCGACGACGTCGTGGTCGAACAGCTCATCCGCGGCACCGAGGTCGCCGTCGGGATCATCGACACGGGTGACGGCCCGGTGGCGCTCTCGGCGGTCGAGATCGTCCCGAAGAGCGGGACGTACGGGTTCGAGGCGCGCTACAACGCGGGGGAGACGACCTTCTTCACGCCCGCCCGACTGTCGGGCGACTTCGCCTCCGCCGCCGCAGACGCAGCCGTGTCAGCGCACACGGCGCTCGGTCTCCGCCACATCTCGCGCGTCGACCTGATCATCGATGCGGCAGGGACGCCGTGGTTCCTCGAAGCCAACGTCCTCCCGGGTCTGACCGAGACCTCCCTCGTTCCGCAGGCGCTGAGTGCCTCCGGCTTCGACCTCGGTTGGACCTACGCGGAGCTCGCGGAACAGGCCATCCGGGACCACCGCAGCTGACCATGTCAGTACGACGCAGGGGCAGTGTTCCACGTGGAACACTGCCCCTTCTCGTTGTGGCCGTCCCGTTGGGCGCTGCCGCGATCGTCGGCGAGGTTGCTCATGCTGTGGCATCGGTGACCGCGCGGCGCGCGCTCGGCACGATTCCGACTCGCAGCGCAGGGAGGACCGCGGGTACCGGAGCGGTGACGGCCATCGTCGTCCTCGGTTTCGCGAATGCAGGCCCCGAACCGAACGCGGTGAACCGGTGGCGCGCCCGTATCGCGGTGCGCACGGCGCGGCGGTACGAAGCGGCGGGTGACACTGCCACCGTCGTGTGCTGCGGCGGAGCGGTGCGCGGTGCGTTCCCTGAGGCTGATCTACTCGAGGATGCGGTGCGCAGGCTCAGATGGACCGGTGCGGTCAGGAAGGATCGCGACAGCGTCTCCACATGGGAGAACATCGCGAACGCGAGGCCGATGATCGCCGCCGCAGACCGCGTCGTCATCTGCTCGAACGGACTCCACGCCGCGAAGGGGCGAGCGTACCTCCGCCGCCAGGACCCGCACCTGGCGTCGAAACTGGCCCCAGCGCTGGACTATCGCGTCGGAGAGATGCTCTGGGCGAAGCCGGTCTTCGCCGCCGTCGGTATCTGGAAGCTCCTCCGGACGCGCCGTTCCACGTGAAACACTCCGACGAGTGGTCCCCGGATGCACTGTCGCCCGTCGTGGGACGGTTGACGAGGACGTCTCCGGGGAGGGCGCCGAACCACGTGATCCGGACGCGGTGAACAGAGCCGGCGTGCGTTCGTCATCTCCATCGGGAGAGGGGCGCGGAGGCCGATCATGCTCGCCAGCGCGGTAGAAGTACTGCATCGCCGGTTCCCAAGCGGAGATTGCGCCGATCAGTCCCTCGGCTGCTGACCGGGTGCGGACAGCTCTCGCACGACGGTCGTCGTCGAGGTGCACCGCGCCGCCGATTCTCCAACCTCGACCCTTCGTGCAGCCCCGACCCTCGCACTGGTGCAGGAGCGGACTCACGGCGCCTCGTGCACCAGGGGCAAGCCGGTCGTGAATTGGTGCATCCGGCGCACAGGTGCCGCACATCGCTCCGGTCCTGGTCGACCCTGACGGTGGCCTACGGGCGTCGCAGGATGCATCGGGTTCGCGCTCGCACCTCCGAACGGCTCGGCTCGAGCCTCACCTGAGCCGATGCCGTCGGTCGCAGCGATCCTCGTCCTCCTCGATGAACCCCCGCCAGCCCAGAGACCGTATCCCACGGCGCGCGTCGCTTCGCGCGCGTCGCGGGCCGAGCGGGGGAGGGCGGCGCTGCAGAACGATCAGTGCGGACGAGTTCGAGCAAAGCAGGCCCCTTCCCACCGTGGCGCACTGCAGCCACGGGATGCGGGCCAGCCGCGCGACACCCTCCGCAGGTCGCCTCCCGTGGATGGTGCGGGCATCTGCATCCTCACCCCGGACGTCACGCTACCGTCACCAGGGGGCGAGGTAGGGATCACATCACGTGGCTCCGTCGAGGTCGTCGCACCGCTGTCGACCGTCCGCGGCGCCCGACGGTACTGCCGACGGCCAGGGAGCCGTGCCGCCCGTAGCCGCAGACGGACCGCTCGTTGTCGCACCTTGCGCACATCCGGGTTGGGCCGACCTACTCAGTTCGAAGTCCACAGCGCCCGCTCGCTCGTGCCGCCAGCGTGAGGACGAACGATGCGCTGCCCGCTTACGGTGTGAGGTCGGGTCTCAGCACCAAGCCACGCGGCCGTCGTCCGCCCGAGGTCCGGCGCCGCACCCGTCCCGGGTTGTTCTGATCGAACGCCGTCACAAGCATCGTTGCGCCGTCGCCGTCGCCGTTGCCAGGGAGGCCGAGCACCAAGCCGTTTCTGTCGCGCACGACCGCTCGTTTGACGGGCGCACTGCCGGTACCGCGAACACGAGGATCGTGGTCGAGGTCGAGGTCGACGACCGACGCACTCGGAGGACAAGAGGGAGAGAGACCATGGAGCAGTGATGGTGCCAGCACGTCCGGTGGCCCGTCATCGCGTAGCGGCCATGCGATCCGCGTACTGCCGCAGGCTCACCCCAGCTGCACTCCGCGAGCCGTACGCCGGCACAGGCTCCGATCGGTAGCACCGGAAGAACTCGGTGGCGTACGCAGCCTTCTCCAGCTCGCAGGGACCACCGGCAGGCACGCACATCGTCACATCGTCGAGATGTGCGGGCCGCGAGCGCCCGAGCAGCCTCGCGAGACGAGACGGCTGACCCGAACAACCGGATTCAGACGTTTCACGTGGAACACTGCCTCAACGGCCTTGGCGTACGCGCGAGCGCAGCTGTCGCCCTCGGCGCCTCGTCAACGCCGCCGTACGCCCCGCAGGCGGCCGAACAGGTCCGACCGGGGACTGGATGACGGGGACGCACAGTACGCTCCGCACACGGCCACAGGGCGCCGTCCCTGCACCAACGACGGCCTCCGAGCGCGTCTAGCCAGCGATGTCGCTGATGCCCAGCTCGCCGAGGATGCGGTTGAGATCATCGCCGTCCGCGAAGTCGATCGTCACCGAGCTCTTGCGAGCACCAACCGCGATCTTCACGCGTGTGTTCAACCGATCACCGATGCGCTCGGCGAGGTCGTTGAAGTGCGCCTGTCGCTTCGTCGGCTCCGCCTTCGGCTTCACCGGCGTCTTGGCCGACAACTGCTGCGCGATCGCCTCTGCGGCCCGGACGGAGAGGTCCTCGTTGACGATCTTCTCGGCGAGGTACTCCATCGCCTCGGCGTCCGGTGCCGCGAGGACGGCACGTGCGTGTCCCGCGGACAGCACACCGGCAGCGACGCGGCGCTGGACGGGGGAGGGCAACCGGAGCAGACGGATCGTGTTCGTGATCTGCGGACGCGACCGGCCGATGCGCTGCGCGAGCTGCTCCTGCGTGATCCCGAAGTCCGCGAGCAGCTGCTGGTACGCCGACGCCTCTTCCAACGGATTGAGCTGTGCACGATGCAGGTTCTCGAGCAGCGCGTCCCGAAGCATCGCGTCATCAGGGGTGTCCTTGACGATCGCGGGGATGGTCGCGAGCCCGAGCTCCTTCGTGGCACGCAGACGACGCTCACCCATGATGAGCTCGTACTGCGCCTCGGTGCCTGATGCGCCGGCGATCGGACGGACGACGATGGGCTGGAGCACACCGATCTCGCGGATCGAGTGGACGAGCTCCTGGAGCTCCTCCTCGCGGAACTCCTTGCGCGGCTGCTGTCCGTTCGGCACGACGTCGAGCGGATTGAGGTTCGCCAGACGTGCGCCGGGAACGGCGACGAGGTCCTCAGCGGTCGCACCGGCGGAGGGTGCCGAGGCCGGGGAGCCGCCCGTCGGGAAGAACACGTCGACGGGCCGGTCCTGCTGGTCCGACGCCGTCGGGATCAGGGCGCCGATGCCTCGTCCGAGTCCAGTTCGCTTGGGTGCCATCAGTCCTGCGCTCCTCGTGCTGCGATCTCGGCGGCTGCCTCGAGGTACGAGAGCGAGCCCGACGAGTTGACGTCGTACGACACGACGCTCTGTCCGTAACTCGGTGCTTCGCTGACGCGCACCGACCGGGGGATCACGGCCTTCAGCACCTGCTCGCCGAAGTGCTCACGGACATCCGCTGCAACCTGGTTGGACAGGTTCGTGCGTCCGTCGAACATCGTGAGCAGGATCGTCGACACCCGGAGGTTCGGGTTGAGGTGCCGTTCGATCAGCTCGATGTTCCGCAGGAGTTGGCTGAGGCCCTCGAGCGCGTAGTACTCGGTCTGGATCGGGATCAGCACCTCCTGCGCGGCGACGAATGCGTTGATCGTCAGGAGGCCGAGCGAAGGCGGGCAGTCGATGAAGACGTAGTGGTACGGCTCCTCGAGCGACGACAGGTACTGGTCGAGCGCCGTGCGCAACCGCTGCTCGCGCGCCACGAGGGAGACGAGTTCGATCTCCGCGCCCGCCAGGTGGATGGTCGCCGGGACACACCAGAGCGTCTCGGACTCTGGCGATCGTTGAACAGCATCGGCGATCGGCGCCTCGTCCACGATCACGTCGTAGACGCTGGTCACTTCGGCCTGGTGCTCGACCCCGAGCGCGGTCGAAGCATTGCCCTGCGGATCGAGGTCGATCACCAGGACACGGGCACCACCGTGCGCGAGGGCAGCCGCGAGGTTCACCGTGGTGGTCGTCTTCCCGACGCCACCCTTCTGGTTCGACACGGTGAACACGCGAGTCTTCGCGGGGAGCGGGAACTGCTGCGTGGCGATCGCTCGCCGCCGCCGGTTGAGGTCAGCGATCTCGCGAGCCAGGGGCGTCGACGAGTCGTAGTCGGTCGATGAACTCAACGAAGACCTCTTCCCCGGGTCAGTGTTCCACGTGGAACGTCGGGCTTTCTGGTCCAGCACAGCCGGACCCAGCCGCGGCGTCAGTCAACTGTAGCCCGGAAGACTCGCGTGGTCTCCTCGACCACACCGTCTCCGAGCTCGAGCACCTCGACATCGGCCAGGCGCTTCCGGAGGATCACCTTCCGAGCCTTCTCGATCTCTTCGTCGACCCGCGCACCCTTCATCAGGATGAGCTGACCGCCCGACCGCACCAGCGGGACCGTGAGCGGGATGAGCTTCGACAGCGCACTCACCGCACGAGCCGTGACCTGGTCGACGACGACCGAGTCTGCGACGTCCTCGGCCCGCCCGCGGAGGACGGTGACGTTCCCCAGCCCGAGTCGCTCGGATTCGGCGTTCAGCCAGTCGCAGCGACGCTCCATCGGTTCGATGAGCGTGAAGGAGACGTCGGGACGGGCGATCGCGAGCACCAGGCCAGGCAGCCCTGCTCCGGAACCGACGTCCGCGACGCGACCATCGGCCTCCAGGAGCGGCGCGAGCAAGACAGAGTTGAGGATGTGTCGCGTCCACAGGCGGGGGAGTTCGAGGGGTCCGATGAGGCCCAGTTCCTCGCCGCGACGAGCGAGCTCGGCCGTGAAGGACCGCGCGACCTCGATCCGGTCGCCGAACAGCTGCGCAGCGGCAGCCGGCTCCCGCTCGAGGACCGGCGTGACCTCGTCGGTCATCGCCTGACGACCGTGTGGCGGTCTCGTCCCTCGCCCTCGGACTCCGAGTGGAAGCCCTTCTCGGCAACCAGGTCGTGCACGAGCTTGCGCTCGTAGGACGACATCGGGGGGAGCGCCGCCGACGACGAACCGCTCTCGATGCGCTCGACAGCCGTGTCGACCAGACGCTGCAGCTCCGTCGCTCGGGCGTCACGCGAGCCACCGACGTCCAGGATGAGGCGGCTGAACTCGCCGGTCTCGGCCTGCACGGCGATGCGGGTCAGCTCCTGCAGGGCCGACACCGTGTCCGGCTTCGAGAGCACCCGCAGTGCGCCGCCCTCGTCGCTCACGGACAGGTACACCCGTCCGCCACGCTCCTCGATCTCGATGTCCCCGTCGAGGTCGCAGATGTCGAGGAGTTCCTCGATGTAGTCCGCCGCGATGTCCGCTTCGTCGCGGACCTCGTCGGTCTCGGTCTCCGCCGCGGCGTCGACGGTGGATGCGGTGTCCTGCTCGGTCACTTACTTCTTCCCGTTCTTCTTGGAGCGGTTCTTGCCGACGGGCTGCTGACGCTGCGTGGTCACGCGGACGGGCTCGACCTCGACCGCGGTGGAGCCAGCGCCGGCCTCGGCGAGCACCGGGGTGCCGCGACGCTGGGCCTTCTTGGCCAGGCGAGCCTCACGGGCGAGTGCGGCCTCGGAACCCGGGGTCGGCATGCTGCGGATGACGAAGTACTGCTGCGCCATCGTCCAGATGTTGGAGGCCAGCCAGTAGAACATCACGCCGAGGGGGAAGCTCAGACCCGAGATCACGAAGACCAGCGGGAGGATGTACAGCATCATCTTCTGCTGGCGGTACATCGGCGACGCCTTGGTCTCCGGCGACATGTTCTTCGCCACGAGCTGCAGCTGGGTGACGAACTGCGACGCCGTCATCACGACGATCATGAAGCCCGCGATGACCCGGACCTCCCACCCGGAGGCGTTCGTGAAGGTCTCGTGCAGGGGAGCGCCGAACAGGGCCGCGTTGCCGAAGTCCTGCGCCAGGGTGTTCGTGAGCAGACCGATGCCGGTCTTGTTGATCTGCGCCTCGTGCAGCACCGAGTACAGCGAGAAGAAGATCGGCATCTGGATGAGCAGCGGCAGGCAGGAGCTCAGCGGGTTCGTCCCGGTCTCCTTGTAGAGGGCCATGGTCTCGCGGCTCATGGCCTCACGCGAGAACTGGTCCTTCTTGCCCTTGTACTTGTCCTGGATCTTCTTCAGCTGCGGCGCCACCTCGAGCATGCGTCGCTGCGACTTGATCTGCCGGACGAAGATCGGGATGAGCGCGGCCCGCACCACGAAGGTGAGGAAGATGATCGACAGCACCCAGGTGATGCCGGCCGACGGGTCCATGCCGATCGACTCGAAGATCCAGTGGAAGGCCACGAGGATCGCCGAGACCACCCACTTCAGTGGCCAGAGGATCGTTCCGATGAAGTCCATGAGGACGGTCACGCCTTTCGAGTGCGCTGGGGGAGCAGGACCGGACGACGGGCATCGCCGGACGGCTGGGGGTGCAGCTGGGACGGGGGGAGCACGAACCCGAACCGGGTCAGGCGGTAGGGGCGGCGGCGGTCACGCACGTCGTCGATCCCGCCTGCGGCCCACGGGTTGCACCGCGCGATCCGCCAGGCCCCCATCGCTGACCCGCGCACGACGCCGTACTGCTGGATGGCCTCGAGCGCGTACCGTGAGCACGACGGGTGGTAGCGGCAGACGTTCCCGTACAGGGGAGAGATGACCGCGCGGTAGGCGCGCAGCACGACGACGCACACGTTGCGCGGGAGCAACGCGACGACCCAGGCCAGTCGGTTCAACGCCAGCCGGGTCCACTGGATGCGGTTCATGCTGCCTTCTCCACCCCGCGCGCGAAGGAGCGCGAGACGTCTCCGAGCAGGCTAGGCCATCCGGCCTGCGCCGCGGCTGGCAAGGCCCTGATGACCACGTCGTGGCCGGTCGGCACCTCGATCAGCAGATCGTGGGCGATCGCCTTGAACCGACGTCGCACCGTGTTGCGGGTGACGGCGTTGCCGACCGTCTTCGCGACGATGAACCCGAAGCGGGTCGGGTCGTCCGGACCGGGCTCGGCCCCGACGGGTCGGCGGACCACGGATACGACGACGTGCGCCGTGGCGCTCCTGCGACCACGACGCACGACGGACCGGTAGTCCTCACCGCGGACGATGCGGTTGGCGCGAGCCAACACGATCGCTACCGGGTTCCGATTCGGGACCGGATCAGGCGCTGCCCCGAGGGGCGCAGCCCGATCAGGCGCTGAGCTCGGTGCGGCCCTTGCCGCGGCGCGCGGCCAGGATGGCGCGGCCGGCACGGGTGCGCATGCGGGCGCGGAAGCCGTGCTTCTTGGCGCGACGACGGTTGTTCGGCTGGAAGGTGCGCTTGCTCATGATGATCTCCACACGGCTGCGCTCGAGGACGGGCTCAGCGCGAGCCGACACGTATGTCTGGACAGCCGCTCGACGAGGCCGAACGACACGATGGGCGCGACCAGGTGGCCGCAGTCAACTGGTTAACGGTACGTGACAGCGGCGGTGAGGTCAAACGGCGACGACGGCCGCCCTCGTCCGAGGTGAGCGCACGATCATCATCCACATTGGGGAAAACGTGCGTTCGGTACGACTCGGTCGGACCCTTTACAGTGGTGTGATCGATCGGCCCGTTCCGCGGAGCGACGGGGGAGTCACCTCACCGTCCGCAGCCGGGCCACCGTGGACAGGACTGTGGACAACCCTGTGGATCACCGCCACGGCGTGACAGCGGTCCGGCCCGTGGATCGGCCGCGCCGGACACCACTCGCGGAGCGGCACCGACCCGGCGCGCCGGAGTCCCGCCGTTCCGGGCACCGAGCACCGAGCACCACGGCACGGGACCGGCGCCACGACACCAGCACACCGACACCAGACCAGGAGACCAGCGCGAATGACGATGCCGGCCGACCCCGTCGAGGACCTCTGGTCCTCCGTCCTGGGCCTCCTCTCCGAGGACAACCGCATCACCCCGCAGCTGCACGGCTTCCTCAACCTGGTCGAACCGAAGGGCGTGCTCGCCGGCACCCTCTACCTCGAGGTCCCCAACGACCTGACACGGGGCATGCTCGAGCAGCGGATCCGCGTCCCGATCACCGAGGCCGTGTCGCGGGTCGGTGACGACTCGGTCGCGAACTTCGCCATCACGGTGAACCCGGACATGGCGTCGGAACCGCGGGTCGAGGCGGTCGTCCCGAGCCACGTCCCCGAGTACGCGGAGCCGGTGCAGGCGCCGGTGGAGCAGAGCGCGGCACCCCGCCAGTACATCGAGGCACCGTTCGTCCCGAGCCAGATCGACTCCCCGGGCACCGGTGGTCGCCCCGAGTCGCGACTCAACCCGAAGTACAACTTCGACAACTTCGTCATCGGCTCGTCGAACCGCTTCGCCCACGCCGCCGCGGTCGCGGTCGCCGAAGCTCCGGCCAAGGCGTACAACCCGCTCTTCATCTACGGCGACTCCGGTCTCGGCAAGACGCACCTCCTCCACGCGATCGGCCACTACGCCGAGAGCCTCTACCCGGGCATCCGCGTCCGGTACGTGTCGAGCGAGGAGTTCACCAACGACTTCATCAACTCGATCGCGAACAACCGGTCGAACCAGTTCCAGCAGCGCTACCGCGACATCGACATCCTGCTGATCGACGACATCCAGTTCCTGCAGGGGAAGGACTCCACGCAGGAGGCCTTCTTCCACACGTTCAACACGCTGCACGACCACAACAAGCAGGTCGTGATCACGTCGGACGTCGCGCCGAAGCACCTGACCGGCTTCGAGGACCGGATGCGCTCACGGTTCGAGTGGGGCCTCATCACGGACGTGCAGGCGCCGGACCTCGAGACGCGCATCGCGATCCTGCGCAAGAAGGCGCAGTCCGACCACCTGCAGGTCCCCGACGACATCCTCGAGTTCATGGCGTCGAAGGTCTCGAGCAACATCCGTGAGCTCGAGGGGACGCTCATCCGCGTCACGGCGTTCGCGAGCCTGAACCGGACGGCCGTCGACATGGCCCTGGTGCAGACGGTCCTCAAGGACCTGATCACCCTCGACGACGACAACGTGATCGCGCCGACGGACATCATCAACCACACCGCGGAGTACTTCAAGCTCTCGGTCGACGACCTGTACGGCTCGTCCCGGTCGCAGGCGATCGCGACCGCGCGGCAGATCGCCATGTACCTGTGCCGTGAGATGACGAGCCTGTCGCTGCCGAAGATCGGGCAGCTGTTCGGCAACCGCGACCACACCACGGTCATGTACGCGAACAAGAAGATCACCGAGCTGATGAAGGAACGACGGTCGATCTACAACCAGGTCACCGAGCTGACGAGCCGCATCAAGCAGGACCGCCGCTACCGCTGACGCGGACGCGAGCAGGACGCGGACGCGACCAGCTGACGGACGGGAGGCACGGTGCGACACGGCACCGTGCCTCCCGTCCGTCGTCTCCCCTCGACCCGACATCCGTCGCACCGGTGTCCGACCGGGAGGCCCGCCCCACGGCCCCGGATCGGCCCGCCTCGGCGCGCATCCACCATCTGAGACGGTTCCATGCGCCGAGTTTCCCCCAGTGTGGAAAGCCTGTGGATAACTGTGGAGGACACGCGGTCCGGTTGTTCACAGTTCTGTACCCACCTGTGGAGACTGGGGATGGAAGCGGATAGATGAGATTTGTTCATCCAGACGCTGCCAACACGAGACTCACAACTCACACGTGTGTAGTTCCCTGTGGGGAAGCGGGATGCACAGAGTTATCCACACTGTGCACAGGCGTTAACACCATTGATCCTGGTTAACGATGAAGTTCCGCGGGCCAACCTTGTGGACGGCGGGATGACAAGAAATCCGGGCCCTGCTCCGCTGTGCCACAATGGGGCGGCCGGACAGTCCGCACCGATCGACAGGGGTCCCAGCTGTGAAGTTCGAGGTCAACCGGGACGTCTTCTCCGAAGCCGTCTCCTTCGCGGTGAAGCTCCTCCCACAGCGCACGACCCTCCCGATCCTGTCCGGAGTCCTCATCCACGCCGAGGGCGATCGGCTCACGCTGTCGTCGTTCGACTACGAGGTCTCGGCGCAGACCTCGATCACGGCGCAGATCGACGAACCGGGCACCGTGCTCGTCTCCGGCCGTCTGCTCAACGACATCTCGAGCCGACTCCCGAACGCCCCGGTGACCTTCACCACCGAGGACACGAAGATCTCCGTCACCTGCGGATCGGCGCACTTCACGCTGCTGTCCATGCCGGTCGAGGAGTACCCGACGCTGCCGGAGATCGGTGAGCAGACCGGGGTCGTCCCCGGCGACGCCTTCTCCGAGGCCGTGTCCCAGGTGGCCGTCGCCGCGAGCCGCGACGACGTCACCCCGGTCATCACCGGTGTGCAGCTCGAGGTCGGCGACAACGACCTGTCGCTCATCGCGACCGACCGCTACCGCGTCGCGGTCCGCACGATCGCGTGGGACTCCGGTCGTGTCGGATCCGACCCGCTGCACGCGCTCGTCCCCGCCCGCACCCTGCAGGAGGTCGGCCGCACGTTCGGGTCGGCGTCCACGGTGTCGGTCTCGATCAGCGGGTCGTCGGACCGCGAGCTGATCGCGTTCCACGCCGACGACAAGACCGTGACCTCGCTGCTCATCAAGGGCAACTACCCGCCGGTCCGCCGGCTCTTCCCCGAGACGGTGAACGACCACGCGGTGATCAACACCGCTGAACTCGTCGAGGCCGTCCGACGGGTCTCCCTCGTCCTGGAGCGCGAAGCGGCGCTCCGGTTCTCCTTCTCGGTCGACGGGCTCACGCTCGAGGCGATCGGATCCGAACAAGCGCAGGCGTCAGAGTCGATCAGTGCGTTGCTGACCGGGGAGGAAACGGTGGTCTCGCTGAAGCCCGCCTTCCTCCTGGACGGGTTGAACGCGGTGCACTCCGAGTTCGTCCGCATCTCCTTCACCAAGACGGAGAACCCCAACAAGCCGGGTCCGGTGCTCATCACCGGGCAGACCTCGCAAGAGGCCGCGGCGACGGACGGATACCGGTACCTGCTGCAGCCCAATCTCCTGCTGCGATAGCGCAACAGCCGTACCACTGCGCTGACGCGCCTCTGGCCACCAGCGCGACGACGAACAGAAGAGGAAATCATGCACATCGGTCTTGTCGGCCTCGGTCGCATGGGCAACAACATGCGTGCCCGTCTCCGCAACGCAGGCATCGAGGTCACCGGGTACGACGCGAACCCCGCCGTCTCCGACGTCGCGGACCTCGGCGCCCTGGCAGCCGCACTGCCCGAGGGCAAGAAGCTCGTGTGGGTCATGGTCCCGCACGGCAAGATCACCGACGACGTGATCACGGACCTCGCCGGCGTCCTGGGTGAGGGCGACCTCGTCATCGACGGTGGCAACTCGAAGTGGCTGGACGACACGATCCACGCCGAGCAGCTCGACGCCAAGGGCATCCGGTACATGGACGCCGGTGTCTCCGGTGGTGTCTGGGGCAAGGACAACGGCTACGGCCTGATGGTCGGTGGCGCCCCCGAGGACGTCGAGTTCGCCATGCCGGTCTTCGACGCGCTCCGCCCCGAGGGCCCCCGCGAGGAGGGCTTCTCGCACGCCGGCCCCGTCGGCGCCGGTCACTACGCCAAGATGGTCCACAACGGCATCGAGTACGCGATCATGCAGGCGTACGGCGAGGGCTACGAGCTCCTCGAGGCCAAGGACATCATCAAGGACGTCCCCGCGGTCTTCGCCGGGTGGCAGCGCGGCACCGTCGTGCGCTCCTGGCTGCTCGACCTGATGGTCCTCGCGCTGAACGAGGACCCGAAGCTCGACGCCATCGAGGGCTACGTCGACGACTCCGGCGAGGGCCGTTGGACGGTGGAGGAGGCCATCGAGCACGCCGTGCCGATGCCGACCATCTCCGCGTCGATCTTCGCGCGCTTCGTCTCGCGTCAGGGCAGTGCGTCCCCGACGATGAAGGCCGTCGCGGCCCTGCGCAACCAGTTCGGCGGTCACGCCGTGAAGAAGGCGTAGTTCAGGTCACCACCTGAGCTCGTCCCGGCCCGCGTGCACGTCGACCACCTGCAACTCACCGACTTCCGGAACTACCGGGAGGCGGACGTCGACCTCGCACGCGGGCCGAACCTGTTCGTCGGGCGGAACGGACAGGGCAAGACCAACCTGGTCGAGGCGATCGGCTACCTCTCGACCCTCGGGTCGCACCGGGTGCCGACCGACGCCGCCCTCGTCCGTCAGGGCTGCGACGCCGCGATCGTGCGCGCTCGACTGGCGCACGAGGACCGCAGCATCCTGGCCGAGGTGCAGATCAACCGCACCGGGTCGAACCGAGCCCAGGTCAACCGGGCCGCGATCAAGCCCCGCGAACTGCCGCGGTACTGCACCAGCGTGCTCTTCGCCCCCGAGGACCTGGCCCTCGTCCGCGGTGAGCCCTCGGGCCGTCGGCGCATGCTGGACGAGCTGCTCGGTCAGATCGCACCCCGGATGCAGGGCGTGCTCGCCGACTACGACCGGACGCTCAAGCAGCGGAACACCCTGCTGAAGTCGGCACGGGCGACCGGTGCGCGGTCCGGGTCCCTCGCGACGCTGGACGTCTGGGACGACCGGCTCGTCGCGTTCGGTTCCGAGATCATCGCGGCCCGCGACCACCTCACCCGTCGCCTCGCGCCGTTCGTGACCGAGGCCTACGCCACCGTCGCCGGCGAACGGCACGAGGCGACCATCTCGGGTGTGCTCAGCGTGCGCGGCGGTGACCCCGAGGACGCTGCCGCGACCGACCCGGTGCTCGGGACGCCGGACGAACCGGTGTCCGTCGCCGCTGCGGCCGAGGCCTTCCGTGGTGCGCTCGAGCGTCGGCGTCGGGACGAACTCGACCGCGGACTGACCCTCGTCGGACCGCACCGCGACGACGTGCTCTTCCAGCTGAACGGGTTACCTGCGCGCGGGTACGCCAGCCACGGCGAGTCGTGGTCGTTCGCCCTCGCGATCAAGCTCGCCGGAGCCGCGGTGCTCCGGGCGGAGTCGACGCTCGGCGATCCGATCATCATCCTCGACGACGTGTTCGCCGAGCTCGACGAGTCACGGCGTGAACGGTTGGCGGGGGCGGTCGCCGACTACGAGCAGGTGCTCATCACCGCCGCGGTGTTCGGGGACGTGCCCGACCAGCTCGCCGCCCACACCGTCCGGATCGAGGCGGGCACGATCGTGACGGACGAGGCTCGCGCCTGATGCCCAAGCCGTGGAAGCCCTCCGAGCCCTCGCGGGTGTACCGGCACCTGCGCGCCGTGTTCGGCGACCCGTCCCTCCGCACCGTCGACGCCCGACGTCGCCGGTCCCGCGAGCTCGACGCCGACACGGTTCCGTACGGCAAGGGTCGCGAACCCCGGGGGCTCGGCGACGTGGTCGGCGCGCTGGCCCAGGAACTCGGGTGGTCGGAGCCGTTGGCGCGCTCGGAGCTCTTCGTCGACTGGCCCGCCGTGGTGGGCGACGAACTCGCGAAGCACTCGCGCCCGATGACGATCGACGACGGCACGCTCGTCATCCGCTGCGACTCGACGGCGTGGGCGACGCAGCTCCGTCTGATGCGCGCGACCGTGACGACGACGATCGCCGAGCGGCACCCGGGAGCGGGCGTGCAGTCGATCCGGGTTTCCGGCCCGGACGTCCCCACCTGGAAACGCGGTCCCAGGACCGTCCAGGGGCGTGGTCCTCGCGACACCTACGGTTGAGGCGACGAAATCGTCCTCGGGGATGAAGAACACCCGTCCAGCGGGCGGATGAGCCCCGTGGAGAGGGGCTCCTGCGGTAGACTGGCGAGTGCAGTGTGCGGGCGTTCCGCGCGCAGGCAGGAGCAATCCCGACATGGCATCAGAATCTGACGACGACCGGACGATCCCGCAGGACGAGACCGAGCAGGCTCCACCGACGGAACCATCGTACGGCGCAGACCAGATTCAGGTGCTGGAGGGGCTCGAGGCGGTCCGCAAGCGCCCGGGCATGTACATCGGTTCGACGGGTCCGCGCGGTCTCCACCACCTGGTGCAGGAGATCGTCGACAACTCCGTCGACGAAGCACTGGCCGGCTACTGCGACACGATCGACGTCACCATCCGCGAGGACGGCGGCGTCCGCGTGGTCGACAACGGCCGTGGCATCCCGGTCGACACCCACGCGGCCGAGGGTGTCTCGACGCTCCAGGTCGTCCTCACCGTCCTGCACGCCGGCGGCAAGTTCGGTGGCGGCGGGTACGCGGTGTCCGGTGGTCTGCACGGCGTGGGCTCCTCCGTCGTGAACGCCCTGAGCTCCGAGCTCGACGTCGAGGTCCGCCGCCAGGGCCACGTCTGGCGCCAGAGCTACACCGACGGCGTCCCGGTCGCCCCCGTCTCGAAGGACGAGGAGACCGACGTGACCGGCACCACGATCACGTTCTGGCCGAACGCCGACATCTTCGAGACCGTCGAGTTCGACTACGAGACGCTGCGCACGCGCTTCCAGCAGATGGCCTTCCTCAACAAGGGCCTCCGCATCAACCTCACCGACGAGCGCACCCCGGACGAGGGCGAGGAGTCGCGCCGTGACTCCTTCCGCTACGAGCGCGGGCTGCCCGACTACGTCGAGTACCTCAACGCGCAGAAGAAGGCCGACCTCGTCCACCCCGACGTCATCGCGATCGAGGCCGAGGACACCGAGCGCAAGATCGCGCTCGAGATCGCCATGCAGTGGAACACCTCCTACCAGGAGAGCGTCCACACCTTCGCGAACACGATCAACACGCACGAGGGCGGCACCCACGAAGAGGGCTTCCGTGCGGCCCTGACGAGCCTGGTCAACCGGTACGCCCGCGAGACCAAGATCATCAAGGAGAAGGACGACAACCTCACGGGTGACGACATCCGCGAAGGGCTGACCGCCGTCATCTCCGTGAAGCTCGGCGAGCCGCAGTTCGAGGGCCAGACGAAGACCAAGCTCGGCAACACCGAGGCGAAGTCGTTCGTGCAGCGCGTCGTCGGCACCGAGCTCACCCACTGGTTCGAGAGCAACCCGGCCCAGGCGCGCGACGTCGTGCGGAAGGCGATCCAGGCGTCGCAGGCCCGGCTCGCCGCCCGCAAGGCCCGCGAGACCACCCGGCGCAAGGGGCTGCTCGAGTCGGGCGGCATGCCCGGCAAGCTCAAGGACTGCCAGTCGAAGGACCCGACGCTGTCGGAGATCTTCATGGTCGAGGGCGACTCCGCCGGTGGTTCCGCCGTGCAGGGCCGCAACCCCATGACCCAGGCGATCCTGCCGCTGCGCGGCAAGATCCTCAACGTCGAGAAGGCCCGCCTCGACCGCGCCCTGGCCAACCAGGAGATCCAGTCGATGATCACGGCGTTCGGCGCCGGCATCGGCGAGGACTTCGACCCGGACAAGGCCCGGTACCACAAGATCGTGCTGATGGCCGATGCCGACGTCGACGGCCAGCACATCACGACGCTGCTGCTCACGCTGCTCTTCCGCTACATGCGTCCGCTCATCGAGCGCGGGTACGTGTACCTCGCACAGCCGCCGCTGTACCGCCTGAAGTGGTCGAACGCGGCGCACGAGTACGTGTTCAGCGACCGGGAGCGCGACGCCCTGATGCAGGCGGGCATCGCCGCCGGCAAGCGCATCCCGAAGGACAACGGGATCCAGCGCTACAAGGGTCTGGGCGAGATGGACTACAAGGAGCTCTGGGACACCACGATGAACCCGGACACCCGCACGCTCCTGCAGGTCACGCTCGAGGACGCCGCCGCGGTCGACAGCGTCTTCGCGACGCTGATGGGTGAGGACGTCGAGTCGCGACGCCAGTTCATCCAGCAGAACGCCAAGGACGTCCGCTTCCTCGACATCTAGTACCGGCCTGGAGGCGCGGTGCCAGCCGCGTCGACCAGTCCCGACCCCCTGTGGTCGCGCCCGGCGCGACCGACGGAACCAGTGCCTCCCGGCCGACGACCGGAGGGCCACCAGAAAGGTGACCAAGCCACATGGCTGACGACAACGAGAACGGCGCCGACGAGCAGCCCGAGATCGTGCACGGCGAGGTAGGCGACATCGTGGTCTCCGGCGACCGCATCTCGCAGGTCGACCTGCAGCTCGAGATGCAGCGGTCGTACCTCGACTACGCGATGTCCGTCATCGTCGGACGTGCGCTGCCGGAGGTCCGTGACGGCCTGAAGCCGGTCCACCGCCGCGTCATCTACGCGATGTTCGACGGCGGCTACCGGCCGGACCGGGCGTTCTCGAAGTGCTCCCGCGTCGTCGGTGACGTCATGGGCCAGTTCCACCCGCACGGCGACAGCGCGATCTACGACGCGCTCGTCCGCCTCGTGCAGCCGTGGTCGCTCCGGTACCCGCTCGCGCTCGGCCAGGGCAACTTCGGGTCCCCGGGCAACGACGGCGCCGCGGCCCCGCGGTACACCGAGACCAAGATGGCACCGCTCGCCATGGAGATGGTCCGGGACATCGACGAGGACACCGTCGACTTCCAGGACAACTACGACGGCCGCACGCAGGAGCCGTCGATCCTGCCGGCGCGCTTCCCGAACCTGCTCGTCAACGGGTCGGTCGGCATCGCGGTCGGCATGGCCACGAACATCCCCCCGCACAACCTGCGCGAGGTCGCCGAGGGCGCCCAGTGGGCGCTCGCGCACCCGGACGCGACGCGCGAGGAGCTCCTCGGCGCGCTCATGCAGCGGATCAAGGGCCCGGACTTCCCGACCGGCGCGCAGATCCTCGGCACGAAGGGCATCCAGGACGCCTACCGCACCGGTCGTGGCTCGATCACGATGCGCGCGGTCGTCAACGTCGAGGAGATCCAGGGCCGCACGTGCCTGGTCGTCACCGAGCTGCCGTACCAGGTGAACCCGGACAACCTGGCGATCCGCATCGCCGAGGGCGTGAAGGACGGCAAGCTCGCCGGCATCGCGGACATCCGCGACGAGACCTCCGGCCGCACCGGTCAGCGCCTGGTCATCGTGCTGAAGCGCGACGCGGTGGCGAAGGTCGTGCTCAACAACCTGTACAAGCACACGCAGCTGCAGGAGAACTTCGGCGCGAACATGCTCGCCATCGTCGACGGGGTGCCGCGCACGCTGTCGCTCGACGGCTTCATCTCGGCATGGGTCGACCACCAGATCGACGTCATCGTCCGCCGTACCCAGTACCGGCTCCGCGAAGCCGAGAAGCGCGCGCACATCCTGCGCGGCTACCTCGCGGCGCTCGACGCCCTCGACGAGGTCATCGCGCTCATCCGTCGGTCGCCCGACGTCGAGGAGGCGCGGACCGGCCTGATGGACCTGCTGTCCGTCGACGAGATCCAGGCACGCGCGATCCTCGAGCTGCAGCTCCGCCGCCTGGCCGCCCTCGAGCGCCAGAAGATCCACGACGAGGCCGAGGAACTCGAGCGCAAGATCGCCGACTTCCAGGACATCCTGGCGTCGGAGACCCGGCAGCGCACGATCATCGGCGACGAGCTCGCCGAGATCGTCGACCGCTTCGGGGACGACCGTCGCAGCGAGATCATGCTCGGCTACGACGGTGACATGTCCATCGAGGACCTCATCCCGGAAGAGGAGATGGTCGTCACCATCACCCGCGGCGGGTACGTCAAGCGCACGCGGAGCGACAACTACCGGTCACAGCACCGCGGCGGTCGCGGCGTCAAGGGTGCGCAGCTCCGCGCGGACGACATCGTCGAGCACTTCTTCGTCACGACGACCCACCACTGGCTGCTCTTCCTCACCGACCAGGGCCGCGTGTACCGCGCCAAGGCGTACGAGCTGCAGGAGGCGAGCCGTGACGCCAAGGGGCAGCACGTCGCCAACCTGCTCGCCATGCAGCCCGACGAGCAGATCCAGCAGGTGCTCGACATCCGCGACTACGAGGCGGCGCAGTACCTCGTGCTCGCGACCGAGCAGGGTCTGGTCAAGAAGACCGCGCTGACCGAGTACGACACCAACCGCACCGGCGGCATCATCGCGATCAACCTCCGCGAGGGCGACAAGCTCCGCCAGGCACTGCTCGTCGACGAGACCGACGACCTGCTGCTCGTGTCGAAGCACGGCATGTCGCTCCGCTTCACCGCGACCAACGACACCCTCCGTCCGATGGGCCGCTCGACCTCCGGCGTGAAGGGCATGTCCTTCCGCGGCGACGACGCACTGCTCGCCGCACGTGTGGTGTCGGACGACGGCTACGTGTGGGTGATGACCGAGGGCGGCTACGCCAAGCGCACCTCGGTCGACCAGTACCGGGTGCAGGGCCGCGGTGGTCTCGGCATCAAGGTGGCCAAGCTGGCCGCCGATCGGGGCGACCTCGTGGGGGCGCTCATCGTCGGCGAGGACGACGAGGTGCTCGTCGTGCTGCAATCGGGCAAGGTGGTAAGGTCTGCCGTGTCCGAGGTGCCCGCCAAGGGTCGCGACACGATGGGTGTGGTCTTCGCGAGGTTCGCGGAGAACGACCGGATCATCGCGGTGGCCCGGAACAGCGAGCGGAACCTGGATGACCAGGACGACGCCGACCCCGAGATCGAGCCTGCGGGCCCGGTGGAGACGGTGAGCCCTGACGAAGCGGCCCCCGAACCCGCCGACCCCGCCGACACCGAGCCTGTCGAGGACGAGGCCGGAGAGGACCAGTCGAACAATGAGTAGTGTCGCCGAGAAGCTCCAGAAGAAGGCGAAACGTCCCAGCGGTACCCGGCAGGTCCGCCTGCGTCTGGTGTACCTCGACTTCTGGTCGATGGTGAAGCTGAGCTTCCTCATCGCGCTCGCCGGTTCGATCGTGATCATCGTCGCGACCGCGCTGGTCTGGGTCATCCTCAACCAGACCGGTGTGTTCACCCAGATCGACGCCCTGCTCAAGGACGTCACCGGGCAGAACAGCTACTCGATCATGGACCAGTTCTCGCTCGGGCAGGTCCTCGGGTTCTCGGTCGTGGTGGGCATCCTCAACGTGGTCGTCGGCACCGTGCTCGGCGCGATCGTGAGTGTCCTCTACAACCTCAGTGTGCGGATCACGGGCGGCCTGCTCGTGGGCTTCACGAACAACTGACACACCCGGGCCGGACGGCAGTCGCCCCTCGATTTCGTTCTCCGAGATCGGTACGGTAGGCTTTCTTCTGGTCTGAGGGGCTATAGCTCAGGCGGTTAGAGCGCTTCGCTGATAACGAAGAGGTCCAAGGTTCAAGTCCTTGTAGCCCCACCACTTCCCACCGGGACCAGTACGCTGGTCCTCACGGGGCCTTAGCTCAGTTGGTAGAGCGCCTGCTTTGCAAGCAGGATGTCGGGAGTTCGATTCTCCCAGGCTCCACTCCCTCAGGGCGGATACTGCTCCGCTCGTTCCTCGCTCCGCCGGTTTCGGTCGTCGTGTTCGTCGGCGCCTCCGGCGCGCCGCTCCGCGATGGTCGCCTTCTTCCGGGCGTTGCCGCTGCGGGATGGTCGTCTCGGTCGTCTTCGGGCGAGGGGTGCTGCCGCTGCGGGCGTTCGGCCCGGCGCTGGCGCACGACATGCCGTCTGTGGTGCTTCGACGCGGCATGTCGTGGCACCTGGGCAAGCGACGGCGGCATGTTGCGCGACGGCGCATCAGCGGCTGACGGGATGAGGGCGTGCCTCCAGTCTGTGGCTGTGGCTGTGGCTGTGGCTGGGGCTGAGGCCGGGCCTGTGCCTGAGGCTGGGGCCGGTGCTGTGCCTGAGGCTGGGGCTGCCGAGCGGGCAGGACGTGCCGCGTGCGGGGCGTCGACAGGGTTCTTCTCGTCGAGTCTCAGCGGTGAGCGGGCCGTATGTCGCCCGTTCGGGGCTCGGGGTTCGGGGCTCGGGGCTCGGGGCTCGGGGCAGGTGGCACGGGGCCGGGGCCGGGGCAGGTTCTGCGGCGTGCGGGACGGCCGGGGACGACGAAGGGCCCCGGCGCGGTGCCGGGGCCCTTCGTACGAACCGGGAGGTCAGGCGGCGGGCTTCTCCGCCGTGTCGGCGTCGTCGGCGACCCACAGGTCGTCGTCGGCGCGGAGCGTCTGGTAGGCGGCGTACGCGGCACCGGCAACGGCGACCACACCGACGACGATGAGGGCGACCCCACCGAACCCGAGGCCCTTCTTCTGCTGCCCCGGCGTGTACTTCGCCGCGGCCTTCTTCGCCTTCTTGCCCTTCTTCTGGGCGTCCTTCACGATCTTCTTGACGCGCGGGTCCTTCGCGAGGTCCTTCACGCTCATCACCGAACCAGCGGTCGCCACGAGGCCGGGGACGACCTCGGTCTGGAAGCGGTGCGACGCGCTGTGCGCGGCCGAGGTCGCTGCGTGCACGCCCGTCGCGACGGCGGGACGGATCCCGTTGTCGATCGCGTTCTGCACGCGGGGGGCGATGTCCTTGCGGGCTGCGTCAGCAGCGTGCGAGCGGGCCTCGGCGAGGATCGCGTTCGCGTGCTCGAGGACCTTGCGCTGCTCGCCGAGGAGCGAGGCCGTCTTGCCCTTGAGCTTCTTGATCTGCTTCCGACGCTTGCGCGGGATCTCGATCGTCGTCATCTGGTACCTCCATCGGATCGGCGTGACCCCATCCTGCCACCGAGCACCCTGACAGGTCACGGATCGTCGGCTGTGTGATCCGTGTCACCGTCAGGAGTGCATGCGAGAATCGACACATGTCTCTGCACACCGCTGTCGCAACGATCCACACGAACAAGGGCGACATCCGCGTCAACCTGTTCGGCAACCACGCCCCGAAGACCGTCAAGAACTTCGTCGACCTCGCGACCGGCAAGCAGGAGTGGACGCACCCCGGCACGGGCAAGGTCTCGACCGACAAGCTCTACGACGGTGTCGTCTTCCACCGCATCATCAAGGACTTCATGATCCAGGGCGGCGACCCGCTCGGTCAGGGCATCGGTGGTCCGGGCTACCGCTTCGACGACGAGATCCACCCGGAGCTCACCTTCCAGGAGCCGTACATCTTCGCGATGGCGAACGCCGGCATCCAGGGCGGGCGCGGCACGAACGGCTCGCAGTTCTTCATCACGACCGTGGCGACCCCCTGGCTGCAGGGCAAGCACACCATCTTCGGTGAGGTCGCCGACGACGAGTCGCGCGCGGTCGTCGACGCGATCGAGGGCGTGCCGACCGACGGTCGCGACAAGCCCGTCGAGGACGTCGTCATCGAGAGCATCGACGTCGAGGACGTCTGAACCCGGTGACCGACCAGGCCCCGGGGCGGGACAACTACTGCTACCGGCACCCGGACCGGCAGAGCTTCATCCTGTGCCAGCGGTGCGGGCGGACGATCTGCACCGAGTGCCAGACGCCGGCGGCCGTCGGCGTGCACTGCCCGGAGTGCGTGCGTGAACAGCGCGCGCAGTTCCAGGCGAACCGTCGTGCCTCCGGGGCCCCGGGCGGCCTGACCGTCGCCCGTCGTCGGTTCGCGATGATGGACCAGAAGGCGACCACGGTGATCATCGCCGTGTCGGTCGTGATCTGGCTGCTGAACCTGCTGTCCGGCAACGTCGTCAACCAGTGGCTCAGCTACTGGACGCCGTTGGTCGGGACACAGCCGTGGCGCCTCGTCACGGGGCTGTTCGTCCACTCGTCGATCTTCCACATCGGGTTCAACATGCTCGCGGTGTTCATCTTCGGGCGGATCCTCGAGAACCTCCTCGGCACGTGGCGCTTCGTCGCGCTGTACTTCCTGGCGGGCCTCGGCGGTGACCTCGCGGTGTCCCTGCTGACCCCCGGTACGCCGGTGGTCGGCGCCTCGGGTGCGATCTTCGGGCTGTTCGCGGCGTTCTTCGTGATCCAGCGCAGCCTCGGCTACAACGCCGTCCAGCTGCTCGCCATCATGGGGCTCAACCTCGTCGTCGGCTTCCTGCCCGGGACCAACATCTCGTGGCAGGCCCACGTCGGTGGCATCGTGCTCGGGTTCGTCACCGGCTTCGTCTTCTCCAAGACCCGGAACGTCCGGCAGCGTGGCCTGCAGATCGGGCTCCTCGTCGCCGAAGCGGTCCTGCTCGTGGCCGGGATCGGCGCCGCGTACATCAGCATCGGTGGCTACGCGATCGGCTGACGAGTCCGCCGCCGCTCAGGACGCCCCGTCCCACCACAGTGTGGGGCGGGGCGTTCTGCGTCTCCGGAGGCCGCTCTCCACAGCCGTCCGATGAGTTCTCCACAGTTGGGGACAACTCGGTGAGTTACACGGGTGTGATTATCCCCACTGTGGACGAGCCTGTGGACAACTCGGGGGCCATGGTGTGGACGGTCGTGTGGAAAGTGTGGACAACTGTGGAGAACGCGGTCCCGGGTGTGGACGGATGCGACCGGGTGCTGTCGGGCTTGTGGACAGCGAGCCGGGACAGGACGGGCCGTGAGGGGACGGGCCGGGGCAGGCCGGGGCGAACGACGACGCCCGCCGTACCGGGCGGTACGACGGGCGTCGGGAGATGCTGGGCGGCGGTCAGCGCCACCGCGTGGTCATGAGGAACCCGATGAACATGATCCCGAAGCCGATCAGGATGTTCCACGACCCGAGCGACGGTACGGGCAGGGTCGTGTTCGAGATGTAGAAGACGATGACCCAGGCCAGCCCGATGAGCATGAAGCCGAACATGACCGGCTTGAACCACACGGGGTTGGGCTGGTCGCCCGCCGTGTCGACCGAGTCGGCTCGGGTCCTCCGGGCGGGCTTGGTGCGGTCCTTGTCCTTGGCCATGGCCGGTATCCTACCGTGACCACGTCTGTGGGAAGACCCTCAGCAGCCCGCGCACATCCCCCACGAGTACGGTGATCCGACCATGACCAAGATCCTCGTCGTCGACAACTACGACAGCTTCGTCTACACGCTCAACGGCTACCTGCAGCAGCTCGGCGCGGACACTGACGTCGTCCGGAACGACGCGTTCCCCGAGGACGAGATCGCCGAGCGCATCGCCGACTACGACGGTGTGCTGCTCTCGCCCGGGCCGGGTACCCCCGCGGACGCCGGTGTCTCGATCCCCACCGTGCGTGCGGCCGTCGACGCCGAGACCCCGCTGCTCGGCGTGTGCCTCGGGCACCAGGCGATCGCCGAGGCCATGGGCGCCACGGTGACCCATGCCGAGGAGCTCATGCACGGGAAGACCTCGCAGGTCGACCACGACGACAGCGTGCTCTTCGCCGGTGTCCCGCACCCGTTCACCGCCACGCGGTACCACTCGCTCGCGATCGTCGACGGGACGGTGCCCGACGAGCTCACCGTCACGGCGCGGACCGCAGGTGGGGTGATCATGGGCGTGCAGCACCGTGACCACCCGGTGTACGGCGTGCAGTTCCACCCGGAGTCCGTCCTCACCGAGGGCGGGTACCGGATGGTCGGCAACTGGCTCGAGACCACCGGTCTGACCGGTGCTGCCGAGCGGGCCGCAGCGCTCAACCCGCTGATCGCCGAACACCGGTCCTGACGCCGGAGCGGTACGACCGCCGACGCGTCCGGTGACCACCGGCGCAGGCGACGTCCGCGGGGATGCTGCCGCGTGCCTCCAGGCCGACGGACGGACGCCCGCCGCAGCCGACGTGACGGACGGACTACTGTCCGGCGCCGCCGCCCTGGACGGTCCCGCTGCCGCCGCCACCGTCACTACCGCTGCTGTCGTCGCCACCCCGGTCGGGGACGGACGGCGCCTGCGACGGCCGCTGTGCCGAGGCTGCGCAGTACGTCAGCGTGATGGTGCTGCCCTGCGCGACGTCGCCCTGCGGCACGCTCTGCTGCACCACGGTGCTGCCCGTGCACGTGTACGTCGGGGACGCCACGACCTTCAGCCCGAGGTTCGCGAGTGCCTCGTTGGCGGCGCTGATCGGCTGCTGCGTGACGTCCGGCATCTGCACCTTGCCGTTGGAGACCGTCAGGTTGACGACGGAACCCTTCGTCAGCTGCGTGCTGCTGCCCGGGTCGCTGCTCATCACGGTGCCCTCGGGCACGTCGCTCGAGTAGTCGCTGTTGATCGCTCCGACCGCGAACCCGGCGTCCTTCAGGGCCTGTTCCGCCGCGTCCTGCGTCTGGTTGGCGACGTCCGGGACGGCGACCTGCTCCGGTCCCAGGGAGACGACGACGCGGATGCTCTGCTTGCGGGCGACGTTCGTGCCCTCCCCGGGCTCGGTGCGGATGACCGTGTCCTTGGCGACGTCGTCGGAGTTCTCGCCGACCTCGACGGCACTGAGGTCCCGCTTCTCGAGTTCGGTCCGCGCCGAGTCCCACGTGGCGCCGACGACGTTCGGTACGGACACCGACGACGACACCGGTGCCTTGCCGGGCTGCAGGTTCGCGACGAAGAACACCACGCCCGCGATGACGGCGGCGGTGAGGATGATGCCGAGCCAGATCCAGGCGACCGGAGGGCGGTTCTGCGTGCGCTGGGGTCGGTGGTCAGCGGCGTCGTCGTCGAGCTCGCGGAACGCCACCGCAGGGTTCGAGGTCGTGCGGGGGTTCACGCCGAAGAGCATCGTGGACGCGTCGTGTGCCGCGTTCTGCTGGAGCGTGCGCGTGGACACCGGGACCTTGCCGGCGGCGGCCTGCTGCAGGTCGGTCCGGAAGTCCGCGGCGGTCTGGAACCGACGGGTGCGGTCCTTCACCAGGGCGTGCAGCGTCACCGCGTCGAGCGCCGGGGACACCTCGGGCACGAGCGTGGAGGGCGCGACCGGCTGCTCGCTCACGTGCTGGTAGGCCACGGCGACCGGGGAGTCGCCGACGAAGGGCGGGCGGCCGGTGAGCAGCTCGAAGAGCAGCACGCCGGTCGAGTACAGGTCGGTCCGGGCGTCGACGGTCTCACCGCGGGCCTGCTCCGGCGAGAAGTACGAGGCCGTCCCGAGGATCGAGGTCGTCTGCGCGACCGTCGCGGACGTGTCGGTGATGGCACGGGCGATGCCGAAGTCCATCACCTTGACCTGGCCGCTGTGCGTCACCATGACGTTCGCGGGCTTGATGTCGCGGTGCACCACGCCGGCGCGGTGCGAGTACTCGAGGGCGGTGAGGATCCCCTCGGTGATGCGGACCGCCTCGACCGGGTCGAGCGGGCCGTCGTCGAGCACGTCGGAGAGTGCGCGACCGTCGACGTGCTCCATGACGATGTAGGGCACCTGGACCTGGGCGCCGGAGGGCTCGGTGACCGTCTCCTCGCCCGCGTCGTAGACGCGCACGATCGTCGGGTGCGCCATGCGGGCCGCCGCCTGGGCCTCCTGCCGGAAGCGGATCCGGAAGGTCGGGTCCGTGGCGAGGCTCGGCTTGAGGAGCTTCACCGCCACCTTGCGACCGAGTCGCGTGTCGGTGCCCACGTGCACCGTCGCCATGCCCCCACGACCGATGACGTCACCGATCTCGTAGCGGTCGGCGAGGAGCGTGATCCCCGCGGTCACACCTTCTGGCACGTACTCCTCCGAATGTTCGTCCGGGCAAGTGTACGGCAGGGGTTCCTGCCCGAACGCTGACGACGGGGGCTGCCGACGAACCGTTACACAACGGTGTCGACAGCCCCCGTTCGGGTGACGATCAGTTGGCGTCCTGCGGGCCCGTCGGGGTCGGGGTCGGGGTGCCCGAGGGCGTCGGGTCCTCGGCCTGTTCCCACGTCGCCGTCGCGGCGTCCGAGGACTCGGAGGCAGCGAGCGAGCCGCACGTGACCGTGTAGGTGAAGGACACCTCGTCGTTCACGGCGTCCGCCTGGATGGTGACGGCCGTCGAGCTGGTGTCCCCGGAGGTGGCTCCCGAGGCGTCCTTGCCGCCCGTGACCGTCCACGTGTACTTCGACACGTCGTAGCCGTCGGGGCACGTCGCGCCCGACCAGCTGAAGGTGACCTGGCCGGACTCGGACACCGTCCCCGCGGTCGGGGTGTTCGGCTTGTTGGCCGTCGGCGGGGTCGTGTACTGGGTGAGCGTGACGAGGGTGCCCTCGACGACGCTGCCCGTCGGGGTGAGGTCTGCGACGGTGCCGGCCTGCTCTGCCGTCGGCGCGGGGCTGCCGTCCTGCACGGTGACCTCGAAGCCGCGGCCCTGGAGCTCGTTCCGGACCTCGTCGGCGCTGCGGCCGACGTAGTCGCTCTTGTTCAGGAACACCCGTGCCGTGGTCGGTGTCGGTGTCGGCGTCGACCTGGTCGGCGCGGCCGAGGCCGACGTCGGTGCGGGGTCCGGGTCGTCGGAGCCGCCGAGCGCGAAGGCCGCGATGACCCCACCGATGACGAGCACCGCGAGGACCCCGACGAGCCACCAGATCCAGGCGCGCTTCTTGGTCGGTTCCTCGTCCTCCGGCGCTGCCGGTGACCGCGGCGTGCCGGGAGGGCCGGCGACGGCTCCGGCCTGCGTGCCGATGAGCGCGGTCGCCGCGTCGTTGCCCGGACGCTGCGGCGGGTTGAACGCGACGGTGCCCGCGCCGCCGACTGCAGGGACGGCGACGGTCGCTGCGGCGACGTCCCCGCGCCGCAGCGCCTGGGACGCGCGGGCCAGGTTCGCCGCGGTCGCCGGACGGTCCGCCGGCTTCTTGGCGATGCAGGACAGCACGAGTGCCGAGACCGGCTCGGGCACGTCGCCGGGCAGCGCGGGCGGCTGCTCGTTGATGTGCGCCATCGCGATCGCGACCTGGGACTCGCCGGTGAACGGACGACGCCCGGCCAGGCACTCGTACGCGACGATGCCGAGCGAGTAGATGTCGGTCGACGGCGATGCCGGGTGGCCGCTCGCCTGTTCCGGGGACAGGTACTGGACGGTGCCCATCACCTGGCCCGTCGCGGTGAGCGGGACCTGGTCGGCGATGCGCGCGATGCCGAAGTCGGTGATCTTCACACGGCCGTCGGGCGTGATGAGCAGGTTCCCGGGCTTGATGTCGCGGTGCACCAGGCCGACGGCGTGGGCGGCCTGCAGGGCGTTCGCCGTCTGGGCGACGATGTCGAGCACCTTGTCGACCGGCAGCGTGTGCTCCCGCTCGATCATGGTGGACAGGGCCTCGCCCGGGACGAGCTCCATCACCAGGTACGCGCTGCCGTCCTCCTCGCCGTAGTCGAAGACGTTGGCGATCCCCTCGTGGTTGACGAGGGCAGCGTGGCGCGCCTCCGCGCGGAAGCGCTCGAGGAAGCCCGGGTCGCCGAGGTACTCGTCCTTGAGGATCTTGAGTGCGACGGTCCGGCCGATGACGAGGTCGGTCGCCTGCCACACCTCACCCATGCCGCCGATCGCGACCCGCGAGGAGAGCTGGTACCGCCCACCGAAGGTGAGTCCGCTGGTGGGTCTCATTTGTTCAGCACCGCCTCCATGACCTTCTTCGCGACCGGGGCCGCGACCGTGTTGCCGACGCCGGACTGCCCGAGTCCGCCGCCGTTCCCGACGACGACCGCGACGGCCACCTCCGGGTTCTTCGCCGGGGCGAACCCCGTGAACCACAGCGTGTACGGATCACCCGTACCGCCTTCCGCCGTACCCGTCTTGCCGGCGACGTCGACTCCGTCGATCTTGGCATTGGTGCCGGTCCCGCCGCTCACGACGCTCTGCATCGCCTCGGTCAGGTCGGCGGCCTCGGAGCCGGACAGGGGGTCGCTGTACTGCTTCGGCGAGAACGACTCGACGGTCTTCAGGTCGCTCGTGGTGATCGAGTCGACGAGCGAGGGCTGCATGACCTTGCCGCCGTTCGCGATGCCCGCCGACACCATCGCCATCTGCAGCGGCGAGACGCGCACGCTGGCCTGCCCGAACGCGCTCAGCATGAGCTGGGCGGTCGAGTCGACGTCGGGGTACTGGCTCGCGGTGGCGCGCATCGGGACCTCGATCGCGTCACCGAAGCCGTACTCGTCCGCGACGGACTTGATCGTGTCGTACCCGAGCTTCTGGCCGAGCTCGGCGAACGGGATGTTGCACGAGAACTGGATCGCCGTCCGGAGCTTCACCGTGTCGCCGCCGCCGCAGGAGCCGCCCTCGGCGTTGTTGATGTACGAGCTGGTGCCCGGCAGCTGCAGGCGCGACGGGTTCGGGAACTCGGAGTCGAGCGAGTACTTGCCGTCCTTGAGCGCGGCGGAGGCCACGACGAGCTTGAAGACGGAGCCCGGCGTGTACAGGTCGCCGCCGATCGCCCGGTTCTGCAGCGGGGTCGGGGTCTGCTGCAGCAGGGCGTCGTACTGCTGCTTGACCTGCGCGGTGTCGTGCGAGGTCAGGGCGTTCGGGTCGTACGCCGGCTTCGACACCATCGCCAGGATCTTGCCCGTGCTGGGCTGGATCGCGACGACCGCACCGCTGTTCTCGCCGAGTGCGTCGTACGCGGCCTGCTGCACGTCCGGGTCGATGGTGAGGTTGACGTTGTCGCCCTGGACGTCCTGACCGGTGAGGATCGCGTTGAGGTTCTGGAAGAACGACGCGTCGGAGTTGCCGGAGAGCACGGCGTTCTCGGCGCTCTCGATGCCCGTGTTGCCCTGGCCGATCGTGAAGTAGCCGGTCACGGCGGAGTACAGCGCACCGTTCGTGTACTTGCGCTGGTACTGGTACTGGTCGTCCGAGGGGGTCGACTCGGCGATCGGGCTGCCGTCGACCAGGATCGCGCCGCGCTTGGTCGAGTAGCTGTCCAGGATCGTGCGGGAGTTCCGCGAGTCGGCACGCAGGGTGTCGGCGGCGAAGAACTGGATCGAGGTCGTCGACACGAAGAGCGCGACGAACATGAGCACGATGACGGTCGAGACGCCGCGGAGCTGTCGGTTCACCGGGTGCGCTCCTTCCTGGTCGTCGCACCGCGTCCGGAACGGCCACGGGCGGCGGGGACCGCGCCCTGCTGGACGCGCTGTTCTGCGGGGATCGAGTCGGTCAGTCGCAGCAGCATCGCCGCGATGATCCAGTTCGCGATGAGCGACGAGCCACCCGCGGCCATGAAGGGTGTGGTCAGACCGGTCACCGGGATGATCCGGGTTATGCCGCCGACGACGACGAAGACCTGCAGGGCGATGATGAAGCCGAAGCCGACACCGAGCAGCTTGCCGAAGTCGTCCTGCGCCATGAAGGCCACGCGGAGGCCCCGCGACGCCAGCACGATGAACAGGGCGAGGATCGCGAAGACACCGATCAGCCCGAGTTCCTCGCCGAGCGACGCGACGATGTAGTCCGCGTTGGCGACGGGCGTGATGTACGGACGGCCCTGACCGAGGCCGGTGCCGGTGATCCCGCCGTTCGCGAAGCCGAACAGGCCCTGGACGAGCTGGTAGCTGCCCTGGGTCTGTCGGTCGAAGATCGCCTGGTCGAACGGGTCGAGCCACTGCTCGAAGCGTCCACGGACGTAGACCAGGACCGACTGCGCGACGAGGGCACCGCCGACGAACAGCCCGAGCCCGATGACGACCCAGCCGAGCCGGGCGGTCGCGACGTAGATCATCACGAGGAACAGGCCGAAGTAGAGCAGCGCCGTGCCGAGGTCGCGCTGGAACACCAGGACGGCCATGGCCGACGCCCACATCACCAGGATCGGGCCGAGGTCACGAGCGCGCGGGAACGTCATGCCGGCGAACTTCTTGCCGACGATCGACAGCGAGTCCCGGGCGGTGACGAGGTACCCGGCGAAGAACAGCGCCATCGTGATCTTCGCGAGCTCGCCGGGCTGGAACGAGAACGGGCCGACGCGGATCCACACACGGGCGCCCCCGACGTTCTCCCCGATGCCGGGGAGCATCGGGAGGAGCAGCAGCGCGATCGTCGCGAACATGAAGATGTAGCGGTAGCGCTGCAGGAAGCGGTGGTTGCGGACCGCGACGACGGTGATCGTCGCCAGGACCATCGCGAGCATCGTCCAGACGATCTGCTTCACGCCGATCGCGTCCCAGCCGGTCAGGCCGTTGTGGACGTCGATGCGGTAGATCTCGGCGATGCCGATGCCGTTGAGCACCAGGGCGATGGGCAGCACGAACGGGTCCGCGTGCTTCGCGACGACGCGGAGCACCACGTGCATGACGAGCGCGAGGCCGAGGATCCCGCCGCCGACCCAGAGCACACCGGTGTCGAAGATCCGGCCCTTGGTGCCGAGCTGGACGAGCACCATCGCGCCGGCGCAGATGCCGCACGCGATGACGAGCAGCACGAGCTCGAGGTTCCGGGCGCGGGCCGGCTCGCGCAGCTTGATGGTGATCGCCTGCGTGAAGGACTGCGCGGTCGCGGCGCTCATCGGCCGTCCCCCGGGCTCTCGGACGGCGAGGCGCTGCCGGACGGCGAGGCGCTGTCCGACGGTGACCCCGTCCGGGTCGGGCTGGGCGACGGCGACGAGTCCGCATCGCCGCCCGTGCCGGCCTGGTCCTGGCCGGTCTCGGCGGCCTTCCGCAGCCGGTCCACGATGTCGCGCGCGTCGGAGAGCGAGGTCGCGTTGATCGTCGACCGCACGTTCTCGCGCGTGTAGTCCGGGAGCGACGTGACCGAGATGTCGGTGTCCTCGTAGACGTCCGACAGCGCGATCGGCCCGATCGACTGCTGCACGCCCTGGTAGATGGCGACCGTGCCGCGGTCGGTGCCGACGTAGTAGTGCGCCTGCGTGATCCGCCAGCCCAGGAACACCGCCCCCACGAGGGCCGCGACGGCGACGACGAGCGCGATCGACCAGGCCACGCGGCGCCGGATGCGGCGACGGCGGTCCTCGGCGATGAGTTCGGCGAAGTACTGGTCGGACTCGGGCTCGAAGTGGGAGTCCTCCGGCACGGCGCTCACCTTGAGCGGGTGGAGCAGGATCGTGGGGAGGCGGATCGGCTTGCGACCGGTCGACGCCTCGAAGGTCAGGGGTGCCGCGGCGGAACCGACCGTGGTGGCGGCGGCGTCGTCGTCCTCGGGTTCCGTGTCGGTGACGTCCATCACGACGACGGTCACGTTGTCCGGGGCACCGTGGTCGAGCGTCTCCTTGACCAGGCGCTGCGTCACCTGGTTCGCGTCCATGGTCGACGCGAGCGCGTGCCGGATCCGCTCCTCGGCCAGGTACGACGACAGACCGTCCGAGCAGAGCAGCCAGCGGTCGCCGGTCTGGATGTCCATGACGGCGGTGTCGACCTCGGGGGCGGCGTCGACGTCGCCGAGCACGCGCATGAGCACCGAGCGCCGGGGGTGGACGGCGGCTTCCTCCGGCGTGATGCGACCGCTGTCGACGAGGCGCTGCACGAAGGTGTGGTCGGAGGTGATCTGCTGCAGCTCGCCGTCGCGCAGGCGGTAGATGCGGGAGTCGCCGATGTGCGCGATGGCGATCTGCTCGCCGACCCGGATGAGTGCGGACACGGTGGTGCCCATGCCGGTGAGTTCCTGGTGCTCGAACACCGTCTCGGTGATGAGCTGGTTCGCGGCGATGAGCGCGGACTGCAGGGCGAACTCGGCATCGTGCGCGGACGGGAACTCGCGGTCGACCTCGCGGATGCGGCGGATGGCGATCGCGGACGCGACGTCGCCGCCGGCGTGGCCGCCCATGCCGTCCGCGACGGCGAAGAGGTGCGTGCCGGCGTAGCCGGAGTCCTGGTTGTTGGCGCGGATGCGCCCCACGTGGGACACAGCGGCGCTCAGCGTGCGAGCCGTCATGTCCCGGTTACCGCCGCAGCTCGAACGTCGTCGTCCCGATCGTGATCGGCGTCCGTTCCGCGATGGTCACGGGGCCGGTCACCTTCTGACCGTTGACGAACGTGCCGTTCGTGGACTCGAGGTCGGACAGGACCCAGCCCTCGCCGCGGAGGTCGAGGCGGGCGTGGTTGGTCGACGTGTAGTCGTCGCGGATGACGACGTTCGACTCGCTGGAGCGTCCGATGGTGATCGGACCGCCGCCGAGGGGCATCTCCATGCCCTCGCGGGAGCCCTCGGTGATGACGAGGCGCGTCGCGACGCCGGTCGGCGGTGCGGAGCCGGACTGCTGCTGTGTCGGGCCCGCGGGTTGGCCGATCAGCTCCGTGAACGCGCCGGGCGCTGCGGCTGCAGGAGCTGCGGCGGCGGGCACGGTCGGCGTCGTCGGTGCGGACGCTCCGGCCTTCGGGTCGGTCGGGATGGTGCGGACACGTTGGCCGAACAGGTCGCTCCGCAGGGCGAAGACGATGACGAACACGAACAGCCACAGCACCGCGAGGAAGGCGAAGCGCAGGACGAGCAGGGTCAGGCCCGTGGTCATCGCGCACCTCCGTCGTTCTCCGGGATCACCCGGAACACCATACGGGTACGACCGATCTCGATGGTGGAGTCCGGCTCGACGATGGCCTGCTGGAAGCGTTCGCCGTTCAGCTTCGACCCGTTCGTGGACCCGAGGTCGTTGGCCTGCGCGTGCTTGCCGTCCCAGATGATCTCGACGTGCTTCCGACTCGTCCCGGTGTCGGCGACGGTGATGTCCGCGTCGGTGCCGCGCCCGATCACGGTGCGGCCGCGGTGCAGCCGGTGGCGCTGCGACCCGATGTCGAGCACGGCGACCCACGCCACGTCACGCTGCACCGTCGACGAGTCGACCTGCAGGATGCCGGTGGACAGCGTGCCGTCCTGCTGCAGCGTGATCGAGACCGGTCCGGAGAAGGAGTAGTTCTGGGCCACCGCGTGCTGCTGCACCATCTGCGACAGCTCGTCGATGAGCGGGCGCCCGATGTCGTTCATCCGCGTGTGGTCCGGCGGCGCGAGGCGCACCGTGAACTCGTTCGGGACGAGGATCCGCTCGCGGGAGACCACGGCGGCCTTCGTGTCGAGCTCCCGCCGCAGCGCGCTGGAGATCTCGACGGGCTGCACGCCGGAGCGGAAGGTCTTCGCGAAGGTGCCGTTGACGGCGCGCTCCAACCCTCGCTCGAAGCTGTCCAAGAGGCCCATGTGTCTCCGTGTTCGTCGGTCAGGGACCACTGCATGGTAGTGGGTGGCGCTCGTGCCCGTCTGTGCGTGGTCACGGGCACCCTCCGTCGCGTGCTAGTGTTGCCGGGCTGGCGCGAGTGGCGGAATTGGTAGACGCGCACGGTTCAGGTCCGTGTGCTGGAAACGGCGTGGGGGTTCAAGTCCCCCCTCGCGCACCAGGTGAGGAACGGCCCCCGGAGGAATCCGGGGGCCGTTCCGCGTTCCGGCGCCGATGCTCCCCACGACCGGCCTGGAGGCTCGTCCCACCTCCGTCCGTCGGCCGCGGCCGCGCACGGATCGGGTCCGCCTCGGCGCGCCGACCGGTTCGGCCCACCGACCCCGTGGCGACCGCCGGCCTGCCCGTTCTGGGGGTTGCCCCGTCGCTGCCGCTCTCCGCACACTGATCGGCGTCGTACCGGGTCGTGCCGGTGCGCCTGCTCCTGGAGGACCCATGCGGACGTCGTCCGTGACCGCTGCCGTGGTCGCACTCGGGACCGCGCTCGTCGCGGTCGTCACCACCAGCGTCGGGGTCGCCCCCGCGCACGCCGCGCCGTCGTGCCGCGGTGACCGGATCACGGTCGCCGAGCTGTCCGGTGGCTGCGTCGTCGCGTCGGGCTCGGTCGTGCTCCCCGACGGTCGCGTCTTCGCGGTGCCCGACGCCGGCACGACGGTGACCGCGCTGCCCGTGGCGACGACGACCGGTGGTGATCCCGGGGATGCCTCGGTGACGAACACCGGCGCGGCAGGCATCGCCGTGGCGGTCGACGGGCGCTGGTCCGGCGCCCCTGCTGCCGTCCGGCGGGTGCTCGCACTGCGTGAGGGCCGCGTCGCCGCCGGGCACGACGCCGGTGCGGGTGCGGCCACGACCGGCACCGGATCGGCCGCCTCGAGCTGCACGGACCGGTCGTACACGCTCCTGGCGTACCGCTGGACGAGGGACGTCCGGTGGTGGTCGAACCCGACGGGAGCGAAGGCGGCGGACCGCGTGGCGATCCGTGCGGGTGCGACGGCGTGGAGCGGACGGCTCGGGACCTGCGGGCGCTCGATCACGTCGAGTGCCGCGAACACCTGGGTCAGCACGACGGCGAGGACCCCCGCGGTCTCGAGCACCGGGGGCTGCGGCGACCCCGACCGTCGGAGCGTCACCGGCTGGGGCTCCCTGCCCGCGGGCACGCTCGCGACCACGTGCGTGTGGTCGCAGGACGGCATCGCGGTCGAGGCGGACCAGCGCTACTCGACCCGGTACGCGTGGTCGTCGACGGCGACGTGCTCCGGGAACCGGTACGACCTGCGCGGCGTCGCGACGCACGAGTGGGGGCACGCGTACGGCCTCGGGCACACCGCAGCCTCGTCGGCCCTCGTCATGAAGCCCGCGGCCGCGCCGTGCGACGTCGCCCAGCGCAGTCTCGGGCTCGGGGACGCCCTGGGCATCGACGCCCGGTACTGACGATCGCCACCGGTGCCCGGCGCCGGCGCGCACCGGCCACCGCCGCCGCCCGACGCGCAGGTCGCGGGACCCTGCACTCTCTAGGATCGACCGCATGACGAGCACGATGCCGGGCTTCGGCTCCGCGCGGATCACCCAGATCGGGTTGCGCGACCGCGTGTACGACCGGGTGCTCGAGGTGCTCATGGGGCACGACGTCGAGCCCGGGATGCGCCTGTCGATCGACGGTCTCGCCCGGACGCTCGGCGTCTCCCCGACCCCGGTGCGCGAGGCCCTCGTGCAGCTCGAGCGGACCGGCCTGGTCACGCGCGAGGCCAACAAGGGGTACCGCGTCGCGCCGCCGCTCGCCGGCGACCAGCTCGAGGCGCTGTTCGACGCGCGGCTCATCGTCGAGAGCGGGGCGGTCGAGCTCGCGGCACGCGGGGACGTGGCCGTGCTGCGGGAGCGGCTCGCTGCGGCGCTCGCCGAGCAGGAGGCCGTGGCCGCCGAGGTCGCCCGGGTCGGCGCCCGCCGTGCGTCCGAGGAGCTGATGGCCCGGTTCTTCCGCTCCGACTGGCGTTTCCACCAGCTCGTGTTCGACGCGACGAGGAACCCCTTCCTCGAGGAGATGTCCGCGATCATCACGACGCGGGTGCACCGCATGCGGCAGATCGTCGAGGGCGGGGACGACGACACCGAGCGGGCGGTCGCCGAGCACCGTGCGGTCCTCGATGCCCTCGCCGTGGACGCGCCCACGGCCGTGGCGGCGATGCGGCACCACATCGACGCGGTGCGGGTGCGCTCCCGGGCCGACGCGTCACACTCCGCCTGACGGAACGGGGTTGCGCTCTGGCTCAGCGCGAGTATCTTTCCTATAGGAAAGAGGTTCAAGGATGAACCGTGTGATGCAAGGGAGCACTCCGTGAGCACACCGCAGGACTGGGTCGAGCAGGACTGGGACCCGGACAGCTGGACCGACCGGACGTGGCCGATCGCCGTCTGCCTGCACGGCTTCGACCGGGTCAGCCGGGACGGCACCACCTTCCACGACGCCCCCGTCGAGGTGTGGGACGACGTGTTCGCCCAGATCGCCGCAGCGGGCTTCTCGCTCGCCGAGCTGGCCGACAGCCACATCCGCCCCGCGGACCTCGAACGGTCCCGGCGCGACGAGCTCTTCGCGGTCGCGGCGGCCCACGGCGTGGGGATCCCGTCGGTGCACCTGCAGCGTCGGAGCGTGATCCAGCCCGGGCACGAGGAGGAGAACCTCGCCTACGCCCACCGCACGATCGACGCGGCGGCCGAGTGGGGCATGCAGGTGTTCTCGACCGGACTGCACCAGCCGTTCTCGGACGCCCAGCAGCGCGCGCTCTGGTTCTGGACGGCTCCCGGGCCGAAGGACCCCGAGGACCCCGACGTGTGGGACGCGGCCGTCCGTCGCCTCCGCGAACTCGGGGAGCACGCGGCGAGCGTCGGCCTGCCGATGGCCCTCGAACTGTACGAGGACACCTACCTCGGCACCGCCGACAGCGCGGTCCGCCTCGTCGAGGAGATCGGGCTCGACACCGTGGGTCTCAACGCCGACGTGGCGAACCTCGTCCGCCTGCACCGTCCGGTCGAGGACTGGCGGGAGCTCTTCGCGAAGACGATGCCCCACACGAACTACCTGCACGTGAAGAACTACACGCGCGACGAGGCGGGCGACGGCAGCTGGGCGACGAGTGCGCCGAGCACGATGGAGACCGGGCTCATCAACTACCGCCAGGTCCTCCGGGACGCGGTCGCCGACGGCTTCCGCGGGATCGTCATGACCGAGCAGTACGGCGGGGACAGCCTCGGCGTCTGCGCCACCAACCAGCAGTACATCCGGTCGGTGCTCGCCACGACGAGCATCGGCACGAAGCACGGAGGAGCAGTCCGATGAGCACCCTCGACATCGCCGTCGTCGGGTCCGGGTACATGGGCGGCGGGATCGCCCAGGTCCTCGCCCTCGCCGGTCACACCGTCCGCATCGCCGACGTCTCGGCCGAGATCGCGCAGCAGAACCTCGAGCGGCTGATCCGCGAGACGGGCCAGTTCGTCGCCGACGGCCTGTTCCCGGAGGACGCCGTCGAGCGGGTCACCGCGCACCTCAGTGCCGCCGAGTCGATCGAGGCCGCCGTCGCGGACGCCGACTTCATCGAGGAGGCGGTCCCCGAGAAGCTCGCGATCAAGCACGAGACCCTGCGTCGGATCAGCGCCGCCGCCCGACCCGACGCCGTCATCGGCTCGAACACGTCGACGATCCTCATCGAGAGCCTCGCCGAGGCCGTCACCGGTCCGGAGCGCTTCCTCGGCGTGCACTTCTCGAACCCGGCGCCGTTCATCCCCGGTGTCGAGCTCATCCCGCACCCCACCACCGGCGAGCACGCCGTCACCGTCGGCGAAGCAGTCGTCGCGGCGACCGGCAAGCAGTCCGCGCGGGTGCAGGACTCGACCGGGTTCGTGCTGAACCGCCTGCAGTACGCCCTGTTCGAGGAAGCATCGAAGATCGCGGACGAGGGCATCGCCAGCCCCGACGACATCGACACGATCGTCCGGACGACCTTCGGGTTCCGCCTGCCCTTCTTCGGCCCGTTCGCGATCGCGGACATGGCGGGACTCGACGTCTACGCGTTCTGCTTCGAGTCGCTGCAGACCCGCTGGCCCGAGCGCTTCGCCACCCCGCCGACGCTGCAGCAGCACGTCGACGCCGGCGAGCTCGGCACGAAGACCGGATCGGGCTACCTCGACGTGCCCGCCGACCGCACGCCGGAGCTCGTCGCCTACCGGAACAGGGCCTACGTCGCCATGCAGGAGCTCCTCGACGAGCTCGGCCCGGCCCCGATCCACTGAAGGAGCACGCGATGCGCAACGAGCAGCAGACCGTCGTCCTCACCGGCGCGGCGTCGCCGCGCGGCATCGGCCGTGCGACCGCCCACCACCTGGCCGAGCAGGGCTGGAACGTGGGGATCGTCGACCTCGACCAGGCGGCGAGCGAGGCCGTCGCCGCCGAGCTCCGCGAGCAGCACGGCGTGCAGGCGGTCGGCGTGGGCGCGGACGTCGCCGACGAGGCCGCCGTCCGGGCCGCCTTCGACACCATCGAGGCCGGGCTCCCGCCGATCGCGGCACTCGTGAACCTCGCGGGTGTCTCCTCGGCGCACCCCTACCTCGACCTGCCCGAGGGGGAGTGGCACCGGGTGCTGAGCATCAACCTCGACGGGGTGCACTTCGCCGGTCTCCGGGCAGCCGAGTCGATGGTGCGGAACGGGTACGGCCGCATCGTCAACCTGTCGTCGGTCTCCGCGCAGCGCGGCGGCGGGACGTTCAGCAAGACGCCGTACTCGGTCGCGAAGGCGGGCGTGATCGGCCTCACCCGCGGGATGGCCCGGGAGCTCGGGCAGCACGGCGTGACGGTGAACGCCATCGCGCCCGGCCCGATCGACACCGACATCATGGGCGGCACCCTCTCCGAGGAGCGCAAGGCCGAGATGGCTGCCGACGGTGTCCTGCCGCGCATCGGCACGCCGCGGGACGTCGCTGCCGCGGTCGCCTACCTCGTCAGCGCCGACGCCGGGTTCGTGACGGGTCAGACCCTGAACGTCGACGGCGGCCTCTACATGCACTGAACCCGACGGCACGCACCGGAGCCGACGGCTCCGACCACCAGAACGGCCACTCATGATCGCGAAGGAGCGATTCGTGTCCGCAAGCAGCCCCGCCCTGGGGTCCACCCACGACCCGGCACTGAGGTCCGCGATCGCCAAGGCGACCAAGCACCTCATGCCGATGCTGGTCATCCTGTACTTCGTCGCCTTCCTCGACCGCACCAACGTCGGCTTCGCCGAGGAGGCCCTGAGCGTCGACCGGAACATCTCCGACGCGGCCTTCGCCCTCGGCGCCGGCATCTTCTTCATCGGCTACGCGATCTTCGAGATCCCGTCCAACCTGCTGCTCAAGCGCTTCGGGGCGCGCTTCTGGCTCGCCCGGATCGCCGTCACGTGGGGCATCGTCGCCGCACTGTTCTCGTTCACGACGAACGACACGATGTTCATCGTCCTGCGCTTCCTGCTCGGTGTGACCGAGGCGGGACTGTTCCCGGGCGTGATCATGTACCTGTCCGAGTGGTTCCCGAACAAGGTCCGCGTGCGGATGTTCGCGATCTTCTACCTCGCGCAGCCGTTCTCGCAGATGATCGGCGCACCGCTGTCCGGCGGGCTCATCAGCGTCGGTGACCAGGTCACCCCGTTCCACGGCTGGCAGGTCATGTTCTTCGGCGAGGGCATCCTCGCGGTGCTGGCCGGCGTCGCGGCGCTGTTCTTCCTGACGAACAGCCCGCAGCAGGCGAAGTGGCTGGAACCGGGGGAGAAGCAGTCGCTCACCGCGGCGATGGACCGTGAGGACACCGCCCGCAACGAGGACGGCCCGAAGGGCATCTGGAAGGCGATGGCGAGCGGCCGCGTCTGGTACTTCACGATCATCTACTTCTGCCTGCAGGTCGCCGTGTACGGCACGACGTTCTACCTGCCGCAGCAGGTGTCGTCACTGCTCGGGCAGGACGTCGGCTGGCAGGTCGGCCTCGTCGCGGCGATCCCGTGGCTCGTCGGCCTGGTCGCCTGCTACCTCGTCGGGTCGAAGGCCGACACCGTGGGTCGTCGCCGCCGCTGGGGGACGATGTTCTACATCACGACCGGGCTGTCGATCCTCGGGTCGGCGTGGGCGGGTGCGAACGGCCAGCCGGTCCTCGGCATCCTGTTCATCACCCTCGCCGTCGCGAGCTTCCTGGCGGTCGGCCCGATCACCTGGGCCTACCCGACGGCGTTCCTCACCGGTGCGGCGGCGGCCGCGGGCATCGGCCTGATCAACTCGCTCGGCAACCTCGGTGGCTTCGTCGCCCCGATCATGCGCACCGCGATCAACGAGGCCGTGCCGACCGACAGCGGGGCCTTCGGCATCGTGTCGCTCGGCGTCCTGGCGTTCGTCGCCGCCGTGATGATCTCCTGCACCAGGTTCTTCCGCGGCGCGAAGGCCGACGAGCTGCTCGACACCTCGCACGTGGCCACCACCTCGACGAAGGGGACGACGCGATGACCCGGTTGTACAACGACCCGGCGGCCTTCGCCGACGAGGCCACCGACGGCTTCGTCGCGGCGAACGAGCGGTGGGTCCGCAGGGTGCACGGCGGTGTCGCCCGCGCGACCACCAGTCCGGACGGCACGGTCGCCGTCGTGATCGGCGGTGGTTCGGGCCACTACCCGGCGTTCGGCGGTCTCGTCGGGCACGGGCTGGCCGCAGGCGCGGCGATGGGGAACCTGTTCGCCAGCCCGTCCGCGCAGCAGGTCGCCGCGGTCTGCCGTGCCGCCGAGCACGGTGGCGGCGTGCTGCTCAGCTACGGCAACTACGCCGGCGACGTGCTGAACTTCGACGCCGCGGCCCGCACGCTCGAGGACGAGGGCATCCCCGTCCGCACGGTCCGGGTGACCGACGACGTCGTGTCCGCCCCGGCCGGTGCCGAGGCCGACCGGCGCGGGATCGCGGGTGACCTCTGCGTGTTCAAGGTCGCCGGGGCCGCGGCCGAGCAGGGGCGCCCGCTCGACGACGTCACCGCCGTGGCGGCCCGCGCGAACGACCGGACCCGGAGCTTCGGCGTCGCGTTCTCGGGCTGCTCGCTCCCCGGTGCCGAGGAGCCCCTGTTCGAGGTGCCCGAGGGACGGATGGCGATCGGCATGGGCATCCACGGCGAACGCGGCATCGACGAGACCGACGTGCCGAGCGCCGACGGTCTGGCGGCACTGCTCGTCGACCGGCTGCTCGACGAGGTGCCCGCGGGCGTCACGGTCGAGGGCGCCCGGGTGGTCCCGGTGCTCAACGGGCTCGGCAGCGTGAAGTACGAGGAGCTCTTCGTCGTCTACGCCTCGGTGCAGCGGCGGCTCCGGGACGCCGGTGTCGTGATCGTGGAGCCGGAGGTGGGCGAGCTCGTCACGAGCTTCGACATGGCCGGGGTCTCGCTGACGCTGTTCTGGCTCGACGACGAGCTCGAGGAGCTGTGGTCGGCACCCGCGGACACGCCCGCCTTCCGCAAGGGCGGGGCGGTCCAGCAGGAGCGGGTGGCCGAGGACGTGGTCGCCGCCGACGAGGAGGGCATCGTGATCGGTCCGGCGAGCGACGACTCGCGTGCCGCGGCCGGTCGGATCGCAGCGGGCATCAGCGCCGTGCGCGCGGTGCTCGACGACCACGCGGACGAACTGGGCCGCATCGACCAGGTCGCGGGGGACGGTGACCACGGCATCGGGATGCAGCGCGGCTCGCACGCGGCGGACACCGCCGCCGCGGACGCGCTCGCCCGGGGTGCGGGAGCGGGGACGCTCCTGCGGGTCGCGGGGGACGCCTGGTCCGACCGGGCAGGCGGGACGTCCGGTGCGATCTGGGGCGCCGCCCTGGAGGCGCTGGGTCGCGTCGTCGGGGACGACTCGCGTCCGACGTCGGCGACGGTCGCGGACGCGGTGCGGGCCGCCACCGAGGCGGTGCTGGCCTTCGGGGCCGTGCCCGGCGACAAGACGATGGTGGACGCCCTCGTCCCCTTCGACGAGGAGCTGCGGCGCCGGCTCGACACCGGCGACGCCCTGGACACCGCGTGGCGGACGGCGGTGGACGCCGCCCGCCGGGCAGCGGACGCGAGCGCGGACCTGCTGCCGCGGAAGGGCCGCGCGCGGACGCACGCGGAACAGGCCGTCGGGACCCCCGACCCGGGCGCGGTGTCCTTCGCGCTCGTCGTCGAGACCCTGACGGCGACGATCGACGAGGAAGGAACGGGAGCATGACGCTACGACTGGTGGTGGGCTCGGACGACGCGGGCTTCGACTACAAGGAGGTCATCAAGCGGGACCTCGAGGCCGACGACCGCGTGGCCAGCGTGGTCGACGTGGGCGTGGACGCGGACGGCCACACGGCGTACCCGCACGTCGCCGTCGACGCCGCCCGGATGATCGCGGACGGCGAGGCCGACCGGGCGATCCTGGTCTGCGGCACCGGGCTCGGCGTCGCGATCAGCGCGAACAAGGTGCCCGGCATCCGGGCCGTCACGGCGCACGACTCGTTCAGCGTCGAGCGGTCGGTGCTGTCGAACGACGCCCAGGTGCTCTGCATGGGCCAGCGCGTGATCGGCGTCGAGGTCGCCCGGCGCATGGCGAAGGAGTGGCTCGGGTACACGTTCGACCCGTCGAGCGCGAGCGCCGAGAAGGTCGCCGCGATCTGCGAGTACGACGGCTCCGCGCCGGTCGGTACCGACGCCCCTGGGGACGGGACGGACCCGGGCGCATGACGATCGTCGGGGTGTCGCTGAAGATGTACTTCTCGCACGCGCAGACGCTCTCGTGGGCGAGCGCGGTGGCGGACATCGCCCGGCGGCACCCCGCGGTCGCCTCCGGCGCGGTGGAGCTCTTCGTCGCGCCGACCTTCCCCGCGCTCGTCCCGGTGCGCGAGCTGCTCGCCGGGTCGGGCATCCGGCTCGCCGCGCAGGACCTGTCGGCGTCGGACGAGGGCGCGTCCACCGGCGAGGTGTCCGGCGCCGAGCTCCGCGAGATCGGCGTCGACCTCGTCGAGATCGGGCACGCCGAGCGGCGCTCCCGGTTCCACGAGACGGACGACGTCGTCGCGCGCAAGGTGCACGCGGCCTTCCGGCACCACCTCGAACCGCTGGTGTGCGTCGGTGAGGCTGTCCGCGCCTCCCGTGCGGACGCCGTGGCGGAGGTCACCGGGCAGCTCGACCGGGCGCTGGCGGTGGCCGCGGAGGCCGGGACGACCGGACGGGTCACCGTGGCGTACGAGCCCGTGTGGGCGATCGGCGCCGCCGAGCCGGCGCCGCACGAGCACGTCGTCGGGGTCCTCGAGGGGATCGAGCAGTCCCTGGCGGCCCGGCCGGCGTTCGCCGGGTCGCGGGTGGTCTACGGCGGCAGCGCCGGACCGGGGCTGCTCACCCGGGGACGCGGACGGATCGGCGGAGTGTTCCTCGGGCGCTTCGCGCACGAACCCGCGGCGGTCGGTGCGGTGCTCGACGAGGCGGCGGCCCTGGCCTCCTGACCGGGCCGCCGGTCACCCCTCCCGGGCGCCCGCCAGGCCGTGGTCGTGCGCGTAGACCACGAGCTGCACCCGGTCGCGGAGCTCGAGCTTGCCGAGGATGCTCGAGATCTGCGACTTGACGGTCGACTCGGTGACGAACTCCTTCGCCGCGATCTCGGCGTTCGAGAGCCCTCGGGACGCCCACCCGAAGACGATGCGCTCCCGGTCCGTCAGGGTCTGGAACGCCTCGGGCTGGGGAGCAGGGGCTCGGTCGACATCGGCGCCGAACAGCTGCGACAGGTCGTTCGGGGCGATCACCGAGCTGCCCTCGTGCACGGCCCGCACCGCGGCGAACAGGAACGGCGGTGTCGTGTCCTTGAGCAGGAACCCGCTCGCACCGAGCCGGATCGCGGTGGCGGCAGCGGGGTCGAGGCCGAACGTCGTGAGCACCACCACGCGGGGGAGCGGCCCCGGGACAGCGCCGGAGAACAGCTGGCGCACCGTCTCGACGCCGTCCATCCCGGCCATGCGCATGTCGAGCAGGACGACGTCGGGCCGCAGCTCCCGGACGCGGTCGAGGGCCTCGGCGCCGTCCGAGGCCTCGCCCACCACCTGCATGTCGGGCTGCGCGTCGAGCACCACGCGCAGGCCCGCCCGGAAGAGCGCCTGGTCGTCGGTGAGCAGGATGCGGATCGGGTCGGTCATCGGGTCGTCCCCCCTCGGACGTCGAACGGGATGCGGGCGCGCGCGACGAACACGGCGTCCAGCACGGCGGCGTCGAACGACCCGCCGATCGTGGTCAGTCGGGTCTGCATGCCGGTCAGGCCCCGGCCGGAGCCACGGGTCGACGTGACCGTCGGCTGCTCGGCGGTCGCGGTCGGCTGTCCTGCGGTCGCGGTCGCGGTCGCGCGGACGGGGACGCCGCCGGTGGCCGCCGCGGCGAGTTCCTCGAGCCCGAGCCCGGGCCCGACCGGCAGCGCGTCCGACGGGACGGCGTTCTCCACCTCGAGCACGAGGTCGGCGGACCGCCAGGTCTCCCGGACCTCGACGGCACCGCCCGGTGCCCCGTGCCGGAGGGCGTTCGTGAGCATCTCCTGCAGGACCCGGCGGGCAGCCGTGCCGTGCACCGCGCCGAGCGGTCGGGCGACACCGCGCACGGCGTGCTCGACGTCCACCCCGGCGTCGCGGATGCCGCGGACGATCTCCTCGAAGGACGTCGGGTCGCTCGCGGTGTCCGACCCGTCGATGTGCCCGAGGACCTGTCGCACCTCGACCAGGGAGCTCCGGGCGGTGCTGGCGATGGTGGCGCTGACCTCGCGGATCCGCGCCTCGTCGTCGAGGAAGGGCACCGAGTCCGCCTGCGCGATGATGACCGCGAGCGAGTGGCCGACGACGTCGTGCACGTCGCGGGCGATGTCCGCACGGATGCGTTCCGCCTCGGCCTCGTCGACCGCGCGCGTGGCCACGGCCTCGGCACGGTTGGCCACGGCCTCCGCCCGGCTGGCGGCCGCCTCGGCGTCGGCACGCCGGACGGCCTCGGCGTTCTGTGACCGGATCGCCCGACCGGCGAGACCAGCCGCCCAGAAGGAGAGCAGGACGAGTGCCGGGGCGGCCAGGACGAGGACGACCTGGTCACGCGGCCCGTTCAGCAGCAGTGCGTAGCGGTAACCGGTCGTGGAGAGGTACATCGACGCCGAAGCCCCGGCGACCACGGCGAGCAGACCGGCCAGCACGGCCTCGAACCGCGTCCCGACGACGGCGACGGTGCCGATGACGACGGCGATGGCGAGGTCGACCAACGACGGTCGCTCGCCGCCGGCCACCTGCACCGCGCCCAGGGCGACGGTCGCGGTCATCGCCGCGCTCGGCGAGAGGCGGCGGACGGCGATGGCGACGGTGGCGATCGCGACGGCGAGGGGGCTGGCGTGCTCGAGCTCGACGTCGATCGGGGCGGCGGACACCAGCGCGGCGAGGCCCGCCCAGAGGAGGTCGACGACGACCGACCGGGTCCGCATCGGCCGGAGGAACGTGCGCCGGTCCGTCACGGCTCGATCATCGCACGACGCGGGCTCACGGCACGGGGGACATCGCGACGAGGGCCACCGCGGTGACGACGATGATCGCCGCGCAGGTGGCGAGGGTGGCGATCACGTGCTTGGTCGAGCTCTCCATGCCACCGAGCCTGTCGGTCGACCAGGTCGTCGGGCATCGTGCGGAGGGACGAACGGGGTCGTCCTGCAGGACGAACCCGTCAGATCGTCAGTTGTCCCAGCACGCGGTGCCCGATCGACACCGACTCCCCGCTGACGACCGAGCGCGGGGACGACAGGAACGCAACGAGGTCGGCGATCTGCTGCGGGCTGGACTCGCCACCGGCCCCGGGCTGCACCGTCCTGGCGGGCTCGTCCGTCACCGCACCGGGGTTCACCACGTTCACGGTGACCCCCGTGCCGACGGACTGGTCGGCCAGGTTCCCCGCGATGATGCTCGTCGCCGCGTTCCGGAGCGAGGTCGTGACGTTGCCGGACAGGTAGGCGTTCTGCCCGCTCACCACCACGACGCGGCCGAAGCCCGCCTCGCGCTGCACGGGCAGCACGGCGTTCGCGACCCGGAGGAAGCCCAGTGCCTTGCCGTCGATCGCCGCGGCGACCTGCTCGGGGTCCGACGCACGCTCCGGGTCGAGGGTCCCGGCCGCCGGCGCGGCGGTGACGACGAGGACGTCGATGCGTCCGTGCTGGTCGAGGACACGGGCGACCCCGGCGTCCACCGACTCCTGCGACGCGGTGTCCATCGCCACGGCGTCGTCCCCGTCGGCGTTCCGCGACGCGACGACGACCCGGGCGCCCTCGCGACGCAGGGTCTCGGCGACGACGGAGCCGATGTACCCCCGTCCGCCGACGACGAGGGCGACACGGCCGGTGAGTTCGAGGTCCATGCGCCACACGCTAGGCCGATCACCCGCGCTCGGACCGGGGGCAGCAGGACGTCGTCCGCGCGATCCGGCCAACGGACCCGCGCGATCCGTCCACCCCGAACGCCCGCCCAGTCATCCGAGCGGAGCGTCGGCCACGACGACGGACCCGCCGCGCCGCCGTGCACCACGACGACGTGACGACCATCGAGACAGGAGAACGAGTTGTACTTCCACAAGCAGGAGCTCCAGTTCAAGGCCACCCCCGACAAGCCCGACGCGGTGTACGCGCGCAAGCTGCAGGAGGTGCTCGGGGGTCAGTACGGCGAGATCTCCGTCGCCCTGCAGTACCAGTTCCAGGCGTGGAACATGCACATCCCGGGCAAGTACCGCGACATGGTGTTCGGCATCGGGGCCGAGGAGATGGGCCACGTCGAGATGCTCGCGACGATGATCGCGCAGCTGCTCGAGAAGAGCCCGCTCGGCATCACCGAGGACGCGCTGCAGGACGACCCGACCGTGGCCGCGATCGTCGGCGGCACCGACGTGCAGCACGCCATCGTCGCGGGTGCAGGCGCCCGTCCGGTCGACAGCAACGGCAACCCCTGGCAGGGTTCCTACATCACCGCGTCGGGCAACCTGCTCGCGGACTTCACGGCCAACGAGAACGCCGAGATGCAGGGCCGTGTCCAGGCAGCACGGCTCTACCACATGACCGACGACCACGGCGTGCGGGACCTGCTCTCGTTCCTCATCGCCCGCGACACCATGCACCAGAACATGTGGGCGACCGCCGCAGCCGAGCTCCGCGAGCAGGGCGTCGAGGGCTTCCCGGTGCCGAGCAACTTCCCGCAGTCGAAGGAGCACACCGAGTTCAGCTACCAGTACCTCAACTTCTCGGACGGCAAGGAGGCCGGCGACGGCCCCTGGGCGAGCGGCCCGTCGTTCGACGGCAAGGGCGAGTACTCGTACCACGACGGCCCCACGTCGTCGGTGCCGATGCCGCCGCCCACGCACCCGGACGTGCGGTTCTACGGCACGACGGAGCTGCCGAACGTGGTCGAGAAGACCGCCGGGCTCGTGCAGGACAAGCTCAACAAGGAGTGACGGTCCGCCGGTCGCGCGGCCTCACCACCCGACGCGACCGGGAGACGGACGGGAGGCGCGGTGCCAGCCGGTACCGCGCCTCCCGTCCGTCACGTGGTCACGCCGTCACGACTCCACGCCCACCGTCGCCAGCGCGGCGGTGTCGTCGTCGCGCGGTGCGCGCGGTGGCTCGAAGATGCCGGACCAGAGGCGCGTCGCGCTCCAGAGTGCGATGAGCGCGACCGTGCCGGCAACCGCGGCGAGCCAGGGGACGAGCGGGACCTGTGCCCACGCGCCGGGCGCGACCAGCCAGGTGAGGAAGTTCCCCGCCGTGCTGCCGGCCGCGCCGAGGAGCACGGCCACCCGACGGTCCAGGCTCGTCGCGACCAGCGCTCCCGTCACGACCGCGACGGCGAGGAAGGCGTTGATGATCGTCGTCACCGCACGCCCCCGGACTACTCGGTGGAACCGCTGCCGACCGCGAGCTGCTGCGCCCCACCACCGGTGGTGACGTCGATCTTCCGGGGCTTCGCGGACTCCTTGACCGGGATCGTGACGCTCAGCACGCCGTTGTCGTAGGCGGCACTGATGCGCGCGGTGTCGAGGTGGTCGCCGAGCGTCAGCTGCCGGACGAACGTGCCCGGCTGGCGCTCGCGGGTCAGCCACTGCGAACCCTCGGGGGCACCGAGCGTGCGCTCGGCGCGGATGGTGAGCACCGAGCCGTCGACGTCCACGTCCACCGATCCGGGGTCGATGCCCGGCAGGTCGACGTCGAGGACGTAGTGGTCGCCGGTCCGGTACAGGTCCATCGGCATCGAGCGGGGAGCACCGGCGCCGGCACCGAGCAGGGAGCCGGCGAGTCGGTCGAGCTCGCGGAACGGGTCGAACTGCATCGTCATCGAGATCAACTCCTTCGTCCTTGTTGAGTCCCTTCGACTCAACTGCGTCATGTTCTAGCACTCTCCCCTCAGGAGTGCCAAGAGAACGCTCGGAGGGCGCTGGGAGCACCGGGTCGCCGACGATCAGTGGTCGCCGCGGTGCGCGATCTCGCGGTGGAGGTGCTCGAGTGCGGGGAGCGCTGCGGCCAGCGCGGCTCGGTCCTCGGGGGACAGTCGATCGAGCGCCTCGACGAGCACGGTGGTCGAGGCGTCGTCGTAGGCGGCGAGCCGCTCCTCGGCCAGGGGGGTCAGGCGGAGTTCGGTCCGGCGTCCGTCACCCGCTGCCAGTCGTCGCTCGAGGAGCCCGGCGGTCTCCATCGCCGACACGAGGTTGCTCACCGTCGAGCGAGCCAGTCCGAGCCGGCCGGCCAGGGCCGAGGGCGTGGTCGTGGTCCCCGTCAGGGCCCGCATCACCTCGACCTGGGCGTCGGGCAGGTCCGGCAGGTCGGCGACCTCACGCGACGTGCGGAGGAGGGCGCGTCGGAACGGGCCGATGCGGTCGCTCAGCCTGCGCGCGACCTGCGTCGTGCCGCCCGGTCCGTCCGTACCCTGCACACACGGCAACCTAGCAGCGAAGTTTGTTTGCAACAAAACCAGTTCGGGAGCAAACTCGACGCATGACCACGCAGACCTCCGTCGAGCACCCCGAACCGCCCCAGGACCTCACCGGCATCGTCGGCCACCGGTTCGTCTACACGTACGCCAACGGCTGGCAGTACGAGATGTACGTCAAGAACGCGACGACCATCGACTACCGCATCCACACCGGCCACGTCGGCGGTCGCTGGGTGAAGGACCAGACCGTCGACCTCGTCGCCCTCGCCCCCGGCGTCTACAAGGTGTCCTGGAACGAGCCGACCGGCACCAGCGTCGTCGTCAACGTCGTCCCGGAGCAGCGCGTCCTGCACGGCACGATCTTCTTCCCGCGCTGGATCGAGCTCGACGGGCAGAAGACCGTGCTGTTCCAGAACGACCACCTGGACGAGATGCAGCGCTTCCGCGACGAGGGTCCGACCTACCCGATCTACGTCGTGCCGGAGTTCGCGCACATCACGCTGTTCGAGCACGTCGGTGCGGACGACGAGACCGTGATCGACACCGCTCCCGGCGACCTGCCGGCCGGCTGGGCGGACCGGACGAACTGATGGCCGCCGTGCCGCTGCGGGGCGCCGACCCCCGCACCACCCCGACCACGCTCGACCACCACGGTCGGACGGTCCGGGGCTGGCAGTGGGAGCCGCAGGACGGTGCGGCCGCGGATGCGCCCGTCGTGCTGCTCGTGCACGGCTTCAGCGACAGTGCGCTCGGCGGGCACCAGCTCTTCGTGCAGACCGCACGGCACCTGGTCGCCCGAGGCGCGGTCGTCCGCAGTCACGACCGACTCGGACAGGGCGCCAGTGACGGGGAGTTCGCGGACATCACCATCCGTGACGAGGTGGAACAGGTCGTCACGATGATCCGCGCCGCCGACCGTGGGCAGGGCGTGCACGTCGTCGCGCACAGCCTGGGGGCGGTGGAATCGGCGCTCGCCGCGGCGCAGGAGCCCTCGCTCGTCCGGACGCTCACGCTGTGGTCACCTGCCGGCGTCGTCGTGGACGACATCACGGAGCACGACGTGATCCAGGGGCAGCCGCTCGCCCCGGTGCGCGAGCACGGCTGGTTCGACTTCGGCGGGATGCCCCTCGGCCGGGCGTTCATCGCCGACGTGCAGGACGACCTCGACGTGTACGGGCCGGTGTCGGGCTACGGCGGACCGGCCGACGTGGTGCACGGCAGCGAGGACGCGATCGTGCCGGTGTCGTACGGTCGCCGGTACGCCGACCTCCTGCCGGGTGCGCGACTCACGGTCGTCGACGGTGCGGACCACGGCTGGTCCTCGGTGTCCTTCCGCGAGCGGCTCCTGGCGCTGCTGGACGAGCGGCTCGGCCTGCGCTGACGCCACCGTCCCGCACGACGCAACGTCGGCGGCAACTCGCAGCGGTACAGCGCTGCGAGCGACCGCCGACGTTGCGTTCCGCGATCCGCGCCGGGCCAGGCCGGACGGAACCGGGTCGAACCTCGCGGGGGTCAGCTCACCTGACCGGAACGGGCTCCCGACCACAGGTCGACGTCGAGCACGCCGACCGAGTGCTCGTCGATGCGGCGCAGCTCGTCGTCCGTGAAGGACAGGTTGCCGAGCGCCGCGACGTTCTGCTCGAGCTGCTCGACGCGCGACGCCCCGATGACGAGCGAGGTCACCCGCTCGTCGCGCAGTGCCCACGCGAGTGCGAGCTGCGCGAGGCTCTGCCCGCGGTCGGACGCGATGTCGTTCAACGCCCGCAGGTGTCCGACGACCTCGTCCGTCAGGGACCCGGCGTCGAGGGACTTCCCGGCGGCGGCGCGCGAGTCCTCCGGCACGCCGTCGAGGTACCGCCCGGTGAGCAGGCCCTGCGCGAGCGCGGTGAAGCCGATGACGCCGAAGCCCAGGTCGCCCGCGGCGTCGAGCAGGCCCTCGTCCTCGATCCAGCGGTTGAGCATCGAGTACGAGGGCTGGTGGATGAGGAGCGGCGTGCCCAGGTCGCGGAGGATCTCGGCGGCCTGTCGGGAGCGCTCGGCGTCGTAGGACGAGATCCCGACGTAGAGCGCCTTGCCCTGCTGGACCGCGGTGTGGAGTGCGCCCATGGTCTCCTCGAGCGGGGTCGAGGCGTCGAGGCGGTGCGAGTAGAAGACGTCGACGTAGTCCAGGCCCATCCGCTCGAGCGACTGGTCGAGCGAGGCGAGCACGTACTTCCGCGAGCCGCCGCCCTGCCCGTACGGCCCGGGCCACATGTCCCAGCCCGCCTTCGTCGAGATCACCATCTCGTCGCGGTAGGGACGGAAGTCCTCGCGCATGAGCCGGCCGAAGTTCACCTCGGCGGCGCCGTAGGGCGGGCCGTAGTTGTTCGCGAGGTCGTGGTGCGTGATGCCGAGGTCGAACGCCCGACGGCTGATCGCCCGCTGCGTCTCGAAGGGCTTGTCGTCGCCGAAGTTGTGCCAGTAGCCCAGCGAGAGCAGTGGCAGGTCGAGGCCGGAGCGGCCGGTCCGGCGGTAGGGCATGGAGTCGTAGCGGTCGTCCGCGGCGATGTAGGACATGGGACCCATCCTGGCCCCGCCCGGTCGAGTGCCGCGCGAACCGTACAGAACGCGAAAGGTTCGTTGCACTGATCGTTCGCGTCGTGAAACAGTTCACTCGTCCGACCAGGACGGCAACGACGCAGGAAGGCGGGATCAGTCATGCACAGCACGTACTCCGGGATGCCGCGCACCACACGGATGTCCGCGACCCACACGCGGGTCGGCCTGACCGACCCCGCCGTGATCGACGCCTGGGTGTCCCGGCGCATCCAGGACCCGTCGCTCCTGTCGACGCGCAGCGAACCGTCGTACGCTGACTTCTTCACGGCGCCCACCGCGTAGCCACCCGCTCCGACCGGATCCGCCCGACAGAGAGACCCCACCAGCCGATGCCCCTGACCGTCGTCCGCCGTGAGCACGTCCACCTCTACGCCAGGGAGCCGCGGTCGAAGGCCGCGAAGGTCGCCGTCGACGCGCTCCTGCGTCTGCAGCACGTCGAGGAGCAGCAGCTGGAGCAGGCCCGCACCGAGAGCGGCCTGACGAAGAACGAGTTCCTGACGGTGCGGTACATGCTGCAGGCGCACCGGGACGGTCGGGCGATGGGCCCGAAGGACCTCGCCGTCATGCTCAACGTCTCGAACGCGTCGGTCACGAAGATCGTCGACGGGCTCGCGGCGAAGGGCGACATCGTCCGCGTGCCGCACCCCACCGACCGTCGGGCGCAGGTGCTCGAGCCGACGGTGCAGGCCGCCGAGAAGATCGACTCGTCGTACGCCCGGTTCCACGAGGCCGTGGTCGGCGTGATGGACCACCTGTCGAGCGAGGACAACGAGGTGCTCGCGCGCTGCCTGTCGCAGATCACCGACGCCCTCGCCGTCGGGACCCCGACACCCGTCGACGAGTACACGGTCGACCCCGACGGCGCTGCGGAGCCGAACGACTCCTAGCGGCGACCGCAGGGTGGCGCGAAAACCTTCCAGCGGTAAGTTGGGGGGATGACGCACGAGGTCGACGACGACGGCGCGACCCCGCCCCGACGCGGCGGGTACCGCAAGGGCGCCGAACGCCGTGCGCAGATCCTCGACGAGATGATCCGCATGGTCGCGGCGCAGGGCGTCGACGCGTCGTCGCTCCGCTCGGTCGCCGACGCGCTCGGGATCACCCACGCGGCGCTCCGGCACTACTTCCCGAGCCGCGACGAACTGCTGCTCGCCGTCTACCGCGAGCACGAGGTGCGTGAGCAGGACGCCCCGGACCGCCTGCGGTCCGCGATCGGCGACATGCGCGAGAGCGCGTCGCGGAACCGCGCGGTCCCCGGGCTCGTGCAGCTCTACACGACGCTCGCGGCCGACGCCGTGCAGGAGGGGCACCCCGCCACGCGCGACTTCATGCGCGAGCGCTTCACCCGGCTCCGCGCCGACCTCGCCGAGCTGATCGCCGCGGACCAGGCCGCCGGACGGATCCGGGCCGACCTCGACCCGGTCGACCTGGCCAGCCTCGGCATCGCCGCGTCCGACGGCCTGCAGGTGCAGTGGCTGCTCGACCCGGAGGCGGTCGACGGCGAGCGGGTGCTCCGCCTGCTCGAGTCGATCATCCCCGCCGCGGACGACTGAGGCGGCTCCGCGCGACCGGACCCGTCGCCGGTGCGCCACCAGTGACGGACGGGAGGCGCGTGGCGGTGCCGCCACGCGCCTCCCGTCCGTCGGTCGCCCCGTTCAGGACGCCGGCGCACCGTCCGCGATGTTCGCCGTGATCGCGTCGACGTACGCCGCGCGTTCCTCGCGGCTGTGGGGGCGACCCGGCACACCGGGCCGTTCCTCCCACGGGCGCGGGCCGGACTCGTGCCGGTACGCGACGCCGAGCGCGTCGAGCCGGGCGAGGTGGTGCGTCAACCGCTGCCGGAACTCCTCGACGTCGCGCGGGCGGGCGACGTCCGCCGACCAGAGCGCCTCGGACAGGGCGACCACGCGCGGGAACAGCTGGTAGTCGAGTCGGCCGACGGTGTCGACGTGCTCGGTCCACATGTTCGCCTGCCCGCCGATGACGTGTGCCCGCTCCGCCTCGGTGAGCTCCGCGGGCACCGGGTCGAAGGCGTACACGTCGTCGACGGTGAGCACGATCGACACCGGGATCGGCTCGTTCGGCAGGTCGCTCTGCCGGTAGTCGAGGTAGACCTGGTCGTCCGGTGTCGAGATGACGTCGTGCCCACGCCGTGCGGCGGTGATCGCACCCTGCAACCCGCGCCACGAGACGACGGTCGCCGACGGGGACAGCGTGCCGCCCTCGAGGATCTCGTCCCACCCGAACGCCCGGCGTCCGTGCGACTCGAGGTGCGCCGCGAGCTGTCCGACGATCCAGGCCTGCAGCTGCTCCTCGTCCGCGAGGCCGAGCTCCCGGATGCGCTCCTGGGTGCGGGGATCGTCCTCCCACTGGTCCTTCGGGCACTCGTCGCCGCCGAGGCCGATGTACTCGGAGGGGAAGAGCGCGACGACCTCGTCGAGCACGTCCGTGAAGAACCGCACCGTGCTGTCCTCGGCGTTCATCACGTCGTGCGCGATGCCCCACTCGGTCCACACGTCGAGCTGCCGCTCCGGGTGCACGCCGAGCTCCGGGTACGCGGCCAGCGCGGCGCGGACGTGTCCGGGGGTCTCGATCTCCGGCACGACCGTGACGAACCGGTCGGCCGCGTAGGCCACGATCTCGCGGATGTCGTCCTGGGTGTAGGAGCCGCCGTGCGGGCGTCCGTCCTTCCCCGCGACCCGGAGCGTGCCGTCCGCGTCCGGCACGTGTGCGCCGACCTGCGACTCGGTGCGCCACGACCCGACCTCGGTGAGCCGCGGGTACTTCGTGATCTCGATGCGCCAGCCCTGGTCCTCGGTCAGGTGGAAGTGCAGGCGGTTGAGCCGGTGCACGGCGAGCTGGTCGACGAGGCGCAGGACCTCGGCCTTCGTGCGGAAGTGCCGGGCGACGTCGAGCATCACGCCGCGCCAGGCGAAGGCAGGGGCGTCCTCGACGACCGTCACCGGGAGCGTCCACCCCTCGGTGCGCACCTGGCCGCGGCGGTACACGTCGGCGGGGAGCAGCTGGAGCAGTGCCTGGACGCCGTAGAAGACGCCGGCGGGGCCACCGCCGGTGACGACGACGCCCTCGGCGGTGACCTCCAGCCGGAAGGCCTCCGAGCGGTCACCGCCGGGGCCCTCCGGCAGGTCGCTCGGGTCGGCGGCGACCCGGAGGGCGACCAGGGGGACGTCGGTCGCGCCGGCGGCGCCGAACAGGGGGAGACGGGTGGAGGCGCGCAGGACCTGCTGCAGGTACTGCGCGACCGGCTCGGCCGCGGGGTCGGCGGTGACGCGGGTCCGCTCGTCGAGGGTGAACGAGCCGGCGCCGTCGACGCGGGAGCGGGGGCGGGGGATGAGCATGCGGTGCTGTCCTTCCGGGGTGGTCGGGGACGGATCGGGATGGTCAGAGGCGGAACGGGTTCGTGCGGGTGACGGCGAGCAGGTACCAGGCCGTCGCACCGGTGTGCAGGCTCGAGTGGTAGAGGTCGCCGAACCCGGTGTCGAGTCCGTCGGACGACGCCGAGACGATGCCCTTCCCGTCGCCGTTCGCCTGCGTGCGCTGCGCGAGCTGGACGCTGTCGAGGACCGAGGCGGACCGGGTGCGGTCCGTTCGCGTGCCCCGCGCCTCCAGGGCGAGCGCCAGCTGACCGGACCCCTCGAACCAGACCTTGCTGACGTCCGTGTCCGAGAAGGACGGGCCGGTGTACGGACCGTCGTGGGCGATGAGGTGGTCGAGCACCCAGGTGACCGATGCGGAGTACCGGCGATCGAGCGTGGCGAGGTACGCCCAGACCTGCACGTCCTCGGGGATCGGCGTGCGGTTGATCGTCGTGCCGTCCGGGTCGGTGCCGGTCCACAGGTGCCCGTCGGTCCGGTCCTGCATCGCGCGGACGAAGGACTCCGCCAGGGTCGCTCGTCGGGACCAGGTGCGGTCGCCGGTGAGCCGGGCGAGCTGGGTGAAGAACGCCGTCACGTCGATGTTGTGCTCGGTCGACTTGTAGGTGATCGGCTGGTCGTCGGCGTTCCGTCCGCCCGTGTACCCGGCGGGCTGTCGTACGTCGTCGCGGGCGTTCGTCTCGATCCAGGTGCCGAGCCGGAGCGCGCCGTCGAGGAACCGACGTTCCCGGGTGACCACGAACAGGCGGCAGAACGCCATGCCGACCCACGACTGGTTCCCCGTGTAGGCGGCGGGGGAACCGATGTCGATCGGACGCGGGGGCGTCGCGACGGGGAAGGTGTCGGGTTGGTACGAGGCCCGGGTCCGACCGTCGCCGATCGGGTCCGCAGCCTGCAGCGCCAGCAGGGTGTCCCCGAGCACCGTGGCCCGCTGGACGTCGCGGTGCCGGCCCCGGCCGAGCCAGGCCAGCAACATGAGGGCATCGTCGTAGGCGAACGACGACACGAACTCGGTGGGCAGCGACGCGAAGTACCCGCCGAAGTAGCTGCGGGGGAGGCGGAGCTCCGTACCGGAGCCGTACTCGTCCATGCGGAGGTCGAGGTACTCGTAGGCGAGGTCGCGGGAACGGGCGCGCGACACCGGACCGGTCGGGGGTCGAGCACCCCCGCGCGGTACGGCCGGCGGCGTCGCGGCGGCGATGCCCGGGGCGCCGAGCGTGACCGCGGCGGACGCGACGGTCGCCGCGGCGCCGAGCACGATCCCTCGGCGCGTCAGCGTGCCGCTCGCTCGGGGGCTGTCGTGGTCGGAGGGACGGGATGTTCCGGTCATGGCGTGCTCACTTCCGCTGCGTCGGGACGCGATCGGTGGGTTCGAGGCTTCGGTGGTGCGGGCGGCCGGTCGACCGCGGTCAGGCGGTCGAGACGGCTGGCTCGACCGCGGTCAGGCGGTCGAGACGGCCGGCGCGGGCGCGAGGAACGCGGCCCCGAGTGCGGCGAGCGGACGGTCGACGGGGGCGATGTGGACCCTGGACGACAGGTCGAGCGAGGCGGCGAAGGGGGACGTGCGCGCGGCGCCGTCGAAGCTGGCGCGCACGCGGGCGAGCAGGCGTTCGCCGAGGGTGGCGAGCCCACCGCCGACGACGACCGACTCGACGTCGGCCGTGACGACGAGGATGCGCACGGCCGATGCGAGGCCCGAGACGAAGCGGTCGCGGACGGCGACGGCAGCGGGATCACCCGCGTCGGCCGAGTCGAACAGGGCCGTCGCTGCGGAGCTGCCGTGGCCCGGCCACGCGACTGCCAGGGCGGACCCCGATGCGAGGGTCTCGAGGCAGCCGCGCTGACCGCACACGCAGGGCTGCCCGTCCGGCACGACCGGGATGTGCCCGACCTCGCCGGCGTTGCCCCGTGCTCCGCGCCACAGGCGCCGGTCGACGACGAGTCCGGCGGCGAGTCCCGTCCCGATGTTCAGGTACGCGTGCGGCCCGTCGAGCTGCATCGCCTGCGCGGCACCGAGCGCGGCGACGTTCACGTCGTTCTCGACCTGGACCGCCGCGCCCGTCGCAGCGGCCACCAGCGGACCGAGTGCGACCTCCGAGAGCCCGAGGTTGACAGCGTGTCGCACCCAGCCGGTCTCGTGGTCGACCAGACCGGGGACACCGATGCCGATCGTGTCCGCGGTCGAGCGCGTCCGGACCTCGAGCGATCGGACGACGGCGAGCGTTTCGGCCACCACCGCGTCGGGCCCGAAGCCGGTCGGGACCCGGACCCGATCGACCACGTCGCCCGCCGGTGAGACGGCGACGGCGTCGATCTTCGTCCCGCCGATGTCGAGGCCGATCCTCATGGTGCTCCCGTCCTGGGGGTGCGCGGCCTCGTCAGCGAGGACGCGGCGTCAAGGCTGCGCATGCGGGTTAGTAAACACGCCTAACTCGACGCTGGCAAGAGCGTGTCGAGCAGTGTTTCCGCGAGATCACGGGGCTGTTACGGCTCCAGATCGGTGCTTGACATCGGATTAGGAACGGTCCTTTACTAAGGCAACCACTCGGAGGGAGGAACCCCATTGGCGAACGACACGGATGCTCCGGCACCCTTCGCGGCGCAGGTACGGCGTCAACGGAGCAAGGCCCTGCCGCAGCACAGCCGGGCGCTCAACCGCTCCCTGATCCTGCAGACGCTCTTCACCGACGGCGCGATGAGCCGAGCGGACCTCTCCCGGCACTCGGGGCTCACCCGGCCGACCGTCTCCGGTCTGGTCGCCGAACTCGAGGCCGATGCCCTCGTCACCGAACTCGGGCCCCGCGAGGACCTGCGCGTCGGGAAGCCCGCGACCCTGATCAACCTGAACGTCGACGCCTTCCACATCGTCGTCGTGGACCTCTCCGTCCCCGACCACTTCGTCGGGGCGGTCACGAACCTGCGTGGCGACGTCGTCGACAGCGCGAAGATCGAGGTCGACGGTGCCGTCGGAGACCAGGCCCTCAACCGCATCATCCGACTCGTCGAGCGCCTGGCGGCGACGACGTCGCGTCGCCTGCTCGGGATCGCCGTCGGGTGCCCCGGCGTCATCGACGAGACGGGCACGGTCCTCGACTCGGTCGCACTCGGGGGCGGCTTGCCCCTGCAGCGGCAGCTCGCCGAGCACTTCCGGCTCCCGGTGCACGTCCTCAACGACGCGAACGTCGCGGCGCTCGGCGTCCACGCCTTCGAGGTCGACCCGACCCGGGACGTGCTCGTCGTCGCGCTCGAGCACGGCGTGGGGACGGGGATGGTGCTCGGCGGACGACTCGTGCTCGGCGAGCGCTACGCGGCAGGTGAGATCGGCCACCTGACGATCGACGAGGACGGCGAGCCGTGCCCCTGCGGGCGCCGTGGGTGCCTCGAGGTGATCATCGGGGCCGACCACCTGGCTCGGCGGCTCGACGCTGCCCCCGTCGCCGACCGTGCCGGCCTCCTCCGGTCTGCGGGGGACACCCTCGGCCGGGTGCTCGCTCCGATCGTCAGTGCCGTGAACATCACCGAGATCGTCGTCACCGGGCCCGCCGACCTCGTCGAGGGCCCCCTCGTGCAAGCCGTGCACGACACCGTCTCGGCCCGCACGCTCGCGAGCGTGGGTGACGACCTCGCCGTGACGGCCACGTCCACCAACAGCGACCTGATCCTCCGGGGCGGGGCAGCGTTCCTGCTCGCCGCGGAGCTCGGGGTCAGCTGATCCGACACAGCAGAACGACCACCAAGGAGAAGCAATGCGTACGAAGAAGTTCGCGGCAGCAGCTGCCGTGGCCCTGACCGTCGCCCTCGGGGTGACCGCGTGCTCCAGCGCCGGCAACACCGGTGCTGGTGGCAGCGGTGGCACCAAGGAGATCGGGGACGTCAAGGGGGACGGCAAGACGCTGACCGTGTGGGCGATGACCGGGGACTACTCCGACAAGACCATCGCCGCGATCAACGACCAGTTCGAGAAGGAGACCGGCGCGAAGGTCAAGGTGCAGATCCAGCAGTGGGACGGCATCACGACCAAGGTCTCGACCGCGCTGGCCACGAACACGCCGCCGGACGTCCTCGACCTCGGCAACACGCAGGTCGCGAGCTACGCCGCGAACGGCGCGTTGCTGGACCTCACCCCGTACGAGTCGGACCTGGCACAGGGGCAGACCTGGCTCGACGGCCTGTCCGACCCGGCCACGGTGGAGGGCTCGCTCTACGGCGTCCCCGGTTTCGCCGGCGCCCGATCGGTCATCTACAACAAGCAGATGTGGAAGGACGCCGGCATCACGGAGGTCCCGACCACCTACGAGGAACTGACGGCCGACCTCGACAAGGTCAAGGCAGCGAACACCGCGAAGGACTTCTCCGCCTTCTACATGCCCGGTCAGTACTGGTACGCCGGGATGCAGTTCGTCTGGGACGCGGGCGGTGACATCGCGACCGAGGACGGCGGGACGTGGAAGGCCGGGTTCGGCGACGCGAAGGCGCAGCAGGGCCTCGAGGACTTCCGGGCGTTCGCGAACGCGTACTCGACGAAGGCCTCGGCCACCCTCAACACCGACAGCCCGGACATGAACCAGGTCTTCGCGGACGGCAAGACATCGGCCATCCTCAGCACCAGCGGCACGCTCGGCCTCATCGAGCAGGCGAACCCGGAGATGACGGCGGACACGATGGGCACCTTCCCGTTCCCGGGGAAGTCCGGGAAGACACAGCCGGTCATGCTCGGTGGATCGGACTGGGGCATCGCAGCGAAGTCCGGCAACACCGACCTGGCGCTCAAGTGGGTCGAGATCGCGTCGAGCCCGGACGTCCAGAGCAAGTACGTCTACGGCGACAACGGCTGGATCCCGAACAGCACCGAGGGCATCAAGGCCGCCGACTCCAGCCTGAGCGAGATCAACAAGGCCTTCTTCACCGCCGCGTTGAACTCGAAGGCGACCCCGGCCAACGCCCGGTGGGCCGACCTCGAGGGTGACCAGAGCATCAACACCCTGTTCTCGAGCATCGTCTCCGGTTCGAAGACGCCGGAGGAAGCCGCGGCGACCTTCGACAAGGCCGCCGACGACGTCCTGAACAAGCAGTAGGACGACCCACCAGGACAGTGCGGGCGCCGTCGTCACGCGACGGCTCCCGCACCGCCCGCCCCGACCGGAAAGGCCAGACGTGACCGTCTCAGCCACCCGCTCGAGCACGGAGCGCCGCAGGCGCCCCGACCGCTCGCCCGGGGATCGTCCCGGCGGCGCTCCGCAGCGCCGGGCAACCCGCTCGTTCGCCCCCCTCTGGCTCCTGACCCCAGCAGGGCTCGTGCTCGTCTTCGTGACGGTCGCCCCCATCGTCTTCCTGGTCTTCACGTCGTTCACCGACTACGACCAGCGCTCGCTCTTCACCGGTGCGTACGACGCCGTCGGGCTGGCGCAGTACGGGCAGATCCTCTCCGACCCGGCCTTCTGGGCATCGCTCGTCCGCACCGTGCTGTTCACGGCGGCGATGGTCCTCGGGAGCATCCTGATCGGCGCGGGCGTCTCGCACCTGATGACCCGGCTGGGCGTGGTGCTCCGCTACGCCGTCACGATCGTCCTGATCTGTGCGTGGGGCATGCCGAACGTGGCGTCCTCGCTCGTGTGGAACTGGCTCTTCCAGCCGGGCTACGGGGTCGTGAACTGGGCGCTCACGCAGCTCCGGGTCTTCGGCGACATGACCGACACCGACTGGGGCAACAGCGCCGGCCTGGCGTACACGTCCATCTGGATGCTCGTCGTCTGGCAGGCGGTGCCCTTCATCGCGCTCACCCTGTACGCCGCCGAGACGCAGATCCCGATCGAGGTGAAGGAGGCCGTCCGGCTCGACGGCGGCTCCGAGTGGACGGTGTACCGCGTCGTCACGATCGAGTACCTCCGACCGACCCTGCTCCTCGTCACGATGCTCTCGATCATCTGGGACTTCAACGTCTTCAACCAGATCTGGCTCGTCTCGCAGGGCGGTCCGGACGGTGCGACGTCCACCCTCGGTGTCTTCACCTACGTCACCGCGTTCGTCGGGCACGACATCGGGACCGGCTCGGCGGTCGCCGTGATCGCGGCGCTGATCCTCATGGCGCTCAGTGCCCTCTACATCCGGAACCTCGTCCGATCGGGAGAAGAGCTGTGACCACCGCGATGCCGACGGGCGTCCCCGTCCGAGCCGACGTCCCCGAAGCCGTCCCCACCCCCGAGGGCGTCGCGGCGACGAGACGCATCCGCCGTCGCCGGCGCCCCGTGCGCTGGATCAGCAGCTCCATCGCGATCGTGTTCTGCGTCGTCTGGATCTTCCCGGTCTACTGGATGATCAACACGGCCTTCAAGCCCCGCTCCGAGGCCCTGACCAGCACCCCGCTCTTCGCTCCGGCTCACCCCACGCTCGACAACTTCGTGACGGCCTTCACCCGAGCGGACTTCCTGGTCTACCTGGGCAACTCGACCATCGTCGTGGCAGGGGCCGTCGTGCTCTCGCTGGCCCTGGGCATCCTGGCGTCGGCGGCACTCTCGCGGTTCCGGTTCCGTGGCCGTCGCACGATCCTCGTCACGATCCTGCTCGTCCAGATGCTGCCGGGGACCGCACTGCTCATCCCGCAGTTCCTCATCTTCAACCAGGTCGGCCTCACCGGTACCTACGCGGGGCTGATCCTGGCCTACGTGGCTGCGGTGCTGCCGTTCTCGATCTGGGTCATGCGCGGCTTCTTCCTCGCGATCCCGATGGAGGTCGAGGAGGCAGCGCGCATCGACGGTGCCAGTACGTGGCAGGTCCTGACGAAGGTGCTCTTCCCCCTGGTGATGCCGGGCATGATCGCGACGAGCGTCTTCGCGTTCATCGCCGCGTGGAACGACTACATCGTCGCGTACACGTTCATGCAGGACCAGGCGCACTACACGCTGCCCGTGTGGCTCGCGTCGTTCACCACCCAGACGACCGGCACCGACTTCACCGGTCAGATGGCCGCGTCCGTGCTGTTCTCGCTGCCGGTCGTGGTGTTCTTCATGATCATCCAGCGCAACCTGGTCTCGGGGATGTCGGCGGGAGCGGTGAAGGGCTGACTCGACGGACGGGAGGCACGGTGCGGGCCCGCACCGTGCCTCCCGTCCGTGCGCGTCAGGTGCGCGGCGCCGGGTCGGGTTCCCCGAGCAGCCGGGTCGTCCAGTCGGCGAGGGCCGCGACCGCCGACCGCGAGACCGCCGCTCCCGGCACCATGCTCGTGAAGCCGTGGAACGCACCCGGCCACACGTGCAGCTCGGCGTCGACCCCGGCGGCCCACAGCGCGCTCGCGAACGCCACGGTCTCGTCGCGGAAGACCTCGGCGCTGCCGCAGTCGACGTAGGTGCGGGGGAGTCCGGACAGGTCCTCGGCGCGCGCCGGTGCCGCGTACGGGGAGACGTCGTCGGTGCCCCGGCGCTCGCCGAGGTACGCGCCCCAGCTGAAGTGCATCGCCTGGCGGTCGGCCACGCCGACGCCGTCGATCTGCCGGGTCGACACGGAGGCATCGCGGTCGTCGAGCATCGGGGAGACCAGGACCTGCGCGAGGACCTCGGGGCCGCTGCGGTCCCGGGCAAGCAGGACGGTCCCCGCGGCGAGGCCCCCGCCAGCGCTCTGGCCGGCGACGACGATGCGCGCCGGGTCGATGCCGAGCTCGTCGGCGTGCTCCGCGACCCAGACGAGTCCGGCGTAGCAGTCCTCGACCGGGGTCGGGTCGGGATGTTCCGGGGCGAGACGGTAGTCCACGCTGACCAGCACGACGTCGTGGTCGAGCAGCCAGTCGTCGTACGAGTCGAGGTTGCCGAGGTGGTGGCCCATCACCATGCCCCCGCCGTGGATCGTGTAGACGCCCGTGGTCGGACCGGTCCGGCCGGCGCGCTGGATGACCGCGAGGTCGATCGGGTCACCGCCGTGTCCGGGGACGGTGATGCGCCGCCGCTCGAGCCCGCGGGCGCGCAGGCGGTCGTCGAGCTCCTGCTCGGTGATCTCGAGCGCACGCATGCGGGGGAGGGCTGCGGCGTCGATCGTGAAGGGACCGCGGGCCTCGAGTGCGGTGAGGAAGACGCCGAGCTCGGGGTCGAAGGGCGGTCGGGGCGAGGTGGTGTCAGGCACGGGAGGACTCCTGGTGGTGGTCGGCGGACGAGGAAGAGGAAGAGGACGTCGACGGCATCGGCGGGGTCAGGGTCGGGGTCGGTTCCGGCGTGCCGACGCCGCGTCGCGCGCGGAGCACCCCGACGGCGACGAGCAGCGCCGCGACCACGGTGATCACGGCCCCGGCGACCTGCAGCGCACCGACGACGGCGGCAGCGTGCGCTGCCGTGGTCCGGGCGACGGTCACGCTGCCGGGGACGAGCGCGGCGAGCACCGTCCCGATCGCAGCGATCCCCACCGCCGTGGCGAGTTCGCTCGCGGTGTCGACGAGTGCCGCCCCGATCGACGTGCGGTCCGTCGGGAGCCCGGACAGGACGCTGGCCCCGGCGACCGCTCCGACCACACGCATCCCGGCCGCGACGAGCACGAGGGCGACCGCGACCGCCGGGTACCCGGTGCGCCCGGACAGGGTGAACACGGCGAGCCCGGCGACGACGGCCGTCGCGCTCGTCCACGCGGCCCGATCGAGCCCGACCCGCCGGACGACGGGCCCGACGAAGCGGCCGCTCGCGAGGAGCACCACGACCTGGGGCAGGGTGCCGAGCGCGGCGAGGGCCGGCGGCCACCCCCACGCAGCCTGCAGCTGCAGGGTCACCGCGTAGGACAGCCCGGCGGTGGCGAGCCCGGCGGCGGCCTTGTACGCCAGACCGCTCGCGACGAGGGGCCGTGCCACCAGGGTGAGGTCGAGCAGCGGGTGCGGGGCCGTCCGCTCCCGCACGACGAAGCCCGCGACGGCGGCGACGGTGGCGGTCGCCGCGGCCCAGGTCGGCCAGCCGGTGGTGGACACGGCGAGCGTCGGGGTCACCAGGACGCCGACGACGGCGGCCGTGCCGAGCACGGCGCCGACGAGGTCGAGCGGGTGCCGGTGCAGGTCCGCCGGCCGATCGGCCACGATCCCGGAGCGGATGCCGACGAGCGCGACGAGGGCGATCGGCACGTTCGCCACCAGGAGCACCTGCCACGGCGCCACCGCGAGCACGAACCCGCCGATCGTCGGGCCGACCGCCAGCCCGACGAGCCCGGCGGTCGACACCACGGTCAGCGCCCGGACGCGCAGGTCGTCGGCGGAGAAGAGCCGGAAGGTCAGGGCCATCGAGCCGGGCGTGGTCATCGCGGCGGCGAGGCCCGTGAGGACCCGGACGACGACGAGCTGCTCCACGCTGGTCACCAGGACGGTCGCGGCGCTCGCCGCGGCGAGCAGCACCAGCCCGACGAGCATCGTGCGGCGGCGGCCGAACCGGTCGGCGACCGCCCCGAACAGGAGCATGAGCCCGCCGAACGCGACCGAGTACGCGCTCGAGACCCACTGGAGCGAGGCAGTGGACGCGGCGAGGTCCCGACCGATCGTCGGCAGGGCGACGGTGAGGACCGAGTTGTCGAGCATCTCGAACAGGAACACGGCGGACAGCCCGGACAGGGCGATCCACGTGTCACGGAGACGGGCGGGTGGGGTGTGTGCAGACACGGGTGCACTCCTTCGATGAAGAAGTGGCGACTCCCGTGAGACGCGTGCACGCTCCCGTCCGCCCGGCGGAGCAGGATTTTTCCCTCTGGGCGTGACTGTACCGCGATCGCGGTCGACCGCGCCACCACCGGGTGTACGCAGGACCCATGAGCCGTCCCCGCAGCCCCTTCCGTGGCCTCCGCGCCCTCGTCACCGGCGCCAGTGGGGGGATCGGCGAGGCGGTCGCCCTCGGGCTCGCCGCAGCCGGCGCCGACGTCGTGCTGGTCGCCCGGTCCGAGGGCCGGCTCGACGGACGAGCGGCTCCGGACCCAGGTCGACCTCAACTGCGCCGCGGTCGTGCGGCTCGTGCACGCGTTCCTGCCCGGGATGCTCGAGCGCCGGCTCGGTGGTGTGATGACCGTCGCGTCGACCGCCGCGTTCCAGCCGACGCCGCAGATGGCCGTCTACGGCGCGACGAAGGCGTTCGTGCTGTCGTTCACCGAAGCGGTCTGGCAGGAGAACCGGGGGAGCGGGGTGCGGTTCCTCGCCCTCTGCCCCGGCCCCACCGCGACGGGCTTCTTCGACGAGGCCGCCCGGGGAGCGGGGTCGGCGGGCGTCATGGAACGCGGGCGGCAGTCGGCTGAGCAGGTCGCGGCCGTGGGGCTCCGGGCATTCGCGCGGCAGGGCGGCCCGACGGTGGTGTCCGGCCTCGGCAACGCCGTGACGGCGAACGCCCACCGGTTCGTCCCGCGCGGACTGATGGCACGGATGTCGGCGCTCGTCACCGGCGGAGAGTGATCGCTGAGGTCGGCCGCTCAGTGCAACGAGTCGCTCACCCGTAGCCCTCGTCGTACAGTCGCCACCCGTCCTCGGTGTGGCGGAAGCAGAACTGCCACCCCTCGACGGTCCCGGGGTCGGCGCCGCTCGTGTTCGTCTCGGTGACGTCGACGGGGATGCACTCCTCGGCGACCCCGCCGCGCTCGTCGGCCGGGATCCGCTCGACGGCGCCGACGTTCCGGTGGGCGAGCAGGTCCGGGTGCTCGTCGAGCCAGGACGTCGGCTGCCGCTGCCCGCACCACGCCTGGTCGGGTGACGACGGCGCGTGCGCAGCCGTGAGGGCTTCGGTCACCGCGCAGTCGTGGGCCTCGGCTGCGCGGAGGTAGACGCGGAGGACCTGCTCCGACGAGGCGCTCGCCGGAGGGAGGCGTCGCGCGGTCTCGGCAGCGTGCTCGAGGTGCACGCCGATGCCGACCCCGGTGGCGACGACGGCCAGCGCGGCAGCCGCCACGAGGACCGGCAGGACCCGTCGTCGTGGTGCTCGGTCGTGCGTCGTGTCCGTGGCGCCTCCTTCGACAGCGGTCGGATCCCCCTTGCTCGACCCTGACACTGCAGCGCTCCCGTCGGCATCCCCCTGCGGGACGAAGCCGACCGGCCGGTCGGCCGGTCGGCTCGTCCTGTCACCCACGAGCGGGCAGGACACGCCGCTCGTCGTCCGCCCGGAGGGCGGAGGACGTCGGTGTGCGGCTCCGGACGTGACGGATCTGGCCCGCTCGCCGGGCCGGACGCACCCACGACGCTGACGGACGGGAGGCGCGGTGCCAGCTGGCACCGCGCCTCCCGTCCGTCACGTGGCTGGCTAGGCGTTCGCGCCCTCCGCCAGCACCGCAGCAGCCGGGTCGAAGTCCTCCGGCAGCGGCTCCGGCTTCGTGATGCGCGAGGTGATCTCGACGGGCTGGCCGGAGTCGGCGGCGTCCCGGATGCCGAGCATGACGTCGAGCGCGTGGGACGCGACGGCACCGGAGGCGCGCTCCGGGCGGCCCTCGGCGATCGCACGTGCCATCTCGACGACGCCCGTGCCGCGACCCCAGGTCGAGCCCTTGTGCTCGAGGGTCGTCGGTTCGTCCTTGCCGAGCGTCCACAGCGTGCTGTCGCCGTCGAAGACGTTCGGGTCCGGCAGCACGATCGTGCCCTCGGAACCGTTGATCTCGACGAAGCCGTTGCGGGGCAGGGCGTGCTGGAACGACAGGGTCGTCTGCGCGGACTGCCCGTCGGCGAACGAGATGAGCGCGGCGTGGTGCGTGGGCACCTCGACCGCGAACTCGGTGCCGGCACGGGGGCCGGAGCCGATCACGCGGGTCTCGCGGGACTTCGACGACACGGCCTGCACGCGCGAGGCCGAGCCGAACGCGTGGAGCAGGGTCGTCACGTAGTACGGGCCGATGTCGAACAGCGGACCGGCGCCCTCGGCGTAGAGGAACTCGGGGTCCGGGTGCCACTGGTCCGGGCCGGGCACGTGGAACATCGTCGTCGCGGTGAGCGGCGTGCCGATGTCACCGCGGGCGATGGCGCGGATCGCGGTCTGGATGCCGGCACCGAGCACGGTGTCGGGGGCGGTCGCGTACCGCAGGCCGGCGGCCGACGCGGCGGCCAGGAGCGCCTGGGCGTCCTCGGCGGTGGTGGCGACCGGCTTCTCGCTCCAGGTGTGCTTGCCGGCGGCGATGATCTGCTGGCCGACCTTCGCGTGCTCGGCCGGGATCGTGATGTTGACGACGATCGAGATGTCGTCGCGGGCGAGGAGCTCCTCGACCGTGCCCGACGACGGCACGCCGTACTTCTCGGCCTGCGATGCCGCGCGCTCGAGGATGAGGTCGGCGACCATCAGGACCTCGACGTCGGCGAACTGCGTCAGGTTGGTCAGGTACTGGTCCGAGATGTTGCCGGCACCGATGATGCCGACTCCGACGCGGCTCACTTGTCGTTGCCCTTCAGCCACTCGAGCGACTCGGTGATGCCCTGGAAGACGTCGCCCGAGTACGCGTCGAACTCGACGACGCGGATGGCCTGCGGTGCGGCGGCGAGGATGCCCCGCACGTCGACGTCGCCCTGGCCGGCCGGGGTCTGGTTCTCGAAGGCGCGCTGCAGTGCCTCCGGCACGACGAGGGCGCTCTCGGACGAGGGCAGCGCGGTGAGGATGTCACCGTCGACCTTGCCGTCCTTGACGTGGATGGCGACGACGCGGTCGCCGAGCGACTGCAGGACGGCCGGGGCGTCGGCGCCGCCGACGGTCGCCCAGAAGGTGTCGACCTCGAGGACGGTCTCCGGCGAGAGCTGCGACACGAAGAGCTCGTAGACGGTCTTGCCGTCGACCTTGTTCGTGAACTCCCACTGGTGGTTGTGGTACCCGAACTTCAGGCCGCGCGCGGTGGCCTCGGCGGTGAGCTCGTTGACGCGCTCGGCGATCTTCGCGACGTCGTCAGCGGTCTGCCAGCGGTCGGTCGGGATGAACGGGTCGATGACGGTCTGGATGCCGAGGCGCTGGGCGGCGTCCCAGATAGGCGCGGTGTCCTCGGCGTCGATCACGGCGACGTGGCCGGACGGGGCCTTCAGGCCCGTGGCGGCGAAGGCCTTCTCGAGGTCGGCGGCGCGCTCGACGAACGCGTACGGCTCGACGTTCTCGTAGCCGATCTCGCGCACCCGGGCGATGGCCTTGTCGAGGTCTTCGGCGATGGCGTCGCGCAGCGAGTACAGCTGCACAGAGGTGGTGGGCATGGCAGAGGGCTCCTTCGGTCCTGTCAGGTTGTCGGGGCCCGTCGAGGATCGATGCTCCCCGGCGAGATCGAGACCGACGCTACCCCAAAAACCACCCGCTGTGTAGTTTTTGTCGCGCGTCGCCGGTGCCGCACTCGCGCGCCGTCTGGACGACACGTGTCGATCACCCCTCGGGAGATGTATGCTCGCCGACGGAAAACCTTGCAGTACAAGGTTTCCGATCGACTCAAGGAGGCGTCATGAGCACACCCGAACCCGGCAGCCCCGCACTGCTGGACCCGGAAGCGGGCATCACCCAGCCCGTCAGCACCGTCAAGGTGGGGATCGGCTACCAGGTCGCCCTGTTCCTCGGACAGTTCGGCCTGTTCGTGGCGCTCATGGCCCCGGTCTACGTCAGCATGCAGATCAAGGCACAGGCCCTGGTCGGCGACGACGCGGCGAACGTCATCGGCTCCGTGCTGCCGATCGGCGCGTTCGGTGCGCTCATCATGAACCCGCTGGCCGGCGCGCTGTCCGACCGGACCCGCACGCGCTGGGGCCGCCGACGCCCGTGGCTGCTCGGCGGTGTCGTCGTCTTCGCGATCGCGCTCGCCTGGATCGCCTACGCGCCCGACGTCCTCAACCTGACGCTCGGCTGGCTGCTCGCGCAGCTCGCCGCGAACGCCACGCTCGCCACCCTGCTCGCGAGCTTCGCCGACAACGTGCCGCAGCTCCAACGCGGCCGGGCGTCGAGCATCATCGCCCTGGCGCAGAACACCGCAGTGCTCGCCGGCACCTACCTGTCGGTGTTCTTCGTCGCGAACCTGCCGGTGCTGTTCATCGCTCCCGGCATCCTGGCGATCGTCCTGGTCGTCGTGTACGCCCTGGTCGCCCGTGACGACCTGCCCACCTACAAGCTCAAGCCGTTCACCTGGATCAACCTCATCTCGTCGTTCTGGACGAACCCGATCAAGAACCCCGACTTCGCGTTCGCGTGGTGGTCGCGCTTCCTGATCATCCTGGCGACGTTCATGTTCACGACCTACCGCCTGCTCTACATGCAGGAGCACCTCGGGATCGCGGACCTGAAGGAGGCCACCGAGGCCGTCGCGTTCGGCGTGCTCCTCTACACGCTCGCCCTGCTCGTCAGCGCGGCACTCTCCGGCTGGGCGTCGGACCGGATCGGCCGCCGCAAGGTCTTCGTCGGCGGATCGACGGCGCTGTTCGCGGTCGGCCTGGTGATCCTCGCCCACGCCGACACCGTGACGGGCTTCTACGTCGCCGAGGTCGTCATGGGCTTCGCCTACGGCATCTACTCGGCAATCGACACCGCGCTCGTCGTGGACGTGCTGCCGAACGCCGACCGTCCGGGCAAGGACCTCGGTGTGATCAACATCGCGAACGCACTGCCGCAGTCGCTCGCACCCGCCATCTCGCTCTTCTTCCTGAAGATCGGCAGCAGCCACCCCGACAACTACGAGCTCATGTGCTGGGCCGCCGGGATCGTCGCCCTGCTGGGCGCCCTGGTGGTCATCCCGATCAAGCGGGTCCGCTGACGCCCGTCGCACTGACGGACTGGCGCGCCCCGCTCAGCGGCAACGCGAAGCGTTGTGCGGGGCGCGCCGACCGAGCCTGCGAGGGAGGACGGTGCCAGCTGGCACCGCGCCTCCGGTCCGTTCGTCTGGCGTCCGCCGTCGGTCCGCAGGTCGCGTCGTTACCGTGGGTCGGTGCGCTCCACCGACACCCGTTCCTTCGACTCCCCGGCCGGCACGATCGAGGCGGTCGTCGACGGCGACGTGACCCGCGCCCTCGGGATCCCCTACGCGCAGGCCGAGCGCTTCGCGCCGCCGTCGCCGCAACCGCCGTTCAGCGGGCCGTTCCGCGCGGACACCCCGGCGCCCGTCCCACCGCAGCCGAGCGCGCAGTTCGTCGACCAGCTCCTGCCGTCGATGGACCACCTGCAGGTCGACGAGCACTGCCAGCGACTCAGCATCACGGTGCCCTCGGACGTCCGACCCGACGAGCTCCTGCCCGTGGTGGTCTGGGTGCACGGCGGGTCCTACGTGCTCGGCGGCGGTGACCTGCCGATCCACGACGCCCACGACCTGGTGACCGAGCAGCGCGTGGTCGTCGTCACGGTGACCTACCGGCTCGGGGTGCTCGGGTTCCTCGGTGACGGCGAGACGGTGCCGGCCAACCTCGGACTGCTCGACCTGGTCGAGGCGTTCCGGTGGGTGCAGCGGAACATCGCGGCGTTCGGCGGGGACCCCGACTCCGTCACCGCGTCCGGGCAGTCCGCCGGAGCCGACGCGATCGCGCACCTCATGATCAGCGAGGGCGCCCGCGGCCTGTTCCGCCGCGCGATCGTGCAGAGCGCGCCGCTCGGGCTCTCGCGCGGGCGGGCGCGGATGAACCGGGCGATGGTCCGGGCCGTCGGGTCGGTCGCGGCGGACACGTCGCTCGACGAGGTCCTCGAGCGGCAGGCCCTCGCGACGAAGGCCGGTGGCCGGTACGGCCTGGCCGGCGGCATGCCGTTCGGCACGCAGTACGGGTTCGCACCGTTGCCCGCCGAGCGCGACACCGACCGGGCCTGGCGGTCGGTGGCACCGGAGGTCGACGTGCTCATCGGGTCCGGCTCGGACGAGGCGGGCATGTACGTGCCGCTCGTCCCGGGGCTCCGGACGGCCGCGCGGTCCCGCCTGGTCCGACCCCTGCTGCGCTGGCTGCTCGTGCGGCCCCTGTCCGAGGTGATCTACGGCCGCGATGCGCGGCGCTTCGCCGATCGTCACCGGGCCGCCGGTGGACGGGCGACGGTCTACCGGTTGCTGCGGCACCCGTCCGTGGCGCCGGTCGGTGCGGTGCACATGAGCGACCTGCCGTTGCTGCTCGGCGGTCGGTCGGCGTGGGTGGGCAGTCGCTTCGTGCCGGAGCGGGACTGGCCGGAGGTCGAACGGCGCGGGCGGGCGTTCCGGGCGATCTGGGCGGAGTTCGCGCGGACCGGACGGGTGACGGCGGCGGACGACGAGACGCTGGTGTTCGACCGGGGGTGACCTCCACCGGGCCCGTACCGGCTGCACCGCGAGGGGCCGGGGCACTCGGCCCCGACCCCTGCGACGGTGTGCTGCGGTGTCGCGGTGCTCAGCCGCGACGCGTCGCCCCGATCGCCCAGACCCGGGGCGGTTCGACCCCGTTGACGGCGTGGTCGCCGACGATCCGGGCCTTGAACACCCACGGGTTGTGGCTCCCCGCGGTGCGGGCGTTCCGCCAGTGCCGGTCGAGGTTCTTCGTCGTGCTCACACCCGAGGCCGCGAGGGCGTCGAACAGGTGTGACGTCGCCGTGGTCGCGAGGGACGTGAGCGAGACCTGCGCCTGTGCGGTCGCGAGCTCGGCGCGGTCGTTGCGTCGCTCGTCCTCTGCCTCGTCGAGGGCAGCACCCTCGTACGCGGCCTGCAGCGCCTCGGCTGCCCGGTCGACGATCGCGGTCGCCGCGAATCCGGCCGCGGACACCTCGCCGACGACCTGCAGGATCTGCGGGTCCGCGGCGAAGGTGTCGGCGTTGCCGTGCGAGAACACCCGGTTGCGGTTCCTGACCTGCAGCGCGATCTCCCGCTCGGCGGCCAGGACGGAGCCGGCGAGCACGGTGAGGAGCACCGCCTGGTAGAACGCGGTCTGGTACTTGAACCGGTCGTCGAACAGCACGACCGCGTCGGCCTGCACGACGGCGTCGGTGAACGTGCTCGTCCCCGAGCCCGTGGTCCGCTGGCCGAAGCCGTCCCAGTCGTCCGAGTGGGCGACCCCCGGCTGGTGTGCGTCGACGATCGCGATGACCCGCTCGCCGGTGTCGGTGCGCTCCGCGTACGTGTCGATCCAGTCCGCGAAGATGCTGCCCGTCGAGTAGTACTTCTGCCCGCTGACGCGGAAGGTGCCGTCGTCCTGCGGCGTGACCTTCGTGACGACGTCGCCGACCTGCACGGCCCCGACCTCGGTCCAGGAGTTGCCGGCGATCTCGCCCCGACCGAAGCGTCCGAGCCAGGCATCGCGTTCTCCGGAGCGCCCGACGAGACGGTCCTCCACGAGGGCGAAGTGCCCGCGCAGGGCCTGCGGGATGTTGCTGTCCGCGGCGGCGAGCTCGGTGAGCAGGCGGAAGAGCTGCGGGAGGGTCGCGCCCGCGCCACCGAACGCGACGGGGACGCGGACCGCGCCGAACCCGGCGGCTGCGAGTTCGCGGATCTCGTCGAAGGGGAGCCGATGGTCCTGCTCCCGCTCGGAGGCGCCGGCGGCGATGCGGTCGAAGATCGGCCGGAAGCGACCGGCAAGGGTCTCGTAGTCGACCGGTGCGGTGGTCTGGGCGGTGCCGAGCTGGTCGGCCGTGGTGTCGGTCATGGTGTCGTGCCTTCCGGGTTGCGTGTGCGGGTGCTGTTCAGGCGGTGGCCGTCGGTGTGACGACCTGGGGCTGGGCGGGGGTCGACGGTGCTCTGCGAGCCCCGCGTCGGGAGAGCACGGCCGCGCCGACGAAGACGACGAGCGCGACCAGGGCGGCGCCGACGGTCCACGCGGCCCCGGCCGGCCACCGACCGGAGAGCCCGAGGAGCGCCGGCGCGGTCGTGGTGGTCTGGCTGGCGAGGACGAGGGCCCAGGCGGTGTACCGGCCGAGGTCACGACCCAGGGCGAGCAGGAGGAAGAAGAGCGTCCAGAGCCCGGCCCAGGTCGCCCACAGCACGGCGAGGACCGGGTCGACGGTGACGTTCGTGACCGCGAAGACGACGGCGATCGCGGCGACGAGGCCGCAGAACCAGCCGAGCCCCGTCGAGCCGAGCCCCGCGAGCGCGTCGATCCCCACGTACAGGTAGGTGAGGCCGAAGAGGAACGTCCCCGCGATCGAGAGCAGGACGGGCAGTGACCCGTCGGCCGTGACGGAGACGGCCGTGCACAGCACGAGCTGCAGCCCGCCGATCAGGACGTTGAACACACCGCTGTCACGGCCGGGGACCCGACCGAGCAGGGTGAGACCGTTGATGAGCAGTGCCGCTCCGGAGAGCACCAAGCAGATGTACGCCATGGCGACGACCGTGGCAGCGAGGGGACCGCCGCGGAAGGGTTGTGTCGCACTGTGTCCGACGGTGACGATCCGTGACGTCGAGCGCTCACTGCTGCTCCCGACGTCGCTCGCCCCCGGACGGGAGGTCGCGCGCACACCGCTCCGTGGGCAGGATCGACCACATGCCCGACGCCGACCTCCGCGCCCGCATCGTCTCCGGTGCCGCCGATGCCTTCCGTGACGGCGACTTCCACACGGTCGGCCCGGACGACGTCGCCCGTGCCGCCGACGTCACGGTGGCCGAGGTGCACCGCGTGTTCCCGTCGTGGGAGCTGCTCGTCGTGGCCGTCGTCGACCGGTGGACCAAGGACGGGCGCGATGCGCTCCGCGGGGTCGCCGAGCGGGAGGGGGCCGTCGCGTACCTCCGAGCCCGGCTCGACCGCGGGCACCGGCACCCCGCGGTCGTGCGGGTCCGCGTCGCGCTGCTCAGCGCGACCTCGACCCCGGGCCACCCGGCGTCGGGGTGGTTCCGGCAGCAGTACACGATGCTCTTCGAGGACGTGACCCTCGCCCTCGTGCGGGACGTCGTCGCCGGTCGTGAGTCCCGCGGGGCCTCACCGCGGCACGCCGCCGAGCAGCTCGTCGCGCTCTTCGAGGGGCTGCAGCTGCAGGCGATGCTCCGCGACGACGCCGACCTGCTCGCCGGGTGGGACCGGGCGGTCGCACGCATGCGGGCCGGCTGGGCCGCCGCCGCCGTCGCGGCCTGAGGGGAGCCGGCAGCGCGGGCACCGGACGTTCGCGCAGCGCCCTGCCGGTACCCGCGGGCACCCGGACGTTCTCGCGACGCCCTGCCGGTGCCGGGTCCTAGGACCCGCGTGTCCCGTGCCCGCGGAGTCCACGGCCGACGAGCAGCACGACGGCACCCACGACCAGGGCGACCGCGACGAGTGCCGGCACCCGGAACGCCAGCGCGGTGACCACGCCACCGATCCCGCCGCCGGCGAGGAACGACCGCACCCCGACGGCCAGCGCCAGGACGACGACCACGGCCAGGGCTGCGACCGGGACGACCCGCTCGACGGGGCGCAGGGGCCCGACCGGCCGGACGTCGGCGCGTCGCCACCACACCGCGGCGACGACGAGCAGGGCGAGCAGCCCGAGCACGCTCGACAGGTCCTGCAGCAGGAAGGGCAGCGGGTACCCGCCGACGGCGCCGTCCCGCAGTGCGGGCCAGGCCCGGACCACGAAGCCGTGCTCGTGGGTGAAGCCGTCCCACACGACGTGCGTGACGCTGCCGAGCAGGCAGCCCACGACCACCGGCAGCACGTCGCGTGCACCGAGCGGCGGCCGGCGACCCCAGCCCCGCGGCAGACGCCGACGCAGCCCCGGGACGACCGGTGACCATGCCGGCCGCACGAGGAACCACCACGTGGCGAGCACCACGAGGGAGACGGCGAGGTCGATGGTCGGGACGCCCCACCACGAGTGCGCGTCCTCGTAGGGCGGCAGGAACGGCGCGAACAGCACCGTGTCCGGCGCCATCGAACCGATCGCGACGGCGGCGACCGGCACGGGAAGGCGACGTGTTGCCAGGGCGACGACCGCGTGGCTGACGGTGAAGGGCACGGTCACGTCCTCGTCATCGGGCCAGGTGCGTGCGGTGCACGAACCACTCGACGCCCTCGGCCAGGGCGACACCGGCGGTGTGCCAGTCGTGGCCACCGTCCTCGATGATGCGCTCCGTCACCGTGACGCCGGCTGCACGTGCGGCCGCCACGACCCGCGGGACGACCGGTCCGTACCGGCTGTCGTCCGCACCGGCCGCGACGAACGCGGCGGAGTCGCGGTACGGCGCCCGCTCGGCGAGCACTCGGAGCGGCTGCGCGGCCTCGTACGCCGCCCGGTCACCGCGGAAACCCCTCGAGACGGTGTCGTCGCGACCCTGCAGGACCGGCACGATCTGTCCCGAGACGTCGATCCACGAACCGAACCGGTCGGGCCGGCCGGCCCCGAGCTGCAGGGCGCAGGTGCCTCCCTGCGAGAAGCCCGCGATGGCCCAGTCCGCCCCGCCGGCGGCAGCGTGCAGGTGCTCGTGGACCCAGGTCGGGACGTCGCGCGTCAGGTAGGTGGCGCTGTTCCCGAGCGGACCGTCGACGCACATCGGGTTGTTCGATGCCCGGGCGAGCTGGTCCGGCATCACGACGATCGGTGCGAGTCCGCGGTGCCGGTGGGCGATCGCGTCGAGCCGGGTCGCCATGCGGCCGGCCTCGACGATGTTCGCCGGAGCGGCGCCGGGTCCCTGCCCGGAGAGCATCACGACGACGGGCAGCTCCGGGGCGTGCTCGACGAGGGCGGCCGGGGGGAGCCAGACGATCGCGGGTCGGGCGTGGAAGTGCGACACGGTGCCCGGGATCCGCACCGAACCGTAGCGGCCGTGGGCCGGCATGTCGCGCGGGGGTCGCCAGCTCGCGGCGTCGACCGGGGCCGATCCCGGGGCCGGGTCGTCCGGCAGGCGGAGGGGCGGCACGTGCGACTGCCCCAGGGCGTCGGCGATCGTGGGGAAGAGCCCGGCGTCCCGGTTCACCGCCAGTCCGCCGGACACCAGGGCGAGGGGGACCAGCAGCGCGGCGACCACCCGGGTCAGCACCCGGCCCCGCCGTGCCCGGCCACCGCGGACGAGTCCGACGACCGCGACCCCGAGCAGTGCGCACACCACACCCGTCCAGACCCGGTCGACCCAGGTGGGCGGGACGCCGAGCACGTCGAGGACGTCGCCGAGGAACCAGGAGAGCATGGTCCCGACCAGCGCTCCCGCGACGATCGCGACGGCTGCCCAGCGCCAGGAGCGGCGGACGGTGGTGAGGACGAGGACGGCGGCGACCAGGGTCAGGGCGTAGAGGGGCAGCAGCACGTGGGCGGACAGGAGCGGCAGGGTGGTCACGGGCGGGTCCGACGGTCGGGACGCTCTCGGACACCCGGCGGGTGACGGGACAGGAGCGGCGTGGTCCAGCGACGGTAGCGAGCCGAGGTGTCCGGACCGGCAGCGGGGAGCCCGTCCCCGGCGGTCTCCCGGCTGATCCTGAGCGATCCTGCACGGGGGGTGGCCGGCCGACGGTCCGGAGCTGTCCGAGCGGCCAGGCCCGGGTGGTCCGTCGACCGTGCGGAGGACCGCACCGTCCCCGCACCGGACGGTGGCGGGCGGCGCGTCTGGGTGTGCCCTCCAGGGGATCCTGGCAAGGTCGGCGGATGGAGTACACGGACTACGACACCCGGCTCGCCGCCTACGGCGTGATCACCGAGGGCGACCGTGTGCTCCTGGCCCGACTGCGGGTCCCCGAGGCCGGCACGTGGACGCTGCCGGGCGGCGGGGTCGAGTTCGACGAGACCGTCGAGCAGGCCGTCGTGCGCGAGGTCCTCGAGGAGACCGGGTACGAGGCGACGTGCGGTCCGCTCCTCGGCGTCCGGCACCACATCGTGCCGAAGGAGCGCCGGATGCACGACAACGGGCGGCCGATGAAGGCGGTGCAGGTCGTGTTCCGCGTGACCGTCACCGGCGGCGAGCTGCGCAGCGAGACGGACGGCTCGACCGACGAGGCCGCGTGGGTCCCGGTCGCCGAGCTGCCCCACCGACGGCACGGGCTGCTCGTGCCGATCGCCCTCGGCTGGGCTCGACGACCGTGAGCGGCGAGGCCACCGACCTGTCCGCCCGGCTCTGGGACGAGCGGGCGCTGCTCGGCGACCTGGTCACCGCTGCGGCCGACCCCGACCGCGTCCGCCGGCTCCTCGACCGGTTGCGCGAGCTGCGCCTGGAGCAGGACGTCCTCGTGCACGCCCTCGCCGAGCAGTGGGGCACCGGTCCCGACACCGCCACGCTCCGGTCGCTCGAGCGTGTCGCACCCCCGCCGTGGGACCTGCTCCTGCCCGAGCACCTGACAGCCCTGGCGAGCCTGACCGCCGAGGTCGCCGCGGTGCTGCCACCCGGCCCCGTGCGCGACGCGTGGGACCGGATCAGCCCTCGAGCACGCTGAGCACGTTGCCCGACGGGTCGGTGAACCACGCGATGAGCGGACCGCCGTGCCGGTTCACCCCGCGCTCGTCGGTCACGCCCTCGTAGCGCAGGAACGTGACGCCCTTCGCCGACAGCTCGTCCACGGCTGCGTCGACGTCCGGCACCGGGAAGTTCAGCACCGTGAACGACGCCGGCTCGTGCGCGGGCCCCTTCGGGTAGACGAGCACCCCGGTGCCGGAGCCGACGTGCAGCACGAGCATGCCGTGGTCCTCGCTCACCGGCAGCCCGAGGACGCCCTCGTAGAACGCCCGCGCCCCGGGGAGGTCACGCACCGAGAACCCGCTGAACGCCGTCGTCGCATCGACCATGCGGCCAGTGAACCACCGCTCCTGTCAGGATGGGACGGTGACCCCGACCGAGCTGTCCGTCGACGCCGCCGTCGAGCGGGCGGTGGCGCTCGCCGCGGGTCCCGGCCGCGCGGTGCTCGGCATCGCGGGGGCGCCCGGGGCGGGCAAGTCGACGCTGGCACGCCGGATCGTCGTCGCCGTCGACGCCGCGCACGGGCCCGGTACCGCGGTGCAGGTCCCGATGGACGGCTTCCACCTGGCGAACGCGGCACTCGACGCCCTCGGCCGGCACGACCGCAAGGGCTCGATCGACACCTTCGACGCGGCCGGCTACGTCGCCCTCGTCCGTCGTCTGGTCGTCGCGGACGACGACGTCGTCTGGGCGCCGGACTTCGACCGCCGCGTCGACGAGCCCGTCGCCGGCAGCATCGCCGTGCCGCGGAGCACCCGGCTCGTCGTCTCCGAGGGCAACTACCTGCTCGACACCGACGCGCCGTGGTCCGCGCTGCCCGGCCTCTTCACCGAGACGTGGGCGTGCGTCGTGGACGATCGTGTCCGCGTCGACCGTCTGGTGGGCCGGCACGTGCGGCACGGACGCGACCACGAGGCGGCCCGGACCTGGGCGCTCGAGGTCGACGGCGTGAACGCGGCGAGGGTCGCTGCCACGGTGACCCGTGCCTCCCGGACGGTCCGGACCTGACCGGAGCCGGACGACCAGGGCGGCCCGACCCGAGCCACCCGACCAGCAGCACCGAAGGACAGGAGCGACCATGACCATCGCCATCACCGGAGCCACCGGCAACATCGGCGGGTCCGTCGCCCGCGCGCTCGCCCGGGCCGGCACGCCGATCCGCATGCTCGTCCGCGACGCGGCCCGGGCACCCGAGCTGCCGGGAGCGGAGGTCGCGGTCGCCTCGTACGCCGACGCGACCGCGTCCCGCGCCGCGCTCGAGGGCGTCGACCTGCTGCTCATGGTCTCCGGCGCCGAGGCGCAGGACCGCCTCGACCAGCACCGCGCCTTCGTGGCCGCGGCCGCGGACGCGGGCGTCGCCCACGTGGTCTACACGTCGTTCGTGGGTGCGGCACCGGACGCCACCTTCACCCTCGGCCGCGACCACTGGGCGACCGAGCAGGCGATCGAGGAGACCTCGATGCGGCACACGTTCCTGCGGGACTCGTTCTACCTGGACTTCGTCGAGGACCTGGTCGGCGAGGACGGCGTGATCCGCGGACCGGCCGGTGTCGGCGCGATGGCCGCGGTCGCGCGGGCGGACGTCGCGCGCGTCGCGACCGAGGTGCTGCTGCACCCGTCGGACCACGCCGACCGGACGTACGAGCTCACCGGACCGGAGGCGATCACCCTCGCCCAGGCGGCCGCCACCGTGTCCGAGGTGCGCGGCCGCGCCGTGACGTACCAGCCGGAGACGGTGGCGGAGGCGTACGCCTCGCGTGCGCGTTGGAACCCGGAACCGTGGCAGGCGGACGCGTGGGTGAGCACCTACACGGCGATCGCCGAGGGTGCGCTGGCGCACGTCTCGACGGACGTCGAGCGGGTGACCGGCCGTCGACCGCTGTCGCTGCGCGAGGTGCTGCAGGCGGGCTGACCCGGCCGGGAGGCACGGGGCGCGTCCGCCGTGTCGGCCGCGGGTACTGCTGCAGTGCTGCAGTGCTGCAGTGCTGCTGCGGGTGCCGGTGCCGCTGCTGCGGGTGCTGCTGCGGGTAGCGGTGCTGCGGGTGCTGCTGCACGACGGGAGGCACGTCGCACCACGTCCTTCCGTGGTGCGACGTGCCGTCGGTTGTTCGAGAGCGCGTCGAACCACGTCCTCGAGTACGAGCCGATCGCCGCGCTTCGCCGCCGCGGCGCGCCGCGCCGCTGCGCCGCGCTGCGCCGCTGCGCCGCGTCAGCGCACGCGTCGGGCCGCGAGCGTCCCCGCGACGCCGAGCGTCAGCACCGCGACGAGCACGACGAGCAGCGGGGCCGTCCAGCTCCCGGTCGCGCCGTGCAGGGCCCCGGCGACGAGGGGTCCCGCCGAGCCGATCAGGTACCCGCCGCCCTGCACGAACGCGGACATCCGCCGGGCGTCGTCGTCGCTCGTGACGATCCGCACGACGATGATGAAGACGACCGTGATCCCGCCGCCCTGCGCCGCTCCGCCGAGCACCGACCAGAGCAGCCAGAGCTGCGGCGCGAACAGCAGCCCGAGGGGCATCGCGAGCCAGAGGAAGGCGACGAGGGCGATGATCGCGCGGGGCGCCCAGCGGGTCGCGAGCACCGGGACGCCGAGCGCGCCGACCACCGCCAGGATCTGGAACACGGACGAACTCGCGCCCGAGGACTCCGCCGAGAAGCCGATCTCGTCGTGCAGCAGCGTCGGGATCCACGCGGTCAGGGCGTAGTACGAGAACGCCTGCCCGCCGAAGGCCAGCGTCAGCCCCCACGTGATGAGCCGGCGCGCGGGTCGGACGGGCTCCGACGCTGCCGACACCGTGCGGATCGACCCGGTCTCGGTCAGGAGCTCGACCGGACCCGTCGCGACCACGGGCTCGACCCGGGCCGGCCGGAGCCACGCCGCGCGCGCCCCGACCGCGTACGTCCACGCGGCCCCGGCGACGACGGCGAACACCGCCCACACGGCGATGGCGACCGGCCACCCGCACGCGGCAGCGATCGGGGCGGTGCCGAGCGAGGTGATCATCGACCCGACGTTGAGCGCCGACGTGTACACGCCGGTCACCAGCCCGACGCGCTCGGGCGAGGTGTCCCGTCGGATGACCACCGGGATCACGACGTTGCCGATCGTGATGCCGATGCCGATGATCGCGGTGCCGACCAGGAGCGCCGCCGCCGACGGGGTCGACCGGACGACCGTGCCCGCGAGCACGATCACGAGCGCCAGCGACACCGCACGCTCCGGGTCGGCCTTCGCGATCACCCAGCTGGCGAACGGCGTCGCCAGCGAGAAGCACAGGACCGGGATCGTCGTCAGGAGCCCGGCGACCGTCGCGGTCAGCCCGAGGTCCACGCGCAGGTCGCCGATGACCGGCGCCGGAGCCACGATCGGCCCGCGCAGGTTGAGGGCGATGAGGACGATCGCCGCCGGCAGCAGCCAGGCCGCGCCGCGGAGTCCGCGACGGGCGACGGTGTTCACCGGTCCCTGCTCACGCCGCCGCGTCCGGCAGCAGGATCGGCAGCAGGTCGAGCGGGGTGGCGGCACGGGCGACGGTGCCCTCGGCCTCGGCGGGGGAGCCGTAGCCCCACTCGGCGAAGACGACCGGCACGCCGTGCACGTGGGCGCCCTCGACGTCGTGCAGCCGGTCGCCGACGAGCACCGGGCGGCTGACGTCGTGGCCGGCCGCCTCGAGTCGTCGCAGGGCCTCGGCGACGACGTCGGCCTTGGCGCTCCGGACCTCGTCGTCGCTCGCGCCGGTGACGAAGTCGAAGTACCCGGTCAGGCCGTAGTGGTCGAGGATCACCGTGGCCGGTGTCTCGGGCTTGCTCGTCGCGGTGGACAGCGGCAGTCCGGCCTCGTGCAGGGTGCGGAGCACGACGTCCATGCCCGTGAACATCGCCGAGTCGAGAGCCCCGTGCGACAGGTAGTGCTCGCGGTACACGGCGAGTGTCCGCTCCGCACCGGCGTCGTCCATGCCCATCGCCGTCCGGAAGGTGTCCATGATCGGCGGGCCGACGAACGACATCAGCGTCGCGTGGTCCGGCACGGGCACGCCGACCGTGCGGAAGGTGTGCGTCATGCTCTCGAGGATCCCCGGGGCGGAGTCGCTGATGGTCCCGTCGAGGTCGAACAGGATGGCGGAGTAGGGGCGCGTCATGTCCTGACCAGCCTAGTCGCGGCGGTGGGGCCGACCACGGGGCGGGCCGGTGGGCGCGCAGGGCGGTGGGGCGAGCCTCCCGGCTCGGTGCCGGTCCTGCGACATCGCTCGCGTCGATCGACGGGTGCGGTGTCGCAGAACGCGTGCCGAACGCGCCACGCGACCGTCAGAACAGGCGGGTGTGCCCGCCCTCGATGCCGCGCATCGCGTCGTAGTCGAGCACGAGGACGCGGATGCCGCGGTCCTCGGCGAGCGTGCGGGCCTGCGGTGCGACCGTCTGCGCGGCCAGGACGCCCTGCACCGGCCGCAGGTGCGGGTCGCGGTTCATGAGCTCGAGGTACCGCGTGAGCTGCTCGACGGCGTCGATGTTGGCGTTGCGCTTCATCTCGACCGCGACGCTCGCCCCCGCGTCGTCGCGCGCCAGGATGTCGACCGGACCGATCGCCGTCATGTACTCACGTCGGACGAGCGTGTGCCCGTCGCCGAGGAGCTCGATCTGCTCGGCGAGCAGCTGCTGCAGGTGCGCCTCGACGCCGTCCTTCACCAGACCGGGGTCGACGCCGAGGTCGTGGCTCTCGTCCGCGACGACCTCGTACAGGCTGACGATGAGCTTGTCCTGCGTCTTCTTCTGCGTGACGGTCCAGACCTGGGTGATGCCGGCGCTCGCCTGCTCCTCGTCGGGCTCGGTCATCTCGATCGAGCACGGCGGGCTCATCCAGTTCAGCGGCTTGTAGCTGCCGCCGTCCGAGTGGACGAGCAGCGAGCCGTCCGCCTTGAGCATGAGCAGACGGGTCGCGAGCGGCAGGTGGGCCGACAGGCGTCCGGCGTAGTCGACGGAGCAGCGGGCGATGACGAGACGCACCCGGCGATCCTAACGGTCGGCGCGCGTCCCACCGGACGCGGCGGGGTCCGCCATCGTGTCGTCCGTCCCGTGGTGCGGGCGGTCGGTCTGGAGGCGCGGCTCGCCCCCGCCGGGCTGCGCCGCGTCCGGCTGCTGGTCGCGTGCCGCCCCGTGGTCACCGTCGTCGCGTCCGCGCCGCTTCCGCAGCGTCTCGGCCGCCGCGCCGGTCTCGCGCGCCGCACCCGATGCCAGGCCGGCGGCGATGATGAACACGAACACCACGAGCAGCGCGCCGAGCAGGCCGATGTGCTCGCCGAGGAAGCCGATCAGCGGCGGACCGGCGAGGAACGCCACGTAGCCGATCGTCGCCACGGCGCTGACCTTGAGCGCTGCCGAGCGGGGGTCGTCGGCGGCGGCGGACATGCCCATCGGGAAGCCGAGGCTCGCACCGAGGCCCCAGAGGACGACACCGACGATCGCGATCGGGATCACGTCCACGAAGATGAGCAGCCCGAGGCCGACGACGGCGACGGCGGCGCTCACGCGGAGCACGGGTACCCGGCCGAACCGGTCGATGAGCGGGCTGCCCGCGATGCGTCCGGCGGTCATCGCGGCGAGGAACACCGTGAGCACGGCGGAGCCGGCGGCGTTGTCGAGTCCGTGCCCGTCGATCATGGCGAGGGGCAGCCAGTCGTTGGCGGAGCCCTCGGCCAGCGCCATGCCGAGCACGATCACACCGATGAGGAGCGTCGACGGCTGTGCCCAGACCTGCCAGCGTGTGAGCTGCACCGGGGTCGGGCTGGTCGCGGTGGACTCGTGCTCCTCGTACCGGTGCTCGTCCCCGAAGCGCGACGCCGCCGCGAGCATGACCAGGCAGACCACGACGCCGAGCCCCGCGAAGTGCAGCACGACGGGGACGTCGAGCGCCTCGGTCAGGGCGCCGAGCCCGGCACCGGCGAGCGTGCCGACGCTGAACGCGGCGTGGAAGAGCGGCATGATCGTGCGCCCACCGGCCTTCTCGGCGGCGGCGCCGGAGACGTTCATCGACACGTCGACCAGGCCGTTGCCGAAGCCGAACGCGATGAGACCGATCCAGATCGCGGCGAAGCCCCAGCCGGCGGTGACGGCGACGCCCGCGAAGACGAGGCCGACCGCCAGGCAGACCGACGCCACCTGCACGCCCCGGCGGGCGCCGACCTTCGCGACGATGTGGCCGGCGAAGGTGAGGCCGCCGATCGAGCCGACCGCCATGCCGAGCACGAGCAGGCCCATCTCGAAGGTGGTGGCACCGAGGGAGTCGCGCACGCTGGGGATGCGTCCGAGCCAGGTGGCGATGGCCAGGCCGGACAGCGTGAAGGCCACGAAGACCGCGATGATCCAGGTGCGGGTCGTCGGGGCGGTTCGGGTGGACGTCGTCGTCATGCGGAGCTTCCGGTCTCGTGCTGGTCGTGTCGTGGGCCGCCAGCGAGGCCGTCCCTGGTCGGGTTCCTGCCTGCGGCTGTCCGGTCGAATCGATTCGACCGGTTCGTGTGACTACGCTAACGGGCGATGGACCACCCGGCAACAGCACCCGGCGCGTCCGGGGCGACGAACCCCCGCGACCACGCCGACGGTCCCGTGCGCCGTGGGCCCAGACCGACGCTCGCCGCGGTCGCCCGTGCAGCAGGGGTCGCACCGTCGACCGCCTCCCTCGCCTTCAGCGGTGCCGGCCCGGTGTCCGAGGACGCGAGGGCCCGGGTGCTCGCCGCCGCTGCCGAGCTCGGCTACGGGGGCCCGGACCCGCGGGCGCGCTCGCTCCGCCGGGGGCGGTCCGGGGTGATCGGCGTCGTGATGGACGAGCGGCTGAGCGATGCGTTCCGCGACCCGGTCAACGTCCTGACGCTCGACGGCATCGCCGAGGTCGCGGGCGAGGCGGGCGCCTCCCTGCTCCTCGTGCGCAGCCCCCTCGACGACGAGCACGGCGCCGGGCCGATCGTCGACGCCCCGATGGACGCCGTCGTCCTGGTCGGGTGCAACGTGCGGATCGACCCGGCGGTCGCCGTGCTCCGCCGGCGACAGATCCCCGTCGTCGCGATCGAGGCCGACGACATCGAGGGCGCGGTCCCCGTCCAGCTCGACAACCGCGAGGCCTCCGGTCGTGCCGCCGACTACCTGCGCGAGCTCGGCCACACCGCGGTCACCGTCGTCACCCTCCCGCTCGATGCCGAGCGCCGCCGCGGCCCCGTCGACGCAGCGCGCGAGGCGGAGGGGGTCGCCCACACCACCCTGGAGCGTCTCCGTGGTGTGCGCAGCGTCTACCCCGACGCCGTCGCGGTCGAGGCCGCCGCCAGCTCCGTCGAGGAGGGCCGGATCGCCGGACAGTCACTGTTCACCGGCGACGGACCGGTCCCGAGCGCGGTGATCGCGCAGAGCGACCTGCTCGCCGTCGGGGTGGTCTCGGCAGCGCTCGACGCGGGACTCCGGGTGCCCGAGGACGTCAGCGTCGTCGGCTTCGACGGCATCACGGTCGACGACAGCCTGCTCCACCGCTCGCCGATCCGGCAGCTCACGACGCTGGTGCAGCCGTTCGAGCAGAAGGGTCGGGCCGCCGCACGCGCCGCGCTCGCGATGCTCGAGGGCGACGAGCCGCAGCCGGCGGCCTTCCGGTCGGAGCTGCGCGTGGGCGACACGACGGGGCCGGTGCGCCGGGCGGTCGGCGACTGAGCGCCCGGGTCCGCGACCCGCGCGCCTCCTGTCGGAGCGCTGGGGGCTAGGCGCCCGAGGTGCCGCTGGTGGCGATGCCCGCTGCGCCGATGCCGATCACGAAGATGACGAGCAGCGCCCACCCCACGACGAAGAGCCCGTTCAGGATCAGACCGGTGACCGCCATCCCGCGACCGGCGGGTTCCTTCCGGAGGCCGACGATGCCGAGGACGAACCCGACCAGCGGCACGAGGAAGGTGAACCCCAGGACGACCGACACCAGGCCGAGCACCATGCTCGCGATGCTCAGACCACGCGGCGGAGCGGGCTGGTAGCCGACCGTCACGTGCGTCGGCTGCCCGTACTGCGGCGCCGGCGCGTACTGCGGCTGCTGCTGCGCGTACTGCGGCTGGTGCTGGCCCTGGTTCCCCTGGCCCGGGTACTGGTCGTCACTCATCGGTTCCCCCTCGTCGAGTCCGCTGTCGCGTGCCCCAACGGTAGCGGATGGCAGGGCGCGGCCCCGGCTGGGTGTCGGTTGGGGGTTTCCTCAGCGCCGCAGGCCTCCGCCACCGACTGCTCACGAGGAGCGCTCCCTACGCTCCGTCACGTGCAGCCGATCGATCGTTCCCGGGACCTGGTGTGGCTCGTCGTGGTCCTGGTGGTCGCGTTCGTCTCGGTCGCGCTCACCGTCGTCGTCGTGCGATCGGTGGGGTCGTCCGATCAGGCGACTGCTGCTCCGGCACCGAGCGCGACGCTGATCGCGCCGCAGCGCACCCGCAGTGTGCCGACGAGTTCCCGCGGCATCCCCGCCACCGAGCGCCCGACGTCGCGCGAACCGTCGAGCGTCGACCTCGCGACGACGTGGACCCCGCCCGCCGACCTCCCGCAGCAGGGGCGCCTGCTGCACGTCGCCATCCCGGGCACCCGGTCGCACTTCGTCGCGCGGGACGCCCTGCTCTGGCTCCCACCGGCGGCACTGGTCGCCGATCCGCCACCACTCCCCGTCACCGTCCTCATGTCGGGGCAGTCACGGGGCGCGGGCCCCGACGACGTCGAGACCGGCGGGCACATCGCACACACCATGGATGCGATCGCCGGCCTGCACCGCGGCCTCGCGCCGATCGTCGTCGTGCCCGATCAGCTCGGCCCACGATCGGGCAACCCGATGTGCGTCGACGGGCCGCTCGGCAACAGCCGGACGTACCTCGAGCAGGACGTCCCCGCGTGGATCACGAGTCACCTGCGCGTGCAGACCGGTGCCACGGCGTGGACCGTCGGCGGGTTCTCGCAGGGCGGCACCTGCGCGATCCAGCTCGGGGCGGGCGATCCACAGCGCTTCGGCAACGTGATCGACGTCTCCGGTGAGCTCGGCCCGACCGAGCTGACCCGCGCCGAGACCCTGCACGGGTTCGGCGGCAGCGTCGCGGCCTGGCGTGCGGCGCAACCGATCGCGGTGATGGCCCAGCACGGCCCCTACACCGGTACGTCCGCGTTCTTCACCGCTGCGCAGCTGGACCGGCACTACGGTCCGGCGATGCCCGTGGTCGCCGCGCACGCTGCTGCGGCGGGCATGCACGTGACGCGGTGGGTCGTGCCGGGAGGCGGGCACGACTGGGCGATGGCACGCGCGGCCATCGCTGCCGGGATGGCGTGGCTGGAGCCGCACGTGGGACTCGCGGCGTCCTGACGGCTCGCTCGCCACTCGAGGGCTCCGGCCGCCGGTCCCTCAGGAGTACTCGGAACGGATGAAGGCGGCGAACCCGGGGATCGTGAACTGGAGCATCCCCCGGTCGGCTGGTTGCACGAGTCCCTTGTCGATGAGCCGCGCCCGCGGCGTGGAGAGCTGGTTCGTCCCGGTCCCCAGCGCCTCCGCGATCGACGCCCGCGAAGTCGGACCGTCGCCGAGCCGTGCCATCGCCGTCAGCAGACGCCGTTCCGAGGTCGAGCACGCCGACCACCTCGCCCGGAAGAGCGCCTCCAGGTCGGCCTGCATGGAACGGTGTCCGGTCTCGACCGAACCGACGTCGATCACCGCTCCCGGATCGGGCCGCCCTGCAGCCGCCCACGCGGAGTCGGCGATGAGCTGGACGGAGTACGGGTAGCCCTGCGCGATCGACAACGCGCGGTCGACGGCTTCCGGCGTCCACTGCACTCCGAGGAGGCGAGCCGGTCCGACCAGTGCGATCTCCTCGGCATCGCGATGCAGGGGGCCGAGCGGTCGGTACGCGAGGCGTTCGCTGAAGGTGACGATCTCGGCGATGGTCTCCGGCGCGTTCGGCAGTCCAGCGGCGAAGACCGCGGCGGGGACGTCCGTACCCTCCGCCTGGAGGTGTTGCCAGGCGTAGACCAGCGTGCGGAGGCCTGCCGCGTCCGCTGACTGGATCTCGTCGACGAAGATGACGAGCGGCCGCTCCGTCGTGGCGGCGCGGATGACGTCCTCGAGGCCGCGGGCGCCCGCACGAGCGCGCTCGTCGTCCGGAGCCGTCGAGCGGAAGGTCCCCGTCGCGGTGGCGATGCCCGGCACCCCGAGCGAGAGCCGGAGTGACTCGACCTTCTCGCGGAGAGCCCTGCCGTGCGGGGCGCCGGCAGCCCCGACGGTCCGCCGCAACTCGTCGAGGATCTGCTCGACGAGCCCTTGCGGTTCACCTGCCGTCACCCACACGGTGGCCGCGCCGCGCGCAGAAGCCCGGCGTTGGTACTCGCGGAGCAGTGACGTCTTCCCGAAGCCTCGCGCGGCGTGGTCCACCCGGATCCGACCCACCAGACGGTGGAGGTCGACCAGGACTGACAGGCGCTCGTCCAGATCGGCGAGTTGGAGGGCGCGCCCGGGAACGGCGCGGGCGATCTCACCCGGTGTGTAGGGGCTCGGCTGCATGGGCCTCCGATGATCTGTTATGAAAGACGTCTTTCATAACAATCTATCGCACTCCTCCCGCCCGCGGCCCGCGCAGCCCGAGCACCACCACGGCGACGAGGTTCACCGCGCTCCCGACCAGGAACCCCGTGCTGCCCCCGGCCACGCCCCACGTCGGAGCGAGCACCGCCATGAGCACCACCCCGACGACGAACCCGGCGACCGACGCCAGCGCCACCTGCCGCGACCGCCCGGACGCGAGCAGCAGCGCCGCGGGCACGAGCCCGACCGTGAACACCCACACGCCGACCATCAGGTACCGCAGGTCCGACACGGCCTCGGCCCCCTCGGCGGGGTAGACGAGCGGCAGGAACCACCCGGCGAGCCACGCCACGAGCCCGAACACCACGGCGGTCCCGCCGGTGAAGCCGCCGACGAGCAGGAGCACCCCGCGTGAGCGCAGCGACCCGCCGTCCGAGCGGTGGGCGAACGCCGGCACGAGGACCTGGCCCAGCGCCTGGCCGACCATCGACGCCGGGGTCGCCAGGGTGAACGCCGCCGCGTAGACACCGGCCTCGTGCGCCGAGACGGAGACCTGCGCCGAGATCATCGTCAGCTGCAGCAGCCCGTTCGAGGTCACGACCGCGAGCACGTTCCAGGCCGCGAAGGCGAGCACCCCTGCGGTCGGTTCCGGTGCGCCGAGAGCACGGTTCCCTCGCGGCCAGCAGGCGACGGCGAACACGGTGTACCCGACCGCCAGCGGCAGCAGTACGAGGGGCTCGAGCCGGGCGACGCACGCTGCGACGAGCAATCCGAGGGCGAGCAGGCTCGTGACCGTGTCCCACAGTGCGACGCGTGGCGCCCGGTCGTACCCGAGTTGCGCTCCGCGGGCGTAGCAGTACAGGCCGTACCCGACGACGACCCCGACCCCGCCGACGACCATGCCCGGGCTCGTTCCCCAGGCGAGCGCGACCGGCACGGTCACGGCGGCGAGCACGGCGCTCGACACCGCCATCGAGGCCCCGAGCAGCCGGTTCACCGCGGCGTCCGAGCGACGTCCGCGCAGTGCGATCGCCAGCACTCTCGACGCGGTGTTCCCCGCGGCGTTCGGCCAGAGCAACGCGGTGAAGACCGACAGGGAGAGCAGGGCGGTGGTCTGCCCGAGGGTCTCGGTGCCGAACACCCGGCCGACGACGACGGTGACGAGCAGCTTCGCGAGCCCCTGCACGCCGATGCCGACGGTGGCGAGCAGCGCCGACGACGCGACGCGCCCGTGCCCGTCCGCGCGCCCGCCCGTGTGCCCGCTCACCGCGCCAGCGCCTGTTCGACCCAGCCCCGACGGTGCGCCCGCACCCCGAGGGTCACCGCCCGGACGCCGATGTAGCCGAGCGCGAAGGCCGCCCAGAGCCCGGCGAGCGTCCCGCCGACCCACCAGAGCAGCGGCAGGTACACGACCAGGTTCACGAGCCCGGCGACGGCGAGGTAGCGCGCGTCCCCGGCACCGATGAGCACGCCGTCGAGCACGAACACGTAGCCGGCGACGGGCATCCCGACGGCGATGAGGACGAGCACGAGCGGCAGGGCCGAGCGCACCGCTGCGGAGTCGGAGAAGACCGGTCCGAGCAGTCCGCTCACCGCGAGGGTCAGCACCCCGAGCAGTGCCCCGCCGACGATGCCGAGCAGCACGAGCCGGCGCGTGACCAGCCGCACCCGGTCGGGATCGCGCGCGCCGAGCCCGTGACCGACGAGCGCCTGCCCGGCGATCGCCAGGGCATCGAGTGCGAAGGCCAGGGTCGAGAACACCGTGAGACCGACCTGGGTCGTCGCCAGGCCGGTCGTGCCCAGGCCCGAGGCGGTCGCCACGGTCGCGAGCATCGCCACGCGCAACGACGCCGTGCGCAGGAACAGCCACGCCCCGGACCGGAGCGCCCGCACGACGCCGGACGCCCCCGGTCGCAGCGGTGCACCCGATGCCCGGGCCGCACGCACGGCGATCACGACGTACACGGCGGCCATCGCCCACTGCACGATCACGGTGCCGGCGGCGGACCCCTCGACGCCCCAGCCGGCGCCGTAGATGAGCACGGCGTTGAGCAGCCCGTTCGCCACGAAGCCGATCGTCGCCACGACGAGGGGTGTCCGCGTGTCCTGCAGGCCCCGCAGCAGTCCGGTCGACGCCGTCACGACCAGGATCCCGGGGAGCCCGATCAGCGACACCGTCAGGTACGCGGTCGCCGCGGTCGAGACCGCCGCCGAGGCGCCGAACAGCTCGACGAGCGGTCCGGCGAGCGGCCAGCCGACGAGTGCGAGCACGACACCGAGCCCGAGCGCGAGCCACATGCCGTCGATGCCGGCGTGCACCGCTCCGCGACGGTCGCCGCCGCCCAGCGCCCGGGCCACCGCGGGGGTCGTCGAGTACGCCAGGAAGACGAGCAGTCCGGTCACCGTCTGCAGCACGACGCTCGCGAGGCCCACGGCAGCCAGCGCCGTCGCCCCGAGGTGTCCGACGAGCGCCGTGTCGGTCAGCAGGAAGAGCGGCTCGACGACGAGCGCGCCGAGGGCCGGCAGCGCGAGCCGGACGATGTCCCGGTCGACCGACCGACGCTCGGTCGTCGCGGCGGGCGAGGTCGGTCGTGGCACCGGACCATCCTGCCGGAGTCGGAGCAGCACCGGTCCGTCCCGCCGTCGGTACGCTGCGCGCGTGGACCTCCTCGCGCTCGCGCCCGGCGCCGTCGGCATCGCCCTGAGCCCGCTGCCCGTCGCGTCCGTGGTCGTCCTGCTCGGGCACCGTCGCGGCTCCGCCCCCGCCGTCGCCTGCACCGCCGGGTGGACCGTGGCCGTCGCCGCGGCGCTCGTCCTGGCGGTCGCGGTGGGGGAGCGGCTCCCCGTGCAGACGGCCGGTGGCTCGTCCGTCCAGGCGATCGTCGCCGTGGTCGCCGGGGTGGTGCTCGCCGCGCTCGCGGTCTGGCAGTGGACGGTCCGCCGGCTGCCGGACGGCTCCCCGTCGAGCACCCGCTGGGCGGACGTGGTCGAGCGGGTCGGTCCGGTGCACGGCTTCGGGCTCGGGATGCTGCTGTTCTGCAACCCGAAGGCGGTCGTGCTCGCCCTGACCGCGGGGCTCGCGTTCGGGGACGCCGAGCCCGACCTCGGCGAGGCACTGCTCGCCGGCGCGGCCTTCGTCGTGGTCGCCGCGTCGACGACGGTGCTGCCCGTGGTCCTCGTGCTCGCGGCCGGTCGTCGCGCTCGCCGTCCCCTCGCTGCGATGCGCGCGGGCATCGCCCGGTGGGGCTCTGTCGGACTGGTCGCGGTGCTCGCCGTCCTGGCGGTGGTCCAGCTCACCGTCGGCGTGGTCGGTCTCCGCTGACGCTGGCCGACAGGGCGGGTGCGCGCACGACCGGACCGCGGACGGAACGGACGGGAGGCCCGTGGCGGGGTCGCCACGGGCCTCCCGTCCGTTGGTCCCGGCGTCAGTCGGCGCGCGGCTCTGCCGGGGTCGCCCCGGTGGCGGCGCGCGCCTCGTCCGACGCGCGGGGCGTCGCCGGGTCCGTCCCGCGGGCCCGTCCGACCAGGTCCATCAGGTGGTAGACGACGATCGCGGCGACCGTGCCGACGATGATGCCGCCGAAGGTCGCGCCGCCGAACGAGAACGTGAAGTCGGCGATGCCCATGATCAGCGCGATGCCGGCGGTCAGCTGGTTCTTCGGCTTGGCGAAGTCGACGCGGTTCTCGACCCAGATGCGGATGCCGATGACGCCGATCAGTCCGTACAGGGCGGTGGTCGCACCGCCGAGCACCCCGGCCGGCACCGAGGAGATGACCATGCCGACCTTCGGCGACAGCCCCAGCAGGATCGCGACGATCGCGGCGACCCAGTACGCGGCCGTCGAGAAGACGCGGGTCGCGGCCATCACGCCGATGTTCTCGCCGTAGGTCGTGGTGGCGGAACCGCCGCCGGCACCGGCGAGCACGGTCGAGACGCCGTCGGCGAAGAGCGCGCGACCCGTCAGCGGGGTGAGGTCACGGCCGGTCAGCTGTCCGACGCCCTTGACGTGACCGACGTTCTCGGCGACCAGGGCGAGCACGACCGGCACGAAGCCGAGGTAGATCGCGAGCTGGCCCGGGTCGAAGGCCGGGGCGGTGAAGGTCGGCAGGCCGATCCACGGGGCCGCGCTGACCGTCGACAGGTCGACCTGGCCGGAGAGCAGGGCGGCGACGTAGCCGACGAGGACGCCGATGACGATGGACAGGCGACCGAGCAGTCCCTTGAACAGCACCGTGACCAGGATGATCGCCGCGAGGGTGATCAGCGCGACGACCGGGGCCTTCGCGAAGTTGTCGCGGGCGGCCGGCGCGAGGTTGAAGCCGATCAGGGCGACGATCGCTCCCGACACCACCGGGGGCATGAGGCGGTCGATCCACCCGGCCCCGGCGAGGTGCACGATCGCGCCGACCAGTGCGAGCAGCACGCCGACCACGATGATCCCGGACAGCGCGAGCGGGATGCCGCCGATCTTCGTCGCGGCGCCGATCGGGGCGAGGAAGGCGAACGACGAGCCGAGGTAGCTCGGCAGCCGGTTGCCGGTGATCAGCAGGAAGAGGATCGTGCCGACGCCGCTGAAGAGCAGGGTCGTCGAGGGCGGGAAGCCCGTGATGAGCGGCACGAGGAAGGTGGCACCGAACATCGCGACGACGTGCTGGACGCCGAGCCCGATGGTGCGACCCCAGGAGAGGCGCTCGTCCGGCGCCACGATGGTCGAGGAGGAGACGGTCGCGCCGTCACCGTGCAGCTTCCAGCCGAGTCCCATGGCAGCACCGTAGCGGCTGCGCGGCTCACGGTGCGGGCTCGCGGGTCCCGCTGGTGCTAGTGCCCGCCGGTGTCCCCGCCCCGCGACCCCTCGCGACGCCGGACGACGAGGGTCCCGATGCCCTGCACCACGAAGAACACGGCGGAGGCGGCGAGGAGGACCGCCACGGCGACCGCGCCGGCGGACAGCCCCCTCGCGACGAGCTGCACGACCGCGACCGTGAGGAAGACGCCACCCATCACGATGACGACGACGGGGTTCTGCGCGACGAGGAAGCGTCGTCCGCCGTTCGCGTCGGCGACCGCCCGGGAGCGGGCCTGCGCCACCGCGTCGGGAGACCGGCCGTCGCGACGATCAGCGGCTCGGCGACGTGCACGCACACCGAACCAGACGACGGCACCGATCACGACCGCAGCTCCGTACGCGATCGGGCTCGGAGCCTGGAGCAACCCCGACACGAACAGCACCACGATGCCCGTGACGATGCCGGCGACCGACGCGGTCGTCCAGGTGTCGGTGCGGCCGTCGACCCCGGTGACGTAGCCCGGGCGCTTCGCGTACGGGTCGTGCGGCTGCTGCTCGTCGTCGCGCGACGGTGCGTTCGGTGTCGGGGATCCCACCGAGCAGAACGTACGCGTGGGTCCTGGGGCTCGCAGGAGCCGGCACGCGCGTCCTGACGTGACACTGCTGGCTCCGTCCCGACGCGGACCCGGTGGCTATCGTGGAGCGCATGACCGACGTCGCACGCACCTCAGGGATCCACACCGACGAGCTCGACCCGGCCGTCCGCCCGCAGGACGACCTCTACCGGCACGTGAACGGGACGTGGATCGCGCAGACGCCGATCCCCGACGACAAGGCGCGGTACGGCTCGTTCACCGTGCTCGCCGAGGACGCCGAGGTCGCCGTGCGCGAGATCGTCGAGCGCTCCCAGCAGGCCGCACCCGGCACCGAGGAGCGCAAGGTCGGTGACCTGTACACGTCCTTCACCGACGAGGAGCGGCTCGAGGCCCTCGGCACCGGACCGATCGACCCGCTGCTCGGCGAGATCGACGCCGTCGAGACCACCGACGACGTCATCGCGATGGTCGGACGCTTCGAGCGCCTGGGCCTGCCCGGCTTCGTCCAGCTCTTCGTCGACAACGACCCGGGTGACCCGGAGTCGTACGTCGTCTTCCTCGAGCAGTCCGGCCTGGGCCTGCCCGACGAGTCGTACTACCGCGAGGAGCGCTTCGCCGACATCCGGTCGAAGTACCGCGAGTTCGTCGCGTCGATGTTCCCGCTCGCGGGCTTCGCCGACGCCGGACGGAGCACCGAGGCCGTCATCGCGCTGGAGACGGCGCTCGCCGCGGCGCACTGGGACAACGTGACGACCCGCGACAGCCAGAAGACCTACAACAAGATGACCTGGGACGAGGTCGCCGCGCTCGCGAACGGCACCGACCTGCACCTGTGGTGGCAGGCGATCGGTGCCCCTGCCGGCGCCTTCGAGACCGTGGTCGTGCGCGAGCCGTCGTTCATCACCGGCCTGGCCGAGCTCCTGCGCTCCCAGCCGCTCGACGCGTGGAAGGACTGGCTGCGCTGGCAGGTCATCCGCGGCTCCGCGGCGTACCTGACGAGCGCGATGTCCGCCACGAACTTCTCGTTCTACGGCACGGCGCTCACCGGTGCGCCGAAGCAGCGCGAGCGCTGGAAGCGCGGCGTCTCGCTGGTCGAGGGCGCGATGGGCGAGGCCGTCGGTCGCATCTACGTGCAGGAGCACTTCGACGAGACGTCCAAGGCCGAGATGGACGACCTCGTCGCCAACCTGGTCGAGGCGTACCGGCAGAGCATCACCGCGCTCGACTGGATGACCGACGAGACCCGCGCCCGTGCCCTCGACAAGCTCGACAAGTTCACGCCGAAGATCGGCTACCCGGTGACGTGGCGCGACTACTCGGCCCTGTCGGTCAGCCCCGACGACCTGATCGGCAACGTCCGGGCCGTCGCGAGCTTCGCGGTCGACCGCGAGCTGGGCAAGATCGGGAAGCCGATCGACCGCGACGAGTGGTTCATGACCCCGCAGACGATCAACGCGTACTACAACCCGGGGTTCAACGAGATCGTCTTCCCGGCGGCGATCCTGCAGTTCCCGTTCTTCGAGGCGTCGCGCGACGCCGCCGCGAACTACGGCGCGATCGGTGCCGTCATCGGGCACGAGATCGGACACGGCTTCGACGACCAGGGCTCGCAGTACGACGGGGACGGCCGACTGCAGAACTGGTGGACCGAGGCCGACCGCACGGCGTTCGAGGAGCGCACGAAGGCCCTCATCGCCCAGTACGACGCGCTCGTACCGACCGAGGTGCCGGACGGCCACGTCAACGGCGCGCTGACCATCGGCGAGAACATCGGTGACCTCGGCGGGCTGTCGATCGCGTGGAAGGCGTACCTGCTGTCCCTCGACGGCCAGGAGCCCCCGGTCGTGGACGGGCTGTCCGGCGCCGAGCGCTTCTTCCTCAGCTGGGCCCAGGCCTGGCGGATGGCGATCCGTCCGGAGGAGGCAGCGCGTCTGCTGAGCATCGACCCGCACTCGCCGAACGAGTTCCGCTGCAACCAGATCGTGCGGAACATCGACGGCTTCTACGAGGCCTTCGGCGTCACCGAGTCGGACACGATGTACCTCGACCCGGCCGAGCGCGTCGCGATCTGGTGATGACCGAGCCGGACGCGGCTCCGTCGTCCGAGCCGAGCGCTGACCACAGCGGGACACCCAGCGCTGCGCCGGGCGAGACGCCGGGCGCCGACACCGGTGCCTCCCGCCGTCCCCGCCGCCGACACCAGGTCGGCGGCGGGAACGGCGCTCGTGCGCGCGGACGCCACCGTGGCGGGGCCGACGAGCGGTTCGGCGCGACGGTCGACGCCCTCGGTTCGATCGCCCGTGACGGTGCCGCCGTCAGCGCGTCGATCATCGACACGTCGACCGGCAAGGCCCTGCTCGCCGTCGACGACACCCTGGTGCAGCCGGTCGCGAGCCTCGGTCGCGTGCTCCTGCTCATCGAGGTCGCGGCGCAGCTCGAGGACGGCCGGCTGCACGGCGACCGGCTCCAGCGGATGGCACGGGACACCGCCACCGGCGCCGGGCTGTGGCAGTTCCTGCAGGAACCGACGATGCAGGTGCCGGACCTGGCGACCCTGGTCGGGGCGACGGCGGACGCGTGGGCGATGAACGCACTGCTGTCGACCGTCGGCATCGACGCGGTGCGGCAGCGGGCCGAGGCGCTCGGCATCGACCGCACGGCACTCATCGACCGCGTGCGGGACCGGCGCGGTCCCGACGACGCCCCCGACGCCTCCGTGGCGCCGGCAGGCGAGCTCGCCTGGCTGATGCGCGGCCTGGCCCTCGGCGAGGTCGTCGACGAGGCGGTGTCGAACCGGGTGCTCGGCTGGCTGAGCCTGGCGAGCGACACCACGCTCGTGGCGGGCTCGTTCGGCCTCGACCCCCTGGCGCACCGTGCGCTGGACCACGGGCTGCAGGCCGTCGTCGTGACCGGCTCGTCGACCGGCGTCCGCGCCGAGGCCGGCATCCTCCGGGGACCCGGCTCGTCGGTGAGCTACGCGGTCACGGTGACCTTCGACGACGCGACACTGCAGCGGCGGCTCGCGGTCGTCGAGGCCCTGCGCACGATGGGCACCGAGGTGCTCGAGGCCGTGCACACCCCCGCCCGCCGCTGACCAGCACGGACGAGCACGGACGGGCGGGCGCAGACGGGCGCCGGCGGGCGCGACGGGCGCCGGCGGGCGCGACGGCTCAGTCGGCCGCCTGCCCCTCCGGCACCAGGCCCTGCACGCTGAGCAGCCCCGCGTCGGTCGACCGGCACGCCGTGATGCCGGAGTCCCGCACGAACAGTGACTCGGTCGACCCGGGCGGGTACACGCGGAACCCGTCCGCGGACACCGGGTCGCACGTCGCCGTCGGGTAGTTCTCCGCCTGGGTGATCTTCAGCGGTGCGACGGCCACCGCGCCGGGCGCCAGCGTCACGGTCGGGTGCGCCGATGCCTCGTCACGGGTGGCCGGGGCGCCGATCTGCTCACCCGAGCCGCCGCCGACGAAGGAGACCCCGGGCCACCCCTGCAGCGTGCAGGTCGTGGAGCCGGTGTTGCGGAGCGCGAGGTGCACGTACGTGCTGCCGGCGGCCCCACCGCTGCCGGACTCGACGCTGCCCGACAGCGATCCGGTGGTGCACCGGCCACCGTCGCCGCCGGACCCGCCACCCGCCGAGCCGCCCGACGACGACGCCGCCGACGACGCCGACGACGACGGAGCCGGTGACGAGGACGGAGCCGAGGTCGCAGCGGAGGGCGACGAGCCCCCGGCCGACGCGGTCACGGTCTCGGTGGCCGTCGGCGCCGGGTCCGGGCCGCCCGACGAACAGCCGGAGAGCGCGAGCGCGAGCACGGCCCCGGTGCTCGCGAGGACGATGGCGGAACGTGTGCTGCGGTGCATGCCTCGACGCAACACCCGCCGCGGTCCTCGGGACTCGGTGAGCGTCCAGTCGTCACGGGCACACTCGCGTCACAGCCAGGAACACGAGCGACGGAGGTCGGAACATGGCAGGCAAGCACGAGCAGGCACGCGGCGAGGACGGTCGGGCGGACGGCGTCGACACCCGCGCCGGCGCCTTCACCGACAGCGAGATCCCGGGCGAGCAGCACGTCGAGTCGCACGAGCCCGCGGGAGAGTTCGTCTCCAGCGACATCCCCGGCGAGACGCGGCCCCAGGGCGCGGGCGGCGCGGACGAGGGTGAGTACGTCGAGTCGGACATCCCCGGCGAGGCCGAGCCCACGCCGGACGGCGAGGCCGGGCACTACGTCGACAAGGACGAGTGAGGCGCCGAGGGGCACCGGTCGGAGCTGACCGGATCCTCAGGCGTCAGGACCTCAGTCGACCAGATCGGCGGCGACCAGCCGGCGGAGCGTCTCGACGCCCGCCGGCGGGCACCGGTCCGCGTCCGACGAGGTGACCCACTCCACCTCGTCCACCTCTGCGGAGGCGACGGGCGAGGCGCCATCGGCGGTGCCTCCCGGCCGGACCCGGAACAGGGCCATGGCGACCATCGTCCCCTCGCCCTGGCCGTGCGCGGCCTCGGTCACCGTGCCGAACGGCTCGAGGTCCGCCTCGGTCAGGTGCAGCCCGGTCTCCTCGCGCGCCTCGCGGATCGCGGCTTCGACGTCGGTCTCGTGCGGCTCCGCCTTGCCGCCGGGCAGGTAGAGCACGTCGCGTCCGCGGGCGCGCACCATCAGGACCTGCCGGTCACGGACCAGCAGCAGCGCGCTGACGCGCAACGTGCGGGGGACTGCCGGGAGGCTCAGCTCGCGTCCGCCTCGCCGGTGCGGTCCGTCGAGACGGGGCACTCGGGCGCGGTGCGCTCCGCGAGCGGCACGATCGGCGACGGCAGCTCCGCCTCGGGCTCCGGGTGCACGCCGAACAGGGCGTCGAGCGCCCCGACGAACTCCTCGCCGCGACCGGCGCGACCGAGCTCGCGCGCACGCACCGAGGGGCGGTGCAGCAGGACCCCGACCAGGTGCCGGAGGGCCCGTTCGGTCTGCTCGACGGACTCCGGGTCGCCGTCGCGACGCTTCGCGCGGTCGATCTCGTCGTCGAGGATGTCGAAGACGTGCTTGCGGAAGGCCACGAGCGCCGGCGTGGTCGACTGCTCGAGCGCCTGCGCACGGAAGCGCGACACGGCGTCGTCGACCATCTGACGCGCCTCGGACTCGGCGTTCAGTTCGGCGATCGGCGCGTGGATGCTGATCGTCTCGAGGTCGAGCAGCTCGACGCCCTCGACGTGGGCCGCGTCGGGGTCGACGTTGCGGGGCAGCCCGAGGTCGATGACGATGCGGCGCTGGCCGTCGGCGAGGTCGGCCGGTTCGACGACCGGGACCTCGCTCGAGGTGCAGGTGATGACGACGTCGCTCGTGCCGATCGCCTGGCGCAGGTCGGTCGCGGCGACCAGGTCGTGCTTCGCGGCGAACCAGGGCGCCCGGCCGGACGGCGAGAAGACCTGGATGTTGGCGGCGCCGCGGTCGCGCAGCGCGGCGATGGTGGTGGCCGCGTAGCTGCCGGTGCCGACGAGCAGCACGCGGGTCCGGGCCCAGTCGGTGATGCGCGACGAGGCGAGCTCGAGCCCGAGACGGACCAGCGACCGGCCGGCGGCACCGATGCGGGTGCGGGTCTTGACGCCGCGGGAGGTGTGCGCTGCCTCCTGGAACAGGCGCTCGAGGTCGGACGTCGTGGTGCCGTTGGCGCGGGCGTCCTCGAGTGCCCGGCGGACCTGGCCGGAGATCTCGGTCTCGCCGACGACGACGGACTCGAGCCCGCTGGACACGGCGAACAGGTGCTGCACGACGTCCCCGCCGCCGAGCACGCTGACGGAGTCGAGGACCTCGGCGGGCACGAGGTCGCTGGCGGTGGCGACGGCGTCGACGGTGGCCGACACGGCGGAGTCACGATCGTCGCCCGCGATGTCGAGGTAGGCCTCGAAGCGGTTGCAGGTGGCGAGGACGACGGCTCCGTCGAGCACGTCGGAGTCCGTCACCAGACGGCTCGCGGCGGTCGGTGCGCCGATGCTCAGTCGCTCCAGGAGGTCGAAGCTGGCGTTGCGGTGCGACGCCGTGAGACAGATGAGCACGTCTTCCATCGTAACTCGCGCTCGGGCCACCGGCTGTTCGCCCTCCGCGTGCACAGCAGACTGTGCGGTGGCGCCCGTGTCCGGGGCGGGTCGTGCTCGGCCGCGGATGGGACAATCGGTGGGTGACCTCCGCCGCACCCGCCGCCCTGCCCGACAGCCACCCGCTCGTGACCGGCAGGACCTCGGGGTCGCCGCTCGTCCGGGCGCTCCGCGGGGACCGTCCGGAGACGCTGCCGGTGTGGTTCATGCGGCAGGCCGGCCGATCGCTGCCGGAGTACCGGGAGCTGCGGGTCGGCACCGCGATGCTCGACGCCTGCCTCGACCCGGCGCTGGCGTCCGAGATCACCCTGCAGCCGGTCCGTCGGCACCGGGTCGACGCCGGCATCTTCTTCAGCGACATCGTCGTGCCGATCAAGCTCGCGGGCGTGGACGTCGAGATCGTCCCCGGTCGTGGCCCGGTGCTCGGGTCCCCGATCCGCACGGCGGCCGACGTGGACGCGCTCGCCCCGCTCGACCCGGGTGCCCTCGCGCCGATCACCGAGGCCGTGCAGCGCACCGTCGCCGAACTCGGGGACACCCCGCTCATCGGCTTCGCGGGCGCACCGTTCACGCTCGCCGCATACCTGGTCGAGGGCGGCCCCTCGAAGGACCACATCCGTGCGCGCACCCTCATGCACAGCGACCCGGAGACCTGGGCACGGCTGCTCGACTGGGCCGCCGGCGTCTCGGGGGCCTTCCTCCGTGCGCAGGTGACGGCCGGTGCCTCGGCCGCGCAGCTCTTCGACTCGTGGGTCGGCTCGCTCTCCCGCCGGGACTACGTCGCCTCGGTGGCGCCGCACTCGGCGACGGCGCTGTCGCACGTGGCGAACCTCGGTGTCCCGCGCATCCACTTCGGTGTCGGCAGCGGCGAGGTCCTGCACGAGATGACGACGCTCGGCGACCCGTCGGACGGCGTCGCCGTCGACGCCGTGGGCGTCGACTGGCGTGTCCCGCTCGACGATGCCGTCCGCCGCGTCGGCACCGGCGTCACCGTGCAGGGCAACATCGACCCCGCGATGCTCGCCGCCCCGTGGGAGGTGCTCGAGGCCCACGTGCGCGACGTCGTCCGCCGCGGTGGCGCGGCCCGGGCGCACGTGGTCAACCTGGGCCACGGTGTCCCGCCGGAGACGGACCCGACCGTGCTCACCCGCGTGGTCGAACTGGTCCACGGGCTGGGCGACGGCCGGGGCGACGGGACCGGAGCCGCGGCGTGACCGACGTCGTCGTGGTCGGCGGCGGGGTCGCCGGCCTGGTCGCCGCCCGTGACCTGGCCGAGGGCGGCGCGCACGTCGTGCTCGTCGAGGCCGGGGAGCGCCTGGGCGGGATGATCCGCCGGCACACCGTCGCCGGGCTCGACCTCGACATGGGCGCGGAGTCCTTCGCGACCCGCACCGACGCCGTCGAGCGGCTCGCGACCGAGCTCGGCCTCGGGAACGACGTCGTGTCGCCCGACCCCCGCGGTGCGTGGCTGATGACCCGCGACGGCCGGACGGCCCCGATCCCGCAGACCGGCTTCCTCGGGATCCCGGGCAGCCCGATGGCCGCCGACGTCCTCGCGGTGGTCGGCCAGGGCGGTGGCCTCCGCGCACAGATGGACTCGCTGCTGCCCTCGCCCGTCGGTGCCCGGGCACAGTCGCTCGGTGCCCTCGTGCGGAAGCGCATGGGGGAGCGCGTGCTCGACGACCTGGTCGTCCCGGTCGCGGGCGGCGTGTACTCCACGCACCCCGACCAGCTCGACCCCGACCGCGTGGCCCCGGGGCTCCGTGCGGCCCTGCAGCGTGAGGGCTCCCTCGCCCGCGCCGTGCTCGCCCTGCGCTCCCGATCCGCCGCGGGCTCGGCGGTGCAGGGCATCCGCGGTGGCATCGCCCGGCTCGTGGACGAGCTCGTGGCCGACCTCGAGACCTACCGCGTCGACGTCCGGACCGGCACCCGCGCCACCGCGGTCGAGCGCTTCGCCGTCGAGACCGTGGCAGCGGACGGCACCCGCGAGCGCCTGCCCGCACAGCACGTCCTCGCGTCGACGGCCGACCCGGGCCGGACCGCGGCGGCCGACCGCACCGGCATCGAGCTCGTCACCCTGGTCGTCGACCAGCCCGAGCTCGACGCCGGGCCGCGCGGGACCGGGATGCTCGTGCACCCGGAGGCCGCCGGGGTCGGGGCGAAGGCCCTGACGCACGCGACGGTGAAGTGGCCCTGGCTGGCCGAGGCGGCCGCGGGCCGCCACGTCCTGCGGCTCAGCTACGCGACCGCACCCCACGATCCGGTGACCGGTGACGACGGGGTGGGGACGAGCCTCCCGGTCGACCCGGAGGACACCGTCGGCGCCCGCGCCGTCCGGGACGCGACCGCGCTCCTGGGCGTCCCCGTGACCGCGGACCGTGTGCAGGGCGCCGCCCGCGTCCGCTGGTACGGGCCGGACCTGACCGCAGCCGGCTTGGCCGAGGGGGTCGTCGGCATCGGCGAGACCTCCTCCGGCCGCGGTCTGGCGGGCATCGTCGCCGCGGCCCGGGCGTCCGCTGCACGCATCCTGGGATCCTGAGCGGACCGAGGAGCACCCGAGGGCTACTGTGGACCAACGCCGGACGTATTCCGTTCGGCGCATGACCACCGCACACCCTCAACAACGGAGGATCGCACATGCGAGGCAAGCTCCTGTTCGTCGCCGGCGCCGCACTCGGGTACGTCCTGGGATCGCGAGCCGGACGGGCGCGGTACGAGCAGATCAAGACCGTCAGCGGCAAGATCTGGAACAACGGCAACGTCCAGAAGGGCGTGCACCAGGCCGAGGAGTTCATCCAGGACAAGGGCCCGGACGTCGCCGAGTTCGTCGGTGAGCAGACCAAGAAGGTCGTCCGCAAGGTCAGCCAGAAGAAGGACTCGACCACCTCATGACCGACACCCGCGACCGCAAGTCGCGATCGTTGTTCGGTCTGGTCGGGGACATCCCGAAGCTGGTCAAGAACCTCGTCAAGGGCGAGATCGACCTGCTGAAGGCCGAGATGATCGCCAAGGCGAAGGTGTTCGGCCTCGCCGCCGGGCTCCTCATCGGCGCGCTCGTCATCGTGCTGTACGCGATCGGCGTGCTGCTGACCGCTGCCGTGATGGGCCTCGCGACCGTGATGCCGGCGTGGCTCGCAGCCCTGCTGCTCGCCGTCGTCATGCTCATCGTGGCCGGCATCCTCGGCTTCGTCGGCTGGAAGCGCTTCAAGAAGGGCCTGCCCCTCACCCCGAAGCGCACGATCGACAGCGTCAAGGACGACATCAACGCCGTGAAGGGCATGGGCAACAAGCCCGGCCAGCACGACCGGATCACCCGCTCCTGAGCGGGACGACCGACACCCCCACCGGAGGACCCCTGTGACCGATCAGCACGACGACCTGGCGAACCGCGTCGCGGCGACCCGCACGCAGCTGTTCGAGACCCTCGACGCCATCGAGGACAAGCTCAACGTCCCGAAGCAGCTCGGCATCGCGGCGTCCAGGGTCAAGCAGGGGATCGACGAGAAGCCGGTGCCGTACCTGGCCGGCCTCGCAGCCGGTGTGGCGGTGGTCGGGAGTATCGTCGTAGCGGTGCTCCGACGGCGGTAGACCGCCTCTGATCGGTGGTCTCCCGGACGCGGCGCGCAGCCACGACCCAGGCAACCGACAAGACGAGGAACCATGAGCTCCGACGTGCACGCAGCCACGCACGAGAACGTCCCCGACAACGCCGCCGCGCACGGCGGCAGCCCGGCGCACGAGACCGACCCGGCGAGCGGGATCGACCCGAACCTCCTCACGGCGTACGCGCTGTGGGCCGTGTTCCGGCGTCCGCTCGGGCCGATCCACCGCGTCGGTGACGACGCCGTCGCCGAGCTCGACGCCGCGGTCGCCCGCGCCGCCGACCAGGGCGTGACGATCCGCGGTTTCTACGACGTCTCCGGCTTCCGGGCCGACGCCGACGTCATGATCTGGCTGCACGGCGACGACGCACAGGCGATCCAGGCCGCGCTCCGCGACCTCCGTCGCACGGCGTTGTTCCAGGACGCCGAGCCGGTCTGGCACGCGATGGCCATGCACCGCGAGGCCGAGTTCAACAAGCGCCACACCCCGGCGTTCCTGCGCGGCAAGGACCCCGAGGCCTGGATCACGGTGTACCCGTTCGTCCGGTCCTTCGAGTGGTACCTGCTGCCGGAGGAGGAGCGCTCGAAGATGCTCCGCGACCACGGCATCGCCGGCGCGAAGTACCGCCGCGTGCTCACCAACACGATCGCGACCTTCGCCCTCAGCGACTACGAGTGGATCCTGCCGCTCGAGAGCCCCGAGCTGGTCGACCTCGTCGACCTCATGCGCGACCTGCGCTACACCGAGGCGCGCCTGCACGTGCGCGAGGAGGTCCCCTTCTTCACCGGTCGTCGGGTGACGACCGCCGAACTGCCGGAGGTGCTGTCGTGACCGACACCAGCCAGATCACCAACGGGAAGGTCCTCGCCGCGACCCCCGCCGCGGCGGACGGCCCCGAGCACGTCGAGGTCCCGACCGCGTACGACGCGATCCTGCTCGCCGGCTTCGGCGGCCCCGAGGGCCAGGACGACGTCATCCCCTTCCTCCGCAACGTCACTCGCGGCCGCGGGATCCCGGACGAGCGTCTGGAGGAGGTGGCGCACCACTACCGCCACTTCGGCGGCGTGAGTCCGATCAACGCGCAGAACCGCGCGCTCAAGGCGGCGCTCGAGGGCGAACTCGCGAAGCGCGGCATCGACATGCCCGTGCTCTGGGGCAACCGGAACTGGGCGCCCTACCTCGAGGAGGCCTTCACCGAGGCCGCCGACAAGGGCTACACCAAGCTCATCGCCATCGCGACGAGCGCCTACTCGTCGTTCTCGAGCTGCCGCCAGTACCGCGAGGACTACGCCCGCGTGCTCACCGAGACCGGCCTGATCGACACGATCCAGGTCGACAAGGTCCGCCAGTTCTTCGACCACCCGGGCTTCGTGCGCCCGTTCGTCGACGGCGTGCGCGACGGCATGGCCCGCGCGATCCGCGAGAACGAGGGCCTCGACGTCGCGACCGAGCTGCACATCCTCTTCTCGACGCACTCGATCCCGTCCACCGACGCGGCGAAGTCCGGCCCCGATTACCGGGGCTTCGACGAGCACGGCGCGTACGAGGCCCAGCACCTCGCCGTCGGCGAGGTCGTCCTCGAGCAGGCCTGGAACGAGCTGCTCGAGCAGCCGGAGTTCGCGCACCTGCAGGGCACGTCGAAGCCCGCGTGGAAGCTCGTCTACCAGTCGCGGTCGGGCCCCCCGACGCAGCCGTGGCTCGAGCCCGACATCAACGACTACATGAACGAGGAGCTGAAGGGCGGCCAGACCCGCGCGGTGCTCATCGTCCCGCTCGGCTTCGTGAGCGACCACATGGAGGTCATGTGGGACCTCGACGAAGAGGCCACCGAGACCGCGGGTGAGCTCGGCTTCTGGTCGCTCCGCACGCAGACGCCCGGCGTGGACCCGGCGTACGTCGCCGGCCTCGTCGACCTGGTGCTCGAGCGCGTCAACGGCACGCCGACGACCGAGCGTCCGCACCTGACCGACATCGGCCCCTGGTACGACGTGTGCCGTCCGGGCTGCTGCGAGAACGTGCGCGCCGGGTTCAAGCCGGCCGCGGCCGGGGTCGCCCCGTGACGGACGCCGACAGCGCGACGCCTTCCGACGGCCCGGCCCCGATCCGGCTCGGCACCCGTGCCAGCCGACTCGCGGTCGCGCAGTCGCAGGACGTCGCCGACCGTCTCGCCACGGCGGCGGGGCGTCCGGTCGAGCTCGTCACGGTGACGAGCGAGGGCGACACGAACCGCGCCTCGCTGGCGAGCCTCGGCGGCACGGGCGTCTTCGCCAGCGCCCTGCGCGAGGCCCTGGTCGCGGGCGAGGTCGACGTGCTCGTGCACTCACTGAAGGACCTGCCGACCGCTCCGTACGAGGGGCTCACGATCGCGTCGGTCCCGAAACGCGCGGACGCCCGTGACGTCCTGGTCGCCCGGAACGGCGCAACGGTGGAGACCCTGCCCGAGGGCGCGAAGGTCGGCACGGGCTCACCCCGCCGCGTCGCGCAGCTCAGGGCGAAGCGTCCCGACCTCGACGTCGTCGACATCCGCGGGAACATCGACACCCGGCTCGGCCGCGTGGACGACGACCTCGACGCCGTGGTGCTGGCCGCCGCCGGCCTCGGCCGGATCGACCGACTGGACGCGGCGACCGAGCTCCTCGACCTCGGCTTCTGGCCGAGCGCTCCCGGCCAGGGAGCACTCGCGGTCGAGGTCCGGGCGGACGAGACCGACAAGGGCCTGCTCGCTGCGCTCCGCAAGCTCGACCACGCCCCGACGCGCCTCACGGTGACGGCCGAGCGCGAGGTCCTCGCGAAGCTCGAGGCCGGATGCTCCGCCCCGATCGGTGCCACGGCGGTCGTCGATGCCGAGCTGCTGCTCGTGTCCGCGACGGTCTACCGCCCGGACGGTTCCGAGTACCGCATGGCGTCGCACGCGGCACACCTCGACGGGTCCGCGCAGGACCGTCTCGACGAGGCGCTCGAGGTCGCCGGTCGCGTGGCCGCCGAGCTCCTCGAGAACGGTGCCGCCGAGCTGGCGGACCTGGCGTCGACGGTGTCCGGTGCCCCTGCCGAGGGCGACCACTCCGCCGGGCCCGGTCTCGCCACCCCCGCCGCCGAGCAGCCGGCGGACGACAGCTCCACGTCGACGGCCTAGGCGGTCACCACGGACGACACCGCTCGCGTCGCGGACGAGGCACGGCCCCCGGTCGTCCTCGTCCCGCGCGGCGGTGCGTGGGGGGACGCGGTCGCCGCCGCGGCCCGGGAGCGCGGGCTCGTGCCCGTCGTCGTCCCGCTCATCACGGACGCTCCGCCCGCCGACCCGGCGGACCTCGACGCGGCGCTCGTCCGGTTCGCAGACGCCGCGCTCGCCCCGTCCGTCGACCGCGCGTCGGGACCGTCCGTCGTCGACGCCCCGGCCGGGAGGCACGACACACCACCCGCGGTCGGCACGCGTCCCGGGGGAGCCGGCTCCGGAGCCCCCTGGCTCGTCGTGACCAGTGCGACGGCCGTGCGCGTGGTCGCCGGGCGCGTGCCGCGCCTCCCGGCCGGCGTCCGCGTGGCCTGCGTCGGCGACGCGACCGCGCGTGCTGCCCGGCAGGCGGGGTGGCCGGTCGACCTGGTGCCGGACGAGGAGTCCGCCGCCGGGCTCGCCGCGGCCCTGCCGACGGACGCCGGACCCGTGCTGTTCCCCCGATCCGAGATCGCCGCGACCACCCTGGTCGACGCACTGCGCGCCCGCGGCATCGCCGTGTCGGAGGTGGTGGCGTACCGTACCGTGGGGACGGGCCACGATCCGATCGTCCTCGACCCCCCACCGGACGCCGTGCTCGTGACGAGCGGGAGCGTCGCCCGACAGGTCGCAGCGCGGATGACCCCGCTCGACCCGAGCACGCACGTCGCGTGCATCGGACCGTCCACCGCCGACGCCGCCCGTGCCGCGGGACTCCCCGTGCACGTGGTCGCCGCCGCTCGGTCCGCCGAAGCCCTGCTCGACGCCGTCGTCGAGACCCTCCACCCGAACCCCAGAACAGGAAGGTCATCGTGACCGGACGCTTCCCCCAGGTCCGCCCCCGTCGACTGCGGGCCACCCCCGCCATGCGACGACTCGTCGCCGAGACGCGGATCCACCCCGCCGAGCTCGTGCTGCCGATGTTCATCCGCGAGGGCGCCACCGATGCGATCGACATCTCGAGCATGCCGGGCGTGCAGCAGCACTCGCTCGACTCGTTCCGCCGGGCGCTGAACGAGGCCGCGGCGCAGGGCGTCGGCGGTGTGAACCTGTTCGGCGTGCCGACGTCGAAGGACGCCGAGGGCTCCGGTGCGACCGACCCCGACGGCATCCTGAACGTCGCGGTCCGCGTGGCGAAGGAGGAGGTCGGTGACGCACTCGTCGTGCAGTCCGACCTGTGCCTCGACGAGTTCACCGACCACGGCCACTGCGGCGTGCTGGCGGCGGACGGCTCGGTCGACAACGACGCGACGCTCCTGCGCTACCGCGACATGGCGGTCGCCCAGGCCGAGGCCGGCGCCGAGCTCGTCTGCATGAGCGGCATGATGGACGGACAGATCGCCGCCGCCCGCGACGCCCTCGACACCGCCGGCCACAGCGGCACCGCGCTCCTGGCGTACTCGGCGAAGTACGCCTCGGCGTTCTACGGGCCCTTCCGCGAGGCCGTCGCCTCGACGCTCGTCGGGGACCGCCGGACGTACCAGATCGACGCCGCCGACGGCCGCCAGGGCCTGCGCGAGGTCCTGCTCGACATCGAGGAGGGCGCCGACATCGTCATGGTGAAGCCCGCGATGAGCTACCTCGACGTCCTCGCCCGCACCGCCGACGTCTCCGAGGTCCCCGTCTGGGCGTACCAGATCTCCGGCGAGTACGCGATGATCACGGCCGCCGCCCAGAACGGGTGGATCGACCGTGACGCCGCCGCGATGGAGGCCCTCGTCGGCATCAAGCGCGCCGGTGCGGACGCGATCCTGACGTACTTCGCCGTGGACATCGCACGGAAGCTCAACCAGGAGGCCGGCCTGCGCACGTCCGGCAGCACCGCGGCGGTGTCCGGCGTCGCCTCGACCGGGAAGGCCCCCGAATGACCACCACCACCGCTTCCACCGGCACCGCTCCGGTGTCGAACGACGAGCTGTTCGGCCGCGCGAAGGACAGCATCCCCGGCGGGGTGAACTCGCCCGTCCGCGCGTACGGCTCGGTCGGCGGCACGCCCCGGTTCCTGACCGCGGCGAACGGCCCCTACGTCACCGACGCCGAGGGGCGGCAGTACGTCGACCTCGTCGCGTCCTGGGGCCCCGCGATCCTCGGGCACGCGCACCCCGGCACGGTCGAGGCCGTGCAGCAGGCGGCATCCCGCGGCCTGTCCTTCGGGGCGTCGACCCCGGGCGAGACCGAGCTCGCCGAGCTCGTGAAGCAGCGCGTGCAGGTCGACGGCGACGGTCCGATCGAGAAGCTCCGCATGGTGTCGACCGGTACCGAGGCGACGATGACCGCGATCCGGCTCGCCCGCGGCTACACCGGCCGTGACCTCCTCGTGAAGTTCGCCGGGCACTACCACGGCCACTCCGACTCGCTGCTGGCCGAGGCCGGCTCGGGTGTCGCGACGCTCGCGCTCCCGGGCAGTGCGGGCATCACCGCCGAGACCGCCGCGCAGACCCTGGTGCTGCCGTACAACGACCTGGACGCCGTGCGGGCCGCCTTCGACGAGCACTCCGAGCGCATCGCCGCCGTGATCGTCGAGTCCGCCGCCGCGAACATGGGCGTGCTCGCGCCGGAGCCCGGCTTCAACCGGGCGCTCGCGGAGATCACGCACGCGCAGGGTGCGCTGCTCATCGTCGACGAGGTCCTGACCGGCTTCCGCGTCGGCCCCGCCGGGTGGTGGGGCCTGGAGGCCGACGGCACCGTCCCCGAGGGCACCGGCTGGAAGCCCGACATCATCACGTTCGGCAAGGTCATCGGCGGCGGCATGCCCCTCGCCGCGCTGGGCGGCCGTCGGGAGGTCATGGACTTCCTCGCACCGCTCGGACCCGTGTACCAGGCCGGCACGCTCTCCGGGAACCCGCTCGCCGTGGCCGCCGGCACCGCCACGCTCCGGGCCGCGACGCCCGACGTGTACGCGCACCTGGACCGCACCGCGGCGACGATCGCCGACGCCACGAGCGCCGCGCTCTCGGCCGAGGGGGTCGCGCACACCGTGCAGCACGCCGGGAACCTGTTCTCGTTCGCCTTCACCGAGACCGCGCCGCGGAACTACGACGACGTCCGCGCGCAGGAGGCCTTCCGCTACGCACCGTTCTTCCACAGCATGCTCGACCAGGGCGTGACCCTGCCGCCGAGCGTGTTCGAGGCGTGGTTCGTCACGGCTGCGCACGACGACGCGGCCGTCGGTCGCGTGCTCGACGCGCTCCCCGCGGCCGCTCGCGCGGCTGCTGCCGCGACCGCGTAGGAGTCCCCTCGCAAGACGCCACGTCGGCGGTTCCGCGCAGCGACATCCCGCTGCGCGGGACCGCCGACGTTGCGTTTTCGCGGGCTCCGGGTCACGGGGCGGACGGGAGGCGCGGTGCGGCTACTCCGCGCGGCGCGCGTGCCAGCGGCCAGCGGTCCGCTCGATGGCCAGCGGGAATGCGAAGGCGTGCGACACCGCCTCGGACGTGACGACCTCGTCGGCCGGGCCCTGGGCCACCACGGCGCCGTCGCGCAGCAGCATCGCGTGCGAGGTCGACGCGGGCAGGTCCTCGAGGTGGTGGGTCACCATCACGCTGCCGAGGTCCGGCTGGCGCTGGCGCAGGGCGTCGACCGTCTCGAGCAGGTGCTCGCGCGCGGCGACGTCGAGTCCGGTGGCCGGCTCGTCGAGCAGCAGCAGGCGCGGTTCGCTCATCAACGCCCGGGCGATGAGGGTCCGCCCGCGTTCGCCCTGCGACAGCACCGGCCACCGGGCGTCGGCCCGTGCCGCGAGGCCGACGTCCGCGACGTGCCGTCGGGCGGTCTCGAGCTGGTCCGGCGTCGGCTCCCACCGCATCATGAGGTCCGTCGTGCCGGTCAGCCCGGTCAGGACGGTCTCGGTGACCGTCAGCGGCGACAGCATGCGGTGTCGCGGGTCGACGTGCCCGATGTGCTCGCGGAGCTCCCGCACGTCGACGCGGCCGAGCCGACGCCCGAGCAGCTCGACGGTGCCCGCGGTCGGGTGCCCGTTCGCGCCGAGGACGGCGAGCAGGGTCGACTTGCCCGCGCCGTTCGGACCGAGCAGCGCCCAGTGCTCGCCGCTGCGGACGGTCAGCGCCACGTCGTGCAGCAGGTCCCGCCCGGAGCGGGTGACACGGAGGGCTTCGGTTCTGAGCAGGACGTCGGTCACCCGGCCAGTCTGCCCGGTCGGGTGCCCCGCCCCGCCCGTCTCAGGCGGTCGCGTCGGCGTTCGCGTTCGCGGCGCGGATCTCCGCCATGTGCTCGGCCATCGCGCGGGACATGCTGCGGATGACGGCACCGGCGGCCTCGCCGTCGCGGGCCTTCGCCGCTGCACGGAACGAGTCGAGCCCGTGCTTGACGTCCCAGAACACGAACTCCGGCTGCCCGATGCGCACGAACTTCGCGCGGTTGACGATGCCCTCGGCGATCTTGACGAGCAGCTCGTTGCCCGAGTGCGCGACGAGGAACGCGATGAGTGCATCGACGTCGTCGTTCAGGGCGCGGTCCTCGGCGTCGGCGTGCTTGCGGGCCTGGTCGAGGAGCTTGCCGAGCTGCTTCACGGCGGCGTCGTCGAGCTTCGGCACGGCCCAGCGGGCGGCGAGCTCGGCGAACCCGAAGAGCAGCTGGAACGCGTCGTCGTACTGCTCGCGGGTCGGGGACGCGACGCGCGTGTACCGGTTCGCCTCCATCTCGACGAGCCCGAAGTCGACGAGCTTCGCGATGGCCTCGCGGATCGGGGTCCGACTGACGCCGAGCCACGCGACGAGCTCGTCGTCGTTGAGGCGTTCACCGGCCTGCAGCGTGCCGTCCTGGATCGCGGCGAGCATCTTCTCGAGCACGACGTCCCGCAGGAGCTTCCGGGGGGACGACTCCACCGACGACTTGGGTACCGGCATGGCTGCTCCTCACAGGTTCGGGTGTTCCGTGTGCCAAACCTAGCGTGTCAGTTGGCAAGCGTTCGGGAAATCACCTGAGAGGGAAAAGCATCAGCGTCGCAGGTCGACCACCGTCCGGCCGTGCACCCGTCCGGCGACCACCTCGGCGCCGATCGCCACGGCGTGCTCGAGGTCGACCGTGCGGGTGACGTCGGCGAGCAGTGCCGGGTCGAGGTCGGTCGCGAGCCGCTCCCACGCCCGCTGTCGCAGGGGCAGGGGCGCCTCGACCGAGTTGATGCCGAGCAACGACACCGCGCGCAGGATGAACGGCATCACCGACGTCGGCAGCGCGGCGTCCTGCGCCAGGCCGCACGCCGTCACCGCGCCACCCCACTTCGTCGCGGCGAGCACGTTCGCGAGCGTGGCGCCGCCGACGCTGTCCACGGCGCCGGCCCAGGTCGCGCGCTGCAGCGGCTTGCCGAGCTCAGCGATCGCCGCGCGGTCGACCACGTCCGACGCGCCGAGGGCACGGAGCGAGGCCTCGTTCGCCCGCCGCCCGGTCGAGGCGGTCACGCGGTACCCGCGGGCGGCGAGCAGGGCGATCGCCACCGTGCCGACGCCGCCGGACGCCCCCGTCACGAGGACCGGCCCGTCCTCGGGGGAGACTGTCCGCTCGAGGGCGAGGACGGAGAGCATCGCGGTGAAGCCGGCGGTGCCGATCGCCGCCGCGAACGAGTCCTCGACCGTGTCCGGCAGCACGACGAGGGACCCGCTGGGCACGATGGCGTGCTCCGCCCACCCGCCGTACCGCGTCTCGCCCAGGCCGGCGCCGTTGCACACCACGCGGTCACCGATCGCGACGTCGTGGACCCCGGGGCCGAGCGCCGACACGGTGCCGACGACGTCGATGCCCGGGACCAGCGGGTCGATCCGGGCGACGCCGGGGTTGCCCGCCAGGGCGAGCCCGTCCTTGTAGTTCACGCTCGAGTACGTGACGTCGACGCACGCCTCGCCCTCGGTGGGGTCGGGGCGGTCGACCTGCGTGATCGCGGGTGGGGTGGAACGGGAGACGAGGACTGCGCGCGTCATGGACCGGACGCTACCCCGTGCCTCCCGGCCGTCGTTCCGACCCATCGCACGGAGGATGGAAGGACGATCCGCGCATGGTGAGCAGGAAGGAACGGTCTCCTCCGCGCGGAACGGCCTCCTCCGCGCGGAACGGCGCCGCGCCGCTCAGCCGAACATGATGGCGGCCTCGTCGTACCGCGCCTGCGGGACCGTCTTGAGCTCACCCAGGGCGTCCTCGAACGACACGTGCACGATCTCCGTGCCCTGGAGCGCGACCATCCGGCCCCACCGCCCCTCGACCACGGAGTCGATCGCCGCGAGCCCGAGCCGTGTCGACAGCACCCGGTCGTACGCGGTCGGGGTCCCACCGCGCTGGATGTGCCCGAGCGTCGTGGCGCGGGTCTCGATGCCCGTCATCTCCTCGATCATCGGCGCGAGACGCTCGCCGATCCCGCCCAGCCGCGGCCGCCCGAACGCGTCGAGGCCGCGCTCCGTGTGCGCGTTGTCCTCGTGGTCCGGCACGAAGCCCTCGGCGACGACCACGAGCGGCGCCCGTCCCCGGTCGTAGGCGGCACGCACCCACGCCGCGATCTGCTCCATGCTCGTCTTCTGCTCCGGGATGAGGATCGCGTGCGCGCCCGCGGCCATGCCGGAGTGCAGCGCGATCCAGCCCACGTGCCGGCCCATGACCTCGGCGACCATGCAGCGCGAGTGGGACTCACCCGTGGTGCGGAGGCGGTCCATGGCCTCGGTCGCGATCGCGACGGCGGTGTCGAAGCCGAACGTGTAGTCGGTGGCACCGAGGTCGTTGTCGACGGTCTTCGGGACGCCGACGATCCGCAGGCCGGCGTCGGTGAGGCGCTTCGCCGCGGCCAGGGTGCCCTCGCCGCCGATCGCCACGATGGCGTCGATGCCGTGCCGTTCGAGGGTCTTCGTGATGTTCTCGACGCCGCCGTTCGGCCCCTCGAAGGGGTTCGTGCGGCTGGTTCCGAGGATCGTGCCGCCCTGCTTGGCGATGCCCTGGATGTCCTTGCGGCCGAGGGGCACGATGTCCCCGTCGACGACGCCCCGCCAGCCGTCGCGGAACCCGACGAACTCGTGGCCGTGGATCGCGATGCCCTTGAGCACGATGGCGCGGATGACCGCGTTGAGGCCGGGGCAGTCGCCTCCGGAGGTGAGGATGCCGATGCGCACGGAGACTCCAACGTCGTCGGGTTGCGGGGACCTCCCCATCATGTCTGACGGTGGTGTGGCATTACCATCCCCGTGTGTCCCTGCCGTCCTCCGTCGCCTCCGGTCCGTCCGGAGCGCCCGGTCGGCGGCCGGGTGGGTCCGGCCGGGGCGTCGGGTCCGGCCAGACCTCCGCTGCGGCCGTCCGGGTCGACACCGTGTACCGGCCTGGAGGCGCGGTGGACGTCCGCGCGACCCTCCGGCCCCTGCAGCGCGGTTCCGGTGACCCCGCCTTCCAGGTGGTCGGGTCCGACACGTGGCTCGCGCTGCGCACGCCGGCGGGGGCTGCCTCGGTGCTCGTGCGCCGTGCGGGCAGCGATGCCGTCGCGGTCTCCGCGTGGGGTGCCGGTGCCGCCTGGGCGGTCGAGCACGCACCTGACCTGCTCGGGCGCGGGGACGACTGGTCCGACCTCGACGTCAGCGCGCACGCCTTCCTGGCCGAGGCGCGACACCGTCAGCCGGGGTTACGGCTGCTCCGGACGAACACAGTCGTGGCGATGCTGGTGCCGGCGATCATGGAGCAGAAGGTGACCTCGCGACAGGCCTGGCGCGCGTGGCGGTACCTGCTCCGGCGCTTCGGCGAGCCGGCACCCGGTCCGGCGCCCGCGGAGATGTTCGTCCCGCCGGCCCCCGAGCAGTGGGCGCGGATCCCGAGCTGGGAGTGGCACAGGGCGGGCATCGAGCCCGGTCGCTCGGCGACGGTGATGCGGGCGGTCAAGGTCGCGCCCGCGCTCGAGCGGACGCTGGGGCTCGGTCGTGGTGGCGCGGTCGTGTCGCAGCGGCTGCAGTCGGTCCCGGGCATCGGGCAGTGGACCGCTGCCGAGACGGCGCAGCGGGCGCACGGGGACCCGGACTCGCCGAGCGTGGGCGACTACCACGTGCCGGCCCTCGTCGGGTGGGCACTGACGGGCGGCCCCGTCGACGACGACGGGATGCTCGAGCTCCTCGAGCCCTGGCGCGGGCACCGCGAGCGCATCGTGCGACTGATCGGGGGCTCGGGCTTCCGGAAGCCGACGTTCGGCCCGCGGATGACGATCCAGGACCACCGCTGGCACTGAGCCCGGACAGGACCGGAGCTGCGACGTAGGCTCCTTGTGAGAACCGATCTCACGAAGGAGGAACCATGTCGGACCCGAACACCACCCCCGCCGCCGAGGCCGAGGAGCACCGCGTCGCCGAGCACGACGTCGCCGACCACGACCACGAGCAGGACGGCGGCGAGCACGAGACCGTCGAGCACGGCGACCACGTCGACTTCGTGCACGACGGCCACCGGCACGCCCGTCACGAGGACCACTACGACGAGCACTGAGCGGCACTGACGTGACCGGCGGCGGCCGGGAGGGGCATGGCGGAGCCGCCACGTGCCTCCCGGCCGTCGTCGGTGCGGCCTCGGGCCTCCTACGCTGGCCCGATGACGACCTCCATCCGCTCCGCTCGGCCGAGTGACGCGGACGCCGTCGAGCGGATCGAGAACGACGCCGACCTGCTGTTGGTCGACCGCCTCCGCGCCGACGTCTGGGCTCCGGCTCCACACGGCGAAGCGCGGCTCGCAGAGCCCGGCTTCCTGCTCGTCGCCGAGGTCGACGGCGAGGTCGCCGGCTTCGCGCACGTCCTCGAGGTGGACGGTGTCTGCCATCTCGAACAGCTGTCGGTCCACCCGCTGCTGTCGCGGCGGGGCCTCGGCCGAGCGCTCGTGGAGGCCGCGAAGGACGGAGCCCGCGAGCGTGGGTACGCACGCATCTCCCTCCGCACCTACGCGGACGTGCCGTGGAACGCTCCCTTCTACGCGACGGTCGGCTTCCTCGAGGAGGAGCCCACCACGTCCTTCCACGGGTCGCTGCTCGAGGTCGAGGCGCAGCACGGTCTCGATCGGTACGGGCGACGGGTGCAGATGAGCGCGCCCCTCGGAGACCCACGTCCGTAGGAGCGGTGTCGGCGTCGGCGGGCCTACGGGTGCCGGGTGCCCTCGCCGGCGAGCACGGCCCGGTAGCCCTCGCGGAACGTCGGGTACCGCGGCTCCCAGCCGGTCGAGCGCAGCAGGGCGTTCGCGAGCCGCTTGTCGCCGCCTGCCTGCCGCCCCTCGGGCTCGGCGCTCGGCAGCTGCTCGACGCCGAGCTCGTGCGCCAGGAACGTCAGGACGTCGTCGAGTCGGACCGGTTCGTCGTCGGTACCGAGGTACGTCGGTGCGGGGTCGTCCACCCCCGCCAGGTGGACGAGTGCCGCGGCGGCGTCGTCCCGGTGGATGCGGTTCGTGTGGGGCGACGTGCCGAGCGACAGCCGGGCCTGCCCGGACCGCACCTGGTCGATCAGTCGCTCGCGGCCGGGCCCGTAGATGCCCGACAGCCGGACGAGCACGGCCTCGGGTGCCCGCTCCCGCAGCAGCGCCTCGGCCTCGAGCAGGACGCCGGCGGTCGGGGTGCTCGCCCGCGCCGGGGTCTCCTCGGTCACCTCGCTGCCGTCGTCGGCGTCGTACACCGCGGTCGAGGACACGACGAGCAGCCGGGGCGAGGCGCCGGACGCGTCGATGCCGTCGAGCACGTTGCGCAGGCCGTCGACATAGGTCGCGCGGTACTCGTCCACGGCACGGGAGCCGGCGGCGAAGGCGACGACGACCACGCCCGTCTCCGGGGCGATCGTCGGGACCTCGTGTCGGAGGTCGACGCTGCGGCCGGCGATCGGCGCGGGGATGCGCTCGGCGCGACGGCGGAGCCCGGTGACCGGGTGGCCGAGCGCCGCGAAGCGCAGGGCGGCCTCGGTACCGAGGTCACCGCAGCCGGCGATGACGACGGGGGAGCGGTGCTGCATGCCCTGAGCTTGTCAGGTGCGCGTCGGAGCGGCCCGAGCGCGAGGGCCCGGGCCATCGGTCGTCAGACCTGCTCGTTGTCCGGCGACTCGGGCTCGCCGCCCGAGTCGACGTCGCTGTCCTGCTGCGGGTCCTCGGTCGCGTTGCCGGTGGATGAACCGTCGGGCAGGTCCTCGGTGCGCTGGAACTCGCTCTCGGGGGCGTCCGTGGAGCCGTCGGTCGGGGTGTTCTCGTGCTGCTGGTCGCTCATGCGGCGCACGCTACGCGGGAGCGCCTCCACCGCTGTCCGGGCAGGAGTGTCCCCCGGGAGGCGACTCGGGCGCGGTGCTCGTGCGACCCGTACGGGCGCTGCGTCCCCCGGGTTTGTAACGGAGAGATAACGACTCAGAACTCGTCCAAACCCTTCGGCGGAGGGTCCCGAATCACCTGCATCAACCGGGAAACACCCGGAGCGCTCACCAGCCGCAGGTAGCTGGTTCTCCACCCCTTTCCGGGGTGTGTTCGGCGCACACACAGTGTCCGCGCCGAGCGCGACGACGAAAGGAACGCATCTCATGCGCAAGTCCCTCAAGACCTCGATCACCCTCGCCACCACCGGCGCCCTCGTCCTCGGTGGTGCCGCGTTCGGCATCAGCTCGGCGAACGCCGCGACCCCGAACGTGCAGACGGTCTCCTCCTCGTCCGAGGCGTCGAAGATCCCCGCCCCGGTCGCATCCGTGCCGGACGTCCTCGGCGGCGACACCTCCGTCGCGCTCGACAGCAGCTTCACCGACGCGCTGACCTCGCTGGGTCTGACCCCGGGCGTCTCGGGCGACGCGAAGCTCGAGAACGGCGCCGTGTCGTTCCCGATCACCGCCGGCTCGGTCACCTACTGGAGCCCGGACGGCAACTACCGCCCCTACGTGCAGGGCCTGCTGAACCACAACGGTTCGGGTCTGACCCTGAAGGCCGGCGACACCACGGTCACGCTCGAGAACTTCGTCGTGAACCCGGGCTCGTCCAAGCTCTACGGTGACGTCCTCGTCAACGGCGAGGTCGCCGCGTCGAACGCCTACCTGTTCGAGCTCTGGGGTGGTTCGCTCAAGCCGCTGCAGCTCGAGGGTGACAACGCGGTCCTGACCGGCACCACCGTCCACATCTCCGAGGACGCTGCTGGCCTGCTGAACAAGACCTTCAGCACCGACGCCGTCAAGCGCGGCATGCTCGTCGGCACCGCCACGATCACCGCACAGATCAAGTAACACCCCGCGGCACAACCGCCGCATCCGCACCACCACGAGAAGGCGCCGCTCCCGACCACGGGAGCGGCGCCTTCCGCACGTCCGGGTGAACGATCCGGTCCCCTGTCTCGTCGTCAGGGCATGGGACTCCGCACACGTACGAAGGTCGTCATCGGCATCGCCACCGGTGTCGTCGTCATCGGCGCCGCAGCCGTCATCGCCGGCCCGGTCATCTACGCGAACACCGTCAACGGCCAGGCCGCCGCCGCCCCCTCGCTGAGCGCCGCTCCGTCCGGCTCCGGTGCGACGCTCGATGCCCAGCAGGCCGACGGCACCTGGACGAGCACGAGCAGTTCGTACGCCGGGTACCGCGTGCACGAGGTCCTGCAGGGGAATGATGTGGACGTGGTCGGTCGGACGAAGGACGTGGAGGGCACCGCGACGGTCGACGGCGGCTCGCTCACGAAGGCGACCGTCACGGTGCAGGTCGCGACGATCTCCACACCCGAGGCCGCGCGCGACGAGTACTTCCGGAGCAAGGCCCTGCAGACCGACCGGTACCCGACGGCGACGTTCGCGCTCACCGAGCCCGTCGACGTCTCGAAGGCGCTCGACGGCAGCACCCAGGACGTCACGCTCACCGGCACGATGGACCTGCACGGCGTCGAGAAGCCGGTCACGGCCGATGCGCAGGTCGCCGTGACGAAGAACGGGGCCGTCCAGGTCGTCGGCTCGGTCCCGATCACCTTCGCCGACTACGGGGTCGAGGCCCCGTCGCTCGGCTTCGTCACCGTGGACGGGAAGGGCTCGGTCGAGTTCTCCCTCGACCTGGCGAAGTGACCGTGACGAGCCGTTCCGCCGACGAGCTGCTGGCGACGCTGTACCGCGAGCACGGCGACGCGCTCACCCGGTACGTCCGGCACCTGACGCGGGACGGCTCGACCGTCGAGGACGTCGTGCAGGAGACCATGGTCCGCGCCTGGCAGCGTCCGGCGGTGCTCGAGCGGGCGCCCGACAGCGCACGGGCCTGGCTGTTCACGGTCGCCCGGAACCTGGTCGTCGACGACGCCCGCTCCGCACGCAACCGGCGTGAGCAGGGCTCCGAGCACCCGGTCGACCGTGCCGAGGCCGACCGGACGGACGCGGTGCTCGACCGCATCGTCGTGGCGGACGCACTCGCGTCGCTCAGCCCGGACCACCGCCGCGTGGTGGTCGACGCCTACTGGCTCGGCCACACCGTGCCGGAGATCGCACGACGACACGACATCCCCGAGGGCACCGCGAAGTCGCGGTTGCACTACGGGCTCCGGGCCCTCCGGCTCGCACTGCAGGAACGAGGAGTGACCCGATGAGCGAGGACCGGTACGCGGAGTGGGACGCGGCGTACGTCCTCGGCTCGCTCACGCCCGACGAGCGGCTCGAGTACGAGCGGCACCTCGAGACGTGCGACCGCTGCACGGCGGCCGTCGCCGAGCTCGTCGGCCTGCCCGGTCTGCTCGCGAAGCTCCCGGCCGACCAGGCGGTCGAGATCGCGGCACCGGACGGGAGGCCCGACACGCGTCCCGAGAGCACCCTCGCCGCCGTCGCGCACCGCGTCCGACACCGTCGTCGCCGCCGTCGGGCATGGGTGGCCGTGACCGCGGGGCTGGCGGTCGTCGCCGCCGTGCTCGGCGGGCTCGCCGTCGGCACGGCCGGTGGACGAGGTGCGACGGTGCAGGCCGGTGGCGCGCCCACGACGTCCGCACCGACGACCGCGGGCGACCGCTACACGATGACCGGGTCGCAGGGTCTCGACGTCGACCTGGCCGTGAGCGGCGAGCAGTGGGGCACGCGCTTCGACTGGGGGTGCTCGTACGGCGGCAGGGAGTGGTCGGCGGACGGCTCGGTGATGTACGACCTCGTGGTGGTCCGGAAGGACGGCTCCGTGCAGACCGTGGCCTCGTGGTCGGCAGCCGGGGCCGAGGCCCGCGGGCTGTCGGCGTCGACGGACGTCCCGCGCGACGACATCGCCGAGGTGCAGGTCCGACTGCGCGGCGAACGCGGGTCCCTGGTGAGCACCGACCTCGCTCGACACACGGGATGATGGCGGGGTGGACCGCGCCGCACCAGTGCTCGACGACGTCGTCCGCGCGGTCGCGCGGACGGGCTTCCGCGCCCACGGCCTGCACGTGCTGGTCGGCGACGACACCGCCGAGCACCACTGGTCCGCCGACGTCCGCCGTGACGTGCACTCCGTCGCGAAGGGCGTGGTCGTCCTGGCCGTCGGGACCGCCGCGGACGACGGGCTGCTCGCGCTCGACGAGTCCGTCGGCACGCTGCTGCCCGACGTCGTGCTCGGACCGGGTGTGCAGGACGTCACGCTCCGACACCTGCTGACCATGACGAGCGGCATCGACATGCCGTGGTCGCCGACGCAGACCACCGACTGGCCGGACCTGGCACGGGAGTTCCTCGGACGCCCGACCGCCGGACGGTCGTTCCGGTACGCGAACGCCAGCACCTACACGGCCGCGAGGGCCCTGGCCGCACGGGTCGGCGACGTCGGCGCGTACGCGCAGGACCGCATCTTCACCCCGCTCGGCATCGACGACGTCCGCTGGGACCGCTGCCCGCTCGGTCACGTCGTCGCGGGCGGCGGCCTGTGGCTCCGCACCGCCGAGGTCGCGCGCATCGGCCGGTTGCTGCGGGACCGCGGCGCGGCGGACGGGCGTCAGCTCGTGCCCGCGGCGGTCGTCGACGCGATGCACACCGACTGGGTCGCGGCGGGGTCGTCACCGTCGTACGACCGCTACGCCCTCGCGGGCTGGGGCGGCCTGGGACGGACCTGGCGACTGCACGGGGCGTACGGGCAGCTCGTGCTCCTGGACCCGGTCGCCGACGCCGTCGTCACCCTCACCGCGGACGACCACGAGCGTGCCGACGTGACGGCCGCGGCCGTCGCGGAGGTGCTCGCAGGCTCCAGCTGAGCCGGTCCCGCCGAGCGGGCTCTCCTCAGGCCTCCGGCTCGACCGGACCGAGTGCGTCGAGGACGCGGTGGGAGACGGACCGCAGGGTGTCCGCATCCGCAGCCACGGGCCTCCAGAACAGCTCCTCGAGTGCCGCGGTGTGCGCGCGGATGCCGGCGAGCACCGCGCGCCGACCCTCGGTCGTCATCGTCACCCAGCTGCCACGCCCGTCCGCCGGGCAGTCCGCGCGGGCGACGAGCCCGCGCCCGACCATCCGCGTGACCTGGTGGCTCACGCGCGACTTCTCCCACCCGATACCCGCGGCGACGTCACGGACCCGCAACCGGTGGTCGGGAGCGCGGTGCAGGCCGATCAGGATCTCGAACTCGGGGATCGAGATGCCGGCACCCTGCTGGACGGCCTGGTCGAGCGCCCGGTCGAGCCGACGCCAGACGTCGTGGAACGCGTCCCAGGTCGCCCAGTCGTGCCCCTCGCCGCCCTGCTCCGCCATGACCGCCAGCGTAACCAGCGGGCGTGCCGCGGGACCGAGGATCATCCGTTCGGCTGACTCCGGGGCAGCACTCGGCGCGCTCAGAGGTCACGTCGGACGCCCGGAATACGATCACTCCATGCCGACCCCGCACCTCCGAGACTGCACCGACGACGCGGTCACGCGGGCACAGGGGTGGATCGAGGCCGCCCGCGGGGTGAAGCCGGAGCCCGCGGCCGCACGTCTGGCCGAGCTGCTCGCCGACCCCCGTGGCGCCGAGTTCGCCCGCGCGTTCGTCGACGTCGTGGTCCGGCCGGAGGACCCGAAGGTCGTCGCCCGGAACCTCGAGCGTGCGAGCCGGGCGGTACCGGACGACCTCGCCTGGTACCTCCGCGGCGCGGTGACGGTGGGCGGTGGCTTCGCGACCATGGCGCCGTGGGCGGTCGTCCCCTCCGCGCGGAAGGTGCTCCGGCGACTCGCAGGACACCTCGTCGTCGACGCCACGCCCGCCCGGACCCCCGCGGCACTCGCGAAGGTCGGCGGACCGGACACCCGACTCGACGTCGACCTGCTCGGTCCAGCCGTGCTCGGACCGGCCGGCCGCGACCGACGGCTCGCGGCACTCGACGACCTGCTGCACCAGGACGTCGCCGCCGTCACCGTCGACCTCGACGCCGTGCTGCCGCCGGTGTCCCCGTGGGACCTCGACGCCGCCATCGCCGACGCGGTCCGGCACCTCACACCGCTCCTGCACACCGCGGCGAGCCGGCCGACACCGCCCGTGGTCACCCTGCAGTCCGGCCGCGCCCGAGGTGTCGAACGGGCCGTCGCGGTCCTGAGCGCGCTGCTCGAGCACGACGGCACGCGGGAGCTCACCCTCGGGGTGACCCTGCCCGCCGAACTCCCCGAGTCGCTCGACCTGCTCGACCGGGTGACGACCGCAGCACGGGAGCGTCGGGCATCCGGCGGGGCACCCGTGCGCGTCCGCTTCACCAAGGGCACGCTCCTCGCCACCGAAGGGGTCGACGCCGTGCTCGAGAGCCGGCCGCTCGCCGTGACCGCGGACACCCGCACGACGGACACCGCGTTCCTGCGCCTGCTCGACACGGCGATCGACCCCGAGCGGACCGACGCCGTGCACGTCGGTGTCGCCACCGACGACCCGTTCGCCCTCGCGACCGCGCACGTGCTCGCCGAGCGCCGCGGCGTGCTCGACGTCGTCGGACCCGAGCTGCTCCTCGGCACGACGCGGTACGCCGAGGTGCTGCGCACGGCGTTCGGCCACGTGGTCCTCGGTGTGCCACTGGTGCGGCCCGACGAGTTCGACGCTGCCGTCCCGTACCTCGCTCGTCGACTGCGCGAGGTCGCCGGCCACCGCCCGGTGGGCGGCTCGACCACGGCCGGGTCGACGGCGGCGGACACGACCGGCTCGACCGACGACACCGCTGCCGTCGAGCGTGCCACCGCCGAGCACGTCGACGCCGTGGCCGCGCTCCTCCGTCCCGCGCCGCCCACGCGCCGCACCCAGGACCGCCGACGGCCGCCGGGTGACCCGGTGCTGCGCTCGGCTGCCGAGAACACGCAGGACACCGACCCCTCCACGCCGGGCAACCGCGCGTGGGCCGCCGAGGTGCTCGCCCGGGTACCGGAGTCGCAGCGCGGCACCAGGACGATCCGTGCCGCCCGCATCACCGACCGCGGACGCCTCGAGCGTCTCGTCGCCCGCACCGCCCAGGCCGGTGTGAACTGGGGCCGCCAGGACCCGGAGGACCGTGCCGAGCTGTTCGACCTGATCGGCCACGCGCTCGAGACCCACCGCGGGGCACTCGTCGAGACGATGATCGCCGAGCTCGGGCTCACCCTGACCGACGCCGACGGCGAGGTCAGCCGGGCCGTCGACGCCGCCACGCACGCCGCGGACCGCACGCGACACCTCGAGGACATCAACGGGGCGGTCCCGGTCCCGCCACGCCTGACGGTCGTCGTGCCCTCGTGGAACGCCCCGCTCCTCGATGCCGCCGACGGTGTGCTCACCGCGCTCGCCGCGGGCAGCGGGGTCGTGCTCCAGCCCGCCACCGCCGCCCGACGCACCGGTGCCGTCTTCGCCGACGTGCTCTGGGACGCCGGGGTCCCGCACTCCCTGCTCCAGCTCGTCGACCTCGACGGCAGCGACCTCGCACGCGACCTCGTGGCGCACCCCGCCGTCGACCGCGTCGTCCTGACCGGCACCCCGGAGACCGCTCGGTCCTACCGCTGGTGGCGCGCGGACCTGCCCCTCGTGGCGGAGCTCACCGGGGTCGTCACCGCGGTCGTCACCCCCTCGGCCGACCTCGACCAGGCGGTGCGCGACGTCGTCGCCTCCGCCTTCGCCCGCTCCGGACAGGCGTCGTCGGCGGTGTCGCTGCTCGTGCTCGTCGGGTCCGTGGGGGAGAGCCCGCGCTTCCGCGAGCAGCTCGCCGATGCCGTCCGTGGCCTTCGCACCGCGTGGCCGACGGACGCGACCGCCCAGGTCGGGCCGCTCGTCGCCGAGCCGACCGGCGCCGTCCGGACCGCACTCACCGAGCTGCGCCCGGGGGAGACCTGGCTCGTCGAACCGGTCGCGCTGGACGACACCGGCCGGCTCTGGTCGCCGGGTGTGCGCGAGGGCGTCCGCGCCACGGGCGACCTCGCGCGGACGGCCGTGCCGGCACCCGTCCTCGACGTCGTCCGCGTGGAGACCCTCGACGAGGCGATCGCCCTGCAGCACTCCGTCGACGGCGGCTCCGTCGCGGCGCTCCACACCCTCGACCCCGACGAGGTCGCGACCTGGTCCGACCGGACACGGGCCGGCGTGCTCGTGGTCGACCGCCCGACCACCGGGGCCCGGCCGGGACGCCAGCCCGTCGGCGGGTGGCGCGGGACCGCGGTCGGTCCGACCGTGCACCGCGGCGGGCCGCTGGCCGTGATCGGGGCGGACCGGTGGGACCCGACCCGACGTCAGCCGCACCGGAACATCCAGCTGCAGGGACTGGGCAACCGCGTCACCGCCGTCATCGAGGCGGCCCGGGCCGGACTGTCCTTCGAGGAGTTCGACCGCGTCCGTGCCGGGGCCGAGAGCGATGCCGCTGCCCGGGCATCGTTGTACGGACGATCGCGGGACACGGCCGACCTGGTCGTCGAGCGGAACGTCATCCGGTTCCGCCCGCAGTCGGTCGTGGTCCGGCAGTCCTCGGGGGTCGGCGCCGGCGACCTCGTCCGCGTGCTCGTCGCCGCGACCGCAGCGCGCGCGCACGTGCTCCTCAGCACCGCCCGTCCGCTGCCCGCCGAGCTCCTGCCGCTGTTCTCGACGGCGCGCTCGCCCCTCGACGTGGTCGACCAGGTCGTCGAGGACGACGCCACGTTCCTGGGACGGGCTGCGGCGGGCACCCTGCTGAAGGACGGGTGGTCGGACGGCGCTGAGCCGGAGGTCGACCCGATCGACCTGGTGCTCGCGCAGGGAGCGGAGCCCCGACGGCACGCGGCCTTCGGCGGCCCCGGGTCACGCGTCCGGCTGCTCGGCGGTGACGCCCGTGCCCTCGAGGAGGCCCTGGGCGCCGGCACCGAGACGACCATCCACGACGACCCCGTGGTGGAGTCCGGCATCGTCGAGATGCTGCACTTCCTGCGGGAGCAGACGGTGTCCGTCACCGCGCACCGTCACGGTGACGTCTCCCGGTCGTTCAGCCGACTGCGGCTCTGAGGCGGACGGCTGCGGTCCTCCGTCGGCCGTCAGCGGACGTAGCTGATGATCTCCAGCGTCTGCACGGACTTCCGCGACTCGACACGCCACCCGTCGGCCTCGAGCTGCGCGGTCAGCGTCGCGGGCTGGCTGCTCGTCTCGGCACCGAGGTACCAGACTCGGTCGAGCCCCGACACGTCGGGCTCGCGGTCGCGTGGCTCGCGTTCTGCCCACAGCTCGCCGATCTCCGAGGCCGGGCGCACGAGCGTCAGGTCGCGCATGCCCGCGAACGCGTCGGGGTAGGCCGAGGAGACGTACTCGGTCGTCCGGATCTCGTGCCGCGGCAGCGGACCGTAGTAGACGCCGTCGCGGCTGCCGGCGGGCTCCTGCGCGCGCTCGGCGGCCAGGTGGTCCGTCGCCATCTTCCAGTGCGTGCCCGTCTTGCCGATCGGTGCGCGCTGTGCGGCGATGACGGGGTACGCGAGCAGGGCGATGACCACCACTCCCGCGGTCGCGAGGGCGAGGGTCAGACGCCAGCGCAGGAGTGCACCGAACGCGGTGAGGGCGAGCGCGATCGCGAGGGCGACGAAGGGGGTCGTGAAGGTCAGGTACCGCGCGTTGTACAGCGGCTTCACCAGGATCGACACGGCGAGGACCGCGACGAGCGGCACGACGACGGCGGGGACCGCGAGCTCCACGGCGCGGACCCGTCGGCGGAGACGCGGGACCGCGACCGTCACGAGGACGCCCACGACGGCGAGCACGATCCCCACCAGCGCGAGACGTTCCGAGTCGCCGAAGTACTGCTCGACCAGGATCGACTGCACCACCTTGCGGTTGAAGTCGAACGTGGTGCCGATCCAGTAGAGCTGCTTGTCCGCCTGCCCCGAGGTCATCCGGACGAGGGGCAGCACCAGGAGCCCCGCGACCGCCGCAGCGCCGAGCCACCAGAGCCCGGCACGCAGGATCCCGGCGGGCTGACGGCGGGTCAGCTGCCAGACCAGGACCGTCACACCGTGCGCCACGACCAGCAGCGCCGAGTACAGGAAGAAGTACGAGCCGACTGCGGCGACGAGCGCGTAGCCCAGCCACCACACCCAGGCGCGCGGCACACGGTCGCGGGTGCGTTGCACGGCGACGACCAGAACGAGGGTGAGCAGGACCGCGAACGTGAAGCTGAACGCGTACGAGCGCCCCTGGCCGCTCGCGGAGGTGACGCGCGGCAGGACGGCGAACACGAGTCCCGCCACGACCCCCGTCGGAGCGTCGGCGACCCGTCGGCCGAGCTCGACGAGGAGCGCTGCCGCGACGGCGGAGGCGATCACGCTCGGCAGCCGCAGGGTGAGCATGTCGTAGGGCACGACCGAGAACCAAAGGTGCATCAGCGCGTAGTAGGTGCTGTGCACCCCGTCGACGTTGTGCGCCATGTGCCACAGCTCCGGCAGGGAGCGGCGCGCGGACGACATGGTCGCGGCCTCGTCGATCCCTGCCGGCGCAGCCCACGTCCCCGCGAAGGAGACCAGGAACGCCACGATGCCGACGAGCGAGGCCGGCACCGCGGGGTGACGCCAGGCCGGTCGGGTGGTGTCGGACGCGGGCACGTCGGACACGTCGTCCGATCCCGCGTCCCTGGTCGTCAGGGATCGGCGCACGGAGCCGAGCCTACCGTCCGGTCGACGACCCACCGTCTCGTCCGGGCCTCACCGGGTGTAGGCGATGACGTAGAAGTCGCCGATGCGCTCCCGGTCGTCCTCCGACCAGCCGGCCCGTGCGAGCGCCTCGCGTGCAGCAGCGGGCTGGACGCTCGTCCGTCCGCCGACGTACCAGACACGCTCGACACCCTCGAGCGGCAGGTCGTCCAGCGGAGCGAGTCGGTCGGCCCACAGCTGGCCGATGCTCGCAGCGCTGCGGACCACCGTCAGGTCGCGCATGCCGGCGAAGGCGGCCGGGTAGGAGGACGACACGTACTCCGTCGTCCGCTTCGGGTGCCCGGGCAACGGTCCGTAGTAGACGGCGTCGAGGCCGTCCCCGTCGTCGTGGGCGGCCCGGTCCGCGGCGACGTACGCCGCGACCCGTTCCCACTCGCCCCCCGGCGATCCCTCGCCGGCCCGTTGCCCGACGATCGCGGGCGTGGCGAGTGCCACGACGGCGAGGACCGCCAAGGGCGCCACGAGCCGCGCGCGGAAGGACGTCGCGCCGAGGGCGACGAGCAGGGCGACGAAGGGTGCGGCGAAGGTCAGGTACCGGGAGTTGTAGTACGGCTGCACGACCACCGACACGACGATGACGGCTGCGGTCGGGACGACGACGGTACAGAGGGCGAGCCACACTGCGGGCCGTCGCGAGCGCGACCGGCGGTCGACGAACGCGGCGACGACCCCGAGGACCGCGAGGGCCCATCCGACCAGCGCGAGCGGCAGCGACCGGGCGAAGTACTGCTGGACGAAGACCGAGTCCGCGAGCCGTCCGTCGAGGGCGAGGCGCGAACTCATCCAGTAGAGCTGTTCGGATGCCTGCCCGGAGGTGAGGAGGGCGAGCGGCACGGTGGATGCAGCGACCAGGGCCGTCGCGGCCGCGAAGGGCAGGGCCACCTCGATCCAGTCGGAGCGCCGACGCCGCACGAGCAACCACACGACCACCGCGACGGCGTGCGCGACGACGAGCAGCGCCGAGTAGAGGAAGAGGTAGGTGCTCAGTCCGCCGACGACGACGTACGCGGACCACCAGGCCCAGGCGCTGCGCCGCCGGGCGAGAGAGCGGTCCGCGGCGATGACGAGGACGAGCGTGAGGGCGGCCGCCGTGGTGGTCGTCAACGCGTACGAGCGCCCTTGGATGCCGGCCGACGTCACCCGGGGGAGGACCGCGAACACCAGCCCGGCGACGATCCCGGTCCGCAGGTCGACCAGACGGCGCGCGAGCTCCACCAGCAGCCCGGCGGCGACCCCGATGCCCACGGCACCCGGCAGTCGCAGTGTCCAGAACTCGAACGGCACGACGTCGAGCCACACGTGCACCAGGGCGTAGTACAGGCTGTGCACGCCGTCCACGTGCTGTGCCATCTGCCACAGCTGTCCCAGGGACCGGTTCGCGGCACTCATCGTGGCCGCCTCGTCCAGCGCGGACGGGGTGCTCCAGGCGCCGGCGAAGGACACGGCTGCAGCGATCAGACCCACCAGGACAGCGGCAAGCAGGGAGCGACGGGGCCCCCTGGCGCGACGGCGCGTGACCGGCGCGGGAACGGATCCGGTCCGCGACTCGATCCCGAGGTCGGACATCCCGCCAGGCTAGCAGCGGGGTCTGCGCGCTCCGCTGTGCGGCGATGCCTGACCGTCCGCCGCCGACGCGCGGGCCGAGCGGCGTAGCGTCCCGTGCATGAACGCACGAGCGAACGACGACGAGGTCCAGACCGCCCCCGTGATGGACGGTGCCACCGAGGCGACCAACGAGGAGAAGCTCGCCGGGCTGGTCGAGCAGGTCGATCACGACCACGGACACGAGGGTGCCGGCGCCATGGCCGACCACCTGCGCGACCGGATGGACGAGACGGGTGTCGAGGAGGAGCAGCCGAACGACGAGGTCGAGTAGGCAGCGGCGGTCAGCGTCGGCCGGGGCGACCGTGTCCCGTGCCGACGAGGCCGACCTCGAGCACGGTGAGGACCACGGCGACGACGAGCTGCCGTGCCGCGAACCCCCGTGTCTGCCGGTCGAGGATGATGAGCGGCAGCATCGAGACGCCGTGCGTGGCGTCGACCGCGGCGCCGAGGACGTGCGCTTCCGGTGACGCTGCGCGGGTGAGCAGTGCGGCCTGCACGAGTTGCCGGGCGCCGAGCACCCGACCGAACACGGCCACCCGGCCCGTCGACCCACGCGAGGCGAGCAGGTGTGCGACGCCGATGCCGGCGCGGAGCCCCTCGACCCACCGAGCACGCTGCCGGCGGTCCCTGCGGGAGCGGCGGCTCATCGGCGCTTCCCCGCGGCCAGGGCGATCGCGCCCGCGACGCCGACGGCGGCTCCGATGATCCCGTTGCCGAGCCTGCGGTGCTCCACCCACCACGTCTGCGGTGACCAGGCGTGCGCGGAGTCGTCGAAGACCCCGTGTGCACCGTGGTCGCCCGGGACGGGCTCGTGCAGGTTCGTCGGCAGCGACTGTCCGTCCTTCTGCTCGGCCTGCTGTCCGCTGACCAGGGTCTTCGCGGCGTACCAGTCGGCGAAGCGTCCACTGATCCGGTTGCCCAGGATCGTGTAGACGGTCGACTCGCCCACCCACGTGCGGCGGCGCGGCCGCTCCGCGGTGACGGCGATCGCGCGGGCGCCGACCTCGGGCTGGTAGATCGGTGCGACGGGCTGCGGGTGGTGCGGCAGGAGCGACTTCACCCAGTTGAACTGCACCGTGTTGAGCGCGGGCATGTCGACGCGGCTCACGGCCACCCTGCTGCCCTGTTCCGTGAGCTCGGACACCACCGACTCGGTGAAGCCGACGATGGCGTGCTTGGCGCTGCAGTAGGCGGCCTGCAGGGGGATGCCCCGGAAGCCCAGTGCGGAACCGACCTGGATGACGTGCCCACGGTCACGGGGGACCATCCGGGCCAGCGCCGCGCGGGTGCCGTTGACGAAGCCGAGGAAGTTGACGTCGACAGCGCGCTCGAAGTCGTCGGGGCCGGTGTCCGTGAAGCGCCCGAAGACCCCGACCATCACGCAGTTCACCCAGAGGTCGATCGGTCCGAGCTCCTGCTCGGTGCGCTCGGCGGCGGCCTCGACGGCCTGTCGGTCGGCCACGTCGGCGATCAGCGCGAGGCCACGGCGTCCCGCGGCCTCGACCTCGGCGACCGCGGCGTCGACACCGTCGCGTCCACGGGCCAGGACGGCGACGTCCCACCCCCGGGCCGCGAGTTCGCGGACGGTCGCCCGTCCGAGCCCTGCCGAACCACCGGTCACCACTGCCACGCGCGTCATGCTGTCCGTTGTACGCGGGCTCGTGTCCGCACCGGTCCAGCCGCTGTCCCCCGGCCGCCGGACGGCGTGGGGCAGGATGGCGCGGTGGAGACGGACGACCAGGAGCAGGCCGAGGAGGCACCTCCCGGCTGGGTGTTGCGGACCCCGACCCGGTACCGGGAGGTCCTCGGGTCACCGGTCCTCGCGCTCGTGCTGGCGGTCGTCGCCGTCCTGGTCGGGAGGACGTTCGGCGATGCGCTCGCCCTCGTCACCGGGGCCGTCGCCGGTGTGCTCGGGATCGCGTGCGCGGTGGTGCTCCTCGTCGCGGCGCTGCGGGCGTACCGGGAGCAGACGCGTGGCGCGTCGTGGGACCTGCACCGCGTGCGCGTCGTGGTCGGTGTCACCGCCGGAGCGGCGGTGATGGTCGCGAGTCTCGTCGTCGGGTTCCCGATCGCGGCGACGATCGGGGTCGTCGGTGGCTTCTCGCAGCTCAGTCGGTACGCCCGATCCGTGCCACGCTTCGACCTCTCGGCCGTGGCCTGGGCGTTCCTCGGCGTGGTCCTGAGCTGCGCGGTCCTCGTCGTCCTGGGACTCGTGCTCCCCGAGGGCCCGGTGCTCCCCGCCTGGCGCGCGGCGGTCTGGGTCGGTGGCGGCATCGCGGCAGCCGTGTTCGCCGCGGTGCTCGCCCTCGTGCACGCACAGCGGGCAGGCCGAGCCCCGTCGCGGTGACGGGAGGCGGTAGCCGACCGTTCGCGGAGCCGACGTCGACCGCTTCCGTCGGTCGGACGACCGCCGCAGCGCCGTCGCCAGGTGCGACCGCACCGGCAGGACCGCCGATTCCTCCTCCGGCGCCTGCGGCAGCGCTCCCAGCGAGAACGACTCGACGACGTCCGGCCCGAACAGCACGCACACCGACGACCCGCCGAACTGGAAGTACCCGAGCTCGTCGCCCTTGCCGACGTGCGCACCGTCCGAGATCCCCTCGCCGATCACGCACGAGGATACGTCGGACATCCCGATGAACACGACCGCGATCGTCCCGATCGCGGGGTCGTCGGCGTCGATGAGCACGATCGCGCGGGTGGCGACGTGTGCCAGGTAGCCCTGTGACAGCTGCGGCTCGGCGGCGTCGGTGCCCTGCGACGAGGCCTCGGAGTAGTAGGTTCCCGGTTCGACCCAGGCGCGCAGGACCGTCCCGGCGACCGGGCTGTGCCAGCGGTGGTACTCGAGCGCGCTGAGGAACGCCTGCCACACGGTGCCGTCGACGAACAGGTCGGCGGTCTCGTCGCCGGCGAGCAGCTCCTCGACCGAGTACGGCTCCGCCTTCGCCCAGAACGCGTCGAGCCGGTGGACGCGGCTGGCGATCCGGTACGGGGTGGCTTCGCAGGGGCTCACCACGACCGCGTCGTCGTCGGGCGCGGCGACCGGGCGCTCGCCGTCCCGGAAGCGCCGCGTGAAGAAGTCGTTCCACGACCCGAAGCCCCAGTGCTCGGCGTCGGCATCGTGCTCGAACCGGTCCATGCCGACCGCCCGTCGAGCGGCATCGCTGCACCACCCCGAGGGTGCGTCCACGAGCACCTCGAGGGACTTGTCGCTCGACAGGAAGTCGCACCACCCCTGCAGGATCGTCCGGAGCGCGTCGTTCACGCGCGGGTCCCGGTAGAAGGCGAAGCCCGCCGGGGTCGCCTTCGTCCAGTCGAGCACCCCGTCGAGCGGCGTCATCACCATCTGCTCGTCGCTGTACTCGGGCGCGGTCGTGATGACCTCGTCGACGAGCTCGAGCAGCTCCCCGAACGACTCGAGGTGCCGGTCCTGGTACTCGCGACCAGCGGGGACCTGCTCGATCATCTGGTGCGCGTGCATCCGCAGCACGGGGTCGCCCTCGACGAGGTCGCGGAGGGCCGAGACCGCCGGGTGCAGGGCCCGGTCGGGGTCGCGCTCCTGGTGGCGTTCGCGACGCCCGCGGAGCCAGGCCTCGAGCCCGCTCTGGTCCTGCGGGAGCCATCCCGCGCGGCGTCGGACGTCCTGCTGCTGCGCTCCACCGGTCACGACCCCGACGGTACTCACGCGCGGAGGGAGCGGTCGCAGTTCCGAGGACGACGGACCCCGCCGATCCGTGGATCGGCGGGGTCCGTCAGGCCGCGACCTGGTCAGCGTTCGACGGTGACCTCGGTGGTCGTGAGCCGGTCCCACATGCTGGCTTCCGGGTTCGTCTTGGCGAGGAAGGTCAGCTTGTACCGGCCGGGCGCCTGGTAGACCTTCGCCGCGAAGCGGCCGTCGCGGACGGTGTACTCACCGACCGGCTTCCCGTTGGCGAGGACCAGGACCGTCTTGCCCGGAGCTGTGCCCGTGTAGGTGACGAAGCCCTCCGAGTCGAGCTGCACCGCCCCCGACTGGTCGACCGCGAGCTCGGCGGGCGACTGCTCGCCGCCGCCGTTGCCGTCACCGGGCGTCTCGCCGCCGCCGTTGCCGTCGCCGGGCTGTTCGCCGGTCTCGCGGACGAGGTAGCTCAGTCGTTCGTTGGTGACGGGTGCGCCGTGTTCGGTGGCGGAGAGCGCGACGATCGCGATCTGGGGGCCGGTGGTCGCGGGGATGTCGGCGGACCAGCGGCCGTCCTTGACCTGGGTGGTGGCGAGGACCTGTTCGCCGCTGCCGTAGACGGTGATCCAGCCGGCGGAGGCGCGGCCGGAGAGGGTGATCTTGCCGTCCTTCGGGGTGAGCTCGGCGCCCTGCTGCTGGTCGAGACGCAGCGACCGGGGGTCGACCTGCTCGCCGCCGCCGTTGCCGTCGCCGGGCTGTTCGCCGCCGTTGCCGCCGCCGTTGCCGTCGCCGGGCTGCTCACCACCGCCGGAGCCGCCGCCGTTGCCGTCACCGGGCGTCTCGCCGCCGCCGCTCGACCCGCCGCCGAACGTGTAGTGGTCGTCGGACTCGAGCGACTCCTTCTCCCCGAGCGCCTGCTTCGCCCGCACCTGGTTGTCACCCGCGCGGAACTCGACGCGGACCGTCGCGACACCGTCACCCGAGGCCGTGACGACCTCCGAGCGGCCGTTGGCCACGACCGTCACCTCGGCGCCCGGGAGCGCGTCGTACCGCATCTCGTGGACGAACTGGCCGTGTGCGACCGCACGGGCGATCTCCTCCAGGCGGCGCTCCGAGCTGAGGTCGAGCGGCGCGGACAGGGGGAGGCCGCGGAAGTCGAGGTCGACGACGCGGACGGCCGAGGACTGCCCGGTGTCCACCGCGTAGCGCGCAGTGTCCTGACCGGTGGGCTTCACCTGGAACACGACCTGCTTCCGAGGATCGCCGCTCTTCGCGGCGACGGGCTCACCCGACGGGTCGAGGAGGCGCACGACCGTCGGTGCGTCGACGGTGACGCGCACCTCGACCCACTGCTGGTCGCCGACCCGCTGCGGGGTCTGCTGGACGTCGGTGATGGCGGATCGGGCCGTCGTCGCGGACGATGCCGCCGACCGAGCGTGCTGCTCGGGCGCGGCGAACGCGCCGGAGCTCGCAGCGCCGACGGCGATGCAGCTCGCGAGGACCACGGCGGATCCGACGGTGAGTGGGCGGAGGTTCATGCTGTTCCCTTTCGGAGACTCAACGGACTCCGAAAGGCTATGTATGTGGAATACGGGATGCTGTCATCATGCCGAGTGTGATGCTCAGCGTCCTCGCCCGAACCGCGTGGTCACCCCCGGCGAGTACAGCACCGAGTCCGGCTCCAGTCCGGACAGTCCGAAGGGCAGCCCCGCAGCCGCCACCAGGTCGTCCCGCAGCGACACGAGGGACGCCCGGTACAGCGGCCACGACTCGTGCTCGTTCGGCCAGTAGCGCGTCGCGCCGACCCGGCGCACGTGCATGCCCCACCGTGCCGTCAGGAACGTCTCGAGGGGCGTCGGCTCGTCGACCGCGTCGCCCACCCGGACGTCGAAGGTCGACCGCAGGTGCGTCCCGTGCCGACGCATCGCGTAGCCCACCCGGCCGTCGGTCTTCCGGATCGCCGCGTGCGCCCACCAGTACGGCAGGCCCGTCGCGACCCGTGCGCCGATCGTCGGCAGGAGCTTCCCGGCGTCCAGCGACAGGAACGCGACGCCCCGACGGCCCTGGTCGTCGCACGTGTAGACGCGCACGTTGACCTCGACGAAGTCGCCGACACTGCCGGCCCGTCCGAGCCCGCCGAGCGGCGGGAAGCGCGTGTCCGTGAAGCGGAACCCGATGAGGCCCACCCAGGTGGTCGCGCCGTCGTCCGTCCCGTCCGGCGCCATCGTGTCCGGGTGCGCTCCGGCGGGCAGCAGCGGTGCCACCGCCGACACGTCGACGCGCCAGTGCACGAAGACCACGTCGAGCCAGTCCTGCGAGATCCACGGCGTCCCGCGCAGGGGCGGTGCCTCCGGCGAGACGGCCGGGAGGCCCGGCTCGCCCCCGCCCCGCTGTCCGGCGGTCACGAGACGGTCCCGTCGGTCGCGCGGGCAGCGTCCGGCGCGTCGTCCCACCCCTGCTGCGGGGTGGCGCAGGTCCCGCGGAACACGTACTGCGACGGGCGCTTCCGCTCGTTCGACACCCAGTCGATGGCGGGACGTCGACGCTCCGGCGGCAGGTAGCCGATCCGGTAGACGGCCATCAGCTCGAGTTCCGGCGGCACCGCGAGGAGCCGCTCGACCTCGGCCCAGGCCTCCTCGACCTCCATCGGGAAGGACACGAACTGGATCCCGAGGCCGAGCTCGGTCGTCGCGAGCCAGACGTTCTCCATCGCCGCGCCCATGCTGAACACGGAGTAGAAGGCGTTGCGCGCCTCCTTCCGGTACTCGTCGCGGTCGAGCATCACCCCGAGCAGGAGCGGCGACCCGGCGACGAGCTTCCGGTTCTCCTCGCCGAGGGTCTGCGGTACCCGGAGCGTGTTCATGAGGAGCTGCCCGCGCTTGGTGAACACCTGCTTCGTGAAGGGCTTGAGCGGTCCCGGCAGCTTGTCGAACAGCATCCCGTCCCGACGTTCGTCCATCTCGGCCTGCGAGAACCGGAAGTACGGACGGTAGCGCGTGAAGAAGGACCCCTCGGCCATCGTCTGCGTCATCGACCGACCGCTGATGTCGGCGATGCGGTCGATGGTGTCGCGCTCCTCGACGATGACGAAGCGCCACGGTTGGCTGTTCAACTGCGAGGGTGCACGTCCTGCGAGCTCCATCAGCAGCCGCTGGTGCTCCTCGGACACCGGGTCGGGCAGGAACGCCCCGTTGGTCGTGCGCCGGCGTCGGATGGCCTCGAAGAGCTCCACTGCATCCCTCGTGTCTCGTCGTCGCGGTCAGCGCCGTGCGAGCAACGCCCCCAGGTAGGACGGTGCGGCGGCGACCGCGACTCTCCAGTGTGCTCCGGAGCGGGGGTTCGTGCGTGGAGCGAGGGCGAGGGGGACGAGCGCCGGCAGCAGGAACAGTGCGGAGCGGTCCCGTGTCCAGGCCGGGGTGGTCGCGGCGACCCCGGTCAGCGTCGCGGTCACGACGAAGAGGCCGTGGTGCACGACGCGGAGCTTCTCCGTGCGGATGACCCGGACCGCGACCGCGGTGCCCCAGAGGCAGTTCGCGACGTACGCGGCGGCGGCTGCGGCGACCAGGCGGCGGGCCGCCGGCGGACGCGTGGGCGTGGCGCCGCGCCTCCCGGCCGTCCTCCCGATCCCCACGACCGCGACCCTACGCGCGGGACGCTCGCAAGACGCAACGAGGGCGCTCCCTCGGACCGCTGTGCCGCTGCGCACCGTCGCCGACGTTGCGTTCCGCGGAGGAGACGGGGGCTACGCGGACTCGCGGGAGACGAGCTTCGACAGGACGATGGCGCTGCGGGTGTGGTCGACCTGCGGGGCCAGGCGCACCCGGTCGAGTGCGAGCTCGAGCGCCGGCAGGTCACGGGAGCGCATGTGCACGACGGCGTCGGCGCTGCCGGTGACGGTCCCGGCGTCCACGACCTCGGGCACGGTGTCGAGCAGCGTGCGGAGCTCGTCGGGGGAGACGGTGCCGCGGCAGTACAGCTCGACCCAGGCCTCGGTCCCGCGGTCCTCGACCGCGGGGTCGACCTTGATCGTGAAGCCCTGGATGACCCCGTCGGCGACCAGGCGATCGACCCGACGCTTGACCGCCGACGCGGAGAGGCCGACCACCGACCCGATGTCGCCGTAGCCGGCTCGGGCGTTCTCCCGGAGCTGGTCCAGGATGCGGTGGTCGAGCGTGTCCATGTTCGTCGATCGTACGCGGGGTTCTTGCGAGCCAGGTGCGTCCGACGCAGGAATCGTGCGTCACCCGAACGGGTGCCATGCGCTCGTGGAGGGGGTACTGCACCGATCGGACCGTTCGTGTCAGACTGCTGCTGGCGTCGACCTGGTCCGCTGCGGTGAGTGAGCCTGCATCTCATCGGAGTGCTTCACCCGTGGTGGTTCCTGGCAGGCTCGGGCCCCGGTCCCAGGAGGACTGATGTCGAACACCGCAACCGAACCGCAGGCCGCACCGGCCCGTGTCGCCACGAAGCGCACGATCCTGATGTGCAAGCCGACGCACTACACGGTGAGCTACCGGATCAACCCGTGGATGCACCCCGAGGAGCCGACCGACACGTCGAAGGCCGTCGAGCAGTGGCAGTCGCTCGTCGACGTCTACGAGCAGCTCGGCTTCGACATCTCGTACATCGAGCCGATCGAGGGCCTGCCGGACATGGTCTACGCGGCCAACGGCGGCTTCGTGCTCGACGGCGTCGCGTACGGCGCGAAGTTCCAGTACCCCGAGCGCCAGCCCGAGGGACCCGCGTACATGGACTGGTTCCGCAGCGCCGGCCTCACCGTCGCGGAGCCCGAGGAGACCAACGAGGGCGAGGGCGACTTCCTGCTCATCGGCGACACGATCTTCGCCGGCACGGGGTTCCGCTCCGACAGCACCTCGCACGAGGAGCTCGCCCGCATCTACGGCCGCGAGGTCGTCACCCTCAAGCTCATCAACCCGAGCTTCTACCACCTCGACACCGCCATCGCCGTGCTCGACCCGGAGCCCGACGCGACCGGCCGTTCGAACATCGCCTACCTGGAGAGCGCCTTCGACGAGCCCTCGCTGGCGATCCTGCGCGAGCGCTTCCCCGACGCGGTCATCGCGACCGAGGAGGACGCCGCGATCCTCGGCCTCAACTCGTACTCCGACGGCTACAACGTCGTGATCGCATCGCGTGCGACGACCTTCGCCGAGCAGCTGCGTGAGAAGGGCTACAACCCGATCGGCGTCGACCTGTCCGAGCTGCTGCTCGGCGGCGGCGGCGTGAAGTGCTGCACGCTCGACCTGCACCCCGTCGGCACCGGCACCTCGGTCGCGCGGTAACCGTGAGCACCGCGACCGGAGCCGGCACCCACGCGGGTGCCGGCGCGTCCGGCGACGCCACCGCAGCCGGTGGTGCCACCGCCGCCGCGCTCGCCGTCGAGGACCGCTCCCTCGCCCACAACTACAGCCCGCTGCCGGTCGTCATCGCGTCCGGCCAGGGTGCGTGGGTGACCGACGTCGACGGCAAGCGCTACCTGGACGGACTCGCCGCGTACTCCGCGGTGAACTTCGGCCACGGCAACCCCCGGCTGCTCGACGCCGCCCGGGCCCAGCTCGACCGGGTGACCCTGACGAGCCGCGCGTTCGTGAACGACCGGCTCGGACCCTTCGCCGCCGCTCTGGCATCGCTGACCGACACCGAACTCGTGCTCCCGATGAACACCGGGGCCGAGGCCGTCGAGTCCGCGATCAAGGTGTCGCGCGCCTGGGGCTACCGCGTCAAGGGCGTGCCGGCCGGGCAGGCCACGATCATCGTCGCGTCCGGGAACTTCCACGGGCGCACCACCACGATCGTGTCGTTCTCGGACGACCCCTCGGCCCGCGAGGACTTCGGCCCGTACACGCCGGGCTTCCGCACGGTGCCGTACGGCGATGCAGCGGCCCTGCGGGAGGCGATGGACGAGACCGTCGTCGCCGTCCTGCTCGAGCCGATCCAGGGCGAGGGCGGCGTGGTCATCCCGCCCGAGTCCTACCTGCCCGAGGTCCGCGCGGTCTGCGACGAGTTCGGTGCGCTGTTCGTCGCCGACGAGATCCAGTCCGGGCTCGGGCGCACCGGGCACACCCTGGCCGTCTCGCGTGTCGGTGTCCGACCCGACCTGATCACGCTCGGCAAGGCCCTGGGCGGCGGCATCGTCCCGGTGTCGGCCGTCGTCGGCTCCCGCGAGGTGCTCGGCGTCCTGCGTCCCGGCGAACACGGATCGACGTTCGGCGGCAACCCGCTCGCGGCCGCCGTCGGGTCCGAGGTCGTCGCGATGCTCGGCGAGGGCACGTTCCAGCATCGCGCGCTCGACGGCGAACCGCTGCTCCGTGGGCTGCTCGACGAGCTCGTCGGGCACGGGGTCGTCTCGCACCGGGTCGCCGGACTCTGGGCGGGGATCGACATCGACCCCGCGCTCGGCACCGGCAAGGAGATCGCGCACGACCTGGCCGACCGCGGCGTGCTCGTGAAGGACACGCACGGGGCGACGATCCGCTTCGCGCCGCCGCTCGTCGTCACCGACGACGAGGTGCGTCTGGCGATCGGGACCCTCGGCGAGGTGCTGGCCGCGCGATAGACGCGACCACCCGACGGACGGGAGGCGCGGTGCCAGCGGGTGCCGCGCCTCCCGTCCGTCGCGCTCGGCCGCGCCCGCGTCGCCCACCGCGCCCGCGCCGCTCACCGCGCGCGTCTGCACCCGTCGGCACAACCGGAGGCACGTCGCGCCACGCGATTCCGTGGCGCGACGTGCCGCCGGTTGTGCACCGGCGCCTCGCGCCGTGCGCCGCGCACGTCGCGCCGTGCGGGCCGCGCGCGCCGCACCGCCCCGCGTCAGCGCACCTGCCACCGCTCGACGAGCTGGTCCATCAGTCCGTCGAGCCGCTCGTCCGTCACCTGGCGCGACGGGTCGGCGTCGAACCACGCGACGATCTCCCGCGCGCCCTGCCGGATCGACGTCGTCTGCGCGAACTCGGGCACGAGCGTCTGCACCTTCGTGTTGTCGAACACCGAGGTGTTCGCCTTGTCCCCGAGCAGGCTCGCGCCCCAGTCGGCGTCGAGCGCGTCGATCGCGTCGGCCGGGACGTGCACGAGCTGGAGGTCCTCGACCCCCGCGGCCGCCGCCAGCTCGTGGGCGATGCGGTCCCAGGTCGGGGCCTCGTCGCCGGTGATGTGGAACGCCTCGCCGATCGCCTCGGCACGGTCGAGCAGCCCGACGAACCCGACCGCGAAGTCCCGCGCGTGCGTGATCGTCCACAGCGAGCTGCCGTCGCCGGTCACGACGATCGGCTTGCCTGCACGCATCCGTCCGAGCACCGTCCACCCGCCGGAGAACGGCACGAGGGTCTCGTCGTAGGTGTGCGACGGCCGGATGATCGTCATCGGGAAGTCGTCCTCGCGGTACGCCTTCGTGAGCAGGTCCTCGCACGCGATCTTGTCGCGGGAGTACTGCCAGAACGGGTTCTTCAGCGGCGTCGACTCGGTGATCGGCAGGTGCGTCGCGGGCGTCTGGTACGCCGAGGCCGACGAGATGAAGACGTACTGGTTCGTGCGACCCGTGAACACCTCGATGTCCCGCTGCACCTGGTCGGGCGTGAACGCCACGAAGTCGATGACGACGTCCCAGTGCTGGTCACCGATCGCGGCTTCCAGCGCGGTGCGGTCCGATACGTCGGCCTGGAGGCGCGCCACGGCATCCGGGATCGGCCGCTTGTCGGTCGTGCCCCGGTTGAGCACGGTGACGTCGTACCCCTGCTCGACGGCTTCGCGGACGCACGCGGCGCTGATGATGCCGCTGCCGCCGATGAACAGCACGCTCGGTCCCGACATGGATGCTCCCTTGCTCCCGGCGGTGCCGCTGTGCACCGCGCCCCTGCGATCCTGCCCCTCATCCGCTGGGTCGGGCGTCGAGGACCGCGCTGAGCGACGTCACGTCCGCCGCCCACTCGGCGGCGGCGGGGTGGATCCAGCCGAGCAGCTCGAGCGCATCGTCGAGGTCACGGTGGAGGTCCCGCTGGTGGATCGGTTCGTGGTGCACGGCGCGGTTCCGAGCCAGGTGCAATCGATGCATCCGTCCTTCGACCTCGCGCCGCCGGAATCGGAGCTCGACCGGGCCGCGCGGGAACGCTCGATGGAGGTCGGGGACCCAGAGCGATGCGTGGTACCTGGAGCTGAGCAGGTACCGCCAGAACCCGAAGCTCAACTCGGCCACGAGGCGGTCGTGCCGATCACGGGACCCGCCGCGTGCCGCCCGCTCGGCAGCCTTGACGACGTCCTGCCTGCCTCGTGGGTCGAGCGGAGCCTCGTCGAGCCGGTCGCCGACGTTCCTCCGATCGGCCCACGAGGTGAGCTCGCGGTCCAACGCGTTCCGGGCGATGACCTCGACGGCACCCGTCAACTCCATCACCGCGGACGCGGCGCGGAGGTTCCACTCGTACAACCGCATCGCTCCCGACCGCGTGCGGGTCGAGCGCACGTACGAGGTCAGCCTCGCGTCGGTCAGCAGTGCGATCACGGCATCGTCGCGCTCGGTCGCTGCTCCCACCAGACCTCCACCTCCCTGTACACTCGTTCGTGAAGACCCCGGAACGATCCCTGGCCCGTGCCACATCGCCGGGGTTTCGTCTTGTGCGGCCTGCTCCTGATACATCACCGTACCGGTCGGCGTACGGCGAGTGGGACGCAGCACGACATCCACGGACTACCGTCACGGGTCGGGGCGCACCGACGCGCTCCACGACAGGAGTGACACGCACATGGAGTACCGCTACCTCGGCAACTCGGGCCTCAAGGTCTCCGAGATCACCTACGGCAACTGGCTCACCCACGCATCCCAGGTCGAGAACGACGCGGCGATCGCCTGCGTCCGGGCCGCGCTCGACGTCGGCATCTCGACGTTCGACACCGCCGACGTCTACGCCAACACCGGGGCCGAGACCGTCCTCGGCGAGGCGCTCAAGGGGGAGCGGCGCCAGTCCCTCGAGATCGCCACGAAGGTCTTCGGTCCGACCGGCCCGAAGGGGCACAACGACACCGGGCTGAGCCGGAAGCACATCCTCGAGTCGATCGACGGCTCGCTCGAGCGGCTGCAGACCGACTACGTCGACCTGTACCAGGCGCACCGCTTCGACCACGAGACGCCGCTCGAGGAGACGATGCAGGCCTTCGCCGACGTCGTGCGGCAGGGAAAGGTCCTGTACGTCGGCGTCTCGGAGTGGACCGCGGACCAGCTCCGGGCCGGGGCCGAGCTCGCGAAGGACCTCGGGTTCCAGCTCATCTCGAACCAGCCGCAGTACTCGGCGCTCTGGCGGGTCATCGAGGGCGAGGTCGTCCCCGCGTCGAAGGAGCTCGGGATCTCGCAGATCGTCTGGTCCCCGATCGCGCAGGGCGTCCTGACGGGCAAGTACCAGCCCGGTCAGCCGCTGCCCGGGGGCTCGCGCGCCACCGACGACAAGGGCGGCGCGAAGATGATCGAGCGCTTCATGAACGACGAGACGCTCTCGGCGGTGCAGGAGCTCAAGCCGATCGCGGACGAGCTGAGCCTGTCGATGGCGCAGCTCGCGGTGGCCTGGGTGCTGCAGAACGAGAACGTGGCGTCGGCGATCATCGGTGCCTCGCGTCCGGAGCAGGTGCACGACAACGCCGGCGCTGCCGGGGTGCAGATCCCCGCGGAGCTGATGTCCCGCATCGACGACGCCCTCGGGTCGGTCGTCGAGCGCGACCCGGCGAAGACGAACGACAGCAGCCCGAAGACCCGCGAGGCCTGAGGCTGCGAAGCCGCAGCGGTCCGGCTGCACAACCGGAAGCACGTCGCGCCAGGGAAGTCCGTGGCGCGACGTGCTTCTCGTTGTGCGCGAGCAGGTCGAGCCCCCGAAGTGCGACGAGCGACGGCCGGGAACGCAGAAGAGCCCCTCACTCTCGTGAGGGGCTCTTCACCGTGGCTGGACACGGCATCGATCCGTGGACCTTTCGATTTTCAGTCGAACGCTCTACCAACTGAGCTATCCAGCCGTGGCGACCCTGACGGGACTTGAACCCGCGACCTCCGCCGTGACAGGGCGGCACGCTAACCAACTGCGCTACAGGGCCATATTGTGTTGTGTTCGGTGTCGTACTGCTGCTTGCTCACTCACGTGGAGTGACCCCAACGGGATTCGAACCCGTGCTGCCGCCGTGAAAGGGCGGTGTCCTAGGCCACTAAACGATAGGGCCGCAAGCTGCGCCGTGCGCTACCGGGAGTCAAGCATACGGACGCTCTGCGTGATGCACAAATCGAGTGCCCCCGAGCCTGCATCCCCGGCGTGTCGCGCCGTCCCCGTGGGCATCGGTCGGGCGCTCGGTGCGACCATCATGGGCGGCCGAGGCCCTCGCTCGGGGGTGTCCCTGCCGTGACCCGTGTTGTTACTGTTGCGTCTGTTGACAGTGTGGCGTGCCCGAGCCTCGCCGCACCGTTACGAAACCGAGACCATGTCGCCTGCACCCCACCGCATCCCCCGCCCCCGCTCCCGCCGCCGCGTGATCGCCGCCGCGGTCGCCGTCGTGCTCTCCGCCGGGGCACTCGCCGCGGTCGGCCCGGTCTCCGCGGCATCGGCTGCCGGGTACCCCAGCTGGTCGGACGTCGAGCAGGCCAAGGCATCGAAGGACGCCCAGCAGGCCAAGGTCACCGAGATCAAGGCGCTCCTGCAGGACCTGACCGCGAAGGCATCGGCCGCGCAGCAGGAGTCCGAGGCAGCCGGCACGGCCTACCAGACGGCGCAGACGAAGTACGACGCGGCGACGCTCGAGCAGCAGACGCTGCAGCACCAGGCGGACGACGCCGACCGCACCGCGAAGCGTTCCGAGGAGCAGGCCGGCCAGCTCGCCGCGCAGCTCGGTCGCGCGAGTGCGAACGACGTGACGACCGACATCCTCACGCACCCGTCCGACTCGGGTGACCTGCTCTACGAGCTCGGCGCGATGTCGAAGCTCACGGAGCAGGCCGACGGCATCTACTCGCAGGCCTCGCAGGACCGCGGTGTCGCCCAGGGCCTCGCCGACCGCGCCGAGCAGGCGAAGGAGGCCCTCGGCACCCTCGCCGACGCGGCCCAGGCGAAGATGCAGGCGGCCCAGGACGCCGCCGACCGGGCACAGACCGCGGTCGACGCGCAGGCGGACAACAAGGCCCGCCTCGAGGCGCAGCTCACCCTGCTGACCACGAACGCGAAGGACGTCGAGGCCGAGTACGACAAGGGCGTCGCTGCCGAGAAGGCCCGTGAGGCGGCCCGGGCTGCGGCGGCCGCGAAGGCTGCCGAGCAGGCGGCCGCGACGGGCCAGGGCGGCTCCGGCGGCGGGGCCCCGAACTCCTCCGGGTGGGTCCGTCCCGCCGGCGGGTACCAGACGAGCCCGTACGGCTACCGCGTCGACCCGTACACCCACTACCGGGCACTGCACGCCGGCGTCGACCTCGCGCCCGCCTGCTACGCCCCGATCTACGCCGCCCACGCCGGCACGGTGACGTTCGCGGCCAACGGCGGCGGCTACGGCAACGAGGTCGTCCTCGACAACGGCGGCGGCATCTCCACCGCCTACGGGCACATCGTCGACGGCGGCATCCTCGTCTCCGTCGGGCAGCACGTCGAGGCCGGACAGCAGATCGCGAAGATCGGCTCGACCGGTTGGTCGACCGGATGCCACCTCCACTTCGAGACCCGGGTGAACGGCTCCGCCGTCGACCCGGTCCCCTTCATGGCAGCGCGGGGGATCTCGGTATGAGCAACAGCGCCGTCGAGAGGCCCTGAGCGAGACATGAAGCCCTCCACCCTGTCCGGCTGCACCGCGGTCGTCGCCGTCCTCGGCATCGGTCTGTCGGTCGTCCTCGCCGGTCCCGCCCAGGCAGCTCCCTCGGCCCCGAGCTGGGACGACGTGCGCCAGGCGAAGGCCGACACGGCGCAGGCCCAGACGACGGCGGACGAGCTGAGTGCCCGGCTGCAGACGCTGCAGGACGCCGCGGACAGCGCCGAGGTCTCCGAGCTCCAGGCGGCGCAGGACTACGCGATGGCGGTGTCGCAGCAGCAGGAGGCGCAGGCGTCCCTCGACGACCTGACGGCGCAGGCGAAGCGTGCCGAGCGGCGGGCGGACGAGTCGGCGGCCCAGGTCGCCGGGCTCGTGGTCGAGCTCTCCCGCACGGGCGGCGGTGACCTGTCGACCTCGATGCTCGTCGACGCCTCGGACGCGAAGGACCTGCTCTACCGCGTGGGAACGGTCTCGCACCTGTCCGAGCGTTCGGCCCGTGTGCTCGCGCAGGCACAGACCGACCAGAACACCGTCGAGTCGATCGCCGCGCAGCAGTCGGCGGCGACGAAGGCCCTCGCCGCAGCCACCACGAAGTCCGAGCGTGCCCTCGACGACGCCAACGACGCGTCCGCCTCGGCTCGTGCCCGGGTGCAGCAGCAGCAGGACGAGCAGTCCGAGGTGCTCGACCAGCTGGCGTTCCTCAAGGGGACGAGCAAGGCGACCGAGACGGCGTACTGGAACGAGCAGCAGGCGAAGCGGGCCGAGCAGCAGCTCGCTGCGAGGACCGCCGCCGCCTCCCGTGACACGGCACCCAGCGCCGGCGACTCCGGTGGCAGCAGCGACCCCGCGTCGCCGTCCGTGCCGTCGCGCCCGAGCTCGAACCAGCCGAGCACGACGCAGCCGAACACGAGCCCCTCGCGCCCGAACACGAGCCCCTCGCGCCCGAGCACGAGCCCGTCGCGCCCGAGCACGACGCAGCCGAACACGACCCCGTCACGTCCGGCGCCCGCGCCCGCGCCTGCTCCGGCCCCCGCGCCGGCGCCGGCCCCCGCTCCGGCCCCCGCACCGGCACCGGTCTCGAGCCCGTCGAAGGCCGCCGGTGCCATCGCGTACGCCCGCGCCCAGCTCGGCAAGCCGTACCTGATGGGCGGGGCGGGCCCGAGCACCTGGGACTGCTCCGGCCTGGTGATGATGGCGTACAACTCGCAGGGCATCGCGACCGGCGGGCACAACGTCGTCTGGCAGTACAACCACTTCGCGTCGATCGGCCGGCTCGTCCCGCTGTCGCAGCGCCAGCCGGGCGACATCCTCTTCTACTCGTCGAACGGCAGCGTCTCCGGCGCCTACCACGACAGCATCGTCACGAGCTACGGCACGATGGTCGAGGCCGCCCGCCCCGGTGTCGGCGTGGTCGAGCGCGGCATCTGGTTGCCGAACCAGCTCCTGCCGTACGTCGCCCGCCCGAGCGGCTCGCTCTAGCCCGAGCGACCGGCCGGCGACCGGCACCGGCGATCGGAGTCCGAGCGACCGGCGACCAGCACGAACGACAGCGCCCGCGCTCCCCGAGGGGAGCGCGGGCGCCGTCGTGCGTGCGAGCGTCAGTGACCGGCGGGCACGTACGCGGCCTGGCCGGCCTGCACGATCGCCTCGGCCTCGGCGGCGTCGCCCCAGCCGTCGGCCTTGACCCACTTGTTCGGCTCGAGGTCCTTGTAGCGCTCGAAGAAGTGCGCGATCTCGGCCTTGGTCTGCTCGTCGACGTCCGAGATGTCCTGGATGTGCTGCCAGCGCGGGTCCTTCGCGGGGACCACGAGGACCTTCGCGTCGTTGCCGGCCTCGTCGCTCATCTTGAAGACACCGACGGGGCGGACCTTCACGCCGACGCCCGGGAACACCGGGTACTCGAGCAGCAGGAGCGCGTCCACGGGGTCGCCGTCGTCGGCCAGCGTGTTCTCGAAGAACCCGTAGTCGGTCGGGTAGACGAAGGACGTGAACAGCACGCGGTCGAGGTACACACGACCGGTCTCGTGGTCGACCTCGTACTTGTTGCGGCTGCCCTTGGGGATCTCGACGACGACGTCGTACGCGGTCATGGTGCGCTCCTGGTCTCATGTGCGGGAAGAAAGCGCGGCTAACGTTACCGGGTGAACACTCCGCGTCCCCGGTTGGACCCGGCCGTCGCCGCGACCCGGCTGGCGGTCCGGACGCTCCTCGCCCAGGCTCGTGACGAGGGGCTGCTGCACCGCGGCGACCTGGTCACGGTCGCGCTGAGCGGGGGAGCGGACTCGCTCGCGCTCGCCGCGGCCACCGCGTTCGAGGCACCGAAGCAGGACCTGCGGGCCGGCGCGGTCGTGGTCGACCACGCGCTCCAGGCGGGCAGCGAGGCGGTGGCGAGCCGTGCCTCCCGGACGGCCGCGTCGGTGGGTCTCGACCCGGTGACGGTCCGCAGGGTCGCGGTCGGCACGGACGGTGGTCCGGAGGGCGCCGCCCGGGAGGCACGGCACGCCGCCGTCGCGGAGGTCGCCGCCGACACCGGGTCACCCCTGGTGCTGTTCGGCCACACGCTCGACGACCAGGCCGAGACCGTGCTGCTCGGCCTGCTGCGGGGCAGCGGCCCGGACGCGCTGTCCGGCATGCCGCCGCTCGCGCGACGCGCGACCGGGCCGGCGTACGGCCGGCCGCTCCTCGGTGTCCGCCGGCACACGACCCGGCAGGCGGCGGTCGCCGCGGGCCTCGTGCCGTGGGACGACCCGCAGAACGACGACCCCGCGTACGCACGGGTGCGCGTCCGGAACACGCTGATGCCGGCGCTCGAGCGGGAGCTCGGTGCGGGGGTGCCCGAGGCGCTCGCCCGCACCGCCGAGCAGCTCCGCGAGGACGCCGCGGCACTCGACCACTTCGCCGAGGAGATGGCGGAGGACCTCGCCGAGCACTCCGAGGCAGGCATCTCGCTCTCCGTGCCGGAGCTGCTGGCGAACCCGCCGGCGCTCCGGCAGCGACTCGTCCGCCTGGCCGTCGAGGGAGAGTTCGGTGTGACGCTGTCCCGCACGCAGACGCTCGAGGTCTGCCGGCTCGTGACCGACTGGCGCGGGCAGGGCCCGGTCGACCTGCCGGGGGTCCGGGCGTCGCGCGAGGGCGAGCGCATCGCGTTCGCCGCCCGTTAGAGTGCTCTGGTGGAACTCTCCGACGTCCAGGCAGACCTGTCCGAAGTGCTCTTCACCCCCGAGCAGATCGACGAGAAGCTCGCCGAACTCGCCGCGGTGGTCGACCGTGACTACGCGGGGAAGGACCCGCTGCTCGTCGGCGTGCTGAAGGGCGCCGTCATGGTCATGGCGGACTTCTCGCGGCACCTCAAGATGCAGGCGCGCATGGACTGGATGGCGGTCTCGTCGTACGGCTCCGGCACGAAGTCGTCCGGCGTCGTGCGGATCCTCAAGGACCTCGACACCGACCTGCACGGCCGCGACGTCATCATCGTCGAGGACATCATCGACTCCGGCCTGACGCTGTCCTGGCTGAAGCAGAACCTCGAGTCCCGCGGGGCCGCGAGCGTCGAGATCGTCGCGCTGCTCCGCAAGCCCGAGGCCGCCAAGGTCGAGGTCGACGTGAAGTACGCCGGCTTCGAGATCCCCGACGCGTTCGTGGTCGGCTACGGCCTGGACTTCGACGAGCGCTACCGCAACCTGCGCGGCATCGGCGTCCTCGCGCCGCACGTCTACTCCTGAGGCCCGCCGGGCCGTCCGGACCACGGGCGGCCCGTACGGCTCCCTCCGGGCACGGGTGGAGTTCGCCCGCAGAGGACACCCATTCTCGCCACAGAGTCACCGCCGTATGCTGACCTCCACGCAACTCCGGCAGAGAAAGGTGTCGGGCCACCGCGCCCGGATCACATGAACTTCAAGCGCATCTTCCGCGGCCCGTACCTCTACGTGCTCATCGCGCTGGTCGGCATCTTCATCGGCTGGAGCGTGATCGCACAGTCCGGCACGCAGCAGATCGACACCCAGAAGGGTCTCGAGCAGCTCGCCGACGGCAAGGTCTCGTCCGTGGTCGTCAACTCGACCGAGCAGCGCGTCGACCTGACCCTCAAGGACGGCAACGCGAAGGAGCAGTTCTACTACTCCACGCCGCGTGGCGAAGAGGTCGTCTCGGCCGTCAACGACGCGAACCTGCCCGACGGGTACAACGACGTGGTGAACCAGGGCAACTGGTTCCTGTCGCTCCTCGGGATCATCCTGCCGTTCCTCATCATCGGCGCCCTGTTCTGGTTCCTGCTCTCGAGTGCCCAGGGCGGCGGCTCGAAGGTCATGCAGTTCGGCAAGTCGCGCGCGAAGATGAACAACAAGGAGAACCCGCAGGTCACCTTCGCCGACGTCGCCGGTTCGGACGAGGCGATCGAGGAGCTCCACGAGATCAAGGAGTTCCTGCAGGAGCCCGCGAAGTTCCAGGCGGTCGGCGCGAAGATCCCGAAGGGCGTGCTGCTGTACGGCCCTCCCGGCACCGGCAAGACCCTGCTCGCACGCGCCGTCGCGGGCGAGGCCGGCGTGCCGTTCTACTCGATCTCCGGTTCGGACTTCGTCGAGATGTTCGTCGGTGTCGGTGCGAGCCGCGTCCGTGACCTGTTCGAGCAGGCCAAGCAGAACGCCCCCGCGATCGTCTTCATCGACGAGATCGACGCCGTGGGCCGCCACCGTGGCGCCGGCATCGGCGGTGGCAACGACGAGCGCGAGCAGACGCTGAACCAGCTCCTCGTCGAGATGGACGGCTTCGACGGCAAGACGAACGTCATCCTCATCGCGGCGACGAACCGCCCCGACGTCCTCGACCCCGCGCTCCTGCGTCCGGGCCGCTTCGACCGCCAGATCGGCGTCGACGCCCCGAGCCTGCAGGGCCGCAAGCAGATCCTCGAGGTGCACGCGAAGGGCAAGCCGCTCGCTGCGAGCGTCGACCTCGAGCTCCTCGCCCGCAAGACGCCGGGCTTCACCGGTGCCGACCTGGCGAACGTCCTCAACGAGGCCGCCCTGCTCACCGCCCGGTCGAACGCGCAGCTCATCGACAACCGCGCCCTGGACGAGGCCGTCGACCGCGTCATGGCGGGTCCGCAGCGCCGCACGCGCATCATGTCCGACCAGGAGAAGCTGATCACGGCGTACCACGAGGGTGGTCACGCCCTGGCCGCCGCCGCGATGCGCCACACCGACCCGGTGACGAAGATCACGATCCTGCCGCGTGGTCGCGCCCTCGGCTACACGATGGTGCTCCCGCTCGAGGACAAGTACTCCGTGACCCGCAACGAGCTCCTCGACCAGCTCACCTACGCCATGGGTGGCCGCGTCGCCGAGGAGATCGTGTTCCACGACCCGACCACGGGTGCGTCGAACGACATCGAGAAGGCCACGTCGACCGCACGCAAGATGGTCACCGAGTACGGCATGAGCCGTGCCGTCGGTTCCGTCAAGCTCGGGTCGGGCTCGAGCGAGCCGTTCGTCGGCCGCGAGATGGGCGGCAGCAGCGGACGCGACTACTCGGAGAACATCGCCGAGACGGTCGACGCCGAGACCCGTGCCCTGCTCGAGGCGGCGCACGACGAGGCCTACCAGGTGCTCAACGACAACCGCGACATCCTCGACCGCCTGGCCGGCGAGCTCCTCGACAAGGAGACGCTGGACGCGCCGGAGCTCGTCGAGATCTTCAAGGACGTCCGCAAGCTCCCGGAGCGCCCGCAGTGGCTCTCGAGCGACCGTCGTCCGGTCTCGAACCTGCCTGCGATCGAGTTCCCGGGCAAGGCTGCGTCGACCGCGGCGGAGCAGGGCGACACCGAGTCGTCGTCGAAGCCCCGTCGTCGCCCGTTCGGCAACCCCGGTATCGCCCCCGCGTAGGCCGGCATGACCGACCTGCCGACGAGACGCTCCCGTCGCCTCGCCGAGGCGGACCGCGCCCGTGCCGCCGAGCACGAGGCGCGGACCGCCGCGGCGGAACCGCCGACGGTCGCGATCGACCTCCGTGCACCGGCACCGGTGCCCGAGATCGTGACCGGCCGTCGGCGTGACCGCGCGTCGAACGGCAGCGCCGGCGGACCGGACGACCGCACGCGGGTGATGGGCATCCTCAACGTCACGCCGGACTCGTTCAGCGACGGCGGTCTTCACCTGGCGGTCGACGCCGCGATCGCGCACGCCCGCGACCTCGTGGGCGCCGGAGCGGACCTGGTCGACGTCGGCGGCGAGTCGACCCGACCCGGTGCCGACCGGGTGCCCGTGGCGGTCGAGCAGCAGCGCGTCCTGCCGGTCGTCCGGCAGCTCGTGTCCGAGGGCATCGCGGTGAGCGTCGACACCATGAACGCGTCGACCGCCGAGCGCGCGGTCGAGGCCGGCGCCGCGATCGTCAACGACGTCTCGGGCGGCCTCGCCGATGACGACATGGCGAGGGTCGTGCGCGACACCGGTGCCGGCTTCGTCGTGATGCACTGGCGTGGGCACAACGACCGGATGCACCGGAACGCCGAGTACGCGCACGCGGTCGAGGAGGTCCGGCGCGAGGTCGAGCTCCGCGTCGCCGAACTGATCGTCCTCGGGGTCCGCGAGGAGCAGGTGGTCATCGACCCCGGCCTCGGCTTCGCCAAGTACGGCGCCCAGAACTGGGAGATCCTGGCCGGGTACGAGCGCTTCGCCTCGAGCGGTCTGCCGGTGCTCGTCGCCGCCTCCCGCAAGCGGTTCCTCGACGGTGTCGGCAGCGCTGCCGGCGCACCGCCGCGCGACCGCGACCTCGCCACCGCCGCCATCAGCCTGCTCGCCGCCGAACGCGGCGCGTGGGGTGTGCGCGTGCACGACCCCGCACCGACCCGTGCGGTGCTCGACGTCTGGGATGCCTGGAGGGCAGCACGATCGTGAGGGACACCATCCGACTGACCGGGGTCCGTGCCCGGGGGAACCACGGCGTGTTCGACCACGAGCGCGCCGACGGCCAGGACTTCGTCGTCGACGTCGCGGTCGAGGTCGACGCCCGGGTGTCGTCGGGGTCCGACGACCTGGCCGACACCGTGCACTACGGGGTCGTCGCCGAGCAGGTCGTGGCCGAGATCGAGGGCGGGCCCGTCGACCTCATCGAGACCCTCGCCGAGCGCATCGCGTCCGCGGTCCTCACCCACCGGGCGGCGCTCGCGGTCGAGGTCACCGTGCACAAGCCCCAGGCGCCGATCACGGTGCCGTTCTCCGACGTCTCGATCACGATCCGCCGCACCCGCGGGGGATCGGTGTCCCACGAGGAAGAAGAGTGAGCCGGGCGGTCATCGCCCTCGGTGCGAACCTCGGGGACCGCGGGAGCACCCTGCGGGCCGCGGCGCAGGCGATCGCGGCCGTGCCGGGCATCCGGCCGGTGGCGTCGAGCCACGAGGTCGAGTCCGTCGCCCTGACGCTCGACGGGCTCGACGACAGCAAGCCCCGGTACCGCAACGCCGTCGTCGTGGTCGACACCGACCTGGCGCCGCACGACCTGCTCGACGCCCTGCACCGCATCGAGGACGACCACGGACGCACCCGCGAGGTCCGCTGGGGCGACCGCACCCTCGACCTCGACGTGATCGCCGTCGACGACCTGCTGATCGACACCGGGACGCTGACCGTCCCGCACCCGCGAGCGGGGGAGCGGGCGTTCGTGCTCGCACCGTGGCTCGACGCCGACCCGGACGCGGTCCTGCCCGGCGCCGGACGCGTCGCGGATCTGCTCGACGGACTCGGCGACGACACCGAGCGCGTCGACGAGCCCCGGCTCTTCGACGCCGTTCCCGGGTCGGGGTCCGCCGCGTGAACCCCACCCGCGCCTCCACCCTGATCAGCGTCGCGGTCGTCGCCGTCGTCGCCGGGTTCGCGCTCGACGCCGTCCTGGCCTCGCGCCAGGCGCCCACCCTGCTGCTCTCGACGCCCCTCGGGGTGACGCTCGCGCTGATCGGCGTCGCGGTCGTCGCGATGGCCCGACCCGTGCGCCGCCACGCCCGCGACGGCGCGACCCGGCAGCACCCCGTCGACCCGCTCTACGCCACGCGCGTGGTCGTCCTGGCGAAGGCCTCGAGCCTGGCCGGTGCGCTCTTCGGGGCGTTCGCGGCCGGACTGTTGCTGTACCTCCTGACCAGGTCGGCCCTGCCGCCGCTAGGCTCGGTCCTGCCGAACGCCGTCGCGGTCGGGGGCGGTCTCGTGCTCGTGGTGTGTGCGCTCGTCGCCGAGCGGATGTGCATGGCGCCGCCACCGGGCGACGACGACGACGACGACCTGCCGCGGGGCGGGACGACGGCGAACTGACCGACGACCGCAGGAGGCCGTGATGCCGCTGGAACGACTCGACGAGCCGGGCCTCGGCCTGACCGGGACCACGTGGACGCGGGTGTCGCCGAAGCTCGTCTGGACGGAGCTCGTCAGCACGATCGTGGTCGGGGTCGTCGTGACCGCCGGGTGCGTGCTCTTCGCGGTGCTCTTCGGCGGGTTCGGGGGCGCCGCCGGCACGGTGTGGAGCTGCGTCGCGATCGTGGTCGCCCTCGTCGCGCTGGTCACCGCCGTCCTGACGCCCCGTCGGGTCCGAGCGATCGGCTACGCCCTGCGCGACGACGACCTCGTGCTGCGCCGCGGGCTCATGTGGCAGCGCTTCACCGCGGTGCCGTACGGCCGCATGCAGCTCGTCGACGTGAACCGCGGACCGCTCGACCGGATCCTCGGGCTCAGCGAGCTGAAGTTCGTCACCGCGGCCGCCGCGACCAACGTGCGGATCCCGGGCATCCCCGCCGCCGACGCCGACGAGCTGCGCGACCGGCTCGTCGAGCTCGCCGAGTCCCGCCGCGCCGGGCTCTAGGGAGTCGTCGTGACGTTCCGACCCGGACCGCCGCCGCCCGCGCCCCCGCGGCGTGGCGATGCTGCCGCTGCCGCTCCGCTGACCGACGGCGAGTGGCACCGCCTGCACCCGCTGACGCCGCTGCTCAAGGGCGGCATCTTCCTCATCGTGATCCTCGGGTACGTGCTCAACAACCTGCGGGACCAGCTCCTCGAGTTCTTCGTCCCGGGCGGCGCACCGCAGGACGACGGCGACCCGGTCCGCTACGTCTGGGAGCACGGCGCCGTCGGCTGGGTGCTGCTCGGGGTGGTCGTGCTCCTGCTGGTGCTCTTGGGGCTCTTCACCGTGTCCTGGCGGATGCACGAGTTCCGCGTGACCGGCGACGTGGTCGAGGTCCGCTCGGGCGTGCTGTTCCGCAGCCACCGCAAGGCGCGGCTCGACCGGATCCAGGGCATCAACATCTCGCGGCCGGTGGTCCCGCGGATCTTCGGGACGGCGAAGCTCGAGATCGCCCAGGCCGGCAACGACGCCAACGTGCAGCTCGCGTACCTGGGTGCGCGGGCAGCCGACGACCTCCGGCAGCGCATCCTCGTGCTCGCCTCCGGCGCGCAGGACGACGAGGAGACGGCCCGTCGCGACTCGAACGGCGTGCTGCAGGACCGTGTCGGCGAGCTCTTCTCGCCGGAGCTCGACCCCGCCGCCGTGCACGCGACGCGCATCGTCAAGGTGCACCCCGGACGCCTGATCGCGTCGATGCTGCTCTCCGGGACGACGGTGTTCTTCGTCGTGGTGATCGTCGCGATGATCGTCAGCATCGCGATCACGGGTGAGTACGGCATCCTGATCGGTCTGTTCCCGGTGGTGATCGGTGCCGGCGGCTACACCGTCCGGAAGTTCTCGCGCTCGCTGCAGTACACGATCGCCGAGACCCGCGACGGCATCCGGATCGGCTTCGGTCTCGTCTCGACGTCGAACGAGACGCTGCCGCCCGGGCGCATCCACGCGGTGAGCGTCGCGCAGCCGCTGCTCTGGCGTCCGTTCGGCTGGTGGGACGTCCGCATCAACCGTGCGACGAACGCCGGCAACGGGGCGTCGAACAACCAGCAGGTGTCCTCGATCGTGCTGCCGGTCGGTCGCGCCGAGGACGTCCGCGAGGTCCTCGACATCATCCTGCCGGGGCTCGTCGGCACCGCGGTCGTCGGTCCGACGGCGTCGCGCGAGGAGCTCCGCGAGGGCTCGTCCGAGGCGGTCAACGTCGTCGACGACAGCCTCACGACGACGGGGGACCGCGGCGGGTTCGTGCACTCCCCGCGTCGCGGCGCCTGGCTCCGCCCGTTCTCGTTCCGCCGCAACGGCTACCGCTTCGTGCAGGGCGCGGTGCTGCTCCGTCTCGGAGCCGTCTGGCGCTCGCTCGTGATCGTGCCGCTGCCGCGCGTGCAGAGCGTCAAGGTCGAGCAGGGGCCGCTCGAGCGGGTGCTCCGGCTCGCGACCGCACACGTCCACACCGTGTCCGGTCCCGTCTCGGCGCGGATCGGCGCGCTGGACGCGCTCGACGCCCAGCGCCTCTGGTCGGAGAGCGCGCACCGCGCCGTCGAGGCCGCGGCGGTCGACACCACGCACCGCTGGCGCGCCCGGGAGGCCCGCCGCACCCCTGCCACGCACGCCCCGGACGGACAGGTGGTGGCGACCGCCGCCGACGCAGCTCCCACGGGAACGTGGCGGGCCGACGGGGGGACGCAGGCCGTGCCTCCCGGCCGCTGGTCCGACGTGCCGCCGCCCGGAGCGCTCCGGTGAGGGCCGGACGACTCGGCGTCGGCATCGTCGGCGCGGGGCGGGTCGGACCGGTGCTCGGGGCGGCCCTGGCGAACGCCGAGCACGCCGTCGTCGGTGTGACGGCCGTCTCCGACGCGGGTCGCGACCGCGCCGAGGCGATGCTCCCCGGTGCCCCCGTCCTCGCGACCCCCGACCTGGTCGAGCGCAGCGAGCTCGTGCTGCTCGCCGTCCCGGACGACCAGCTCGCCGGACTCGTGCAGGGCCTGGCGGACGCCGGGATCTGGCAGCCGGGCCAGCTCGTCGTGCACACCAGTCCGGACCACGGTGTCGACGTCCTGCGGCCCGCCCTGTCGGCCGGCGCGATCCCGCTCGCGATCCACCCGGCGATGGCGTTCACCGGCACGAGTGTCGACCTCGCCCGGCTCCGGGACGCCCACTGCGCGGTGACCGCCCCGGCGCCCGTGCTGCCGATCGCCCAGGCGCTCGTGGTCGAGATGGGTGCGGAGCCGTTCGTCGTGTCCGAGCAGGACCGGCCGGCGTACGCGGATGCCGTGCGCGCCGCGGTGTCGTTCTCGACCGCCATCGTGGACCAGTCCGCCGGGACGCTGTCCGGCATCGGCGTCGAGCGCCCCGGACGCGTGCTCGGCGCCCTCGTGCGCTCGGCCGTCGACAACGCGCTGGCCGCGGCCGACGGTCGGGCGGACCACTAGCGCCCGCTCCCCGCCGACACCGGGCGGGCCCTGCACGCCGCGGGTCAGCGCGGGGACCGGCGGGAGCGGAGCGGCCGGTACCATCGGTGCATCCCCACGACCCCATCGGAGCCGCACAGCATGACCGACGAGACCGCATCCGCCACCGAGCCCTCGGGCGACGGCCCCTCCGCTGAGGAGCTCGCCGCCGCCGAGACCAGCGAACAGCGACAGGTGCGGCTCGACAAGCGGGCGAAGCTGCTGGACGCCGGCATCGAGGCGTACCCGGCCGAGCTGCCGATCACCACGACGATCCCCGCCGTCCGCGAGCAGTACGAGCACCTCGAGACGGGCGAGGAGACGCAGGACGTCGTCGGGCTCGCCGGGCGCATCGTGTTCTCCCGCAACACCGGCAAGCTCTGCTTCGCGACGCTGCAGTCCGGTGACGGCGCCCGCGTGCAGGCGATGGTCTCGCTGGCCGAGGTCGGCGACGAGGCCCTGGCCCGCTGGAAGGAGTTCGTCGACCTCGGCGACCACGTCTTCGTGCACGGCCGTGTGATCTCCTCGCGTCGTGGCGAGCTGAGCATCATGGTCGACGAGTGGGCGATCGCGGCGAAGGCGATCCTGCCGCTGCCGAACCTGCACAACGAACTGAACGAGGAGACCCGGGTCCGCCAGCGGTACCTCGACCTGATCGTCCGCGACCAGGCCCGCGAGACCGTCCGCGCCCGTGCTGCCGTGATGTCCTCGCTGCGACACACGTTCACTGGACACGACTACCTCGAGGTCGAGACCCCGATGCTGCAGACCCAGCACGGCGGCGCCTCGGCCCGACCCTTCGTCACGCACTCGAACGCCTTCGACACCGAGCTGTTCCTGCGCATTGCACCGGAGCTCTTCCTGAAGCGCGCCGTCGTCGGCGGGATCGACCGGGTCTTCGAGATCAACCGGAACTTCCGGAACGAGGGCGCCGACTCGTCGCACTCGCCCGAGTTCGCGATGGTCGAGGCGTACCAGGCGTACGGCAACTACGAGCAGATGGCCGACCTGACCCAGGAGCTCGTGCAGAACGCGGCGAAGGCCGTCACCGGCGGCTCCCTCGTCGTCACGCTCGCCGACGGCTCCGAGTACGACCTCGGCGGCGAGTGGGCCCGCATGGACATGTACGGCTCGCTGTCCGAGGCCGCCGGGCGGGAGATCACCCCGGAGACCCCGCTGTCCGAGCTGGTGGCGCTCGCCGAGGCCGAGGGCGTCGAGGTCGCGCACGCCACGCACGGCAAGTACGTCGAGGAGCTGTGGGAGCACTTCCACGGGGACGACCTGCACGCGCCGACCTTCGTGATGAACTTCCCGGTCGACACCTCGCCGCTCACCCGCGAGCACCGCACCCGTCCCGGCGTGGTCGAGAAGTGGGACCTCTACGTCCGCGGCTTCGAGCTCGCGACGGCGTACTCCGAGCTCGTCGACCCCGTCGTGCAGCGCGAGCGCTTCGTCGAGCAGGCGAAGCTCGCCGCCGGTGGTGACCCCGAGGCGATGCGCGTCGACGAGGACTTCCTGCGCGCACTCGAGCACGCCATGCCGCCGTCGGGTGGCATGGGCATGGGGATCGACCGCCTGCTCATGGCGATCACCGGCCTCGGCATCCGCGAGACGATCCTGTTCCCGCTGGTGAAGTAGGGACGCGACCGGAGACGGACGGGAGGCGCGGTGCCGGCTGGCACCGCGCCTCCCGTCCGTGCGGCCCTCGTCGCGGGCAGGTGGCGGTCACCGTGGCGAGGTACGATGCTCCGGTGCCAGATGGAGTCGTGACCGGGATCATCTTCGCCGTGACGCCGACCGTCGTCGTCGGCCTGATCTTCTGGTTCGTGATGCGCGCGATCATGCGGGCCGACCGCACCGAGCGGTCCGCGTACGCCAAGGTCGAGGCCGAGGAGCGAGCGCGCTTCGAGCGCGAGCACGGCCGTCCGGCCCCCGCGCCGAGCTCGGCGGAGTAGCCCTCCCCGGCAGTCCGTCACCACCCGTTCACCGACGGGTGCTGCAGTGACGTGGTGACCGCACGTCCCTCGCCGTCGTCGACCCCCTCGGACCCGGCTGACCTCGACCCCGAGGACGCCTTCGGGCACTCCGTCCTGCCCGACGCCGCACGTGACGCGGTCTGGCAGGACGATGACGACGACGACATCGACGTCTGAGCGCCCGGCGTCGGTCACCGACCGTTCACCCGGTCGTCGCCGGGCGGTCGTCCGCGCGGGTGAGCATCGTCCGCATGTCCATCACGCACGTCTTCACCGGCCGCAGCCTCGTCGGCGACATCGAGAGCGAGTACGACGAGTTCGACCTCGACGCCGACCTCGAGGTCGCCGAGCGACGGGACGGGTGGCTCGAACCCTCCTGGTGACACCGAGCCCCTGCGCTCTTCGGGGTACGGCAGCCGGATCACGATGATCCGGAACGCCGTACCCCTTTTCCGTGTCCGCTCGGCGCAGCGGTCCGGGGTACACGCTTGCGATCGTCGATGAAACATCCCTGCAACACCGGAAACACGGCGGCATCCCCTTGTGCACGGGCATCCGGCGGGGCCATGCTGACATCAGGCCTGTACCCCGCGGGGGACAGTTCTGCGGGTGAAGCACGACGTTCCCTGGGAATCGATCCGATCGGTTTGTGGGGTACACCTCGGGACCGCTTTACTCGTCAACACCCCCCACCGAGGCCATCACCGTCGAACCGCAGGGAGAGTCACCATGACGATCGCGACCGCAGCACCGAAGACGACGACCACTGGCACCACCGCGCGCCGCAGCAAGAAGGCAGCAGCCGCGAAGACCGCCGTCACCGCGGTGGAGACCACCACGCTCGACGCCGTCGAGGTCGAGGCCGACGAGCAGCTCGCGGGTGTCCGCGGTGCCTCGGTCGACCAGGTCGGCGACTACCTGCGCCACATCGGGCGCCTCTCGCTCCTGACCGCCGAGGAAGAGGCGGACATCGCCCGCCGCATCGAGGTCGGTCTGTTCGCCGAGGAGAAGCTCGCCACCGAGGCCGGCATCGACAAGACGCTGCAGCGCGAGCTGCGCTGGCTCGTCCGCGACGGTGAGCGCGCCAAGGAGCGCATGATCACCTCGAACCTCCGACTCGTCGTGAGCATCGCGAAGCGGTACTCGCAGCGCGGTCTGCCGTTCATGGACGTCATCCAGGAGGGCAACCTCGGTCTGGTCCGCGCGGTCGAGAAGTTCGACTTCACGCAGGGCTACAAGTTCTCGACCTACGCCACCTGGTGGATCCGCCAGGCGATCTCGCGTGGTCTCGCCGACAAGGCGCGCACCATCCGCATCCCGGTGCACACCGTCGAGCTCATCAACAAGATCTCGCGCACCGAGCGTGACCTGACCGTCGACCTCGGCCGTGCGCCGATGCCCGACGAGGTCGCCGCCGAGCTCAGCATGACCACCGAGGAGCTCCTCGACCTCAAGGGCCGCTCGCACGAGCCGGTGTCGATCCACACCGTCGTCGGTGACTCCGACGACAGCGAGCTCGGCGACTTCATCGAGGACGAGGACGCCGCGAGCCCGAACGAGCTGACCGAGACGACGCTCCTGCACCGCGACATCCGGTCGATCGTCTCCGAGCTGCCGACCGACGAGGCCAACGTCATCCGCATGCGCTACGGCCTGGACGACGACAAGCCGATGACGCTCGACGAGATCTCGAAGATCGTGCACACCACGCGCCAGGCGGTCAGCCGCGTCGAGTCGCGTGCCAAGCTGCGCCTGTTCGCGAAGGCCGTGAGCCAGGACATGCAGCTGTACCTGACCGACTGAGGTCAGCAGGCTTCGGCCGGCGCGTGAGCGTCGGCACGGGGAACCGGGTCGTCCTGTGGGAAGGCGGGCCGGTGGGGTGATGGGACGGCCCGTCCAGGCACTGCCTGGGCGGGCCACTTCGCTGTCCGGGGTACCGCTGTCCAGGGCCTCGCGGTCCCGCTGTTCGGGGCCCCACTGTCCGGGGCGCTGCGGTCCCGCCCTGTCGTTGTCTGGGCCGCTAGTCCTCGATCTCGCGGCCGAGCTTCTGGCGCAGGTCCTGCGGGATGAGCTCGATGAGCTGGTCCGGGCGGACCGGCAGGTCGAGCAGGCTGAGCTTCACCCGGCCGGTGCGTCCGTGCCGCTCGGCGTCCAGGCGCACCACGCTGCCGGCGTCCTTCCGCAGCCGGATGTCGATCTGCGCGCCGGTGGCGACCTCGCCCACGACGAGGCCGTCGACCTCGAGGGCCGCGCTCCGGGTCCCCTCGGCGATGTCGAAGCGGTAGCGCTCCCGTGCCGCCAGGACGACGGCGCGGTCGATGCCCGCCATCGGGGCGACCGGCGTCACCACGGAGCCGGAGAGCGCCGGGGAGAGCACGGGGCCGCCGGCCGCGTAGTTGTACGCGGTGGACCCAGCGGGGGTCGCGGCGACGATGGCGTCCGCACGGTAGTACCCGTAGCCGAGCCCGTTCACGCTGAGGTCGGCGGACACCTGCCCGGCTCCCGGCCGTCGCACGATCGTCAGGTCGTTGAACGCCAGGTAGTCCGTCCGCGCGCCACCCCACGACAGCCGGGCCTCGAGTGCGTGGTGCGGTTCGAGCTGGTACTCGCCGGCGGACAACCGGTCGAGGGCGGCCTCGAGCTCGGGCGGCTCGATCTCGACCAGGAAGCCGACGTTGCCGTAGTTCACGCCGAGCACGGGCACCGGACGCTTCGCCACGAGCCGCATCGCACCGAGCATCGTGCCGTCCCCACCGAGCGCGACGACGAGGTCGACCTGGTCGGTGAAGTCGTCGTCGCCGATCACCTCGACGTCGCCGCCGATGCGCTGGGCGTCCGCCCGCCGGGCGACGAGCCGACCCAGTCCGGAGGCGTTCCACCCCTGCAGGGTCGCGATCGACTCCTGCACGTTCTTGGTGGGGTGGACGACGAGTCCGACGACGGGCTGCTCCATGCCCAGATCGTAACCGTCCGGGCCTGGTCGACGGCAGGTGCGGAGGTCGCGGGCCACCGGGTGAAGAGAGGTCACGCCCACGGCGAACAGGGGCAGCCCTGCGGGGGTCCGCTGGTTAGTCTCGATGTACGTCACCGAGCTCCCACGAGCCCGGCAAGGGAGAGCACATGTTCGAGAGATTCACCGACCGAGCCCGTCGTGTTGTCGTCCTCGCTCAAGAAGAAGCGAAGATGCTCAACCACAACTACATCGGCACCGAGCACATCCTCCTCGGCCTCATCCACGAGGGCGAGGGCGTCGCCGCCAAGGCGCTGGAGTCGCTCGGCATCTCGCTCGATGCCGTCCGCGAGCAGGTCCAGGACATCATCGGGCAGGGCCAGCAGCAGCCGACCGGGCACATCCCGTTCACGCCGCGCGCCAAGAAGGTGCTCGAGCTGTCCCTGCGCGAGGCGCTGCAGCTCGGCCACAACTACATCGGGACCGAGCACATCCTGCTCGGCCTCATCCGCGAGGGCGAGGGCGTCGCCGCCCAGGTCCTCGTCAAGCTCGGTGCGGACCTGAACCGCGTCCGTCAGCAGGTCATCCAGCTCCTGTCCGGGTACCAGGGCAAGGAAGCGGTCGCCGTCGGCGGCGAGCAGCAGCAGAACGCCCAGCAGGGTTCGCAGGTCCTCGACCAGTTCGGTCGGAACCTCACCCAGGCGGCGCGCGACGGCAAGCTCGACCCCGTCATCGGGCGCGAGAAGGAGATGGAGCGGGTCATGCAGATCCTCTCCCGCCGCTCCAAGAACAACCCCGTCCTGATCGGTGAGCCGGGCGTCGGCAAGACCGCGGTCGTCGAGGGCCTCGCCCAGGCGATCGTCAAGGGTGACGTCCCGGAGACGCTGAAGGACAAGCAGCTCTACTCGCTCGACCTCGGGTCGCTCATCGCCGGGTCCCGCTACCGCGGTGACTTCGAGGAGCGCCTCAAGAAGGTCACGAAGGAGATCCGTACCCGCGGCGACATCATCGTCTTCATCGACGAGATCCACACGCTCGTCGGTGCCGGTGCTGCCGAGGGCGCGATCGACGCCGCGTCGATCCTCAAGCCGCTCCTCGCCCGCGGTGAGCTGCAGACGGTCGGTGCGACCACGCTCGACGAGTACCGCAAGCACTTCGAGAAAGACGCCGCACTCGAGCGTCGCTTCCAGCCGGTGCAGGTCAACGAGCCGTCGCTGCCGCACGCGATCAACATCCTCAAGGGCCTCCGCGACAAGTACGAGGCGTTCCACAAGGTGTCCATCACCGACGGCGCGATCGTCGCCGCGGCGAACCTGGCGGACCGCTACGTGCAGGACCGCTTCCTGCCGGACAAGGCCATCGACCTGATCGACGAGGCCGGCGCACGCCTCCGCCTGTCGATCCTGTCGGCGCCGCCGGAGCTCCGCGAGTTCGACGAGAAGATCTCGACGGTCCGCGGACAGAAGGAAGCCGCGATCGAGGAGCAGGACTTCGAGAAGGCCGCGAGCCTGCGCGACGAGGAGAAGAAGCTCCTCGGCGAGCGTCTCCGCCTCGAGAAGCAGTGGCGTGCGGGTGACGTCGCCGCGTCCGGCACCGTCGACGAGGGCATCATCGCCGAGGTCCTGGCGCAGGCCACGGGCATCCCGGTGTTCAAGCTCACGGAGGAGGAGACCTCGCGTCTCGTCTTCATGGAGAAGGCCCTGCACGAGCGCGTCATCGGTCAAGAGGAAGCCATCTCGGCCCTCTCGAAGACGATCCGCCGCACCCGTGCCGGTCTGAAGGACCCGAACCGCCCCTCGGGCTCGTTCATCTTCGCCGGCCCCACGGGCGTCGGGAAGACCGAGCTCGCCAAGGCGCTCGCCGAGTTCCTGTTCGACGACGAGGGCGCGCTGATCTCCCTCGACATGTCGGAGTTCGGTGAGAAGCACACGGTCTCGCGACTGTTCGGTGCCCCTCCCGGGTTCGTCGGCTTCGAGGAGGGCGGCCAGCTCACCGAGAAGGTGCGCCGCAAGCCGTTCTCCGTGGTCCTGTTCGACGAGATCGAGAAGGCCCACCCGGACATCTTCAACTCGCTGCTGCAGGTCCTCGAAGAGGGTCGTCTGACCGATGGTCAGGGCCGCGTGGTCGACTTCAAGAACACCGTCATCATCATGACCACGAACCTCGGTTCGCAGGGCATCGCTGGTGGCCCGGTGGGCTTCCAGGTCGAGGGTGACTCGGCCGTCGGCTACGACCGCATGCGCTCGAAGGTGAACGAGGAGCTCAAGAAGCACTTCAAGCCCGAGTTCCTGAACCGTGTCGACGACACGATCGTGTTCCCGCAGCTCTCGCAGTCCGAGCTGCTGCAGATCGTGGACCTCTTCGTGAAGCGCCTGGCGGACCGCCTGCTGGACCGCGACATGACGGTGGAGCTGACGCTCGCCGCCAAGGAGCAGCTCATCAAGGTCGGCTTCGACCCGGCACTCGGTGCTCGTCCGCTGCGTCGCGCGATGCAGCACGAGGTCGAGGACCAGCTGTCCGAGCACATCCTGCAGGGTGAGCTGAACGCGGGCGACCACGTGAAGGTCGACTTCGTGGACGGGAAGTTCGACTTCGAGACCGGGCGTCAGCCGGGTCGCGAGGAGGTCCTCGCCGGGGCTCCCGCGGTCGAGTCCGCGGAGACCCCGCAGGGCGAGATCGAGTCCTAGGACCGGTTCCACTCGGACGGGAGGCGCGGTGCCGGCTGGCACCGTCCTCCCTCGCAAGCTCGGTCGGCGCACCCCGCGCAACGCTTCGCGTTGCACCAAGCGGGGTGCGCCCGTCCGTTCGCGGTCGCGGATGCGTGTGCGGGTTCCGGCGTGCGCTGCGGACGCGACCCCCGGGCGGGGGGTACCGTTGTTCGTGCGAGGGTTCCCCCCAACACCTCGCGACCGACGTCCGGCTGGTTCCCCCAACAGGTCGGACGTCAGTGGCCCCGGTCTCCCCCCGACCGGGGCCACTTCTCGTTCCGGTGAGTGTCCGTCAGCCGAGCGTCGCGGCGAACTCCGTGACGGCGCGCTCCCAGCGCTCCGGGTCCTCGTTCCACTCGAGCGTGTGCCGGGCGTGCGCGAAGGTCTCGACCCGGGCGCCACGGGCTCGGTGCGTCTCGACGTCGGCCGCTGCCACCAGGGCGTCGGCCGTCGAGTGCAGCAGGAGGGTCGGCGTGCGGTCGTCCTGCCAGCGGGTGACGGTCAGGGGGTAGGGCACCCCGGCGAGGCGGCTGAGACCCGGTGTCGTCGCGATCCGTCCCGCGACCACACCGACGGCCGCCGGGAAGCGCGCGGTCGTCACGGCGCCGCGCAGGGCCGACCGGACGTCGAGGAGCGGTGCGACCCCGACGATGCCGTCGACCGGCGTGCGTGCCGCCGCGGCGGAGGCAGCGAGGGCGCCGGCGGACCAACCCTGCAGCACCACCCGTTCGGCTCCGCGGGCACGCGCGGCGTGCGCGGCTGCGGCGACGCGGTCGACCGCGGCGGGATCGAGGGAGCGCAGCGGCAGGTCGGACGTGTCGACCACCTGGTTCGAGGCGCCGAGCTCCCGCCAGACGCGCAGGCCACGCAGGACCTGCTGCGGGCCGAGCGACTGCCCGTGCACGTGGACGACGTGGGTCCGCCCGACGACGCCGTCCGGTTCGGCGCCCGGGACGGACCGCTCGTCGGCGTACACCAGCTCGGACTCCGGCGGCACGAACGGTGCGGGGCGGAGGAGCCGGCGAGCGGCGGCGGCCCCGAGGGCGACGCTGCCGGCGGTGGCGATCACGGTGCCGGTGACGGCGGTGCGGACGAGCTGCATGGTGTCCACCCTGCCAGGGTGACGTGTGCGTGCGGTCCCGCCCACAGCGGAACGGGAGGCGCGGTGCCAGCCGGCACCGCGCCTCCCGTCCGTCGTGCTGCGGGTCCTAGGCCTGCACGTCGCCGCGCCAGCCCGGCTCGGTCGGGGCGTTCTCGACGCGCTCCTTGTAGTTCTGCAGGTCCTTCTTGACCGCGTGGCCGCCGACACCGACGGCGGAGCCGAGCTTCTCGAGGAAGCCCGACGGCTCCCAGTCGATCTGCGCGGTGACGCGGGTCTCGTTGTCGGACAGCTTGTGGAACGTGACGACGCCCGCGTGGTCGGTGTCGCCGTCCTTGACGGTCCACGCGACGCGCTCGTCCGGGTGCTGCTCGGTGATGACGGCGCGGAACTCGCGCTCCTGACCGGCGACCTTGACGGTCCAGTCGGTGGTCTTGTCGTCGACCTGGACGATCTTCTCGACCTCGTCGAGGAAGTGGGGGAACTCCTCGAACCGGGTCCACTGGTCGTAGGCCTGGCGAACGGGGACGTTGACGTCGACGGTCTCGATGATCTGGGGCATGGTCGCTCCTTCGTTTCGTCGTGCTCTTCGGGTTCGTGACCGACGCTATGCCGGTCCGGCTGGAGGGTCCCCAGGGCAGTGTCCCCCTGCTGCGCCGTATGCTCGACGGGATGAGTGGCAACGGGAAGCACGCGTTCGACGAACGGGACGAGCACGGCATCCGGGTGCGCCCGGCCCTGGCCTCGGACGTGCCGCACATCCAGCGGCTCATCGCTCCGTACGTCGACCGGCGCATCCTGCTCGGCAAGGAGAACGTCGCGCTCTACGGCTCGATCCAGCAGTTCCGGATCGCCGAGGGGCCGGACGGCACGCCGATCGGCTGCGGTGCCCTCGCGGTGTTCTGGGACGACATCGCCGAGGTCCGCACGCTCGCGCTCGACGCCGACTGGATCCACAAGCGGGTCGGCCACCGGATGCTCGAGGCGCTCGAGCACGACGCCCGGGAGCTCGGCGTCGCCCGCATCTTCTGCCTGACCTTCGAGGTCGAGTTCTTCGCGAAGCACGGGTACCTGGAGATCGGCGAGCAGGTCGTGTCACCGGACGTGTACGCCGAGCTCGTGCGCTCGTCGGACGAGGGGGTCGCGGAGTTCCTCGACCTCGCCCGGGTGAAGCCGAACACGCTCGGCAACACCCGCATGTTGAAGATCCTCTGACCGGGATCCGCTGACCGGGATCCTTCGGTCGGGGGCCACTGACCGGCGATCCGCTGCCTGTGGATTGCTGACGCGTTCGGTGACGCATCGGCGTCGCGTCGCTGCGGAGAGACCCGTTCGCCCTACCCTGTGCGCATGTCGTCGTTCCGTCACCCTGTCGGACCCGAGTCGTCCGGTGTCTACTGGCGTCGTCGCGCGCTCGTCGCCGGCGTGCTGCTGCTCGTCGTCGTGGTGGTCGTGCTGATCGTGGTCGGGCGGGGGAGTGGGGCCTCGTCCGCGTCGGCGCCGGGGGCCTCGCCGTCGGCTGGCGGTGGGGCCTCGCTCGCCCCGTCCGCGTCCGGGGATCCGACTGCTCCGGCCGGCGCCGGGGCGTCACCCGCCCCGTCGGCGTCCGCCACGGCACCCGCTTCGGCCTCCGGTGACGCCACGACGTGCTCCGAGGACCAGATCGAGCTCACGCCGGTCGTCGACAAGGGCACCTACGGGCCGACCGAGGACCCGCAGATCGCAATGTCGATCACGAACACCGGCTCGGACTCGTGCCACATGGACCTCGGCTCGGCGCAGCAGGTCCTGACGATCAGCTCCGGGCAGGAGCAGTACTGGTCGTCGAAGGACTGCCAGACGGGCGGGACGAACCAGGACGTCACGATCAAGGCGGGGCAGGAACTCACCACGCCGGCGATCGCCTGGGACCGCACGCGCTCGTCGACGACCACGTGCGACGGTGCTCGGCCGTCGGTGCCCGGTGGCGGGGCGAGCTACCACCTGCAGGTGTCGGTGGGGGACCTGGAGTCGAAGGAGTCGGCGCAGTTCGTGCTGAACTGAGCTGATACGCCGCGCGTGCTAGCCTGAACGCAAGTGGATTGGGAATGCCCGATCGGCGTCCGACCCCCGGCTCTGCCGGGGGTTTTCGCTTGTCCGGAGCGGGGTCCCGCTGCTCAGGGGTAGACCTTCAGTCCCCACCCAGCGACGGAGCCGCTCGGAGACTTCGGCATCCGTTGCAGGATTCGTTCCCAAGCCCGGTTCGTCCTGTCCGGGTGCAGAAGGTGGGTGCCGATCGGCCTGGCTACGAGATCAGCCAGCTGCAGACCGGTGCTGTTCGCTTGTTTGTGGGCGATGCAGAAGCGGAAGGTCTCGGGCATGCCGCGCATCTTGGTTCGTCGCATGATGCGGTCGAACTCGTCCTCGAGCTCTCGATCCTCCAACCGTCCGCGGCTCTCGAACACGACCGTTGTCTCGCGGCGGGAGACGCCCCGAGCCTGCAGCTGGAGGAAGACCCGCTCGAGACCGTACTCGAGTGCGACGTGGTACGGGCTCGTGTCCAACCCGACGCGATCCCGGAACTCGGTCTTCCTGATCGCCGTGGCCACGACGCCGAACCGTTCTTCGAAGAGTTGATCGATGCGGCTCATGAAGGCCGCCCTCGTCTCGGCGTTGAGCAGGATGTCGAAAGGCGGCTTTGACTGGCGAATCTCGCGTTCGTGCAACACGACCATGTCGTGGTTGAAGAAGTCGAACTTCAGGCGTTGCACCAGCGGTACGATCCGGTCGACGTAGAGGTCGATGGGGAAGATCGAGAAGGCGAGCACGAACATCGGGTAGTCCGGGTTGATGCTGGTGAGACTGTGATCCCCGCTCTCGTCGACGTAGACCACGAAGCCGCTCCCCATGAAACGGCAGCATATCAGCAGGCGTCCCTTGCGCTCGTGCGCCGATGGTCTGCGTCTCAAGGGGCTGCGGCGCGCCCGGCACGTCATCCGAGTGACGCACTCCGTGCCGGGAGCTGTCCACGCATGCGTCATGCTGACAGAGTGTCGGATCAAGGAATCGTGCGGGAGTCAGCCTCGGCCTACGAGCGCGATCACGGCGTCGAGCCGGTGAAGATCGCGACACTCAAGGGGCTCCGGAAGCGCGCGAAGCGCGGTCTGTTCGAGCCCGCGGACGACACGATCTGGTCGGACGGCGTCCGGAGCGAGTAGCGGCGCTGCTGCCGAGGGGCTGCTCCCGCACCTCCTCCTAGAGCTGCTCCTCGACTGAACCCGGCTCGAGTCCGGTCATGAAGTCGTCGAGGAACGTCTGCATGTCGAACGGCTGCGCGCTGTCTTCCGGTCCGTGGTGCGTGGAAGTCATGCCACCACGCTACGTCACATTGCTAGGGCGCCTAGCGATTTGTCCGGAAGCGGCGCTGCGCGGAAGCAGCGCCTGTTGGGGGCGAGGCTGTCCGGAGGTGGCGCTGACCCGAGGCGGCGCTGCCCGGAAGCGACGCCGCCTGGACATGCGAACGGGCCCGCCGTCCGAAGACGACGAGCCCGTTCCGAGCAGCTGAGGTCAGCCGATGACCGAGATGTTCTCGGCCTGCGGGCCCTTGCGGCCCTCGGTGATCTCGAATTCGACCTTCTGGTTCTCCTCGAGCGACTTGTAGCCGTTGCCAGCGATCGCGGAGAAGTGCGCGAAGACGTCGGCGCTGCCGTCGTCCGGAGCGATGAAGCCGAAGCCCTTTTCGTTGTTGAACCACTTGACGGTGCCAGTTGCCATGATGGCGTTTCCTTAACTTTCTTGCCAGGCCACGTTCGTTGCCTGTCTTGCGAGACGGCTCTTGCTGCCGCCGATCCACCGACGGTTGTCGTCAGATCAGTGCGTCCCGCGGGCATGGGCCGGTGGGACGGGTTCGGGGCCAGGCGACCTGGGAAGATCAGTGACCGATGGCGCTCGAAGGTGCAGAGCACCGAAAGAACGATGGACTCCCGCCGAAGCGGTTGAGACCAACCTACCGTGCTGTGGCCGCAATGGAAGAGGCAGCGCCCACTTCTGTGCAGGATCTCCGCCTCGCAGCCGTTCCTGTTCGCCGTCGGCGTGCAGATCTGGTGGACTAGGGGTGATGGCAGACAAGGAACAGCGCTTCCGGAGCGAGCAGCTCGAGGAGGCCCTCGCGAAGCAGGACGTCGCCGCGGTCGCGTTCGCCCTGCGGAACGACATCGTGATCGTCCCCCGGCTCGTCACCGGCAAGAAGGACATGCAGGTCCGCGTCTTCGGCCGCGAGGGCTCGGACAAGCGCATCCTGCTGCTCTTCTCGTCCGCCGATGCGTACACCGCGATGGTGCCGGACGAGAAGGTCCGCCAGGTCATGGTCTACGACGGGCCGCGGCTCGACGAGTTCCTGGCGGCGCACCTCGACTCGCTCGAGGGCGTGTTCTTCGACATCGCCGGGCCACACACGATGCAGGCGGCACCGGCGGACCTGCTGGCGGCGCTCCGCGCGTAGGCGCGGGCCTGGGCGGCGTCGGTTCGCTCTGGAGGCGCGACGCGCGCCCGTCCTGCGGCTCGCCACGGGCGATCGGTCCGGTTCCGGTCAGAACGCGCGGTCGAGCTCGCGTTCGCGGACCGACTGCGTCAGCGAGAACGCGACGCGCAGCGCCTCGCGCAGGTGCTCGGCGTCCGCGCCGAGCACGGTGGTGAACCCGAGCCGCGAGGCCTCGTTCGCGCGCTGCTTCGCGCCCGTCGCGGGACGGATCTCGCCCGCCAGGCTGATCTCGCCCACCGCCGCGAGCGTGTGCGGGTACGGACGGTCCCGCGCCGCGCTCGCCAGGGCCAGCGCGATCGCCAGGTCGGCGCCCGGCTCGGTGAGCTTCATCCCGCCGACCGTCGAGACGTAGACGTCCGCATCGGACAGCTTGAGGCCGGCGCGTCGTTCGAGTACCGCGAGGAGCATCGCCACGCGTGACGCGTCGACGCCGTTCACGACCCGGCGCGGCTGCGGTGCCGAGCTCGGCACGACGAGCGCCTGCACCTCGACCGGGAGCGCACGGCGTCCTTCGAGTGCCACGGTCACGCACGTGCCCGACACCGGGGTGCCGTTCCGCGACATGAAGAGTCCGCTCGGGTCCGGGACCTCGTGGATGCCGTCGCCGGCCATGTCGAAGCAGCCGACCTCGTCCGTCGGGCCGAAGCGGTTCTTGAGCGCCCGGACGAACCGGAGCGCGGTCTGCCGGTCGCCCTCGAAGTGGCAGACGACGTCGACCAGGTGCTCGAGCAGTCGCGGACCCGCGATCGTGCCGTCCTTCGTGACGTGGCCGACGATGAGGACGGGCAGCGACCGCTCCTTCGCCACCCGGATCAGGGTCGAGGCGACCTCGCGCACCTGGGAGGTGCCGCCGGCGATGCCGTCCACGGTGCTCGACGAGATCGTCTGCACGGAGTCGGCGATGACCAGGTCCGGTTGCACCTGGTCGATCTGGCCGAGGATGACGCCGAGGTCGACCTCGCTCGCCAGGTAGAGCTGGTCGTGCATGGCGTTCGTGCGCTCGGCGCGGAGTCGGACCTGGTCCACTGACTCCTCGGCGCTGACGTAGAGGACCCGCTTGCCGGTCGCTGCCGCACGGGAGGCGACCTCGAGCAGCAGTGTCGACTTGCCCACGCCCGGCTCGCCGGACAGCAGTACGGCGGCCCCGGGCACGATGCCGCCGCCGAGCACGCGGTCGAACTCGCCGATCCCGGACGTCCACCGCTGGACCCCCGTTCCGCGGGCCTCGGTGATCGGTCGGGCCACGCGCGCTCCAGCGACGGAGACGGCAGCGGGCCCGCGCGAGCTCGCCGCGGCCGCCGTCGTGTCCTCGACCGTGCCCCACGCCTGGCACTCACCGCAGCGGCCGACCCACTTGATGCTGGTCCACCCGCACTCGGTGCAGCGGTAGAGGGACTGGGTGCGCGCCATGGCTCGAGGCTAGAGCGCCCCGCCGACACCGCGGTGCCGCGGAGCGTGCCGGCCGTGATCGGTGTCCTCGTCGTGCTCGTCGACGGCGCCGCGCTCGTCGTCCTCGTCGTGCGCGGGCGTCCGGTCGTGGCCGCCTGCCTGCTCGGGCAGGGGGATACCGCCCGTCATCCGCTGCCGCAGCCGCTCCACACGACCGGGTCGGTCGCCGCGGTCGAGTTCCGCCGCGCGCTCGACGTCCTGCTCGGCCCGGGCGCTCGCGACGGCGCCGGCCTCGCGCCCGAGGTCCTCGGCCTCACGTGCGGACAGGTAGTGCCGGATCGCGGCGACGGTGTCCACGCGGGCATCGACCGCGGGCTCGAAGGCGCTCGCCCAGATCTCGTACCCGCGGTCGTTCGGGTGGAACAGGTCGCCGTAGCTGTTGAAGAACGTCCGACGGAGCCCGACGCGCTTCGTGATGACGTGGAGCGGCGCCACGGTCAACCCGAGTTCGGCGGCGACACGGTGCACGATCTCGTTCGCCACGGCGACCTTGCGCTCGCGGTCGGGCACGAACATGCACGGGAGCTCGGCGACGATCGCGTGCGACGGCACGGCGCTGTAGATCGCGCGGATGTTCCGCTCGAACTTGTCCGGGTGGAAGTCGGCGATGTCGTTCGCCCCGATCGACACCGTGCAGATGTCCGGCGAGTACTGACGCAGTTTCGGGAGCTGGTCGTGCTTCGCACCCCACGTCGTCGCGCCCGAGACGCTGAGGTTCACCACCCGCACCGACATGCGCGATCGGTGCCGGATGCGGCGTGCCAGGAGGCCGACGTACCCGCGCCCCGGAGCGGTCGCGCCGACGCCCTGTGCGGCGGAGTCGCCGATCGCGAGGTACGTCAGCTGGCCCTCGTGCTGCAGGCGCTCCCGCCACCAGTCGGCGTGCACGGGCAGCATGTCGACCACGCGCTGGGATGCGGCTCGCTGCCCGCGGATCCCCGCTCGGGCGCCGAACGCGCCACCACCCACGACGGCGAGCCCGCCGATGACGGAGGTGAGCAGGGCGACGAGGGTGCGGGTCTTCATGCCGGAGACCGTACGCGGGCTCGCTCACCCTGGGCTCTGCCGAGGCTGGCCCGTGGATGGACGGCGGGACAGCGCCGGCTGTGCAGGGGAGTGCCCCGTGGTGGTCGTGAGCACCGCCGGAGTCGTGTAAACTCTTCCCCGGTACCGTGTCCGAGCGGCCGAAGGATCATGTCTCGAAAACATGTGTGGGGGCAACTCCACCGTGGGTTCAAATCCCACCGGTACCGCCACAGAAGACCCCCGTTCACGCGGGGGTCTTCTTGTTTCTCACGTGGAATCGGTCGAGCCGCCGAGGTCCTCGATCGCGACGACCTGCTGATCATCGACCGCCTCGAGGTGGAGGTCGGCTTCGAGGACCTGCCGCACCCTGTGCCGGCGATCGTCTCCGCGGTGCAGAACGGGCCCGCGGCGCGGACGGCCGCGTTCGTGCTCGTGACCCGGCGCAGTGGGACGTCGAGCGAGATCCCCGACCGCGCAGCTGAGGAGCCCGCCCGTGCGGTGCCGTTCCCGTTGCCACCGGCGCTGCCGGCGCACATCTGGGTGGGCGCCCCGGCGGGCTCCTGCACGCAGACGCTGATCCGGCCACCGGCACGCTCACGATCCAGACCGGTGAGGGCGAGTTCGAGCTCGTCGGGCTTCCCGGCAACGCGCCAGCTCGTTGGCGCCGCGGTCGGGCGTGCTCCAGGACGAGCTCGACGCTGGCGTGACCGGCGCGATCCAGACCGGCGACGTCGACGGGTACCGAGGGGGTCGCGATCAGGCCGGCCTGAGCTGATGGTCCCGGTCGTGGCCCCTGGGACACATCCACGAGGACCCTCGTGGTCGGCGGTGACCCTGCCGCTTAGGGTGGCCGCGTGGAAGACGTACGCGGTCCGAGCCTGACGCGACTGCTCGTCACGCTCGCGGGCCTGCTGGTCCTGGCCGGAGCGCTCGTCATCGGCGTGCTCGCCGCCGTCGGCACCGCAGCTCAGCGCACGCTCGGGCCCTCGCACACCGCGGACGGCAGCACCTGCAGCCCGCTCGGCGGTGAGTGCAGCCAGCTCTCGCGTTCTGCCGTCGAGCAGATGGTCGGGATCAGCCTCCCGGCAGGAACACGACTCGTCTCCTCCGGGAGCCGGGACATGTTCAAGGCGGACGAATCGTGGGCGGTGGCGTGCGTACCGGAGGCGCAGCGGGTGTTCGACGCGGCCGAGGCCGACGGCTTCGTCCCGCGCACACCCTCCGACCACCCCGAACGCCGCGACTGGTCCGACAAGCAGCCCACGGACCTCGAGGTGCATCGAGCGGCGGCACTCGGAGCCGACCAGTGGCTCCAGCTCGGAGGGGCCTGCTCGGGCGGCTCGTACGTCTACCTCGGCCACTTCCTCGACAAGTGAGCGCCTCGCGGAGCCCGAGCGTGCGCGGTGCCTCGAGGCTGACATGGATCCTGCCGAGTGCAGCCCTCGTCGTCCTCATCGCGCAGATCATGGCCTGCGTCCTCGCCTACCGCCTACCGGTACGTGGCTCCGATCGACGCGGCATGGGAGGCCGACCCTGAGCGTCTCCGCGGCGTCCTGCACGCTCATCCGGCGGGTGTCTGGGCGGCGCGGCGGGCTCTCGCCCTGATCTGGATGGCGACTGTCCCCGTGGCGATGGCCGCGACGATGCTGGCCGTATCGGCCATCGACCGCTTCTGCGCCCAGGGTGCGGTCCACACCTTCGCGCAGACGGTCACAGTAGCTGGGGTCACCACTTCCGTCGCGGGTGTCGTTCTCGCAGTGCTCGCCGTCCTGGAGATCCTGAGCTCATGACGGACCGCTTCGGGGTGCAGGCCCGACCGCCGCGCGTGCTAGGTCAAGAACACCAGTGTGCCGATGCCGATCCAGACGAAGGCGACGCCGGTCAGCGCTGCAAGGCTCACGAGACTGGTCGCGATGATCGCGGACGCCTGTTCCTTCCAGAGCCGGAGTGAACTCGTCGCGATGACCAGGGCGACCACGGCCGCGGGCGGGGTCCCGATCAGCGCGACAGCCTGCACAGTAGCGATGGCGCGATCCTCCGAGGTGGGCGGCGTGTCCTCTGCGTCGTGGTCGAACTGGGAGGGCGGTGTGCGGGCGGCAAGATCGAACGCCGCGGGGGCCAGACCACGCCTCCCGTCACGACGATCAGCGCGATGGCGACGAGCGCTCGGACGTTCAGTGGAGCGCGCTGCGTCTGCCCCAGAAGCCCATGCGCCGACACTGGTGTGGCGCGATGATCGTGCACGAGGAGGGGCGACGACGCAGACACCAGGACCGCCGGCGGATGGCGGGGCTCGACGCGAGCGTCGACGCGGGCCGCGGGACGCCGCAGGCGTCGAACCTCGGTTCAGGACGCCGCCCACAGGTTGAGTGGCCAGGACAGCACCAGCGCCGCAATGACGCAGACGATCGAGATGAGCGGGAGCCACCAGAAGCTCACGCCCTTCCTGCGACGAGAAAGACCTCCCCAGAGCGGGAGCACGATGCTCAGGAGCTCTGCGATGAGGAAGCCGATGTAGATTCCTTGCTGCGCGCCCTCTGAGCACGTTTCCGTTCCCCCGCAGGGCGTGTAGACCATGAGGGCGAACTGGTAGATGAACCAGACGAACGTCGCCGTGACCACCGCTACGACGTTCAGGAGAATGAAGGTCACGTCCCGCCCGAGTGAGGTGGTCATTTCATCCCTTCGCTTGCTCGATCCTGACCGAGCTCCGACTCGTCAGCGAATCGCCGCTGGGGATCCGTGATGACGTTCCGGAGGAAGCTCGACGCATCCGAGCGGATCTTGGTGTCCTCGTTGTAGGAGTCGGAGGGTCCGAAGCTCGCCGTACTCCCGACCTGGCAGACGAAGTCGTTCGAGGAGCAACAGGAGCGAACGAGCGGGATGGCACCGAATGCGATGCTGTTCCCCGTCCAGCTGTCCATGCTGCCAGCTGGTCGGTCACAAGAGATTGCACCGTATGCCGCGATGCGCGCCTTCTCCCCAGCTTCCTCACGAGCAGGTCGCACTCGATCGAGGCGACGATGCCCCACGCCAGGCAGTCGGAGTCGCCCATGGCCGCTTCGCAGATCGCCGCCCACGCGTCCTCCTCGTCGAACTGCGCGATGCGCACGGCCCCGCCCTCGACGGTGAACGGTGCGACGGGGAGACCGCGCGCGCCGCGGGGTGCGCCACCGGTCGGTGTCGACGTCGTGGTCGGTGTGGGCGTCGGCAGGGGTTCGGCGGCCGCGTCCAGGAGGACCGCCTGAGGCCGGTCCGGCTCGGGCGTCGGGGTCACCCAGCTGCCGACCCCGGCCACGAGCGCCAGGATCGAGAGGCTCGCACCGAGCCACAGCGCCCCGTCTGGCGCTGCGCACGTCGGCGACGGAGACGGTCGGGCGCCACCCCGGTGTCCGAGGAGCGGTCGTCCTGCGCACCGATCGCCAGTGCCGTGTCGACGGCGAGGTCCCACCAGCGGACGCGCCGCCTCGAGCGACCCGCCTGTCCGCATCTGCGCCCGCACGACGTGCACGGACGTCCTCATCGGCAGGTGCTCCACGCGGCGAGGCTGCTGAGGCGGCCCGGACCACCGCGGGCCCCTGTTCGGGCCGGACCGGACGCCTGTCGGCTCGCCACTGGCGGACGGGAGGCGCGGGGGCAGCCCGCCCCGCGCCTCCCGTCCGGCCGTCGTCACGTCGAGTCGCCCGCCGTCTTCCGCCGCACCCGCCCCGCCGACCGCGGCGGGTGCTGCCGCAGGTGCCCGCTGATCCGCCCGAGGACGTCCCCCAGCTGCGCGGCGTCGTCGTCGCTGATGTGCGCGAACAGCAGTCCGTGCACCGTCGCGATGTGCCCGGGCAGCACGGTGGCGAGCGCGTCGCGCCCGGCGTCGGTGAGGGAGACCACGGTGCTCCGCTCGTCGTCGGGTGACGGTCCCCGCGTGACGAGCCCGCGCTGCTCGAGCACCTGTGCCTGGTAGGTGAGCCCGCTCCGGCTGTAGACGACCCCGTCCGCCAGGTCGGTCATCCGCAGCCGCCCGTCCGGCGCATCGCCCAGCCGGGCGAGCAGCTGGAACTGCACGTAGCTGAGTTCGCCGGCGTCGCGGAGCTGCTGCTCGACGGCCGGGCGCAGCAGGGCCGCGACCTCGGTGAACGACAGGTACGCGCCGAGCTGGGTCGGGGTGAGCGCCGACGGGGGAGAGTCCATGCCCCGATCCTACCTGTTGCTTCGAACTCGAAGCAGGTGTACGGTCGACCCATCGCTTCGAATTCGAAGCACACAATGAAGGGGAACATCATGAACGAGGACACCATGCGGGCAGTGCGGTTCCACGAGGTCGGCGGTCCGGAGGTCCTGCGGATCGAGGACGTCGAGCGTCCGGCACCGGGTGCGGGCGAGGTGCTGGTGCAGGTCACCGCCTCCGCCTACAACGCCGCCGACAACGGCATGCGCGGCGGGTTCCTGCCGATCCCGGTCCAGCTGCCGCACGTGCCCGGCTACGACGTGTCCGGCACGGTCGCCGCGCTGGGCGAGGGCGTCGACGGCCTCGCCGTGGGCGAGGCGGTGGTCGGGTTCCTGCCGATGGAACGCGACGGCGGTGCCGCCGAGTACGTCGTCACACCCGCGGAGGCACTGGTCGCCGCCCCGACGAGCGTCCCGCTGGTGGACGCCGCGGCACTCCCGTCGGTGGCGCTGACGGCGTGGCAGGCACTGTTCGACGAGGGTCGCCTCGAGGCGGGCCAGCGCGTGCTGATCAACGGCGCCGGTGGCGTGGTCGGGAAGTACGCGATCCAGCTCGCCGTCCGTGCCGGCGTGCACGTGGTCGCCACCGCGAGCCCGCGGAGCGCCGACGCGGTCCGCGCCGCGGGGGCCCAGCAGGTGATCGACCACACCACGACCGACGTCCTGGCGGCGGTGGACGAGCCGGTCGACGTGCTGCTGAACCTCGCGCCGATCGAGCCGGAGCAGTTCCGGGCGCTCGTCGCCGCCGTGCGTGACGGCGGGGTCGTGGTGAGCACCACGGCGTTCATGGCGACGCCGGACGACGAGTCCCGGGGCGTCCGCGCCGCGACGGTGTTCGTCCTGCCGGACCGCGGGCGCCTGGCCGAGCTCGTCGCGCTCGTCGACGCCGGGCAGCTGACGGTCGAGGTCACCCGGCGCATCCGGCTCGAGGACCTCCCGGCGCTGCACGCCGAGGGCGCGGCCGGGCGGATCGCCGGCAAGGTCGTCGTCACCGTCTGAGGGACGACGACCGCCGGCCGGTCAGCCGATGAAGGACGCCGCGTCGACCGCGTGCTCGCCCGTGACGTACGGGGTGAGGTCGACCACCCGGTCGTCGAGGCGGAAGACGTACCGGCCGACCTGCTCGACCACGGCGCTCCCGCCGAGCCAGTCCGCGGCCTCGGAACGCTCCTCCGGTCGGAGCCAGTCGACGGGGTCGGACGTCGACCGGAACCCGAGGACCGCCGCGGTGTCCTGCAGCGCTCGACGCTCGTCCGGACCGAGCAGGTTCCGCGCACTGCGGAAGTAGACCGAGTCGGGGTCCACCTCGTACAGCCGCCGCATCCACACCCGGTTGACCGAGGACACCAGCGCGTTGCGGGCGCCCTCGCCGGAGGGGTCGCCCACCCGCTCGGCGTTGTCCCAGAACGGCGCGACGTCCGGTCCGACACGGGCTCCGTCGAACACCCCGACCGAGGGGATCATCGGGACCCCGCACCCGAGCAGGTAGACGTCGTCGCCGACGGTGGCTCGGATGTGCTCGATCGCCTGCCGGTAGGCCTGTTCGCGGGGCAGGTCGACGTGTCGGTGCCCGGCGATCGCCCCGGCGTACATGAAGTCGAGCTTCAGGTAGCTGTAGCCGTCCGCGGTGATCCGGTCGAACACCCCGCGGAGGTGGTCGGTCACCTCCGGGTTCGTCGTGTCGAGCGAGTGGTAGTGCGACCCCCAGTTGTGCCCGGTGACGAGCGGACGGCCGTCGTCACCCGCGACGAGCAGGTCGGGGCGCTCGGTGGCGATCGTCGAGCCGGGCAGGGCGATCAGCGGCGCGAGCCAGATGCCCGGACGGAAGCCGTGGCGCGCGATGGTCCGTGCGGTCGCCGCCATCCCGCTCGGGAAGTCGGGCCCCGCCGTCCAGTCGCCGACGATGGGCTCCCACCCGTCGTCCATCTGGAAGACGTCGACCGGGTAGCCCTCGAGGTCGGCGGCCGCCCGCGCGATCCGGTCCTCGGTGATGTCCTCGTAGTACGAGTACCAGCTGCTCCACACGGTGCCGGCGCGGGCCGTCCGGCGACCGAGCCGCTCGGTGACCCGGTCGGCGTACGCGGCGAAGACGTCCTGCTCGGCGCCGTACGCGACGAACCACTCCGCGTCGTCCTGCTCGCTCGACGCCCACAGGACGTTGCCGTCGGCGCCGACCCGCGGGGTACCGAGCCCGAGCGCCCCGACGAGGAGGGTGCCGCCGTCCGGACCGGTCACCGCACCCACCGCGCTGCCGGAGTGCGCGTGCGGTGTCTCGTTCGCGGCGTCGTCGGCGGTCAGCAGGCGTTCGGGGCTGTCCTTGATCCCGATGGTGTCGCCGTCGACCCGCGTCCACCCGCTCGGGCTCCACGAGTTCCAGCCGTGCCGGTAGAACTCGGCGCGGTGCCCGAAGGGGTGGAGCAGCGCGACGGGGCCCGCCGGGACGAGCCACCCGTCCGCCGTCCGGCGGGGTGGTCCGGAGACGTTCGCGGGCACCCGGAGGCCGTCGAACTCGAACGTGTACTGCACGGGTGGTCTCCTCGTGGTGTCGGTGCGTGGTGTCAGCGGGCGGCGCTGGAGGTGGCCGGGACCGTCTCCGCGGTGAACCGCTCGGGGATCGGTGCCCCGGCCCGGCGCATCGCGACCAGGACGCTGCCGACGGTCGGATCGTGTCGGGGTTCGACGAGCTCGAGGGTCGTGTCCTCGGCGAGCAGTGCGGTGGCGAACGCCTCGCGGAACCGCGGCGCTCGGAAGAGCCCGCCGGAGTACGACACGGGGACCGGCTCGTCGGCGGGGAAGCCGAGCGCGCGGACCGTCGTGCCGACCAGGGTCGTGAGCTCCGCGGCGGCGCGGCGCAGGACGTCGGCAGCAGCGTCGTCGCCGGCGTCGGCGGCTGCGACGACCACCTTCGCCAGGTCGGCGACGGTGCCGCGGTCCGCGCCCCACTCGTCCATGACGACGCCGATCAGGTCGAGGTCCTCGGTCACCCCGACCCGCTCGCGCACGAGTGCGTGCAGCGGACCCCGGGGGAGTCGGCCGTCCGCCATCCGCGAGAAGGCGTTGAGCCCCTGGACGGCGACCCAGTACGCGGACCCCTCGTCGCCGAACACCTCGCTCCAGCCGCCGACGCGGTGCGCGGTGCCGCCGCGCTCGCCGTAGGCCATCGACCCGGTGCCGGCGATCACGTTGACGCCGTCGCGGCCGGCCAGCGATCCGGCCCAGCCGCCGACCATGTCGTTGCCGCAGGAGTACCGGTCGTGTCCGAGCACGTCGGCGGGGAGGGCGTCGAGCACGGGGGTGTCACGACTCGACTCCCCGTGACCGGGGATGCCGAAGTGCGCGAACGTGATGTCCGCCGGGGCGATGCCGGCCGCCGACGTCACCGCGTCGACGCCCGCACGGACGACGTCGCCGACGAGACCGGTCCCCGCGTCGAACCAGGAGGAGGCCGGCTGCCGCGACTCGGCGAGCGTGGTGCCCTCGCCGTCGGTGAGCAGGAACGCGGTCTTGGTGCCGCCGCCGTCCATGCCGAGGAAGACGGTCATGCCCGTGCAGCTCCCGCGCGGTGGTCGTGGATGGTCACGCCCTGGACGACGCGGTTGACCGTGCCGCCCGGGAACGGGTTGTCCGGCGTGCATCCGTGCGCGACGGACGTGGCGAGGGCGAGGAGCTGGGCGAAGCCGACCAGGGCGACGCTGCGGAACGCGTCGTCGAGGCCCGCCAGGTCGTCGAGCGGGAAGGAACGCTCGTCGTCCGCGTCCCCGCCGACCGAGACGACCCGGACGGCTCCGTCCGCGCGGAGCTCGCGGAGGATGTCCGCGTCGTACCGCGCCGTGTACGGGTCCGACGAGCCGTAGACGACCACCAGGGTGTGCGCGCCCGCGACGGCCTTCGGGCCGTGCCGGAAGCCGAGCGGGGTGTCGAAGAACGACACGACCCCGCCGGCGGTGAGCTCGAGCAGCTTCAGCGCCGATTCGCGTGCCAGGCCCTGCAGCGCTCCGCTGCCCAGGTACACGACGCGTTCGGTGCCCTCCGCGAGCGAGGCGATCCGTGCCTCCAGGCCGGCGATCGTCCGTGCCGCCGCGACCAGCGCGCCGGTACCGGCCACGAGCTCCGGCCGGAAGGCCAGGAGGACGGCGAGGAGCATCGTGGAGAAGCTGGACGTCATCGCGAAGCCGGTGTCGTTCGTCTCGGCCGGCATGTCGAGGACGAAGGACCGGTCCTGCCCGCGGTGCTCGCGGGCGAGGGCGCCCGTGGGGTCGCAGGTGACGACCAGGTGGTGCGCACCCGGTGTGACGTCGTCGACGACGCGGGTCGCTGCGACGCTCTCCGGACTGTTGCCCGAGCGGGCGAACGAGACCAGGAGCACCCGGCCCGGGTCGCCGAGCGAGCCGTGCGGGTCGGCGACGATGTCGGTCGTGGCGATCGACTCGACGCGACGGCCGAGGTGGCGGCGCAGGTCGACGCTCGCGATGTCCCCGACGAAGGCCGAGGTGCCGGCCCCGGTGAGCACGATGCGCAGGTCCTCGTCGGCGAGCAGCGGCTGCAGGAAGGCGTCGAGCGCGGCACGGCGGTCGTCGAGCGACGCGACGAGGCGCTGCCAGCTGTCGGGCTGCTGCAGGATCTCGCGGTGGGTCGCGGTCTCGTCGGCGCGGACGGGGGCGGTGGTGGTCACAGGGACTCCTTGCTGGTGGTGGTGGTGACCGTACCGGTGGCCTGCGCGCGCGGGGCGACGGCGGCGGCGTACGGACGCAGGACGTCGCGGACGCGGTCGAGCACGATGTCCTCGGCACGGTTCGGCAGCAGGCCCTCACGGACCCGCTCGTACTGCACGGGCAGGTACTGGCTCAGCAGCGGGAGCGGGATGCCGACCGCGTCGAGGCTGCGGACGAGCGCCTCGGTCGCGGCGGTGATCTCCGGGTCCGGCCAGTAGTAGCGCATGCGGTCGCTGTAGCTGTAGGTGCGGGCGATGCGCTGCTCGTGCGCGTCGCCCTCGTAGTAGCGCTCCCAGCGGTCCGGCTCCGCGAGCATCCGACGCTCGACGACGCTGCGCAGGTCGACCGCGCTGCCGTCCGGGACGAGTTCCGCCTCGACGGCGTCGAGGGCGAACAGCGCCTCGCGGAGCCCGAAGGTCAGGCCGGGGCCGACCTTGAGCACCGCCCAGTGGTCGTCGACCAGGGCACGGAGCGCCTCGGGCGTCTGGTAGTCGGTCGAGTGGGCCTCGTACACGAGTCCGGGCGTCGCCTCGATGACCTCCTGCAGCGCGGTCGTGGCCTCGGGCACGTAGTCGATGACCTGCAGGTGGTCGAACTCCACCGCGGGCTGCACGACGAGCGCGACGACGCGCGGCCACACGTCGGCGAGGCCGGCGCGCTCGAACGCCGCACGGTGCACGTCGAGCGTCCCGACCGCGGCCGTCGCCGGGGTCGGCTCGAGGTCGCGCAGCGTCTCCTTCGCCCCGCCGGGGGTCGGGACCTCGGTGCCGATGACGTAGACGATGCCGTCGCGGTCGATCCCGGCGTCGGTGGCGGCGGACTCCGCGGCGGCGAGCAGCACGGCGGCCCGCTCGGCGACGACCGCGTCGGTCAGCGGGGCGACCTCGCCCTGCAGCGGCATGCTGCAGTCGAGGTGGATCTTCGTGTAGCCGGCGGTGACGTAGGCACGGACGAGGTCGACGGCGAGCGGCATCGCCTCGGCGGCCGGGCGGTCCTGCCACGTGTTCGGGCCGAGGTGGTCGCCGCCGAGGACGAGCCGGTCGGCCGGGAAGCCCTCGGCCTCGGCGAGGTCGAGCACCGCGGCCCGGAAGTCCGCGGGGGTCATGCCGGTGTACCCGCCGAACTGGTCGACCTGGTTGGAGGTCGCCTCGACGAGCAGGGGCGCGTCGTCCTCGAGCGCCTGGCGCATCGAGGCCCGCAGGACGTAGGGGTTCGCCGAGCAGACCGAGTACATGCCCTCACCGGATCCGGCACGGTGGCGAGCGACGAGCGCAGTGATGGGGTTCACGTGGTTCTCCTGGTGCGTGCGCCGCGGTCGGCGGCGCTGCCGACGCGGCACCGTCCGGCGCCGCGTCCGGACCCAGTGTCGGCAACGACCGATCAGTTCCGCTGCCAGAACGATCACTCCGGTCATTCGCAGTGATCGTTCTGGCGCATGATGGGTCCATGGACAACGACTCGCCGGACGTCGGCCGCAAGCGGCGGGACCGGATGCGGGACATCCTCGAGCGGGTGCGCGAGCAGGGCTCGACGAGCACCGACGAGCTGATCCGGGCCTGCGGCGTCTCGGCGGCCACGGTCCGACGCGACCTCGGCGAGCTCGAGGCGCGCGGTCTCGTCGTGCGCAGCTACGGCCGGGTCGAGTCGGTCGGCGCGCTCCCGGAGCTGCCCGTCGTGATGCGGGCCTCGGAAGCCGACGCCGCCAAGCGCGCGGTCGGTCGGCTCGCCGCACGGCTCCTGCCCCCGGGGCGACAGGCCGTCGCGGTCAGCGGGGGGACCACCACGAAGGAGGTCGTGCGGGCGCTCGGCGACCGGAACGGTCTGACGGTGATCACGAACGCCGTGACCATCGCGCTCGAGGTCTCGCGCAGCCCGCGGGTGAAGACGATCCTGACCGGCGGCACGCTCCGCGCCACCTCGCTCGAGGCCGTCGGTCCCCTGGCCGAGGCCGCGTTCGCGGCGTTCAAGGTGACGACGGCGTTCCTCGGCACGGACGGCATCAGCGCGGCCGGCGGCGTCACCACGCACGACGACACCGAGGCGCGGACGAACGGCGTGATGGTGACGCACGCCGACCGCGTGGTCGTGGTGTGCGACGGCTCGAAGGTCGGGCGGCAGACGATGGCGCGGATGGCCGACATCGGCGACGTGTCGGTCCTGGTGACCGACGAGCACGCCCCGGCGGAGGCGCTCGAGCAGATCGCCGCGGCCGGGGTCGAGGTCCTCATCGCCTGAGCGCTCCACGCCCGAACGCGCACTCGTCCTGCGCGTTTCGCGAGGCTGCGTGGTGGTCGTGCCCACCGCGCCCTACCGTGGGGCCCGGCCGGCGAACCCCGTCGAGGCCGCGCACCCGGACGCCGCAGGAGCCCGCGTCGGGACGCGTGACCTCCCACCCCTCCGTGCCCTCTGCCACCCGCCGGGTGGCCCCGACCGCCGTCCCTCGGCGGTACCCCGAACGAAGGGCTTCCCATGACCCGCATCGTGTTCGTCGGCGCCGGGAGCGTCGTCTTCACGCGACAGCTGCTCGCCGACCTCCTCCGGTACGACGACCTCCCCGAGCTGGACCTCCGGCTGTTCGACGTCGACGAGCGTCGCCTCGCCGTCGCCGAGGCCACCGCCCGCCAGGTGAGCGAGCGCCTCGGCCGGCCGGTCACCCTCACGGCGACGACCGACCGACGTCGCGCCCTCGCCGACGCGGACTTCGTCGTCGACATGGTGCAGATCGGCGGGATCGCCGCGACCCGGACCGACCTCGAGATCCCGGAGCGGTACGGCCTGCACCAGACCATCGGTGACACGACGGGGGTCGGCGGCGTCTTCCGTGCCCTCCGCACCTTCCCGTTCCTCACCGAGCTGACCGCGGACATGCGCGAGGTCGCCCCGGACGCGGTCCTGCTCAACTACACGAACCCGATGGCGATGAACATCTGGTGGGCGGACACCGTCGCGCCGGACATCACGGCGCTCGGGCTCTGCCACAGCGTCTACTGGACCGCGCACGACCTCGCCGGACTCCTCGGCCTCGACGTCGAGCAGACCCGGTTCCGCGCAGCAGGCGTCAACCACCAGTCGTGGCTGCTCGAGTGGACGCACGAGGGCGAGGACCTGTACCCGCGGCTCCGCGAGCGCATCCGGCAGGACCCGGAGCTCGAGCGCCGGGTGCGGGTCGAGGTGTTCAAGCGGATCGGCTCCTACCCGACCGAGACGAGCGAGCACTCCTCCGAGTACCTGTCGTGGTTCCTCCGCTCGCCGGAGCAGGTCGACCGGTTCCGGCTGCGTCCGCTCGAGTACGTCGGCATCTCCGAGGACAACGTCGCCGAGTTCGAGGCCGCCGAGCGCGACCTGGCGGCCGGCCGACCCGTGCAGCTCGAGGAGGGCGCCTCGGAGTACGCCCCGCAGGTCATCCACTCGCTGGTCACCGGCACCGAGCGCGAGATCCACGCGAACGTGCCGAACAGGGGCCTGATCGACAACCTGCCGGACGGGTGCGTCGTCGAGGTCCCGACCACGGTCGGAGCCGGCGGCATCGCACCGATCCCGATGGGGGCGCTCCCCGTGCAGGCAGCGGCGCTGAACCGGCCGTACGTCTCCGTGAACGAGCTCACCGTGCACGCAGCGCGGACGGGCGACCCCGTCGCGATCCGGCAGGCGGTGCTCATGGACCCGAACGCGTCCTCGACGCTCACGCCCGAGCAGATCTGGGAGCTGTGCAACGACCTCGTCGTCGCCCACGGGGACCTGCTGCCGGAACCGCTGCGCGCGACGATCCCCGCACGCGGGATCTGAGCTCGCCGGCCGACGCACCACTGACGACGAAGGAGTCCGCAGTGACACGCACCACCAGCAGCAGCACACGCACCAGCAGCAGCACACGCACCGCCCGCCGCCGCACCGGACGCGGCGCGCTCGCCGTCGCGATCGCGGTCGCCGCGACGGTCCTCACCGGCTGCGCACCGCAGGGTGCCACCGAGCTCGACACCACGGCACCGGTCCACCTGACCATGTGGTCGGGCCAGAGCGACGAGGCGGCGAAGCTCCTGCAGGTGCTCGTCGACGAGTACGAGGACGAGCACCCGAACGTGACGATCGACATGTCCTCCGGGGCCTCGTCGACCGACGAACTGCTCCAGAAGCTCGCGGCGTCGTTCGCCGGGAACGACTCACCCGACATCTCGTACACCTTCGGGTCGTGGGCGAGCCAGCTCGAGCGATCCGGGCGGACGCTCGACCTGCGCGCCGAGGCGGAGGACCCGGACACGCACTGGGACGAGTTCTCCCCGGCGGCTCGCGGCACCGCGCAGCCGACCGGGCGGAAGGTGATCGGCTTCCCCGCGGTCGTCGACAACATCTCGCTCTTCTACAACAAGACGGTCTTCGACGCCGCCGGCGAGCCGTACCCGACGGCGGACTGGGACTGGTCGGACTTCCGTCGCGCCGCGAAGGCGTTGACGGACCGGGACAGCCAGACCTTCGGCTACGGCTACTCGGTCTCGGGCAGCGAGGAGACCACCTGGCAGATGTGGCCGCACCTCTGGCAGAACGGCGGTTCGATCCTGTCCGAGGACGGCGAGCACGCCGCGTTCGACTCGGAGGCCGGCGTCGAGGCCCTGGAGTTCATGCGGTCCATGGCCGTGACCGACCGCAGCGTGTACCTCGACCAGACGGACACGAAGTTCGCCCAGCTGTTCGAGAGCGACCGCGTCGGCATGATCACCTCCGGTCCGTGGGAGCTCTCCGCCCTGCAGACGGCCGGCACCTCGTACGGCGTGGTGCGGCTCCCCGGCACCGACGGTGACCACCAGACGGTGTCCGGGCCGGACCTCTGGACCCTCTTCGACAACCACGACGTGAACCGCGCGTACTGGGCGAAGGACTTCACGAAGTGGCTGACCTCACCCGAGCAGGACGAGCGGTTCAACGTCGCCGTCGGCAACCTGCCGCTGCGGTCGAGCGAGGCCGACAGCGAGGCGTTCCGCAAGCAGGTCGACGCCCTGCCCGGACTCGACGTGATCCAGGCGAACTCCGCCAACGCGAAGCAGGTCCGCCCGACCCTGCCCGGCTACAACGGCCTGTCCGAGGCGTTCGGCAACGCGGTGTCCCGCGTGCTGCAGGGCGAGGGCGAACCGGCCGAGGCACTCCGGCAGGCGACCGTCGCCGCCGACAAGGCACTCCGTCAGGGCTAGGAGGCCCCCGTGACCACTCCCGCACTCCGCACCCGTCCGACCACCGACACCGCGCCGCCGCGGCCACCGCGCCGACGTCGATCGGCCGCCGCCCGCGAGGGCCTCGCCGGCTGGGGCTTCGTCGCCCCGGCCCTGGCGGTCGTCCTCGGCCTCACGATCTTCCCCGGGGTCTGGGCGCTCGTCCTCTCCTTCCAGCGCTGGGACGGCTTCAGCCCGCCGTCCTTCGCCGGCATCGAGAACTACCAGGACCTGGCCACCGACGCGAGCGCGCTCGCGGCCGCCGTGCACACCCTGCTGTACACGGTCCTGTTCGTCCCCGCGTCCCTGCTGCTCGGACTCGCCCTGGCCGTCGCGCTGAACCGGCGCATCCGGTTCATCGGGCTGTACCGCACGGCGATCTTCGTGCCGTTCGTGGCCTCGGCCGCGGCGACGGGCATCCTGACCACCTACCTGTTCAGCCCGCAGTTCGGCATCGTCAACAACGTGCTCCGCGTGCTGCACGTCCCGCCGCAGGGCTGGCTCGAGGACCGCGCCGAGGCGATGGTCGTGATCGTGATCATGTCCCTGTGGGGGCAGGCGGCGTTCACGACCGTCATCTACCTCGCCGCCCTGCAGGACGTCCCCGGCGACGTGCTCGAGGCGGCCCGGATCGACGGCGCGAACAACTGGCAGACGTTCTGGCGCGTGGTGTGGCCGCAGCTGGCGCCCGTCACCGCCTTCGTCGGGATCTACCAGACCCTGCAGGCCGTGCAGCTCTTCGACCTCGTCTACGCAACCACCCGAGGCGGACCGCTCGACGCGACCCAGACGATCGTCTACTACCTGTGGAAGACGGCCTTCCAGAACCTGCAGTTCGGCTACGGGTCCGCCATCGCCTACGGCATGTTCTTCGTCACCCTCACCGCGACCGTGATCGTCACGCTCGTGCAGCGCCGAGCCGGAAGGAACGCGTCACGATGACCGTCGAGACCCGAGTACTCGAGACCCCGAACCGGCCGGACGCCGTCGCGACACCGGCGGAGCGCACCACACCCCGTCGTCGACGTCGCCTGCCGTTCAGCCCGTGGCACCTCCTGCTCGCACCGGTGGCGCTCCTCTTCCTGCTGCCGTTCGTCGAGATGTTCATGACGTCGCTCGAACCGGCCTCGGAGATCAACAAGTTCCCGCCGTCGTTCCTCCCGACGCAGTTCACGCTGTCGGGCTACACGCGCCTGTTCGCCGAGTCGGACATCCTGCACTGGCTCCTCAACACGGTCATCGTGTCGGCGTCGGCGATCGTCTCGCACCTCGTCCTGTGCTCGCTGGCCGGGTACGGGTTCGCGCGCCTGCGGTTCCCGGGGCGGACGTTCGGGTTCCTGGCGATCCTCGCGACGATCATGATCCCGTCGCAGCTGCTCATGATCCCGACGTACGTGATGTTCGCCCGGTTGCACCTCGTGGACAGCCTCGGTGCCGCGATCGTGCCTTGGCTCGCCTCGGCGTTCGGCATCTTCCTGATGCGGCAGTTCTTCCTGTCCCTGCCCGCCGAGCTCGAGGAGGCCGGCCAGATCGACGGGTGCACCCGCCTGCAGGTGTTCTTCCGGATCGTGCTGCCGCTCGCCCGTCCCGCGTTGGCGACGCTCGCGATCTTCACGCTGCTCGGGTCGTGGAACGACCTGGTCTGGCCGCTCGTGGCGATCAACGACGCCGACTCGTTCACGCTGCAGCTCGGTCTGACGAACTTCCAGGGGGCGCGGCGGACCGACTGGTCGCTGCTGATGGCGGGGAACGTGGTCGCCACGCTGCCGCTGATCCTGCTCTTCCTGGTGGCGCAGAAGCAGTTCGTCGCGACGATGGCCTCGGCCGGTCTGAAGGGCTGAGCAGCACGGACGACGGGAGGCACGGTGCTCACGGGCACCGTGCCTCCCGTCGTCCGTGCGGGCGGTCCGCAGGCACGGCTGCCGGCCGGGAGGCGCGAGTCCGCTCGGAACCGTGCCGCCGGGTGGGCGCGGACTGCCGGCCGGGAGGCACGGGTCGGCTCGGTACCACGCCTCCCGTCGTGCGCACGGACGGACCGGGGCCGCGGGGCGGGCCGGCACCGTGCCTCCCGTCCGGGTGCATCGGCCGTCCACGCGGCCGCAGCGAGCACGACGGAGCGCCCCTCGGATCCCGAGGGGCGCTCCGTCCGGTGGCCGTGACGGCCACCGCTCACTTCAGGCCGGAGGACGCGAGTCCGTCGATCACCCGCCGCTGCAGCACGATGAACAGGATCAGCACCGGGGCCATCGCCATCAGGCTCGCCGCCATGAGCAGGGGGTAGTCGATGGTCCGGTCGCTGGACAGGGTCGCGAGCCCGGCGGCGAGCGGCATGTCCTCGGCGCGGGTGGAGACCACCAGCGGCCAGAGCAGCTCGTTCCACGACCAGAGCACGGTCGTGATCGCGAGCACGCTGATCGACGGGCGCGCGAGCGGCAGCATGATCCGCCAGAAGGTCTGGAACGGGTTGGCCCCGTCCATGCGTGCCGCCTCCTCGAGCTCCGCGGGCATGTTGAGGAACGCGGTCCGCATCAGGAAGGTGCCGAAGGCGCTGAACAGGCCCGGTGCGACGATGCCGGCCAGGCTGTCCAGCCACCCGAGGCCCTGGACGATCTGGTACTGCGAGATCAGGTAGACCTGCGACGGCACCAGCAGGATCGACAGCACGATCCCGAGGATGACCGCGCGGCCGCGGAACCGCATGCGGGCGAACGCGTACCCGGCCAGGGTGCACAGCACGATCTGTGCCAGGGTGCGGATCAGGGTCACCCAGATCGAGGTCGCGAGTTGGTCGAGGAAGGGGAGCCGTTCGAAGACCCGGGCGAAGTTGCTCCACTGCAGCTCACCGGGCCAGAAGGTCGGCGTCGGCGAGGTCACCTGCGCGTTCGTGGACAGCGCCATGACGATCTGCCACAGGAACGGGAACGCCATGACGAACCCACCGATGCCGAGCACCACGTGGATCCACCAGTGGCTGCCCCCGCGGCGCCCCGGACGCGTCGTCGTCTGCGCCCGGCTGCGGCTCGCCGCCCTCGTGACCGCCGCGACCTTGCTGCCGCGCGCTTCGATGATGCCGGTCATGACTGGACCCACTTCCGCTGGACCCGGAACTGCACGACGGTGATGATGCCGATGAGCACGAAGATCACCATCGCGATGGCAGCCGCGAAGCCCTTGTCGTTGTCGATGAACCCGGCGTTGTAGAAGTAGAAGACGAGGGACATCGTCTTCGGGATGACCGGGTTGGTGGAGCCGAGGATCGCGTAGAGCAGGTCGAACAGCTGGAAGCTCGAGATCGTGGTGACGACGAGCACGAAGAAGATGCTCGGGGTCAGCAGCGGCACGGTGAGCGCGTGGAACTGGCGCCAGCGACTCGCACCGTCGAGCTCTGCGGCCTCGTACAGCTCGGGTGGGATGTCCTTGAGCCCGGCACCGAGGATGATCATCGAGAAGCCGAGCGACGACCACAGGCCGACGAGGGACACCGCGACGAGCGCGAAGCCCGGGGTGGAGATCCAGTACGGGCCGTCGATGCCGACCAGCCCGAGGAACCAGTTCACGATGCCGAAGTCGCCGTTGTACATGATGCGCCACACCAGGGCGATCGCGGCGGGCATCGCGACGTAGGGCAGGAAGAACAGCACGCGGTAGAACTGTGCGAAGCGCAGGCCCGGCGTGTTCAGGAGGCTCGCGAGCCAGACCGCGATCGGGATGCCGAGCAGGACGATCACCGTGTAGACGATCGTGTTGACCAGCGACTGGTACAGCTGCGGGTCGGTCAGCAGGCGCCCGTAGTTCGCCAGGCCCGTGAAGGTGGCGCCGCCGAACACGCCCCAGCTCGTGAACGAGTACCAGAACGTCTGCAGGATCGGCCAGATGAAGAACGTGCCGACGCCGATGAGCAGCGGCAGCACGAACAGCCACGGCCAGATGCCGTCGGTGCGTGGGGCCCGCGACGGTCGCGAGGGGCCGTCGGGAATGGTGTCGGGCGGTGCGGACACCTGTGTGGCGTCCGGTTGCTGGGTGTTGATCGTCATCAGGTCGCTCCTCGGCCAGGGCGGTCGGATCAGGTGGTCCGTGCGGTGCGGATGGGCGGACGGGACGGAGCCGGCCGGCCGGGCGCGGGCCCGACCGACCGGCTCGTCGTCACTCCTTCGCGAGTGCTGCGTCCATCTCCTGGGCGAGCTTCTCCGTCACATGGTCGACCGGCTCGGAGCCGTCGAAGGCGCTCGGCAGCAGGTTCGTCTCGAGGGTGTTCCACGCGGCGGTGTTCTTCGACACCGGCAGCGGCTTCGCGTAGTCGACCGCGTCGAGGAAGACCTGCAGGTCCGCGTCGGGCATCGTCTTCGCGAAGGCGTCCTGCGTGCCCTCGTAGGCCGGGATCACCGCACCCATGTCGCCCTGCTGCTGCTGTGCCGGCTTGCTCGCCAGGTACGCCTGCAGTGCCTGGGCTGCGGCCCTGTTCTTCGACCCCTCGGCGACGACGTTCGAGACGCCGTGGATGACGGTCGCCTGCTCCTTGCCCTTCGGCAGCGGGTAGACGACGACGTCCTGCTCCATGTCGGTGCCGATCAGCGCCGACCGGAACCAGCTGCCGCCCTGGTACATCGCGAGCTTGCCGGAGGTGAACCACTGGTCCGCCGTGGTGTCGGTGAGCTGCTTGATCGTCGGCGAAGCGCCCGAGTCGATCAGGTCGGTCCAGAAGCGGATGCCCTCCTGCGCGGCCTTCGTGTCGTACTCCGACTTCCCGTCGTCGATGACGGACCCGCCGGCCTGGAAGATCGTGTCGTAGTAGGTGGTCTGTCCGTCCATGCCGCCGGCGGCGCCGTACGCGCCGTCGCCCTGCAGCTTCTGCGACAGTTCGGCGGCGGTGTCCTGGAAGTCCTGCCACGTCCAGTCCTTCGACGGCATCGCGACGCCGGCCTGCTCGAACAGGGCCTTGTTCACCCAGACGCCGATCGTGTCGAAGTCCTTCGGCACGCCGTACTGCTTGCCGTCGTAGGTGTACAGGTCGTCGAGCGCCTTCGAGTACTTCGACGGGTCGATCGCGCCCGACTCCACCGCGCCGGTGATCGGTGCGAGCTTGCCGTTGCCCGCGTAGAGCTGGAAGTTCGGGCCGTTCATCCAGAACAGGTCGGGCAGCGTGTTGCTGGAGCCCTGCGTCTGCAGCTTCGTGAAGTAGTTGGCGTACGGCGTGACGTCGACGTTGACCGTGATGTCCGGGTACTCCTCGTTGAAGCCCTTGATGTTCGCCTTGATCGCGTCGACCTGGTTCTGGTCCCACACGGCGTACGTCAGGTCGGCCTTCGTGTCCTTCGCGACCGTGCCCGTCCCGGAGTCGGAGCCGGCGGACGAGGCGCTGCTGCACCCGGCGAGGAGGGCGACGGCGCTGACCGCGGCAGCGAGACCGAGCAGGGCGCGGCGGCGACCGCGGCCGTGACGGGGGGAGGGGAGGGTCATCGGGTGTTCCTTCCGGAGAGGTCGTCGCGGCCGGCGGCCGAGAAGTGACGGATCGTGGCATCGGGGAGGGGCGGCACGTCGAGCGGGACGGAGCCGTTGCGGAGCGAGCGGGTGGCGAGTGCGCCGGCGGCGACCGCCATGCGCGCCGCGATCGGGGACAGCGTCGTCGGCTCGCCGAGGGCCACCGAGCGGAGGAACTCGGTCATCGTGAGGAGGTCGGCGTCGGCGTGACCGTCCTCGACGCCGTCGACCGGGTACTCGACGTCACCGGTGACGTCCCAGTTGCGGCGGTGGGTCCACACCTTGACGACACCACCGCCGGTGTCGCCGACGTTCTCGAGCCGTCCGTGGGTGCCGATCACCGTGTAGTTGCGCCAGTAGTCGGGCGTGAAGTGGCACTGCTCGTAGCTCGCCTGCACGCCGTTGTCGAGCGTCATCATCACCATCGAGACGTCCTCCACGTCGACGACGGGGTTCAGGCCGGTCTGCTCGGCGGGCGGCCAGTTGTCGAACGAGAACCAGTCGGTCATGAGCTCGTCGCTGCGGTCCCGCCGGTCGGTGACGTCGCCGTACACGGAGAGCGACCCCATCCCGACGACCCGGCTCGTGTACGCACCGGCGAGGGCGTGCACGACGTCGAGGTCGTGGCTCGCCTTCTGCAGCAGGAGGGAGTTCACGCGGCTGCGGTCGGCGTGCCAGTCCTTGAAGTAGTAGTCGCCGCCGTTGCCGACGAAGTGGCGGACCCACACCGCCTTGACCTCGCCGATCTCACCGCGGGCGATCACCTCGCGCATGAGTCGGACGACGGCGGCGTGCCGGAAGTTGTGGCCGACGTACAGGGGCGTCCCGGTCTCGGCGGCGGTGTTCAGGACGGCGTCGGCGTCCTCGACCGTGATCGCCAGGGGCTTCTCGAGGTAGACGGCGATGCCGGCACGGAGCAGGTCGATCGCGATCTCGGCGTGGGTCCAGTCCGGGGTGGTGACGATCGCCGCGTCCACGAGGTTCGGCACGCCGTCCGAGCCGATCAGTGCCCGGTGGTCGGCGACCACCTCGGCCTCCGGCCAGTGTGCGGCGGCACGTGTCCGGCCGCTCTCCGTGGTGTCGGCGGCGGCCGTGATCCGGGCGTCCACGCCGTCGGCGTCCAGCCCCGCAGCGGCCACGTGGTCGGCGATGGCCGACCGCTGGCCGATGCCGACGACGCCGACCCGGAGCAGGCGTGTGCTCGTGGTGGTCATCTCGCTCCCTTGCGTGATTGTGACGGCAATGATGCCAAATCGATCATGAGTGCACAATAAGCAGGCACGGCTCGATCACGGAAGCGTGCATCCGAGGTTGTTACATGTCGGCAACGTCACGACGACGGCACGGGACGGCGCCGGTCGACTGCGGCTGCGCAGCCGACGACGGGCGGATCCGAGGTGACCGCAGCCGCGGGGCGTCAGCTCGCGACGACGAGTTCCACGCCGGCGGACGCCAGGTCTGCGGCGAACGACGCCGGCACCGCCTGGTCCGTGACGAGCACGTCGATGCGGTCGAGCGGGCAGATGCGCGCGAAGGTGGAGCGCTCGATCTTCGTCGAGTCGGCGACCACGATGATCCGCCGTCCGACCGACGCGAAGTGCCGGCTCACCTCGGCCTCGCCCTCGTGCATGGTCGTGGCGCCGTACTGGCCGGACAGCCCGTCGACCCCCAGCACGACGACGTCGAGCGCGAACCCGTCGAGGGTGTCGCGGACCGTCGGGCCGATGAGCTCGTACGACTGCCGCCGTGCCACACCGCCCGTCACGACGATCTTGACGTTGGCGCGGATCGACAGCTCGTAGCCGATGTTCAGGGCGTTGGTGACGATGGTGATGCCGCACTCGCCGTCGGCGCGGATGAAGCGCTCGGACTTGCCGAGCTCCCGCGCGACCTCGGTCGTCGTCGTCCCGCCGTTCAGGCCGACGGTGTCCCCCGGGGAGACGAGCGCGGCGGTCGCCCGGGCGATGGCGGTCTTCGCCTCGGCCTGCCGGGCGATCTTGTACTGCAGCGGCAGCTCGTACCCCGCGCCCAGCGCTGCGGCCCCACCGTGGGTGCGCGTGACGAGCCGCTGGTCCGCCAGGGTCGTGAGGTCACGCCGGGCGGTCGCCGCGGAGATGCCGAGCGCCTCGCCGATCTCGGCGATGGAGACGTTCCCGCGGTCGCTCACGAGCTCGAGGAGCGCGTTGAGCCTCTGCTGCGGGGTCATGGCGTCATCCTACGGGCGTGTTCGCTGCGCGATGTGAGCGGAAATGATGCGCGTTGTTTGCACCGATCACGATCGGTCGGCAGGCTGTCGGCGTCCGATCAGTCCCGATCGGCACGACCGGAGGGCTCGCGATGACCGCGAACGGTGCAGCGCTCGGCATCGACGTCGGGGGCACGAGCATCAAGGTGCGCCTGGTTGCCGACGACGGGCGGGTGCTCGAGGAGCAGCGTGTCCCGACGCCCCGGGAGGACCCGCAGGCCACCGCGCTGGCCGAGCTCGTCGCGACGCTGGGACAGCGGGCCCGGACGGTCGCCCGGCGACGGGGGACGGAACTCGGGGCGATCGGTCTGGTCGTCCCCGGGGTCGTCGACGAGGACGCCGGCCGATCGGTGCTCTCCGTGAACCTCGGCTGGCGGGACGTTCCGGTCCGGGCACGGGTCGACGACGCCCTGCGCGCGGCAGGCGTGGACGCCGTCCCGCTCGCCTTCGGCCACGACGTCCGTGCCGGAGCGCTCGCCGAGGTCCGGGCCGCCGGTCCGGGAGCGGCCCCGGGCGGTCCGCTCGCCACCGACACCGACACCGACACCGACACCGACACCGACACCGACACGATCGCCGCGCTCGGCCGTGGCACCGTCGCCTTCGTCCCGGTGGGGACCGGCCTGGCGAGTGCCCTGGTCGTCGACGGCCGGGTCGTGCCGGGCGGCGGGTGGGCCGGGGAGGTCGGCCAGGTCCGGATCCGGGACGGCGCGCACGCGGGCCTCCGGGTCGAGGAGGTCGCCTCGGCCGGCGCCGTCGCACGCCGCAGCGGTGCTCCGAGCGCCCACGACGCGATGCTCCGGGTCCTCGACGGGGACCCGGTGGCCCGACGGGCGTGGGACGACTGCGTCGACGTGCTCGCCGACACCCTGGCCTGGCTGACGGCCGTCGCGGGGTGCCACACCCTGATCGTCGGCGGCGGCCTGGCGCAGTCCGGGCCGCTGCTGTTCGACCCGCTGCGCGCCGCCGTCGCGGACCGCCTCGCCGGGGTCCGACTGCCCGAACTCGTGGGGGCACGCCACGGCGATGCGGCCGGCGCCATCGGTGCGGTGCTGCTCGCCCGCCAGGCCCGAGCCGGCTCGGCGCAGGCCGGCTCCGCGCGTGCCGCGTCGGTGCGTGCCGGGTCGGTGCCGGACGTGGCGGTGACCGCGTGACCGTCCTCGTCCGCGCCCCACGGATCGTCACCGCCGCGGTCGACCTGTCGGAGGCGTGGCTCGCCGTCGAGGACGGCCGGGTCGCCGCGGTCGGCACCGGTGCGGCACCGGTGCACGACCGTGTGGTCGATGCGCCGGGCACCGTCCTGCCGGCCTTCGTCGACCTGCACGCGCACGGAGCCCTCGGGCACGACTTCGCCTCGTGCTCGGTCGCCGAGGCCCGGGCGGCCGCCGAACACCACGCCGCGCGGGGGACCACCCGCCTGGTGGCGTCGATCGCGACGGGCACGGTGCCGGACACGGTCGCTGCCCTGCACCGCCTGCGACCGCTCGTCGACGACGGCACGCTCGCCGGACTGCACCTCGAGGGGCCCTGGCTCGCACCCGCCCGCCGGGGTGCGCACGCCGCGCAACTGCTGCACCCGCCGACCCCCGACGAGGTCGACCTGTTCGTGGACGCCGGCGGTGCGGCGCTCCGGATCGTCACCCTCGCGCCCGAGCTCCCGGGTGCGCTCGACGCGGTCCGGCGACTGGTGGCGTCGGGTACCGTCGTCGCGATCGGGCACACCGACGCCGACGGTGACCAGGTCCGGGCGGCGGTGGACGCCGGTGCGACCCTCGTCACGCACCTGTTCAACGGGATGCCGCCGCTGCACCACCGTGCGCCCGGCCCGGTCGGCGTCGCGCTGTCGGACGAGCGTCTCACCGTGGAGTGCATCGTGGACGGCCACCACCTCGACCCGGTCACCGTCGACCTCGTGCGCGGAGCCGCGGGTGACCGCCTCGTGCTCGTCTCGGACGCCATGGCCGCGACCGGCTGCGCCGACGGCAGCTACCGGATCGCCGGCTCGGAGGTCGTCGTCTCCGACGGAGTCGCTCGGCTCGCGGACGGCTCGTCACTGGCGGGGAGCACGATCACGGTGGCGGACGCCGTCGCTCGCTTCGTCGACGGTCGCCCGGACCGGCTGCCGGCGGCGGTGCACGCGTCCTCCGCACGGGCGGTGTCGGTGCTCGGTCTGCGTCCGCCGCTCAGCGTCGGATCCGCCGCCGACCTCGTGGTGATCGGACCCGACGGGCGGATCCACCCGCTGCCGCTCGGACCGGCCGCCTGACCGAGCGCGGCCGCCCGCCCGGGCGGCCCGTGTCACGGAGCCGGCGCCGTCGGACGGGAGGCGCGGTGCCGGCCCGCCACGTGCCTCCCGTCCGGATCAGCGACGCGCCGGCGGGCCGCACGCCGCGCCGACGACCGGACACCGGTTGCCGTCGAGCTCGTCGGTGTACTCGTCGCCGTCACCGAGCAGCACGTGCCGGTACGCCTCGTCGTCGATCGGTTCCGCGGAGCGCACGGCAGCCTCGAGCAGGCTGTCGTCGACCTCCGGCAGGGCGCTGACGGCCACGAGCGTGTCGCCCACGACCGCGGCGACCTCGTGGCCGTGTTCGCTCGTCCGCCGCACGACCCCGCCGTCCTCGTCGCACGACGTCTCCGCCTCGGAACCGCCGCCGGGGGCGACGCCCTCGATCGGTCGGCCGCACGGCGGGGTCGTCGCGGCGAGCGTGACGACCGTCAGGTCCGATCCCGACGCGTCGCCGGGCGCGTGCGCCTCCTCGGCAGGCGAGGAGAACACCTGCAGGAACCCCGGCAGCCGCTGCTCGATGTTCGCCTCGTACACGGAGCCGTACCCGTCGGGGGAGATCGTGACGGGCCGGAAGTCCGCGCCGATGGCGACCTGCGCCCGCGCGATGGCCTGCTCGTCCCGGTGCACGTCGCTCCGGTGGACGCGGACGCCGACCGCGACGACCACCGCGACGACCGCGACCGCGGCGCCCGTCCCCAGGACGACGCCGAGCTTCCGCAGGACCCCGCGGTGCACGAGCATCGCCGGGACCGCGGCGACGACCGCGCCCACCAGGTACGGCGTGGGCGTGGACGCGAGGAGCGGGAACGTCGGCTCGGGCCCGGCGAGGGCAGCGGGCAGCAGCGCCGCGACGAGGACCGCGGGGACGAGGACGAGGCCCGCAGCACCGAGCCACGCCGTCCGGCGACGCCGGGTGGCGAGGACCGCCAGACCGCCGAGTGCTCCGCACGCCACGACCGTGTGGACCAGCAGCGCCACGAGGCCGGGTACGCCGACGAAGAACGTGAGGAGGGCGGCCGCGCGCGCGAGGTGTGCGGCGCCGACGCCGATCGCCGTCGCGCCGAGCACGTGCACCCAGGGGTGCGTCCTGGTCCGCTCGCCGGTCGTGTCGCCCACGCTGTGCCCCCGTCCGTCGGACCCCCTGTCCGACCGAGCCGATCCTCGCACGCCGCGTGCCGTGGCGGTCGGGCCGGGTCGTCAGCGGGGCGAGGGTCGGAACCAGCGGATCAGCTCGCGGAGCGCCGGCAGCGAGCTGATCTGCGTGCCGTCCGCGGCGTCGAGGTCGTCGAAGGTCGTCCGGTAGCCCGGGGCCTGCTCGACGTCGGTGTCCTCGGCCGGGTAGCCCATCGTCCACTCCGGGAACTGCCGCTCCTCGATGAGCTCCTCGGTGAGCACCGTGACCTTGGTGTGCCGGTCGTCGTGCTTGATCGTCGCCATCTTCGCGCGGACCGCCTGATCCGGACCCTCGAGCAGCTGCAGGAAGTAGCCGTTCCGGAAGAGCAGGACGCCGGTGATGTCGTTCTCCGCGTTCGCCCGCCGACTCTGCGCGAGCAGGCCGGCGAGGTCGTCGTCGTCGAGGGATCGGGTGGCGACACTCGAGTAGATGAGGGACAGCATCGGGGCTCCTTGGTGGCGGTCGTGCCGGGTCCGTCAGTCAACTCCGCGGCACCCGTGCGTCCGCGGACCACCGGGGGACGAGCGGACAGGCCGACGTCGCACGGCCGTCGGCTCTGGGAGGCTGGTGCCATGGACCCCGTCATCGTCATCGGAGAAGCCCTGGTCGACGTGGTCGACCGCCCCGATGGGCGCGTCGAGCACCCGGGCGGGAGCCCGATGAACGTCGCCGTCGGCCTCGCTCGCCTCGGCCGGGCCGCACGGCTCGTGTGCGCGCTCGGCGACGACGACCACGGCGGTTCGATCCGGGCGCACGTCGGCGCGAGCGACGTCGAGGTCGACGCGACCGCGATCGAGCGCACCTCCACCGCCGTCGCGACGATCGGCGACGACGGCGGTGCGTCCTACGAGTTCGACCTCGACTGGCGCCTCGACCCGGTGCGGGTGCCGGTCGGTACGCCGCTCGTGCACGTCGGCTCCATCGGTGCTGTGCTGGAGCCGGGCGCACGGACCGTGCTCGAGGCGCTCCGTACCCGCCCGACGGACGCCCTCGTCTCCCTCGACCCGAACGTCCGTCCGTCGATCACGCCCGACCGGGATGCCGTGCTCGCCACCCTCGAACCGCTGTTCGCCGAGGCCGACGTGATCAAGCTCAGCGACGAGGACGCCGCGTGGCTCTGGCCGGACCGCAGCGTCGACCAGGTCCTCGACGGGCTGCTGGCGCACGGGGCGGCGCTCGCCGCGGTGACGCTCGGCGGCTCGGGCTGCGCGATGGCGTCCGCCCGCGCGCGGACCACCGTGCCGGCGCCGCGCGTCGAGGTCGCGGACACGATCGGCGCGGGTGACTCGTTCATGGCGGGGCTGCTCGCCGGCGTGCTCGCGCGGGGCTCGGCACCCACCGGCCTCGACACCGACGAGCTCGGACGCCTGGCGTCGCTCGCGCTGGCCTGTGCCGCCGTCACGGTGTCCCGCCCGGGCGCGGACCCGCCCGTCCGGGCCGAGCTCGACACGGACGCCGCCGGGGTCCTGGGCGCCTGACCGCTCGTCGCCCGGCCGCACGCCCGGACCGGACGTACGGGGCAGCGACGGGTGCTCGCCACGGGTGAGGATCGCGTCGCCCGCACAACGGGGAGCACGTGGCGCCGCGGATCGACGTGGCGCGAGGTGCTCCCGGTTGTGCGCGAGCACATCGCACCGGCGGCCGACCGCGCGACCGCTGACCGATCGACCACCGACCGCGTGACCGCTGACCGCCCGACCACCGACCGCGCGACCGCTGACCGCCCGACCACCGACCGCGCGACCGCTGACCGCGCGACCGCTGCGGCCCGCGCGGGCGCACGGCCGCGCACCGGCCGGGCCCCCCGCCGTCAGGCGTGCGCGGCGAGGAACGCGTCGGTCTCCGCGGCCGTAGGAGCCGTCGCCGGCCCCCGCCGTGTCACCGCGAGTGCCGCCGCGGCATTGGCACGCCGGACCGCGTCGACCAGCGAGTGCCCGCGCGCCAGGGCAGCGACGAGCACGCCGCCGTGGGCGTCACCCGCGCCGTTCGAGTCCACCGCGTCGACGGGGAACCCGGGCACCAGGACCGGGGCGCGCCCCGGCTCGGCGACCCAGCAGCCCGCTGCGCCGTCACGGGCCAGCGCGGTGCCGCGGGCGGATGCGGCGATCGCCGCGACCGCCTCGGGGAGTCCCGCGGCGGTCGGTGCCATGAGCCGTGCCTCCCGGCCGTTGGCGCTGACCACGTCCGCTCGCGCCGTGACGGGGCCGAGCACCGCCGGGGGCAGCGTGTCGACCAGCGGTGACGGGTCGAGCACGACACGGACGGAGTCCGGCACCGTCGTCAGCCAGTCGGCGATGGCCGGACCATTGACGGCGTGCGCGAGGCCGTAGCCGGAGACGACGACCGTGTCGTCCGGCCGGAGCGCGACACGGTCGAGGTCCGCGCGACCGAGCCGGCCCTCGGCACCGACGCTCGTCACGAAGGTGCGCTCGGTGGAGGCGTCGACGAGTGCGACGCAGTACCCGCTGTCGACGTCGTCGAGCCCGGGCTGCAGGACCTCGACGCCCGAGTCGACGAGCGCCGCACGGACGACGTCGCCGAACGGCCCGGTGCCGTACTGCCCGGCGAACACCACGGGCAGGCCGTCGCGGACGGCGGCGACCATCGTGTTGAGCCCGCCGCCCGCGGTGATCTCCGACGCCGAGGCGATGACGTCACCGCCGGGCTCGGGGATCGCGTCCACGCGCAGGACGATGTCGACGACGACGTTGCCGACCGAGACGAGGCGGCTCACGCGCGCTCCTCGGGAGCGTGCAGCTGGCCGCGGGCACCGCCGGTGAGCAGGTACACGAGGGCGGCGACGACGAACGTCACGATCCACCCGAGGCCGTTCGCGCCGATCCAGCTGTCCGAGAGTGCTCCGACGAACACGGGGTCCGCGTCGCCGACCTGCACCGAGGTGAAGAGGAAGCCGACGACGATCGCGACGACCCAGGCGGCGAGGGCGCCCCAGGCGACGCCGCCGCGGTACCAGTAGCGGCCTCCGGCGCGGAGGTCGAGCAGCGCGGCCGGGTCGTACCAGCGTCGCTTCGCCATGTCGGCGATGAACACCCCGAGCCAGGCGGTGATCGGCACCGCGAGCACCGAGATGAACGTGATGAAGGGCGCGTAGAAGCCGTCGGCGACGAGCATGAAGTACATCGCGCCGAGGGTCGTGACGACCACGTCGACGCCGACCGCCCACACGCGGGGCACCTTGATGCCGAGGGTCAGCGTGGTGAGGCTCGCCGAGTACACCGACAGGTGGTTCGACAGCAGCAGTCCGCCGAAGGCCGCGACCAGGTACGGGATCGCCATCCAGCTCGGCAGCAGGTCGCGGATCGCCGCGACCGGGTCACCGGCCTGCGCGAGGGTGGGGTCGCCGGCGGAGACGAGGGCGCCGAGACCGACCAGGACCACGAGGGGGATGCCCGCGCCGGCGGCGCTGGCGCTGATCAGGGCGCCCGCCTTCACCGAGGTGCGCGTGTACCGGGCGATGTCCGCACCGGCGGTCGCCCACCCGATGCCGGTGCCCGCGGCGATGGTGCCGATGCCGATGACCATCGCGGCGACCGGACCCGCGGGCTGCGACCCGACGACGTCCCAGTCGACACGGAGCACCAGGAACACGGCGACGAAGACGTTGAGGGCGCCGAACACCCACGTCGCCCACTTCTGCACGGCGACGATGAACGCGTGGCCGAGCCCGGAGACGAGCACGGTCGCGACGACGAACACGAGGATGGCGACGATCGTCAGCACCGGGTTCGCCTTCGCGTCGCCGTCGGTGCCGAACAGGATCGTGAAGAGCGACAACAGCACGAAGGCCGCGGTCGTCGTGTTCACGGTTTCCCAGCCGAGGCGGGAGAGCAGTGACACCGCGGTCGGTCCGATGTTCCCGCGCACGCCGAACACCGCGCGGCTCAGGGTCAGACCGGGAGCCCCGCCGCGGCGTCCGGCGATGGAGATCACCCCGACGACCGCGAAGGACCCGGCGGCGCCGATCACCGCGACGACGAGCGCCTGCCAGATCGTCAGCCCCTGGAACGCCACGAGGGTCGCACCGAGGGGGAGTCCGAGGATCGAGATGTTCGCGGCGAACCAGACCCAGAAGAGGGCCCCGGGGGCGCCGTTCCGCTCGTCGTGGGGCACGGGCTCGATGCCGCGCTGTTCGACGCTCGTCAGCGTGCCGCTGGAGAGCGTGCCGCCGGAGCGCGTGGTGGTGTCCTGGGCCATGGGGTCCTCTTACGTCATCGGAAGGGTGCTGCGGGGGAGGTGAGGGTGCTGCGGGGAGCGGGTGCTGCGGGAGAGCGGGGTGCTGCGGGGAGGGGTGGTGACCGGGCGGCGGCGGAGGGGGGACCGCCGCCGTCCGGCGTCGGGTCAGGCCCGGTGACGGAGTGCGAGCAGTCCGTCGACCAGCGGGCCGAGCTCGAGGTGGTTCACGGCCGTCACGGTGGTGACCGCGTCGACGGGCCAGGCATCCGGACCGTGCACGGCACCGAGCACGGCACCGGCCATCGCGGCGATGGTGTCCGTGTCGCCGCCGATCGACGCGGCCGTGCAGAGCGTCTCCCAGGGGTCGAGGTCGAGCGCCACGAGGGCGAGCGCTGCGACGACCGACTCCTGGCTGGCGACGCTCGTGCCGACGAGCTGCGACACGGTGTCGATCCGGTCTTCGGCGGGGACGGTCGGCAGGAAGCCGCGCGCCCAGGTCGTCCTCGCAGCGATGTCCGCGCCCGCGACCCAGTGGCCGCGGGCCGCACCGATCGTGGCGGCCGCGACCGCGGCGTCGAGCGCCTCGGTCCGGGAGGCGCCGCCGACGCCCGCGCTCACGGCGGCGGCGACGGCGCTCGCCCCGGCGATGCCGATCCCCGTGTCGTGGGTGACGCGCGACGCGTCCTGCACGGCGTCGACCAGACGGACGAGGTCACCGGAGGGCACGGCGATCCCGACCGGCGCGATCCGCATCGCGGCGCCGTTCGTCGTCCCCGTCGACCCGGCCTCGGACGCCGGGACGCCGTCGAGGATGCGCTGCACGGCCGTCTTCGTGCTGGGGCCGAGCAGGTCGAGCGAGCCCTTGGCCTCCATCGCGCGTTCCCAGGCGATGAGCGCCTCGGCGAAGCGGCTGGGGTCGATGTGCCCGTCACCCTCGACGAGGAGCTCGGCGACCATGACCGCCTGCTCGGTGTCGTCGGTGATCGTGCCCGCGGGCATGCCGGCGGCGATCCGCTGGTGCGGTCCGGCGTCGACGAACCCGGAGATCGTGCCGTGGTCGGCTCGGATCTGCGCGAGGGACATCGACTGCGTGGGCATGCCGAGGGCGTCGCCGATCGCGAGGCCGGTCAGGGCGGCGAGGGCGTGGGTCTGGTCGTTCACGGTGTCCTGTCGAGTCGTCATCGTGCGGTCCCGAAGCGCATGTGCAGGCGGAAGCGGTCCGGGTCGAGGAGGCTGTCGACGCGCTCGACGAACGCGCCCTGGGCGGTGCGCGAGTCACGTCGGCTCCGGAGGAACGGGGTTCCCTCGGCGCGGTCGAGCAGGCGGGCGTCCTCGGCGTCGAGGGGCACGACGTCGACCCACTGCTCGGCGCTCGCCGGCACGAGGCCGGCCTCGGCGATGGTCGCCGTGAGCGAGTCCTCGACCAGTCCGTCGGTCGGTGCAGCGGCCAGGCGGCCGACGGCGGGCAGGATGCTCCGCTCGAGCGACACCGGCCGCCCGCCCACGACGGTGCGCAGCCGGTCGACCGCGACGAACGCCGCGTCCGCCGCGTCGACCTCGACCTGGAGGCCCGGGTCGTCCACGCGGGCGAGTCGCAGGATGCGGGTGGTCACCTCGGTGCCCGAGGCGGCGATCGACCGCGCCCAGCCACCCCGCGGGTCGAGGGCGGCGCCGTCGAACGTGACGACCGAGCCGACGCCCCCGTGGGTCGAGATGTACTCGTCGTCGGCCAGGTCGGCGAGGGCGGCGCGGACGGTGCCGCGGCTCACCGCGAAGCGGGCGGCGAGGTCGTGCTCGCCGGGCAGGCGCTCACCGGCGCGGTACCGGCCCGTCGCGATCGCGTCGCGGAGGGCGTCGGCGACGAGGCGTCGCTTCGATGAGACGGGCATGGACAGGAGTGTACATGTACAACGCCTGTCCAGTCACCGAGGCGATCACACGACGGACGGGAGGCACGGTGCCAGCTGGCACCGCGCCTCCCGTCCTCGTGTCCGTGCGTCCGGGGACTAGACCAGTGCGGTGAACGACGCGTCGCGCACGAGCAGCGTCGTCGCGTCGCCCTCGACGGCCTGGTCGTGGTCGCTCGACAGGCCGAGCGACCACGTGCCGCCGCCCGGCTTCTCGGGCAGCGTGAACTCGACGGTCGTCCCCGAGGCGTTCAGCAGCACCGCGACGGTGTCGTCGCCCTGCTGCAGCACCAGGATCACCGCGCGGTTGCCCGCGTCGGCCCAGTCGCCGTCCTCGAAGCCCTGCGCGTCCGCGCGGAGCACCTGCACCGTCGACTCCGAGTCACCGGGGGCCGTGCGGTACCAGAGCGGGCGGAGCGCCTCGTGCTGCTTGCGGAACGCGATCGCCGCGGTCGTGAAGGCGAGCAGGTCCTGGTCGGCGGCCTCCCAGTCGAACCACGAGATCTCGTCGTCCTGGCAGTACGCGTTGTTGTTGCCGCCCTGCGAGCGGGCGATCTCGTCGCCGCCGAGCATCATCGGGATGCCCGCGGAGAGCATGAGCGTGCCGAGGAAGTTCCGACGCTGGCGGTCGCGGTAGTCGTTCACCGCGCCGTCGTCGGTCGGGCCCTCGATGCCGCCGTTGAAGGACGTGTTGTTGCTCTCGCCGTCGTTGTTGTCCTCGCCGTTGGCCTCGTTGTGCTTCTCGGCGTACATCGTCAGGTCGGCCAGCGTGAAGCCGTCGTGCGCGGTGACGAAGTTCACCGAGCAGAGCGGGGAGCGACGGGAGCCCTCGTACACGTCGGGGGAGCCGAGCGTGCGCTGCACGGCGTCGCCGAGCGTGCCCTCGTCGCCCCGCCAGAACGCGCGGAGGTCGTCGCGGTACTTGCCGTTCCACTCCGACCAGTCGGCCGGGAACCCGCCCACCTGGTAGCCGGCGGTGTCCCACGGCTCGGCGATCATCTTCACCTCGCGGAGCACCGGGTCCTGGTGGATGATGTCGAGGAACGCGGAGTGCTTCTCGGCCTCGCCGTCCTGGCGGGTGAGCGTCGTCGCGAGGTCGAAGCGGAAGCCGTCGACGTGCATCTCCTCGACCCAGTAGCGGAGCGAGTCCGTGATGAGCCCGAGCGCGGACGGGTGCGACACGTTGAGCGAGTTCCCCGTGCCGGTCGTGTCGAAGTAGTTCGCCTCGTCACCCTCGACCAGGCGGTAGTACGACTGGTTGTCGATGCCCTTGAAGGACAGCGTCGGGCCCATGTGGTTGCCCTCGGCGGTGTGGTTGTAGACGACGTCCATGATGACCTCGAGCCCCGCGGCGTGCAGGGCCTTGACCATCTCCTTGAACTCGGTGACCTGCTGGCCCGCCGTGCCCGAGGACGAGTACTCGTCGTGCGGGGCGAAGAAGCCGATGCTGTTGTAGCCCCAGTAGTTGCGGAGGCCCTTGTCGGCCAGGGTCGAGTCCTGAACGAACTGGTGCGTCGGCAGCAGTTCGACGGCCGTGACGCCCAGGTCGGTCAGGTGCTTGATCGCGGCCGGGTGCGCCAGGCCCGCGTACGTGCCGCGGATCTCCTCGGGCACGTCCGGGTGCTGCTTCGTGAAGCCCTTGACGTGCACCTCGTAGACGACGGTGTCGCGGTACGGGGTGTGGAGCAGCGTGTCGCCGTCCCAGTCGAACTCGCGGTCCGCGACGACGGACTTCGGCATGGCGCTCGCCGAGTCGGTCTCGTCGATCTGCTCGGGGTCCTCCATGTCGTGGCCGAACAGGGCCTGGCCCCACTCGTACGAGCCGTCGACGGCGGTCGCGTAGGGGTCGAGCAGGAGCTTCGCGGCGTTGTGGCGCAGGCCGTTCGCCGGGTCCCAGGCGCCGTGCACGCGGAAGCCGTAGCGGGTGCCGACGGTCACGTCCGGCACGACGTCGTGGAACGTGTAGCCGGTGCGGTTGCGGAGCTCGGTGCGGTGCTCGGTGCCGTCCTCGTCGAAGCGGCAGAACTCGACCCGCTCGGCGGTGCTGGAGAAGAGCGCGACGTTGGCGCCCCCGTCGACGAGCGTGACGCCGAGCGGGGTGCGGGAGGAAGTGGTCATGCTCCCACTTGTAGTGGTCGGCGACTGTGTCCTCGGGTCGGTGACGTACCCCGGACATGCCGGACCGACGACGGACGGGAGGCGCGGTGCCGGCTGGCACCGCGCCTCCAGACCGTCACGTCGTCACGTCGTCACGTCGTCACGTCGTCACGTCGCGACGTCAGACCGTCGCGGTCGCCTCGTCGCGGTGCGGGAGCTTCCAGCCCGGGCGCACGAAGTGGCAGGTGTACCCGGCGGGGTACTTCTCGAGGTAGTCCTGGTGCTCCTCCTCGGCCTCCCAGAAGTCGCCAGCGGGCTCGACCTCGGTGACGACCTTGCCCGGCCAGATGCCGGAGGCGTCGACGTCCGCGATGGTGTCGAGTGCGACCTGGCGCTGCTCGTCGTTCGTGAAGTAGATCGCCGAGCGGTAGCTGCGACCGACGTCGTTGCCCTGCCGGTCCTTCGTGGACGGGTCGTGGATCTGGAAGAAGAACTCGAGCAGGTCGCGGTACGAGATCTGCGACGGGTCGAAGACGATCTCGACGGCCTCGGCGTGGTCGCCGTGGTTCCGGTACGTGGCGTTCGGGGTGTCGCCGCCGGAGTAGCCGACGCGCGTGCTGATGACGCCGGGTCGGCGGCGGAGGAGCTGCTGCGCTCCCCAGAAACACCCGCCGGCGAGGATGGCGGTCTCGGTCGTGGTCATGCTGGCCTCCTGGTCGTCGTCGTTGCCGCTGGCTGCGGCATCACCGGGTGCAACCGGCGACCCCGGGCGCGTGTTCCCGGGTCGTGGTCCATCGTGCGCCCCGGTCGTCGGTGCACGGACGGCCCACGTCCAGCCGGGCGCCACCGCGGGTGCGTCAGGCCCCGGCGCCGCCGTCCACCGGGATGCTCGCTCCGGTCACCATCGAGGCCCGGTCGCTGAGCAGCCAGGCCGCCACCTCGGCGACCTCCTCGGGGCGGGCCATCCTGCCGAGCGGTACCGAGGCGTCGATCTGCTCCGTGATCCCCGGGGTCGCCGCCTCCCACGCGGCGATCATGTCCGTCGCGGTGCCACCCGGGGTGATGCCGTTGACCCGGATGCCCTCGGGCGCCCACGTCACGGCTGCCGTCTCGGTGATGCTGTTCAGGGCGCGCTTCATCGCCCCGTAGGCCGGCAGTGCGGGGTTGGCCCGGCGGCTGCCGATGCTCGACGTGTTCACGATCGCCCCGCCGCCGGAGCGGCGCATCAGGGCGGCCTCGGCGGTCATCGCGACCCAGTGGCCCCGGAAGTTGACCGCGAACTGGGTGTCGATGTCCTCGTCGCTCGTGGCGTCCAGCGGGCCGGGCTGCTGGATCGCGGCCCCGTTGTTGAAGGCGCCGTCGAGTCGCCCGTGCAGCTCGTCGACCCGGTCGACGGCGGCCCGGATGCTCGCCGGGTCGGCGAGGTCGAGCGCGACGGCGTCCGCGGTGCCGCCGGCGTCGCGGATCCCGGAGACGACGGTCTCGAGGGACCCGGTGCTCCGCGCGGCGAGGACGACTGCGGCGCCCTCGTCGGCGAAGAGCCGGGCGGCGGCGGCACCGATGCCGCGGCTGGCGCCGGAGACGAACACGACCTTGCCGGTGAGCAGGCCGTTCGGACGGGTGGTGGTGTGATCGTTCATGCCGTCAGCGTCCGTCCCGCGGTGGCCGCGTAGCCAGGTACACCCGGTACCAGGACGGCGACGTGCCCGCGGGGGGAGGATCGGGACATGGACAAGCAGGAGCTGGCCGCGTTCCTCCGCGCACGGCGCGAGCGGTTGCGGCCGGAGGACGTCGGGCTCCCGTCGGGGACCCGCCGGCGCACACCCGGGCTGCGCCGCGAGGAGGTCGCGGTCCTCGCTCACATCTCCACCGAGTACTACGTCCGGCTCGAGCAGGCACGAGCCCCTCGGCCCTCCGCCGAGGTGCTGGCCGGCATCGCGGGGACGCTGCGCCTCACCGACGCCGAGTCCGACCACCTCCACCTGCTCGCCGGGACCGCCCGGACACGGACCGCGAGCATCCGGCGTCAGGTGCGGCCGAGCATCCTGGCGGTCGTCGACCGTCTGCCGCTGACCGCTGCGATCGTGCTCGCCGCCGACTTCGAGGTCCTCGCGTGGAACCCCCTGGCCGCCGCGCTCCTGGAGGACTTCGCCCTGCGGGACCGTCGGGGCCGCAACCTCGCCCGGCAGGCCTTCCCCGTCGGCGGGACGGGCGGGGCGTCCGAGCCGCCGTACGGCATCTCCGACGGCGCCGAGTTCCGGCACCAGGTGGTGATGCAGCTGCGGACGACGCTCGCGCAGCACCCGACGGACGTGGAGGTGGTCGCGCTCGTCGACGAGCTCCGGACGGGGAACGCGGAGTTCGCGCGGCTCTGGTCACGACACGACGTGCAGCCGGCTCCGGTGCTCACGAAGACCTTCCACCACCCGTCGGTCGGACCGGTCACGGTCGACTGCGACAGCCTCGCGCTCGTCGACGGCGACCAGTTCCTCGTGCTCTACACCGCGGCGCCGGGATCCCCCGACGCCGATGCCCTCGCGCTCCTCGGGATGCTCGCCACGCAGACTGCCGAGCGCGGCTGAGCCACGACGGGCCGGCGGTGACGACGTCGGTGGACGCGGTGCGCACCCGTCGACCCCGCACGTGCGTGTCGTCCTGCGATCGCCTACCATTCGAACACACGTTCGAATCGGGAGGTCGGGATGATGTTGACGCACGAGGTCGCCACGGTGTGGTGGGAGCGCGGGGTGCCGGACCGGATGGTGTGGCGGGATCGACGCTGGCGGGTGAGCGACAGTCCGACGCGACTGACCGCGACGGCGGAGTTCCTGCCGTCGGCGATGACCCACGCGCCGGAGCGCACGGTGGGGTGGCGCTTCCAGGTCAGCGCCGAGGGGGACGCCGTCGTCGTCGACATCGTCCCCGAGGGCGACGGCTGGGTGGTCGCGCGGACCTGGCGCTGATCACGAGCGAGTTCGTCCACCCGGCCCGCCGGTGCTCAGCGGATGAGCGCGTGCGCCAGGCCGCGGACGAGCACCGCGCGTGCGCGATCGGTCGACGTGCCGTCCGGGTCGCCCCACGCCGCGCGCCCGAGGCCGTCGACCAGGGCGAGCACCGCGTCCGCCGCCACCGCGGTCGGCTCGGCGAGCTCGACTCCGTGCCGCGCGGTCCAGCGGGTGATGCCGGCCGCCACCCCGTCGCGCCAGAGGGCTCGCTCGGCGGCGACGAGCGCGTCGTCACCGTCGAGAGCGGTGCCGCTGACGGCCTCGAGGAGGCGGAAGCGTTCGGGTTCCCGGCGCACCAGGTCCAGGTACGCGGCCACTCCGGCATCGATCGCGTCGGCGAGGTCGTGCCGCGCATCGGCAGCGGCGAGCACGCGGGGGAGGACGTCCCGTGCCTGGCGTTCGAGGAGCGCGACCACCAGGTTCCACCGCGCGCCGAAGACGTAGTGCACCACTCCGTGCGCCACGCCGGCACGCTCGGCGACCGCCCGCGTGGTGAGGCCGGTCACCCCGTGGTCGCGCACGACGAGGGCAGCCGCGTCGAGGAGCTCGTCACGCCGTTCCCCTCGGGGGCGGTACGACCGCGTCTGCTGGTCCTGCGTCATCACAGGAAGCGTACGGGGCGTCCGCAGGAGTGGTCGGCAAGCTGATCTGGCCAAACGGCCGAAAGTGGAGGAGTCCCCGTGTCGATCACCGTCCGTCCCGCATCCCCGTCCGAGGTGCCCGCCGCCGCGGCCGTGCTCGCCGAGGCCTTCGCTGCCGACCCCGTCCTCGGTGAGGTCCGACCGCCGCGTCCGGGCGAGGACCGGGTCGTCGTGCTCGGCGCCCTCTTCGCCGCGCTCGTCCGGGCCGTCCCCGAACGCGCCCGGGCGCTCGACGTCGCGGTCGACGAGGGCCGGCTGCTCGGCGCCGCGTTCTGGCAGGCGCCTCGGCCGCACGTCGGCGGCACGCTGGCGTTCGTCCGGCAGGTCCCGGCACTCCTCCGGGTCCTCGGGACCGGCGGTGCCCTCCGCGCGCTGCGGCACCTCCGACGGATGGACCGCGCCCGCCCCGATGCGCCGCACTGGTACCTCGCCGAGATCGGTGTCGCTGCCGCGGCCCGAGGTCAGGGGGTCGGCGGGCTCCTGCTCGACCACGCGCTGCGCCGGGTCGACGCCCTCGCGCAGCACGCGTACCTCGAGTCCTCGACGCCGCAGAACCGCCGGCTCTACCGTCGCCACGGCTTCGGGGACGGTGCGCCGATCACCGGCTTCCGGGCGGCCGCTCCGGTCTCGATGTGGCGACCCGCGGTCGGTTGAGCCGCGACCGACGGACGGACGGGAGGCGCGGTGCCAGCCGGTACCGCGCCTCCCGTCCGTCGGGTGGTGACGTCGGCCGTCAGGCGACCGCGATCTCGTTGGGGACGCCCGGCAGCTCGTCGCTCGACGCGACGACCTCCCCGGTGGTGAGGTCCACCGCGTGGATCTTCCGCTCGGTCGGGTCGGTCACGTACGCGACGTCACCCGCGACCTTCAGTGCGGGGTGGGCGTCCTGCCACTCGGTCGGACCCTCCCAGGCGTCGAGGACGTCGAACGTGTCGATCGGCTCGCCCGTCTGCTCGTCGAAGGTGTGCAGGGCGCCGTCGGAGCCGAGGATCACGGCTTCGTCACCGGGACCACGCGCGATGTCGCGGAAGGTGAAGCCCACACCCTCGGGCATGTCGGCGACGCGGTACTCGCCCGACGCGGCGTCGATGAGTGCGACCTGGTCGAGCAGGTAGCCCTCGCTGTCCGGGTCGTCGTTGTAGTCACCGACGGCCACGGACGAGTCCTCGGTGGTGAACAGGTTGCCGGTGCGGCCGTACTCGGTCGGGGCGTCGATCTTCGCGAAGGCGCCGTCCTGGTAGACGAGGGCGCCGTCGGTGCAGCCGAAGACCGCGACCTCGCCCTGCACCGCTCCCTCGCCGTGCACGTTCGGGCACTCCTCCGAGCGGGCGAGCTCGGTGCCGTCCTCGTCGAGGGCGCGGACGCCGGTGCGCTCCTCCTCGGTGCCGATCGTGCTGAGGAGCGTGCCGTCCTCGAGCACGATCGCGACGCCGTGGTGTGCCGCCTCGGACTCCGTGGTCTCCACCTCGGGCAGCGTGGCGCCGTCGAGGTCGTCGTGCTCGAACACCGTGACGTCACCGCTGCCGTCCGCGAAGAGCGCGGTCTTCTCGCCGTGCACGACCGCGTGACCGCCGGTGTCGGCCGGGAAGACGGCGTCGGTCAGGGCCGGGTCCGCGGCGGTGTCGAGGACCCGGAAGCCCTCGGGCACCGTGACGAGCACGTGGCGGCCGTCCCCGGCGGGGTTCACGCGGGTGAAGCCGTCGATGCTGTCGTCGGCGACGACCCGCAGGTCCTGGTCGAGGGTGAGCAGGCCGCCGTCGTACGTGAGGACGATGCGGTCGCCCTCGGCGGATGCGGCCTCCGTGGTGCGGGTGCCCTCGGCCTCCGCGTCGGCGGGGCCCGTCGAGCAGCCGGTGAGGACGAGGGCCGCGGCGCCGAGCAGGGCTGCGGGCGCGAGCGTGGTGCGCAGAGTTGTCATGCCGTTCACTGTACTGATTCTCATTCTCAATTAGAAATCGACAGGCCGTCGACGATCGCCGCCGTGTTCGACCGCATCATCCCGAGGTAGGTCGAGGCGACACCGTCCTCGGTCAGCGACTCGGTGGCGAGCGGACGGATCTCCACGTGCACGTCCACCTCGTCCGCCAGCACCTCGGCCAGCCGTGCGGGCTGCGAGAGGTCGGCGAAGATCGTCGGGACGCCCGCCTCGTCGATCGCCGACGCGAGGTCGCGCAGGTCCGCCGCGCTCGGCGACGCCAGGGTGGTCCCGCTCGGGATGACGGCGCCGACGACCCGGAAGTCGTACCGGTCCGCCAGGTACCCGAACACGTGGTGGTTCGTCACGAGTGCCCGTCGGTCCTCCGGGATGCCCGCGAACGCGTCGGACATGTCCGTGTCGAGCGTGGCCAGCTCGTCGAGGTACGCGTCGGTCCCGCTCGGCTCGACGCCCGCGTCCCGCAGGGCGTCGTCGAGGGCCTCGACGACGTCGACCATGCGTGCGGGGTCGGTCCAGAGGTGCGGATCGGGGCCGCTGTCGTCCTCCGTCGTCCACTCGAGCGCGTCGACGTGCTCGCCGGCCGTGAACACCGGGACACCGTCGGAGGCGGCGGCCTCCACGTGCCGGGCGACGCCCTCCTCGAGCCCGAGCCCGTTCTCGACGACGAGGTCGGCGCTCCGGAGCCGGGCGGCCTCCTGCGCGGAGACCTCGAACGAGTGCGGGTCGGCACCCGCCGGCATGAGGACCATCACGACGGCCGCGTCCCCGACCACCTCGGTGACGACGTCGCCGAGGATGTTCGTCGTCACCGCGACGACCGGGCGGTCCGACCCGGCGGACGAGCACCCCGCCGTCACCGCGACCAGTCCGGCGGCCACGGCCAGCGCGGCGCTGGCGCGGAACCGGCGGGTCACAGTCCGACCTCGGCGAACGCGACGGGCGCCGCGGCCAGGTCGATCGACCGCGCGAGGCGTGCACCGTCCGCGAAGTCGATCTCGTGCACCTGCTGCCCGGAGGCGTCGGCGACGTAGGCGCGCTGGGCGTCGAGCTGCAGGAGCGGCTGCTCGCCCGGGTCGAGCAGCGGTTCGGTGGTGGCGACCGTGCCCGTCGTCGCCGCGATCACCACGACTCGACCCTGGTCGTCCACGCCGACGACGTGCTCGTCCTCGTCGTCGACGGCCGTCACGGCGCGGAGGGGCCGTTCGGTCTCGACGAGTCGCCAGGTGCCCTCGCGGCTGTCGAGCAGCCACGCGCCCCGGTCGCCGGCGAGCCCGGCGACCGTCGGTCGACCCGCGCGGGCGGAGAACTCCGTCGGGCGTGCGGCCCCGTCGGGCAGCGCGACGGTGGTGGTCTCGCCGTCCTCGCCGAGGACGACCGCCCCGTCCGAGCAGCCGACCACGGCGCCGGCCCGGGTGACGATGCCGCCCGCGGGGTCGGTGCACGCGGCCTCGGCGCCGCTCGGCTCGCCGTCGGCGTCGAGCACCCGGACGCCGTCGTCGGTGCCCGCGACCAGCTGCTCGCCGAACGGCAGCAGGACGGTCGCGTCGATCCGGACCGTCTCCTCGACGTCACCCTGTCCGAGTGCGGCCCGGTCGAGGACGACGCCCTCGCCGCGCTCCGGCCAGGTGATGGTCGTCATCGTCTCCGACGAGTGCACCTCGACGGGCCCGCCGCCGTCGATCGAGCCCACCACGCGCGGTTCGGCCGCGTAGTAGTGCGTGTGGTCGCCGTGGTCGACGGTCCACGAACCGCCGTCGACGATCGTGGTGCGGTCCTCGGTGCTGCTGACGAGGAACCGTCCGTCGGTCGCGGAGTGCTCAGGCGCCTCGACGTCGTCGAGCGCCGTGGTCTCGCCGCTCAGCAGGTCGTGCACCGCCGTCTCGCCGGCGGCGGACACGGCCAGGAGGCGCACCTGCGGCTCCTGCGCCTCGCTCGCGCCCTCGACGTAGCCGTGGGGCTTCGCCGTGCCGGTCGCGTCGTCGGCGGCCGGTCCGGCGGTGCCTCCGGTCGAGCAGGCGGTCAGGCCGAGCGCGAGTCCGGCGGCCACCGCTGCGGTGGTCATGCGTCGCGCCGCGACGCGGCGGGTCGTGGTGGTGGTGGGGTTCGTCATGCTCCCTCTCGTGGTGCTGGTGCTGGTGTGGTCGTGGTCGTCCGCCGCCCCCGGTGCGGCAGCAGGGCGGCGAGGCCGCGGGAGACGGCGACGCCCGCGACGGCGACCGCTGCGATGCTCGCGCCGGCGGCGGTCCCCGCGTGCCAGGAGACGAGCAGGCCGGTGGTGACGGCGGCGCTGCCGATCACCGCGGCGAGGAGCATGGTCGACCCGACCTGCCGGGTCCAGGCCCGGGCCGCGGCGGCGGGCGCGAGCAGGAGCCCGACGACCAGGAGCGTCCCGACCGCGCGGTAGGACGCGACGACCGCGAGCGTGACGAGCCCGACGAGCACGACCTCGGCCAGTCGGGGGCGGAGGCCGAGCGTCGCCGCCTTCCGGACGTCGAAGGCGGCCGCGGTGAAGGGCCGGTGGAACGCCGCGGCGAGGACGAGTGCGACGGCGACCGCGACGGCGAGCCCGCCGAGGTCGGTCCGGGTCACGGCGAGGACGTCCCCGAACAGGATCGCGGTGACGTCGGTGGCGAAGGACCGAGACGAGGACACGATGATGACCCCGAGGGCGAGCATGCCGACGAACAGCAGCCCGATCGAGGTGTCGTACGACAGCCGGGCGCGACGACGGAGTGCGCCGACGCCGACCACCATCACGCCCGCGCTCACGGCGGCTCCGAGCACGGCGGGGATCCCGGTGAGGGTGGCGACCGCGACGCCCGGGAGCATGCCGTGTGCGAGTGCCTCGCCGAGGAACGCCATGCCCCGTACGAGCACCCACGTGCCGACGACCGCGCAGAGGACCGCCGCCAGGGTGCCGCCGACGAGGGCGCGCAGCATGAAGTCGACGGAGAACGGGTCGGTCAGCCAGGTCACGCTGGGAAACGCTACATGAAAACGACTATCGATACTGATAGCGTGCTCAGGTGCTCACCACCGCGCTTCCCCCTGCCCTCGAGGTCACGCACCTCGTCGTCCGACGCGGTGACCGGACGGTGCTCGACGGTCTCGACGCGACGTTCCCCGCCGGAGCCGTCACGGCGCTCACCGGACCCAACGGATCCGGCAAGTCGACGCTGCTCGACGCGCTCGCCGGAATGGTGACGCCCGTCGGCGGAGGCGTGTCGGGCCTCCCGTCCGGCGGTGTCGCGTACGTGACCCAGGCGGTCCCGCCGTCCGCGCTCCCGCTGACCGTGCGGTCGACCGTCGCGATGGGGCGGTGGCGGGCACGGCCCTGGTGGCGACCGCCCGGACGGGCGGACCACGCGGTGGTCGACGCGCAGCTGGACCGGATGGGCATCGCCGACCTCGCCGACCGGCCGCTCGACGAGCTGTCCGGCGGGCAGCGGCAGCGCACGCTCGTCGCCCTCGGTCTCGCGCAGCGCGCGCCGGTCCTGCTCGTCGACGAGCCGACGGCGGGCGTCGACGCGGCGTCCGCGGCCCTTGTGACGGCGGCGCTCGCCGCGGAGGCCGCCGCGGGTGTCGTCGTCGTCCACGCGGCGCACGACCCGGTCGCGATCGCCGCTGCGGGCCGGGTCGTGGCCCTGGCGTGATCTCAGAAGATCCCCGCCGGATCTTCTGAGATGATGGGCGATCTCAGAAGAATTGCCCGTGGTGTTCTGACGTCCGTACGGAGGGCTGCGCATGACGACCTGGCCTGCACTCGGTCACGAGGAGCTGGAGTGGACGAGCCGGTACGCCGAGGTCGGCGTCCGCGCGGCGCGCCGTGCTGCGCTCTCTGAACGGTACCGAGCGGCCGTCCCGCCGATGATCGCGGCACTCCCGCTCGTCCTGGACGATGCACTTGCAGTCCTGGTCGATGAAGCAGCCACAGCGCTCGCCCGGTTCGACGGTGAGCTGGGTGCTCGCGTGGCGCCGTTCTCCTCGCTGCTCCTGCGCTCCGAGGCTGCAGCGTCGTCGCAGATCGAGCACCTGACGGCCAGTGCGCGCCAGGTGTTCACTGCAGAGCTCGGCGCACCGGGGAAACGCAACGCTCAGGAGATCGTCTCGAACACCCGTGCGATGCGCACCGCGGTCGAGTTGTCGGACGCGCTGACCACGGACACCGTCCTCGCGATGCACCGTGTCCTCATGGCAGACGATCCGCACCACGAGGCGGGCCGCTTCCGGCAGGAGGCTGTCTGGGTCGGAACGAGCGGCAGGAGCCCGGTGGGCGCGGACTTCGTGGCTCCGGCGTGGCAGCGTGTGCCGGCGCTGGTCGACGACGTGATGGGGTTCGCGCGACGAGTCGATGTCCCGAGACTGGCGCAGGTCGCCGTTGCCCACGCGCAGTTCGAGACGATCCACCCCTTCACGGACGGGAACGGCCGGACCGGGCGGGCGCTGCTGCAGGCGATGCTCCGTTCCAACGAGCTCACGCAGAACGTGACCGTCCCGGTGTCCGCGGGCTTGCTCACCGACACGGACGGCTACGTCGCAGCGCTCACGGCGTACCGGAGCGGAGACATCGCGCCGATCGTGCGTGCGGTCTGCGACGCGGTCTTCGTCGCTGTGGCCAACGCGCGCCGACTGGTCGGCGACATCGAGAGGATCAGGCGCGGTTGGACCGAGCGGGTCACGGCGCGTCGTGACTCGGGCGTCTGGACCGCGATGGACATCGTCGTGCGACAGCCGGTGCTCAACGCCACGGTGCTGGCCGCGGAGATGGGTGTCGAGCCGCGGAACGCCTACCCGCACATCCAGAAGCTGGTGGAGGCCGGCGTCCTGGTGTCGAAGAACGAGTACCGCCACGGCGTGCTCTACCGGAACGACGAGGTCCTGCAGGCACTGGACGCCTTCGCAGCGCGAGCGGGGAAGCGAGGCTGACGCCGCACGGCGGGTCCGATCGGGTCAGGCCGACTGATCGAGGGCAGTCCGCGCTGCTGCCACCACCGCCGCGTCCGTGACGGTGTGGCCGGAACCGTCGTCGCCGCTGCCCATCGGGACGCCGTCGTGACCGCCCGCGACCGACCGCTTGGCGGAGAGGTGCACCGCGGCGACCCCGGTCGCGACCAGTGCTCCGATGTCCCGCGCGTGGACCCCGGCCCCCGCCATCACCTGCACGGGCCCGGCGGCGTCGACCATGCGCGCGATCGTCGTCGCTCCCGCCGGGGCGCTCGCGGCGCCGCCGGAGGTCAGCACCCGCGTGACGCCGAGGTCGGCGAGCCGCGCGACCGTCGCGACCGGGTCGGCGGCGTGGTCGACCGCGCGGTGCAGGGTGACCTCGGCGTGCGCGGAGACCGAGCGGGTGGCGGCCACGAAGCGGCGGAGGGCGTCCTCGTCGAGGGTCCGGTCCGGGCGCAGGGCACCGACCACCACCCCGGCCGCTCCCGAGCGCAGGACCGTGCGGACCTCCCGCTCCATGAGCGCGAGCTCGTCGTCGTCGTACGTGAAGCCCCCGGGGCGGCAGCGCACCAGGGCGTGCGCCGGGATCCCGGTCTCGTGCGTGGCCTCGACCAGGGCCTGCGAGGGCGTCAGGCCGCCCAGCTCCAGGCCGACGCAGAGCTCGACCCGGTCGGCGCCCCCGTCACGGGCGACCAGGGCCCCGGCGGGCGACGTCACGGCGATCTCGAGGGCGACGGTCATCAGGCGGCTCCGAGGGGTTCGTTCGACGGCGGCACGATGCGCGCGGACAGGTCCGGCGGCGTCGCGAACTCCCGATCGTAGGGGAACAGCGGCCGCTCGATCCGGTGGTGCCCGAGGCGGAGCAGGTCCTGGTCGACCCCTCCCGGAGTGAGCGCCAGCATCCAGTCGGCCGCCATGTCGAAGAGTTCCGGCTCGAGGTAGCCGATCTTCACGACGACGACGTCGGCCCGACGCGGGTCGAGGTCGAGATCGGTGAAGTCGTGCTCGTGGTGGTACGGCTTGCGGAGCGTCGTCAGGATCGCGAAGACGCTGCCGACCTGCAGCACGACCTCGGTCTCGGCGTCCCGATCGCCGTGCTCGATCGCGTGCACCCGGCCGGTCATCGTGATCGGCCCCGCGTGGACGTCGTCGACCTCGGCGCCCGCCGTCACCGTGACGGTCGCCCCGACCCCGGCGGCCACGGCCTCGGCGACCGCCGCCGGACCGGGGACGCTCGCGTAGATGACGGTGGGGCCGTCCGGCGCGGCGAACGCCGGGTGCGCGAGCACCTGCGTGAGCCCCCACGTCACGTCGCCGGAACCACCGGCGGTCGGGTTGTCGCCGGAGTCCGAGACGAAGAACGGGCGCGCGGCACCGGGCGCGAGCGCGGTGGCGAGGCACTCGTCGAACGTGCCGGTCGGTGCCACGAACGCGAAGTCCTCGCGTGCGTCCCAGAACGCCCGGGCCAGGCGCTCGGCGCCGGCGGCCACGACGTCGCGGTCCCACCCGGTGACGACGGTGACCGCTCGGTCGCGGGGCTGGTCCGCCCAGGCGTACCCGACCCAGATCGCAGCGTCGAGCACGCCGTCCTCCTGCTCGACCTCCGGTACCTGCGCGTAGATCGACGCCGCGGGTTCGATGCGGGTCGACGTCTGCTCGCCGGGCAGCAGCACCGGGATCGGGATCCACGCCTTCACCGGGCGCCGTCCTCCGACCGGCCTGGTGGTGAGCACGTCGACCAGGTTCCGGACCGCGCGCTCCTTCGTCTCGAGGGTGTCCTCGTGCGGGGCCGTCCGGTAGCAGGTGACGAGGTCCACCTGGTGCGCGAGCTCCCGTGTGACGTTGCCGTGCAGGTCCATCGATGCCGACACGATGACGTCCGGCCCGACGACCGCGCGGATGCGGCCGAGCAGGTCGGTCTCGGCGTCGTCGAGTCCCTCGACCACCATCGCGCCGTGGATGTCGTACCAGAGGCCGTCGACCGGCCCGATCTCCGTCAGGCGCGCGACGATCTCGTCGGCGAGTTCCTCGTAGGCCGGCCGGGCGACGACCCCGCCGGGCAGCGCGTGACCGATGAGCGCTCCGCGGAACTCGGCCGCGTCGGCGTACGACGCCAGGAATGGGTACCGCGCCACGACCTCGTCACCGCGGTCCGGGTGGAAGGCGGGCGCGAGCGTCCGGGTGGGCGTGAAGGTCGAGGTCTCGATCGCGAGTCCCGCGATCGCGATCACCGGGCGACGTGCGTCCGGAGCGGCGGCGGTGACGGCGGGGTCGGGCACGGGATCAGCATAGGCAGCGGCCGCGGAGACCCGGTGTCGGTGGAAGTGCGGACTGGCGCGGCCCCCGGACGAGGGTCAGGATGACCGCAGTTGCATCCTGCAACGGTGCAGGAGCCAGGAACAGAGGAGTCCCCGTGAAGCACACCCTCGCAGCGGCGTTCGCCGCCGTGGCCGTCGTCGCCGGCGGCGTGTTCGCCGCCACCCCCGCCTCCGCGCTGCCCGCGGGCACCGAGGTCGTCGGCGGCGAGAAGGCACCCACCACCACCACCTGGGCCGTCCAGCTCGAGGCGTCCGGCGGCACCATCCCGTCCGGGTACGTCAGCAACTGCACCGGCGAGCAGATCAACGCCTCGTGGATCGTCACCGCCCGCCACTGCATCGACGGCATCGGCGCGATGAACGTCTACCACTCGAACTCCACCACGAACCGCGGCACCGCCGTCGCGATCGACCGCGTCAGCGCCGCGCCGGCCGGGGACATCGCGCTCGTGCACCTGCGCAGCACCTACGCGCTGTCGACCTACGCCCCCCTCGACCTGACCGCCGCGGCGAAGTCGAGCGGGACCGGCGTGATCCAGGGCTACGGCCTGCGGGCGAACGCGCAGCAGTCGGACGCGCTGTACCAGGCGACCGTGTCGCTCACGGGTGCGACGCGCGACGCCTACAGCGGCAAGGCGCAGCACGTCACCGGCGTCACCGGCGCATCGAACCACGGCGACTCCGGCGGCCCGCTCCTGGTCAACGGCAAGGTCGTCGCGGTGTGCTCCACCGGCGACAGCGCCGACCCCGGTGCGGACACGACGGCCGGGTCGAACTACGCACTGCTGTCGCAGTCGTCCTCGTGGATCCGGTCGACGGCGGGCGTCTGACCGACGCGACCCACCGACGGACGGGAGGCTCCCCACCAGCTGGTGGGGAGCCTCCCGTCCGACACGTGGTGACGTCGGCGACGTCGGCGACGTGGGCGCTCAGGCGCCGTGCGCCTCCTCGGCGACCGGCTGCCACTCGCGCCACGTCGCGAGCCGCGACTCGTAGTCCTGCTCGGCGATGCCGAGCGGCGCCTTGCCGAAGAAGACCCGCAGCGGCGGCTGCTCGGCGTCGACGACCTTGAGGATCGCCGAGCGGGTCGCCTCGGGCTTGCCCGGGTCCGATGCGGACGGACGCTTCGAGGCGGCCTCGCGGACGTCCGCGTAGGCGTCGAGCTCCTCGCTGTGCTTCGAGGACGGACCGGACCAGTCGGTCGAGAAGCCGCCCGGCTCGACGAGGGTGACGGAGATGCCGAACCCCGAGACCTCCTGCGACAGGGACTGGGACAGGCCCTCGAGCGCCCACTTCGACGCGTGGTACGCGCCGACCGTCGGGAAGGCGCTGATGCCGCCGATGCTCGATACCTGCACGATGTGGCCCGAGCCCTGCTCGCGCATGATCGGCAGCGCCGCCTGCGTGACCCAGAGCGCGCCGAAGAAGTTCGTCTCGAGCTGCGCGCGGACCTCGTCCTCGGTGAGCTCCTCGACCATGCCGAAGTGGCCGAAGCCCGCGTTGTTCACGACGACGTCGAGCCGTCCGAAGTGCTCCGCGGCCTGCTGCACCGCAGCGGTGTCGGCGGCCTTGTCGGTGACGTCGAGCCGGATCGCCAGGAAGGTGTCCGGGTACTGCTCGACGAGTACCTGCACGTCGTCGGTGTCCCGGGCAGTGCCCGCGACGGAGTCCCCGCGCTCCAGGGCGGCCTCCGCCCACTCGCGGCCGAAGCCCTTCGATGCTCCGGTGATGAACCAGGTCTTGGCCATTCGCTGCCTCCAGTTGCTGATCGGGTGACCGCGAGCAGGCAACGCCCGTCGCCCGGGCGCGACCTGTGTGCCCGGGTGACACGTGGCCGACTGGACCGGCACGGAGCAGCTCGCGAGCACCATGGCCCCATGAGCCAGTACGAGAAGCGCGACCCGAACTCCCTCTACCCGAAGCCGCCGTTCCCGAAGCAGGAGCAGTCCCTGCCGGGTGCCGCGTGGAAGATGGACCCGGAGCCCGACCACGGCGAGCAGAGCTACGTCGGCAAGGAACGGCTGACCGGCTTCCGCGGCATCGTGACCGGTGCCGACTCCGGCATCGGCCGCGCCGCCGCCATCGCGATGTCCCGTGAGGGTGCCGACCTCGTCCTCTCCTACCTGCCCGACGAGCAGGAGGACGCCGAGCAGGTCCGCGACCTCCTCGAGTCCGAGGGGCGCAAGGCCGTCCTCGTCCCCGGGGACATCTCCGACGAGCAGTACTGCAAGGACCTCGTCCAGAAGGCGGTCGACGAACTCGGCGGGCTCGACACCCTCGTCATGGTCGCCGGTCGCATGGACAGCAACGACGACATCCTGTCGCTGACCACCGAGCACTTCGACTCGACGTTCAAGACGAACATCTACTCGCTGTTCTGGCTGACGCAGGCCGCGGTCCCGCACCTCGAGCCCGGCTCGACGATCGTCACGACCGGATCGATCCAGGCAGCGACCCCGTCGCCCGACAAGATCGACTACGCGATCTCGAAGAGCGCCGTCAAGACCTTCACCGAGGCCGTCGCGCAGCAGCTCGCCCCGAAGGGCATCCGTGTCAACTCGGTCGCGCCGGGTCCGGTGTGGACGCCGCTGCAGCCCGGGTCCGACGACGCCGAGACGGTGTCGCACTTCGGCGAGCAGTCGCCGTTCGGCCGCCCCGGCCAGCCGGCCGAGCTCGGAGCCGCGTACGTGCACCTGGTCAGCCCGGAGTCGAGCTACCAGTCCGGCTCGACCATCACGATCGCCGGCGGGACGCCCGCGTTCTAGACGGTGCTGCAGGAGGACGGGAGGCGCGGGGCCCGCTGGCACCGCGCCTCCCGTCATCCGGAGGATCGCCTCAGCGACCCGCTCGCCTCAGCCCTGCGGCGGCGAGTACAGCTGCAGGTCGTTGCCCTCGCTGTCCTTGAAGGGCACGATCTTGCCCCACGGGTGCTCGCTGACGTCACCCGCGAACTCGACGCCCTTCGACCGCAGGTCGGCGACCTCGTCCTCGATGCTGCCGTCCGGCTGGAACGACACGACCGCGCCGCCCCCGCTCGACGGGCTCGCCGACTCCCGGCCGTTCAGGCCGATGCGCAGGCCGTTCGCGTCGATCTCGCTCCAGTCGTCGTCCTCGCTCGCGACCGTCAGGCCGAGCGCGTCACGGTAGAACGCGACCGCGCGCTGCATGTCACTGACCGGTACCCAGACCGCTGCCACTCCGCTTGCCATGGTGTTCCTCTCGTCATGCCGTCTCGTACTCGGCCGACGGTAGGTCGCGTGGTTGCGTGCGGACACAGGCGGGGTGGTGTCCCAGTGCTCGGGTGGCAGTGTGGGCTGTGACGACGGGAGCAGGGCATGGCTGGTGTGACGCACGTGGTGCTGGTGCAGTGGGACGCAGCGCGGGACGGGGTCGGCGAGCACGCCGTGCAGGCGGATGCGCTCTGCCGTGACCACCTGCCCCGCATCGACGGGGTGGAGTCGGTGCGCTCCGGGCCGAGCATCAGCACCGAGGGCCTCGAGGGTGGGTTCGACTGGATGCTCACCGTGCGCTTCCGTGACCGCGAGGCGCTCGCCGGGTACCTGCCGCACCCGGAGCACCGTCCGGTCGCCGACCACATCGGCGCCGGCAGCAGCCGCGTCGTCGTGTTCGACGTCGAGGACTGAGCCGGGGACGTCCTCCGCCGGGCCACGAGCGTCAGGCTGAGCGGTCTCTGATCTGCGGGGGCCGCGTGTGCCGGGCACGGGCGGCTCTCCCTGGGACGATGGGCGGATGAGCACCGAGCCCGAGCGCCGCCGGAGGAGGGCCGACGTCGTCGGCATCCTCGAGCCGAACCCCCACCCGCTGGCGACCGTCACGATCGGCATCGGGGCCGTGGTCGTGCTGACGGTGATCGGGTTCTTCCTCGGATCGGTGGACGCGGGGCTCGCGAAGGCGTTCAACACGCTGCACACCGGCGCAGTCGGTGCGTTCACGACGGCGGTCTACCACGTCATCAGCCCGGTGCCGGCGATCGCGATCACGTTCGTCGTCGCTGGTGTCATCTGGTGGCGGGCACGGGACCTCCGACCGGCCCTGGGCTTCGGCATGACGATCGCGATCACGTGGCTGCCGTCCGCCGTCGTCAAGGAGATCGTCCACCGCGCCCGGCCCGACGTGGCACTGCTGCCGCACCCGTTCCCCGTCCAGCCCGACCCCGGGTACCCGAGCGGGCACACGGTCTACATCACGGCGTTCGTGATCGCGCTCGTGTGGGTCGTCCGCGAGACGCGGTGGCACCAGGTCGCCCGGGCCGCCGGTGTCGTGGCGATCGTGGTCGTGTTCCTGTCGGTCTCGATCGACGCCGTGCACTACCCGACGGACGCGGCGGCCTCGATCCTCTGGGCGCTCGCGGTCGCGCCGGCGGCCCGGGTGGTGTGGGTCGACTGGGCGATGCCCCGCATCCCGTTCCTCCGCCCGCGTGAGGGCGCCGCGGTACCGCTCGGGCGCCGCCACTGAGCGGCGCACGGCCCCGCGGCCCCACGCCGCTACGCCCGGCTGCGCCGCTACGCCCGGCTGCGCCGCGCCGCCACGCGCGCGACGACGGCGACCACGGCGGCCGCGAGCATGACGACCGCGAGCGGCGCCGCCGTGTCCTCGCCCCCGATGCTCACGAGCGGCGACACGAGCGCCGCGAGCCCGAACTGCAGGGCGCCGAGCACGGCCGAGGCGCTGCCGGCGACCCCGGGGACCGCGCCGAGCGCCAGCGCCGTCGCGTTCCCGAGCACGAGGCCGAGCGATCCGACCGCCGTGAAGAGCGGCACCGCGAGCCAGAGGACGGGCGCCCCGGTCACGACGAGCAGCGCGAACGCCACGGTGGACGCCACCACGAGGGCGATGCCGAGCGTCAGGACGCCCTCGACCGAGCGGGTCGCGGTGAGCTTCGCCGACAGGATGCTCACGCCCATCAGCGCGAGTGCGTTCAGACCGAAGGCGAGCCCGTAGCCGACGGTGTCGAGCCCGAGCATGCCCTGGTACAGGAACGGTGACGCCGAGATGTACGCCATCATCACCGCGAACGCGAAGCCGAAGACCGCGGTGTAGCCGACGAAGGTCCGCGACCTCAGGGCCCGCAGCGGGGAACCGGACGCCACGCGCTCGGCCCGGAGCGCGTCACGCCGCGAGCGCAGGTGCGTCTCCCGAACGACGGCGAGCACGGCGACGAGCATCAGCACCGACAGGCCGAGCACGATCGTCAGCAGTCCGCGCCACCCGATCGGTCCGGTGAGCAGACCGCCGAGGAGCGGTGCCACCACGGGCGCGACCCCGCCGACGATCATCATGAGCGAGAAGGCGCGGGCGGCGGGCTTGCCGGTCGCCAGGTCGGAGATCACGGCGCGGCCGATCACCATGCCGGCCGCCCCGCCGAGGCCCTGCAGCAGCCGGGCGACGACGAGCACCGCCACGTTCGGCGCGAGCACCGCTGCGGCGCTCGCGAGGACGCAGAGCGCGGCGCCGGCGAGGAGCGGGGGCACGCGGCCGAAACGGTCCGACAGCGGCCCGAACACGAGCTGCCCCGCGGTCACGCCGACCAGGAACGCCGTCAGGGTGAGCTGCACGGTCGTCGCCGAGGCGGACAGCTCCGTGGTCATCCGCGGGAACGCCGGCAGGTAGAGGTCGGTCGCGAAGGGCGCGACCGCGCTGAGCAGGCCGAGCACGAGCAGCAGGGGAGTCGTGATGCCCGTGGGGCGGGTGGAGGGCGTCGCCGTGGTGGCGCGGATGGATCCGGTGTCCGTCGTCATGGTTATGAAACCATAACTCATCGTCGCTGGACGGTACAGTGACGCCATGGCACCAGCGGTCTCCGACGACGCCCTCGCCGAGTTCGCCGACGTCGTCCTGCGCATCGGTCGCGAGGTCGACCCGCACGGCCCGCACGCGCTCGACATCGTCCCGCTGACCGGCACCGAGGCGCTCGTGATGCGCTGGGTGCACCGGAACCCGGGTGCGTCCCCGAGTGCCGTGGCCGACGCCACGGCGCTGCAGCGCAGCAACTGCAGCGTCGCGCTCCGCTCGCTCGTCGCGAAGGGCATGGTCGAGCGCCGCACCGACCCGGGCGACGCCCGGACCGTGCAGCTGCACCCCACCGCCCTCGCCCACGACAGCATCGCGCGGTTGCACGCGCACTGGGCCGAGCGGCTCCGAGCCGCCCTCGGCGGCGACGAGGACGGCATCGACGTCGCCGCCGACCTGCTGGCGCGCATCGACGACGGCCTGCGCCGCGGCTGACGTCGGTCTGGAGGCGCGTGGCGGGCCCGCCACGCGCCTCCAGACCGTCACCAGCTGCGTCCCGACGGGTCCCGCGTGCCGTCCGGACGGGCTTGGTACCCTGGGGGGACACAACAGCAAGCAGTGTGTATCTACCGGCCGTCGGCCCCACCGACGGACAGCGGCGGCACCCGATGGGCCCGCCGCCGGACCAGGCCGGGCCCCAGAAGGCACACCCCCTCATGCTCCAAGCCCGACGCTCCGACGCGTCCCTCGTCTCCTTCGCCGGTCGGTGGTACTTCCCGATCGCGTTCATCGCCCGTCTGCCCTTCGCGATGATGGTCGTCGGTGTCCTCACCCTCGTCGTCGCGTCCCGTGACTCCGTCGCCCTCGGTGGCATCAACTCCGCCTTCGTCGGGATCGGCTCGGCGATCTTCGGACCCCTCGTCGGTGCGGCCGCCGACCGCTTCGGCCAGCGGGCCGTCCTCGTCCCGGTCGGACTCGCGAACGCCGTCCTGCTCGGCGTCCTGCCGATCGTGGTCGCGAGCACCGCGCCCGACCTCGCGGTCCTGGCGATGTCGTTCCTGATCGGCGCGACCGCACCGCAGGTCGCCCCGATGTCCCGCACGCGACTCGTGGCGATCATCCGCCAGCGCATGTCCCCGGCACGCCGCGACAAGGTCTTCAGCGGCACGATGGCGTACGAGTCGGCCGCGGACGAGACCGTCTTCATCGTCGGACCGTTCCTGGTCGGCCTGCTCGCGAGCACGATCGCGCCGTGGGTGGCCGTCGCCGGTGCGTCGGCACTGACCTTCGTCTTCGTCACCGCCTTCGCGCTGCACCCGACCGGCGCCCTCGTCGTCGGTGGGCCGGCACAGGAGACGCGCGCACCGGCCCGGCAGCTGCTCCGTCCGCGACTCCTCGTGGTCGTCGTCGGGATCCTCGGCATCGGACTCTTCTTCGGGTCGACGCTGACCTCGCTGACGGCCTTCACGGAACAGCACGGCGAGGCGTCCCAGGCCGGCCTGCTGTACGGCGTGATGGGGATCGGGTCCGCAGCACTCGCACTCGGATCGGCGGCGTTCCCGCAGCGGTTCGGTGTCACCTGGCGCTGGCTCGTGTTCGGGGTCGTGCTGCTGGGCGGCGCGATCGCCTTCAGCCGGGCGGACTCCGTCGTGGCGGTCGTCCTCGTGCTCGGGATCATGGGCATCGGCATCGGCCCGACGCTCGTCGCGCAGTACAGCCTGGGATCGGACCGGTCGCCCGTCGGCCGTTCGGCGACCACGATGACGATCCTCGGCTCGGCGGTCATCGTCGGACAGTCGGTCGCGTCGGCCGTGGTCGGCGAGGTCGCCGAGGGTGCGGGCACCGGTGCCGCGATGGCGTTCCCCGCGTACGCTGCCGCGCTGGTCGTCGTCGCCGCCGTGGCGGACCTGCTGCTCGCCCGCCGCGAGGACGCTCCGGCGGCCGCGACCGCCTGAACCGGTCGCCGCGCGCCGTCGGTCGCCGCTCGGTGCAGGCTGGACTGCATGCGCATCCTCGTCCTCGGCGGCACCGCCTGGCTCGGCCGGACCGTCGTGCAGCACGCTCTCGACACCGGCCACGACGTCACGTGCGTCGCGCGCGGCTCGGACGTCCCCACCGGCGCCCGACTCGTGCGGGCCGACCGGGACCGCGACGACGCCCTGACCGGGGTCGCCAGCGAGCGATGGGACGCGGTCGTCGACGTCTCCCGCACCCCGGAGCACGTCCGTCGCGCAGCCCGTGACCTCGAGCCCGTCGCCGACCGGTACGTCCTCGTGTCGACCGTGAGCGTCTACGCGTCCCAGGCCGAGCGCGGTGCCGACGAGCACGCCGCCGTGCTCGAGCCGTCGGACGACCCCGCCGAGTACGGCGCCGCGAAGGTGGCGTGCGAACGTGCGGTCCTCGACGCCTTCGGCCCCGAGCGCGCCTCGATCGCGCGGGCCGGGCTCGTCGGTGGACCAGGTGACCACACCGGACGTTCCGGCTACTGGCCGTGGCGGTTCGCCCGTGCAGCCGAGAGCGGCCGCGCGGTGGTGGTCCCGGCGCGCACGGATCGACCCACCTCGGTGATCGACGTCCGCGACCTGGCGGGATGGCTCGTCGGAGCGGCCGAGGGCCGACGAGCGGGTGTCCACGACGTCCCCGGCGAGGTCGTCACGCTGGGGCAGCACCTCAAGGAAGCACGGGCCGCAGCGGCCGTGGACGTCCCGGTCGTGGCGCTCGCGGACGAGGTGCTCCTCGCGCGCGGGGTGGCGCCCTGGGCGGGGGAGCGGTCCCTGCCGCTGTGGATCCCCGACGACGACCACCAGGGCATGAACGACCGACCGGCAGACCGCGCGCGTGCGGCCGGCCTGACACGGAGGCCACTCGCCGAGACGCTGGCGGACGTGCTCGCGTGGGAGCAGCTGCAACCGGTCCACCCGCACGGCGCCGGCCTCTCGGACGACGACGAGGATGCGGTCCGCGCCGCCGGGTGAGTCAGTCCTCGGTGTCGTCGACCAGCAGGTCCTCGTGCCGGTAGTCGTTCGACCGCAGCCCGGCACGCGCGATCATGTGCGTCGACACCGGCACGAGGAAGAGCTGGAACACGAGCACCGGCAGCACGACCCAGAACGCCGTCCAGGTCCACACCGCCACGACGATCGCGGCCAGGGCGAGCGCCAACCCGAGCACCTGCGGCTTCGCCATCGCGTGCAGCCGGACGAGGGGGTCCCGGAACCGGACGATGCCCACGGCGGCGCCGAACGACAGCCCCGCGGCGAGGAGCATCAGCACGAGGGCGATCCACGCACGGACGCCGGCCCCGTCGACGAAGGACTGCAGGATCTCGATCACTTCGACTCCTCCTCGGCGGCGTGCTCCGGCGTGGTCACGTCGATCCCCTCGTCGGACGGGTCCGACGAGGGCGTGACGATCCGTGCGACGGCGATGGTCGCGAAGACGCTCGTCGCCGCGATGACGACCAGCACCGGGACGCCGGTCAGGTCGCGCCGGACCACCATCGCCGCGGCGATCACCACGAGCGCGGTGGTGAGCACCATGTCGGAGCCGATCATCCGGTCGAGGATCGTCGGTCCGCGGACGATCCGCCCGACGGCCAGCGCGAGCGTGGCGCCGAGCAGGACGAGCACGAGCGCGATCCCGACGGCCATGACGACGACCGCGGCGCTCACCGGGTCACCTCCGGCAGCGGCTCGGCGAGTTCGGAGACGTCCTGCTTCGACCCGATGGCGCGGATGACGAGCTCCTCGATGCGTGCGACGGTCCGCCGCTCCTGGTCGACCTGCTCACGGCGCTCGGTGTCGAGCACGTGGATGAGCAGGCGACGGCGGGGGAGGTCGACGTCGGCGACGTACGACCCGGGCACGAGGGAGATCGCCAAGGTGGCGAGCGTGAAGGTCATCTCCGACGTGGTGTGCAGCTGCACGAGCACGATCGAGCTCTGCCGGACGCCGCGCGGTCGGACGGCCGCCCAGGCCACCCGGAACGAGGCGACGACGACGTGCCCGGCCCACACCACGAGGAACCACAGTGCGCGCGGCAGCGAGAACCGCTTCGACAGGGGGACGGGCGGCAGCGGGAGCAGCTGCGTGACGAGGAGCGCGACGACCACGCCGCACAGCAGCGTCAGGACGCTCCAGGATCCCCACAGCAGCGCCCAGAGCACGGTCAGTCCGGCGACGAGCGGCACGTCGTAGCGCCAGGCGAGGGCGATCCGTCGGGCGTTCGAGATGCGGCGGGTGTCACTCATCAGCGCCTCCGTCCGTGCTGCCCAGGACGGCCTGCACGTAGCGGTCCGGCGACTCGAGTGACTCCGCTGCGCGGGTCGCGTAGCCGTAGAGCGGACCGGCGACGACGGTGAGCGCGACCGACCCGAGGACCGCCACCGTCGTGACGGCGACGAGCATCCGGGGCAGCGGCGTGTGCACCGACGGCTCGACCGCGGGGGTCTGGCCGGTGGCCGGACCGGAGGCACTGCTCGCGTGCGCCGCGTCGGTGACGGTGGTCGAGCCTCCCGGGTGGTACGCCTCGCCCGTCTCCTCGGAGACGGTCAGCGGCGCCGGTTCCGGCGACCGCAGGTGCGCGTGCGGCTCGGCCGTGCTGGCGTGCGGTGCCGCCGCCTCGGCGGCCGGCTTGGGCCGCCAGAAGGCGGCGTCCCAGACGCGCATCAGCGCGTACAGGGTGAGGAGGCTCGTCACCACGCCGGCGCCGACCGTCACCCAGGCCATCGGGGAGCCGTCCTCGGCCGCGGCGCGGAACAGGCCGAGCTTGCCGATGAACCCGGAGAACGGCGGGATGCCCCCGAGGTTGAACGCCGGGACCAGGTAGAGCGCGGCGAGGAGCGGTGCGGCCTTGAGCAGCCCGCCGAGCGACCGGGTCGAGGTCGTGCCGCCCACGCGTTCCATCACCCCCGACACCAGGAACAGCGTGGTCTGCACGACGATGTGGTGCACCGTGTAGAACACGGCCGCGGCGGTGCCGACGACGGAACCGAGCCCGACGCCCATCACCATGAAGCCGATGTGGCTGATGAGCGTGAAGGACAGCAGTCGTTTCACGTCGGTCTGCGACACGGCCCCCAGCACGCCGACGATCATCGTGAGCACCGCGACCACGAGCAGCACCGTGTTGAGCTGTGGTCTCGGGAAGATGATCGTCTCGAGCCGGATGATCGCGTAGATGCCGACCTTCGTGAGGAGTCCGGCGAACACCGCGGTGACCGGGGCCGGTGCGGTCGGGTACGAGTCCGGCAGCCAGAAGGCGAGCGGGAACACCGCGGCCTTGATGCCGAAGGCGATGAGCAGCATCGTGTGGAGCAGGAGCTGCACGTGCTCGGGGAGCCCGGCGACGCGCTCCGAGATCTGCGCGATGTTCACGGTGCCGGTCGCGCCGTAGACCAGGCCGATGGACGCGAGGAACAGCGCCGAGGCGATGAGGCTCGTGATGATGTACGTCGTGCCGGCGCGGACACGCTGCTCGCTGCCGCCCAGGGTGATGAGCACGTAGCTCGCCACCAGGAGCATCTCGAACGCGACGTAGAGGTTGAACAGGTCGCCCGCCAGGAACGCGTCGAGCACACCGGCCGCCAGCACCAGGTAGGTCGGGTAGTAGATCGTGACGGGGGCGTCCTCGTCGTCGGCCGCGAGTCCCTGGCCGATCGAGAAGAGCAGCACGAGCAGGAGCACGCTCGCGCTCACCGTGAGGAGCAGGGCGCTCAGCCGGTCCACGACGAGCGAGATGCCGTACGGTGCCTGCCACCCGCCGACCTGCACGACGATGGTGCCGTGCTGGTCGACGAGCACCATGAGCGTGGCGGCAACGACCACGGCCACCGCGAGCACCGCGACCGTGATGGCCCGCTGGAGCTTCTGGTGCCGCAGGAGGCCGAGCGCGATGGCGGCGCCGAGCAGCGGGACGAGGACGAGCAGGGGGACGAGCCAGGTCATCGCGAGGCCTCCTCGTTCTGGACCGCTTCGGGGTCGGTGTCGATCTCGGGGTCGTCGTCCGCGGGATCGTCGTCGCGGTCCTTGCCGATCGCGACGTCGGCCTCGTCGACCTCGACCTCGTCGGCGCGGGACAGCTTCCACGAGCGGTGGATGAGGGCGAGCAGGAACGCGCTCACCGCGAAGGTGATGACGATCGCGGTCAGGGCGAACGCCTGGGGGAGCGGGTCGGTGATGCCCTCGGACGAGCCGCCGATCGGGGGCTTGCCCGCCGCGCCGGACATGATGAGCAACAGCAGGTTCAGGGAGTTGCCGAGCAGCAGGAACCCGAGCAGCATCCGGGTCAGCGACCGCTCGAGCAGCAGGTACACGCCGCACGAGAACAACACCGCCATCGCGATGACGAGGACCAGGGTGATGGTCATACGGCACTCCCCTCCGGGGTCGCTGCGGCGGCGTTGTCGTCGACGTCGCCCTCCGTGGTGTCGGTGATGCGCGCCCGGGAGTCCTCGAGCCGTTGCCGGTCGACCTCGGCACCGAGGCTCCGGAGCACGTCGAGGACGAGCCCGACGACCACCAGGTAGACCCCGATGTCGAAGAACGTCGCGGTGACGAACTCGACGTGCCCGAGCACGGGGACGGTCGCCTCGAAGAACGCGGAGTACAGGGCCTCCTTCCCGAAGAACAGCGGGACGATCGCGGTCGTGGCCGCGGTGGCGACGCCGAGGCCGAGCAGGCGACCGGCGCGGACGGGCGCGGCGGCGCCGAGCTCCGCGGGACCGCCCGCCAGGTACCGACCGGCCAGCGCGATGCCGGCGACGAGTCCGCCGGCGAAGCCGCCGCCGGCCGTGTTGTGCCCGGCGAAGAGCAGGTAGAGCGAGAGCACGACGAGGCCGTGGAAGAGCAGGCGGACGACCACGTCGAGCAGGGCCGAGCGACCGGTCGGGATCGCCGCGCTCGTCGGCAGCCAGGCGCGGGGCTCGCCGTCCGGGCGGTGCTTGTCGCTCGTCACGGTCGCCGGCAGGTCGCGCAGCCGCGGCAGGGTGTCCTCGCGCGAATCGAGGAAGATCAGGCTCGCGACACCCGTGGCCGCGGCGACGACGACGGTCAGCTCACCGAGCGTGTCCCAGCCGCGCAGGTCGACGAGGGCGACGTTCACGACGTTCAGGCCGTGACCGAAGGACTTCGTGAGCGCCGGGATGTCCGGCCAGATCGGGGTGCTGTTCCGTGCCGAGGCCGCGACGACCACGACGACGGCCAGGGTGGCTCCCGCGAGGCCGGCGAACAGGGCCCGCACGATCCGGAAGCGCGACGGGTTGGCCGTGGCGATCCGCGGGGGGAGCCGGCGGAGCACCAGCACGAACGCGATGAGCGTGACGGTCTCGACCACGAGCTGGGTGAGCGCGAGGTCGACCGCACCGTGCAGGACGAAGAGCACGGACATCCCGTAGCCGGTGACGCCGACGAGCACGGCGGCGGCGAACCGGGTCTTCGCGGTCAGCACCGCGATCGCGGCGACGGCCATCACGGCGACGACCGGTACCTGGCCCCACGAGTCGGCGAAGCGCACGCGGAACGCCCACGGGCCGCCGAGCACCAGGTTCGCCAGGGCGCCGGCGACGAACACCGACAGGATCACGGTCAGGTAGTAGGGGAGCGAACCGCGCTGGACGCCGGCCGTGAGCCCGGTCGCCAGGCGGTCGAGCCCACGCATGGTCTTCCGGTAGGTGTCGGCCGCGCTCGGGGACCCGGAGAGCCGGTGCTGCAGGGCCTCGACCCGGCGTCGTGCCAGGAACAGGAGGACGCCGCCGACGAGCGTGATCGCGGAGAGGCCGAGCGCGGGCTCCAGGCCGTGCCAGAGCGCCAGGTGCGGGACCTCGCCCTCGGGCAGGGCCGCGGCGGTGGCAGCGGGTTCGACGCCGTGCGCGACGACGGGCGTGAGCAGGCCGAGCGCGAGTCCGGCGACGGCGAGGACGGACGGCACGACACCGAGTCCGTGCAGGCCGTGCGGCTCGGTGTCGGCCACGCCGGGCTTCCGGGCGAACGTGCCCCAGAGGAAGCGGAGCGAGTACGCGACGGTGAGGAGCGAGCCGAGGGTCACCCCGACGAGCGCGATCCACGCCCAGGCCGCCTGCGGTCCGTGGAGCTCCTCGACGAAGCCGGTCAGGACGGCCTCCTTCGCGACGAAGCCGATCGTCGGCGGGATGCCCGCCATCGACGCGAGCGCGAGGACGCTGACCACGACGAGCCACGGCAGCTTCCGCCCGAGACCGCTGAGCTTCCGGAGGTCGCGGGTGCCGGTCGCGTGGTCGACGGCTCCGACGACCAGGAACAGCGTCGACTTGAACGTGGCGTGCGCGACGAGCAGTGCGATCCCGCCCAGGGCGACGGCCGGAGCGCCCCACCCGGCGGCGAGCACGAGGAAGCCGAGCTGCGCGACCGTCCCGTAGGCGAGCAGCAGCTTCACGTCGGTCTGGCGCAGCGCGCGGTAGCCGCCGATGAGCATGCCGAGCACACCGAGCACGGTGATCGTCTCGCGCCAGCCGGTCAGCAGCGCGAACGCCGGGGCCAGGCGGGCGACCAGGTAGATGCCGGCCTTCACCATCGCCGCGGCGTGCAGGTACGCGCTGACCGGGGTCGGCGCCGCCATCGCTGCCGGGAGCCAGAAGTGGAAGGGGACGATCGCCGACTTCGTCAGGGCGCCCAGGAGCACGAGGACCACCGCGACCGGCACGAGCGGCCCCGGACGCCCGACGAGCTCCGGTGCCTGCGCGATGATGCCCGACAGGCTCGTGGTCCCCGCGGTCACGGACAGGGCGACGAGTCCGGCGAGCATCGCCAGCCCGCCGGCGGTCGTGACGACGAGGGCCTGCATCGCGGCGGCACGGCTCGCGCGCTTGTCGGCGTCCTGCCCGATGAGCAGGTACGAGAAGACCGTCGTGGCCTCCCAGAGCACGAAGAGCACGATCACGTCGTCGGCGACGACGAGGCCGTACATCGACCCGGCGAAGGCGGTCAGGACGGACGCGAACCGGCCCAGTCCGGGCTCGTCCCGCTCGAAGTACGACGCGCAGTAGACGAGCACGAGCGCACCGACGACGGAGACCACCAGGGCGAGGACCCACGACAGGGCGTCCATCCGCAACGACAGCGCCAGGTCGAGCTCCGGGATCCACTGCCACCGGCTCGTGACCCCGCCGTGGAGTGCGGCGTCGCTCTGGGCGATCGTCAGCACCGCGGCGGCGGCGGGGGCGAGGGCGGCGACGTAGAACACGCGGCGCCCCATCAGCGGGATCAGGGCGGGGACGATCAGGGCGACGATCGCGAACGCGACGAGGACGGAGACCATCGGGCACCTCCTCGGGGTCGGGCTGCAGTCCGGCTCACTGGGCCCTCACAGCCTACGGAGAGGCGGATGGCAACTTCCTGAGCGACCGGACAGCCGGAGCGAGCGTTCCCTCCACTCTGCTCCGCGTCCGGCCTCAGCGACCGTGCGCCCGTGCCGGGATCTGCGTCGCGAGCTTGCCGCCGGAGACGTCCAGCAGTGTGCCCGTGACGTAGGCGGACGCGTCGCTCGCCAGGAAGACCAGGAGGTCGGCGACGTCGTCGGGCGTCTCCCACCGCCGGAGCGACAGGGTGTCGAGCAGCCGGTCCTGCTCGGCCTGCGGCATCTCGGCGAACCCGTTCATCGCGGTCGGCACCATGCCGGGCGCGTAGGCGTTCACGGTGATGCCCCACGGGCCGAGCTCCGACGCCAGCACGCGGGTGAACGAGACCACCGCGGCCTTCGACGCCGCGTAGGCCGCGCTGCCGACGCTCGGCACGATCGCCGCGAACGACGCGGCGTTGACGATCCGCCCGCGCCCGGCCGCCTGCATCACCGGCGTGACCGCCTGGCTGACCAGGAAGGTGCCCCCGAGGTTCACGTCCATGCACCGTCGCCACTCGTCCCAGCCGAGCTCGGCGACGGTCCCGGTGACGTTGATGCCCGCGTTGTTGACGAGCACGTCGACGGTGCCGTGCCGGCGGACGACCTCGTCGACGGCCGCACGCACGGAGGCCGGGTCGGCGACGTCGCAGACGACACGGTCGACGCCGTCGTCACCGGCGTCGTCGAAGGCGAGGTCGAACGCGACGACGCGGCACCCCTCGGTGAGGAACCGCGCCGCGAGTGTCCGGCCGATCCCCCGGCCGGCTCCGGTGACGACCACCACGCGGTCGGTCAGGTCGAGGTGCATCGTCGCTCCCGTCGTCGGTCTGTCCCGGCAACGGTGGGCGCCCGTGCCTTGAATCGTCATACTATTCGAGCATGACGGCGAAGGTGCTCTGGATCACGGGTGGCGGCAGCGGGATGGGGGCGGCGAGCGCGGTGGCCGCAGCCCGTGACGGGTGGACGGTGGTGCTCAGCGGGCGTCGCCGGGACCGACTCGAGCAGGTCGCGGACGAGGTCCGCGCGGTCGGCGGGACGGCGGACGTCGTGCCGCTCGACGTGACGGACGGCGACGCGGTGCCCGCAGCACGCGACGCCGTGCTCGGACGGCACGGCCGGATCGACGGCCTGGTGCTGGCAGCCGGGCTGAACTCGCCGGCGCGACGGTGGGACGACCAGTCGCTCGCCGACGTCCGCGCCGTCATCGACACGAACACGACCGCCGTGGTGGCGGTGGTCGACGCTGCACTGCCGGCGCTCCGGGACGCGGGCGGTGTCGTCGTGGTGGTGTCGTCCTACGCGGGCTGGTCCTTCCAACCCGGTGCCGGTGTCGCGTACTCGGCGAGCAAGACCGCCCTCGGCTCGATCGTCCGGACGCTCAACCAGCAGGAGGCCGAGCACGGCGTGCGGGCCACCCACCTGTGCCCGGGCGACGTCGCGACGGACTTCCTGGACCAGCGTCCCGAGGTCCCCGACGCGGCGGCGCGCGCTCGGATGCTGCAGCCCGACGACGTCGGCCGCACGGTGGCCTTCGTGCTCGCGGCGCCGGCCCACGTCCGCATCGACGAGCTCGTCCTGTCGCCCGTCGCGCAGCGGTGACGAGCGCCTTCGACCGGGTGCTCGACGGGATCGGGACCGCCGTCGTCACCGGCACCTTCGCGCCGGGGAGCCGTCGGAGCACCGACGACCTGGTGGCCTGGTCGGGCGCGAGCCGCAGCATCGTCCGTGAGGCGGTCCGCGTCCTCGTCGCGCTCGGCATGCTCAGTGCGCGCCCCCGCGTCGGCGTGGTCGTCGCCCACCCCACGGACTGGGACGTCCTCGATCCGCTGGTCGTCCGCTGGCGGCTCCGGGGGCCCGACGCGGCGCAGGTCTCCGTCGAGCTCCGCGAGCTGCGGGTCGCCGTGGAACCGGCAGCGGCTGCCGCGGCGGCCCGACGAGCACCGCTCGAGGACTGCGCGGCCGGACGGGAGGCGCTCCTCGCCACCGCGGACGAGCTCGCGTCCGCCGCGGCCGAGGACCGCCGGGTCGACTTCACGATCGCGGACGTCCGGCTGCACTCCCTCGTGCTGGAGCTGTCCGGCAACGCGCTGTACCGACGGCTGCACCGCGTCGTGGGGGAGGCGCTCCGTGAGCGCGGGAGCATCCGGCCGGACCGCCACGACGTCGGGCTGCACGTCGCGCTCGTGCAGGCGGTCGTCGGGGGTCGGTCGGACGAGGCCGCCGACGTGATGCGCGAGATCGTGCGGCGCACCGAGCACCGGCCGGGCCCGGACCTGGGATGATCGTGGTCGGCGCACCCGGCGTCGACGGAGGTGAACGGTGGACGCAGCGCAGGAGATGGTGCTCCAGCTCGTCGGGACGCCCTGGGCCTTCCTCGTGGTCGGGCTCGTGCTGGCCGCCGGCAGCGTTGCGGTGTTCCTGCCGAGCCAGGCGCTCGTCGTCGCGATCGGCACGCTGCTCGTCGGTGGTGACGGTGGGTTCCTGCCCGTGCTCGTCCTGGTGGTCGCGGCGACGATCGGGATGGTGCTCGGCGACGTCGCGCTCTGGCACCTGGCGCGGACGGTCGACCTCGGCTCGCGGTCGTGGTTCAGCCGGCCGAAGGTCAGGAAGGCGCGGGAGTCGATCGACGCCAGGTACCGGAAGGCCCCCGGACGCATCGCCGTCCTCGGCCGCTTCATCCCGATGGGGCGCCTCACGACGAACCTGGTCGGTGCGGACAGCGGGCTCGACCTCCGGCGCTTCCTGGTCAGCTGCCTCGTCGCCGACGTGGTGTGGGCGGCCTACTGCGTGGGGATCGCGGCGGCCACCGGGCACTGGAGCCGGGAGCAGCCGTTCCTCGTGACGACCCTCGCGGTGGTCGCGTCGATCCTGCTCGGCCTCGCGATCTCCGCGGTCGAGAAGGCCGTGCGGCGCCGCGCCGAGGCCGCTGCGACCGCCTGACGCCGTAGCGTGGAGGGCACCGTCCGAAGGAGGACCCGTGTCGAGCCTCACCGAACTCGTCCCCGACCCCGACGCCGTCGAGCGCCTCGCGACCGGCAGCACCTGGGCCGAGGGACCGTGCTGGATCCCGTCCGACCGGACGGTCCGCTGGTCGGACATCCCGGGCGACCGGATCCTCGAGTGGCACCAGGAGACCGGCGGTACGACCGTGTACGCGTCGGACGTCGAGTTCACGAACGGCCGCACGCTGGACCGCGATGGCTCCGTCGTGCAGTGCTCGCACGGGCGGCGACGCGTCGAGCGCGACCGGGGCGGCGTCGTCACCGCGGTCGTCGACGGCTGGGCGGACGGTCGGTTGAACTCGCCGAACGACGTCGTCGTCACGCGGGACGGCTCGGTCTGGTTCACCGACCCGGCCTACGGCATCACCCAGCCGCGTGAGGGACACCTGGGCGAGCGGGAGTACGGCGACCACTGGGTGTTCCGGTGCGGACCGGACGGCGAGGACCTGCGCCCCGTGGTGCTCGACGTCGACGAACCGAACGGTCTCGCGTTCTCGCCCGACGAGCGCGTGCTCCACGTCGCCAGCTCGTCCGCCCACGAGCCGGTCATCCGTGCCTACGACGTCGACGGCCACCGCGTGAAGAACGGCCGGGTGTTCGCCCGGCTCGGCGAGGGCGAGGGCGTGCCGGACGGCATCCGGGTCGACGTCCACGGCAACGTGTGGTCCTCGACCCACCGGGGCGTGACGGTCTTCGCACCCGACGGCGCCCGCATCGGCGACGTCGCCGTGCCCGAGGTCGTGTCGAACCTGTGCTTCGGAGGCGACGACGGCACGACGCTCTTCGTGACCGCGACGACCTCGCTGTACCGCATCGCGACGACGACGCGGGACGCCGCTGCCGTATCCTGACCCGGCCATGCAGTGCGACTACTTCGACCGGGGGGTGTGCCGCTCGTGCACACTCATGGGACAGCCCTACGGCGACCAGGTGCTCGACAAGGAGATCCGCACGCGGGAACTCCTGCGGGACGCCGTCGAGGCCGCAGGGGGCCCGGGGGCGGTCGAGTGGTTGCCCGCGATCACGAGCCCGGAGTCCGGGTACCGCAACAAGGCGAAGATGGTCGTCGGCGGCACGGTCCAGCGCCCCACGGTGGGGATCCTGGACCACCGGCAGCGCGGCGTGGACCTGCGGCACTGCGGCATCTGCACGCCGGGCATCCGACGGGCGCTCCCGGTCCTGGCGGACTTCGTCGCCGACACGGGGCTGATCCCGTACGACGTGGCCGCACGTCGGGGCGAGCTCAAGTTCGTGCTCGTGACCGAGTCCCCGGACGGCGAGCTCATGGTGCGCTTCGTGCTGCGCTCCGAAGGGCAGCTGCCACGACTGCGTGAGCGCCTCGACGACCTGCGGCGGGTCCTGCCCGAGGCGGTCGTGGTCACCGCGAACCTGCTCCCGGAGCACAAGGCCGTCACCGAGGGGGAGCGCGAGGTCGTACTGACCGAGCAGGAGACGCTGCCGATGCGGTTCGGCTCGATCACGATGCACCTGCGACCGCAGAGCTTCTTCCAGACGAACACGAGCGTCGCGAGCCAGCTGTACGACCAGGCGTCGGCGTGGATCGACGAGGTCGGGCCGGCCTCGATGTGGGACCTGTACTGCGGTGTCGGCGGGTTCGCCCTGCACGCAGCGCGCCCGGGTCGTGCCGTCACGGGGATCGAGACGAGCCGGGAGGCGATCCGCTCCGCGAAGCAGTCCGCGCGCGAGGCGGGGCTGACCGACGTCCGCTTCGCCGCCGACGACGCGACGGAGCACGCCCTCCGGGCCCGACCGGACGCGCTGCCCGAGCTGGTGGTGGTGAACCCGCCGCGCCGGGGCATCGGCGAGACGCTCGCGACCTGGCTCGAGGAGTCCGAGGTCGAGCACGTCGTCTACTCGAGCTGCAACCCGGTCACCCTCGCGAAGGACCTCGCGCGCATGCCGTCGCTCCGCCTGCGACGGGCGCGCGTGCTCGACATGTTCCCGCAGACCGGCCACCTCGAGGCCGTGACGCTGCTGTCCAGGCGCTGACCAGGACGCGACCAGCCAGCGGTCGGGAGGCTCGCTGCCAGGCCGCCACGGGCCTCCCGTCCGCAGCATTGCCAGGAAACTGCCAAGGTCACGTACCCGGGTACAGACCGATCTGCATGCCCATGGTGATCGGGGCACTCAGGAAGACCGGTGGGGGACATAGCACTCACGGGTAGAACTCATTGTCTCGGTTTGATAACAGTCACGAATTTCCTATGGTTGCCGACCAGCGCCACCGGCACGAGACCACTGCCCCCGGCGGCGCACCCCACAACATGACCGCGATCGGTCGGGACGGGCAGTGGCGACCGGGTCCGCTCAGGCGGGCGCCAGGTCCGTGGTCCCGGTGGAGCGATCAACCATGAAGAAGCTTTCCCGTACCCGCACCATCGTCGGTGGCCTGGCCTTCGCCGGCATCGCCGCGACCGGTGTCGGCCTGGCGGCAGCGCCCGCGAACGCCGCATCCGGTTCGACCTGGGACGCCCTCGCACAGTGCGAGTCCGGTGGCAACTGGGCCATCAACACCGGCAACGGCTACTACGGTGGCCTGCAGTTCAACCTCGGCACCTGGCAGGCGAACGGCGGCGCCGGCAACCCGGCCTCCGCGAGCCGCGAGGCCCAGATCGCCGTCGCCGAGCGCGTCCTCGCGTCCCAGGGCTGGGGTGCATGGCCGGCCTGCTCCGCGAAGCTCGGCCTGAGCGGGACCACGGGTGCCGCTCCGCAGGCCGCCGCTCCGGCCCCCGCCGCGCCGCAGCAGGCTGCACCGCAGCAGGCCGCGCCGCAGCAGGCTGCACCGAAGGCGACCACGCCGGCCGCACCGAAGGCGACCACGCAGGCCGCTCCGAAGGCGGCCGTGTCGAGCAAGCCGGCCGCGGTCGCGACGAGCGGCAAGACGTACACGATCGAGTCGGGCGACACGCTCGACAAGATCGCGACGAAGCTGAACATCGACGGTGGCTACATGAAGCTGTGGGCCGCGAACACGTCGACGATCGACGACGCGAACCTGATCTACGCCGGCCAGGAGCTCCAGCTCCCCGCCTGATCGACCGCCCGATCCGACACGAGACCCCCGTGGCACCTGCCGCGGGGGTCTCGTGCTGTCCGGGATTCGCCGGCGCGACCGTCAGCTCGGGCGATCCTCGAGCCACCGCTGCAGGTCGTCGGACCGCAGGGCGCTCGAGATCGCGGCGCGGTCGTGGTCGTCCAACCGGACGAACGACTGGCCGTCGGGGGTCGTCCCGCTGCCCGCGGTCGGCATCGTGAACGTGACCAGGTCGTCCGGTCGGACCCCGCGCAGGGACCACCCGAGACGGACGATCGTCGCCGCGTCGAGCCCGGGGTCCACCGCCAGGTGCTCGCTCGTCGCGGTGACGAACTCCTGCAGTCGTCCCGGGTGCGTCAGGGTGCCGCGCGACAGGGCCTGGTCGAACACCCCGCGCAGGAACGCCTGCTGGTTCCGGACGCGTGTGTGGTCGGCGTCGGCGAACGCGTACCGCTCCCGCACGAAGGCCAGGGCCTGTTCGCCGTCGAGCCGGTTCGCGCCGCTGCCGAAGTGGTGGCCCCGCGCCGTGAAGTCCCGCGGCGACTGCACCGTCACGCCGCCCAGTGCGTCCGTCATGTCGGCGAACCCGGCGAGGTCGACCTCGGCGACGTGGTCGATCCGGACGTCGAGCAGCTGCTCGACCGTCTGCACCGTGAGCGGGATGCCGCCCCAGGAGTACGCGGCGTTGATCTTGGCCCGGCCGTGGCCGGGGACCTCGACCCACGAGTCGCGCATGATCGACATGAGGTACACGTGGCGGCGGTCGGCGGGCACGTGGGCGAGCATCAGCGTGTCCGACCGCCCGCCGGCGGTCTGGTCGCCGTCGGCCAGTCCGGCCCGCGAGTCGGAGCCGATGAGCAGGATGTCCTCGGCGCCGCCGGAAGGTGCGGGCCGGTCGCCGGCGGGGAAGGGGTCCGCGATCGCCTCGGTGTGGTCGTCGAAGCTCCGGGTCAGACTGCCGACGAAGACCGCTGCGACGACCGCGAGCAGGGTGGCGATGCCGACCAGGGTGCCGGTGGTGGCGACCAGCGCGACGAGCGCGGGGTGCCTGCGCCGCCTCCGGGCCGTTCTTGCTGTTGCTGCTGCCGCGGCTCGGGCGGCGCGACGCTCGGACATCGGGACTCCTCGGGTCGGGTCGGCCCTGCGCCGACCCGGAGAGTCTACAGCATGTGGTATTTCAGTGTCACGAGCGGTGCAGCACGCCGGTCAGCCGCCGGCGGAGCTCCGCGTCCTCGGGGAGGACCTCCCGCTCGATGTGCTGTGCGGTCTCCCATGCGCGGCGACCCTCGTCGGTGACGGACACCACGCGACGCCGGCGGTCCTCCGGGTGGGCGGTCCGCTCGACCAGGCCGTCCCGTTCGGCCCGCTCGAGGGTCCGCGACATGGTCTGGGGCTGCACGCGAGCGGTCCTGGCGATGGTGTCCGCGCCCGTCGGGCCGGTCCGCAGCAGGATGTCGATCGCGACGAGGGCGGCGTGGGTCAGCCCGATCGCCCGGAGTCGCTCGTCCCACTCCCGCTCGACGGCACGTGCCGCGGCGGAGAGCAGGCGTCCGAGCGGCCACTGCTCCGCGGGTTCGTGCATGATCGGAGTCTACGGGCGGGTCCTCCCGGCGGCGTCGGCGCGGAGATAGTCAGCATGCTGACGATCGGTGTACGCTCACCGACGTGTCCCGGTTCCTCCGCATCGTCCTGCCCGCGCTCGTCATCCTCGTCTGGCTCGTCGTGGCCGGCGTCGGCGGTCCCGTCTTCGGGAAGATCTCCGAGGTCGCCACGAACGACCAGACGTCGTTCCTGCCGGCCTCGGCCGACGCGACGAAGGTGCAGGAGCGTGCCGCCGACTTCCGACAGGCCTCGGGGGCACCCGCCATCGTCGTCCTCGACCGCGACGGCGGCCTGACGCCCGACGACCTCGCTGCGGCCCGTCGGATCGCCGACACCATCGGCGAGCGCGACGACGTGCAGGGCACGAGCCCCGTGATCACGAGCGAGGACGGCGACGCCGCCGAGATCGTCGCGACACTGACCGAGGACGCGGAGACCGGAGACGCCGTCTCGGCCATCCGGACCACGGTGGACGAGGCGCTGCCCGCCGGCGTCTCCGGGTACGTCACCGGTCCGGCGGGCTTCACGGCCGACCTGACCGAGGCGTTCGCGGGCATCGACGGCCTGCTGCTCGGGGTGGCACTCGCCGCCGTGTTCGTCATCCTGATCGTGGTCTACCGGTCGCCGCTGCTGCCGTTCCTGGTGCTCGGGACGGCGACCTTCGCCCTGTGCGCCTCGATCCTCGTGGTGTACGCCCTGGCGAAGGCGGGGGTCGTGACGGTCAACGGGCAGGTGCAGGGCATCCTGTCGATCCTCGTGATCGGCGCGGCGACGGACTACGCGCTCCTCTACACGGCGCGCTACCGCGAGGCACTGCGCGAGCACCGCACCGGCTGGGAGGCGACCCGGGCCGCTCTCCGCGGCGCGTTCGAGCCGATCGTCGCCTCGGGCGGGACCGTCATCGTCGGGGTGCTCTGCCTGCTCCTGTCGGGCCTCAACTCGAACAAGGCGCTCGGGCCGGTCGCCGCGATCGGGATCGCCTTCAGCCTGCTCGCCGCCCTCACCCTGCTGCCCGCCCTGCTGCTGGCGTTCCGTCGGGCGGCGTTCTGGCCCCTGCGCCCGGCCTTCGGCTCCGGTGGCCGCCCGACCACCGGTCCGGACGCGACCGGACTGTGGGCGCGGGTGGGGCGCCTCGTCGCGCGTCGGTCCCGCACGGTCTGGATCGTCTGCACCGTGGCGCTCCTGGCGATGGGCAGCGGCCTCGTCGGGCTCCGTGCCGACGGCGTCCCGCAGAGCGACCTGGTGATCGGGTCGTCCCAGGCGCGGGACGGCCAGCGGGTCCTCGCCGACCACTTCCCCGGGGGTTCCGGCAGCCCGGCCCAGGTCATCGGCGCCGAGCGTGACCTGGACGCCCTCGTCGACGCCGTCCGCTCGGTCCGCGGGGTCGACGGGGTGGTGGCCGCCTCCACCGACTCGCCCTCGGGGACCGTCCCCGTGGGGTCGGACGCCGCCGCCCGGACCGCCCCGGGCACGGCGGAGCCGACGGTGTCGCGCGGGGACGTCCTGCTCGAGGCCACGCTCGCCGACCCCGCCGACTCGAGCGCCGCCGAACGGACCGTCCGCGACCTCCGCGTCGCCGTCGAGCGGGTGGACCCCGACGCGGTCGTGGGTGGCGTCACGGCGACCGCCGTCGACACGAACGACACCGGCATCCGCGACCGCTCGGTCATCATCCCCGTGGTGCTCGCGGTCATCCTGCTGATCCTCGTGCTGCTGCTCCGCAGCGTGGTCGCCCCGCTGGTCCTCGTCGGCAGTGTCGTGGTGTCCTTCGCGGCCGCACTCGGCGTCGGCGCACTGGTGTTCGACCACGTGTTCCACTTCCCCGGGGCCGACCCGTCCGTCCCGCTGTACGCGTTCGTGTTCCTCGTGGCGCTCGGCGTCGACTACAACATCTTCCTCATGACCCGGGTGCGCGAGGAGTCCCTGCGGCACGGCCCGCGTGAGGGTGTCCTGCGCGGGCTCGCGGCCACCGGGGGAGTGATCACCTCGGCGGGCATCGTGCTGGCCGCGACCTTCGCGGCGCTCGGCGTCATCCCGATCCTGTTCCTGGCGCAGATCGCCTTCGTGGTGGCGTTCGGCGTCCTGCTCGACACCGTCGTGGTCCGGTCGCTGCTCGTCCCCGCGCTCGTGATCGACCTGGGGCGCCGGGCGTGGTGGCCGTCGCGCCTCTCGCGCGCAGCGCGTCACATGTGACACGCTGGTGGCATGCCAGTTCCCTCCACGCAGCCGGCCGCAGAGCGCAAGCTGCTCCGTGACACCGTGCAGGACAAGATCCGCGACGCGATCATGGACGGCACGCTCGAACCGGGCGAACGACTGAACGACGACGACCTCATCGCGTGGCTCGGCGTCTCCAGGACCCCGATCCGTGAAGCACTGGCGGAACTCGCACGGGCCGGACTCATCGAGATGGCGCCGAACCGCTACACCCGCGTCGCCGCACCGACCGAGGCCGAGCTGCTCGACGCCTACCGCACGCTCGGCGTCATCTACGGCGGGGTCGTCCGCCTGGCCGTCCCGCGGTTCTCGGACGCCGAGCGGGAGCGGGTCACCGCCGTGCTCGACGACGTCCTGGCGCGGCTCGACGCCGACCAGCAGGCCGAGGTCGCGCGCGAGGGGGCGGACATCTACTCGATGTGGGCGGAGGCCTGCGGCAACGCCTCGCTCGCGCAGCTGTGCCGCTCGACCACCGACGGTCTGGCCTTCCGGCTCCGCGTGCCCGAACTCACCGAGCTCGTCCCGACCGACGTCATCCGACCCGAGATCGTGAAGCTCCGTGACGCCGTCGCCGCGGGCGAGCCGATCGACGCGGAACTCGCGATGGAGGCGATCCACCTCCTGCCCACGCGCGACTGACCGAGCGCCGGGCGTACAGCGTCGGGCACGGACCCTCAGGGATCTCCCTGTCCGTTCCACGCTGTGCCGTTATGGTTTCCGGGTGAGCATCGAACCCGAGCAGACGACGCGCCGTGCCCGCCGCGGCCACGTGCCGCCGCGCCACGGGCGCCAGAAGCGTGGGAGCGGCGTGGTCCTCCCCGCGGTCGCCGGCGTCCTGGCGATGGGCCTCGTGCTGACCGGCGGCTACGCCGCGTTCGCCTTCACGAGCCTCAACAGCGGCGTCACGAAGATCGACGCGATCAGTCCGCGGTCGGACGACGACGACGACGTGGACGGTCAGGCGCAGAACATCCTGCTCGTCGGTGACGACCACCGTCCGGACAACGCGACGCCCGAGCAGATGGCCGAGCTGAGCACCGAGGACGACGGCGGTGCGACGAACACCGACACGATGATCGTGCTGCACATCAACGCCGACGGGTCCCAGGCGACGATGATCTCGTTCCCGCGCGACTCGTACGTCCCGATCCCCGGCGTCGGCAAGGGCAAGCTCAACAGCGCGTTCTACTACGGCACGCTCAACGGCGGCGGCGACACCGGTGGTGCGAAGCTGCTCATCCAGACGATCCAGGACCTCAGCGGCCTGACGATCGACCACTACGTCCGGGTGTCGTTGCTCGGCTTCTACCAGGTGGTCAAGGAGCTCGGGCCGGTCGAGGTGTGCCTGAACAACGCGGTGAACGACCCGTACTCGGGTGTCGACCTGCCGGCCGGCACCTCGGAGCTCGACGCCAAGCAGGCGCTGTCGTTCGTCCGCCAGCGGCACGGGCTGCCGAACGGTGACCTCGACCGGAACGTGCGCCAGCAGTACTTCCTGTCGCAGGAGGCCCGCAAGGTGCTCTCCGCGGGCACCCTGCTCAACCCCATCAAGATGAACAACATCCTCAGCGCCGTCGGGAGCTCCATCCAGACGGACACCGACCTGGTGTCGCTGGCGAGCCAGATGCGGAACCTGCGCCCGGGCAACATCCAGTCCGCCACGATCCCGACGCTCGGCACCCCGACCATCACGGTGGGTGGCCGGCCGCTGTCCATCGTCGAGGTCGACACCGTCGGGTTGCCCGCGTTCGTGCAGGGACTCGTCGGCGAGCCGGAGGAGTACACGAAGGCCACGGCCGCCGAGCCCGCCGCGACGACGGTCACCGTGCTGAACGGCAGCGGGACGACCGGCGCCGCCGCGACGGCGACCGCGAACCTGACGGCCCGCGGCTTCCAGGTCGGGACGCCGGGGTCCTCGGACACGACGCAGAAGACCCAGGTGCAGTACCCCGCCGGGCAGGAGGCGCAGGCCAAGGCCGTCGCCGCGGTGGTGCCCGGTGCGGTCGCCGTGCGGTCGACGACGGTGTCGGGCGTCACGCTCGTCCTCGGGTCCGACGGCATCACCGTCACCGCCCCGGCCGCCCCCGGCGACGCCTCCTCCACCCCGGCGGACGAGGCGCCCGAGGCCGAGGCGTCGAAGCCGGCGGAGTCCGAGCCGACGCCGAGCTCCACCGACGTGAAGACCTACGGCGAGGAAGGCGTCTGCATCAACTGACGCACCCTTCACCACCCTGGGGCCGCCCGTGGGAGCGCGTCGGTAGGGTCGACCGGTGAGCCACGTCGCGCGTCCGATCACCCTGATGACCTACAACGTGAAGAACCCGGATCCGCGGCACGACTGGCCAGCGCGACTGCCGCTGGTGCTCGAGGTCATCCGACGGCACGACCCCGACGTGCTCTGCGTGCAGGAGGCGTTCGACCACCAGATGGACGCCCTCCGACAGGGGCTGCCCGACCACGACGCCGTCGGGCAGGGCCGCGAGGGGGGCACCGCGGGGGAGCACGCCGCGGTGTTCTTCCGCCGCGACCGCCTGCGCCCCGTCGACGTCGGGACCTTCTGGTTCTCCGACACCCCGGACGAGCCGGTGTCGAACACCTGGGGGAGCCTGTACCCACGGGTCGCCAACCACGCGCGCTTCCTCGACGCCGAGGGGGCCGCCTTCACGCTCCTCACCGCGCACTTCGACCACGAGGAGAACGACCACGGGGACGAGGTCCGTCGGCGCAGCGCCGCCCTCGTCGTCGAGCGGCTCGCCCCGGTCGACGGCCCCGTCGTCTTCGCCGGTGACTGCAACGAACCGTGGGGCGCGGGTCCGGCGTCCCGGGTCTTCACCGATGCCGGGTACCGGGACGCCTGGTCCGACGCCGGTGACCCCGGTGACCGCACCGCGTCCTTCAACGGGTGGCAGGCACCGGTCGACTCCGGCGAGCGGATCGACTGGGTGCTGACCCGCGGCGACGTCACCGCCGAGCGCGTCGTGATGGACCACGACGGCCCGGAGACGTGGGCCGCGAGTGATCACTTCCCGGTGGTGGCGTCCCTGCGCGTGGCCTGAGCCGCGTGGCCTGAGCCGCGCGGGTCGTGACCGTGCGGCCGTCGTGCAGTGCAGGACGCGTCAGCAGGACCGGCGCGCGTGCACCGGCATCGGGGAGCCGATGACCGTCACCTCGGTGTCGTTCGTCAGCGCCGAGACGCCGTTCGTGCCCTGCGCGTCCTCGCCCGTGTCGTGGGTCGGACCGTCGGTCGCGTCGTCGTGTTCCGCGCGGGGGTCGGCACCGGTCGGGTCGTCGCCGGTCGAACGCTCGTCGGGAGCCCAACCGGCTTCGAGCAGCAGCTGCCACGCCCGGGAGTCGCCGGACCCGAACGACACCTTGTCGGAGCGTGGAGCCGTCGCGATCTCGTCCGCGACGTCGTCGCCGACCTGGACCCCGTCAGGACCGGTCAGCTCGATCCGGTCGCCGGTCCGGCCCCGTACCGAGTCCTTGAGGACACGGATCTCGACCGCGTTGCCGACGGCGGACGGTGTGCGGAGCGCCGCGACGCGGACCGCCCCGCCCCAGGTGTAGGTCGTCCCCGCCGGGAAGCACGCGCCGCCGTCGCCGACCGCGGTCTGCGTGCGCGACGGGGTCCCGAGCAGCCGGTTGAGCAGCGAGACGGTCGACCTCGCGTCGCGCATGGGGACGTCCGCGACGGTGTCGTCCGCGTGCCGGAGGACCAGGGACTCGGCGTCGAGCTCGACCGTGTCCACCCGGCGCAGTTCGCGGTCGGTGACCCGGATCAGCGGCTGGACCGGGTCCGCGACGTCGCTGCGGTCCTCCGCTGCCGCAGCCGGTGCCACGCCCCCCGCCGCGAGGGCATCGGACCCGACCGTGCCGGCCGCGAAGGCGAGCACGGCAGCGCCGAGCGCGAGCAGAGTGCGGGAAGTCACCAGTCGACCGTACGGCCCGGAGCCGGACAGGACGACAGGTGTTACCGAATCGCAGCCCGGTCGTCACGTGTTCGTGATCTTGGGGATGTGTCACGGACGCGTCGCGGGGGACACCCGGCTGGACGGACAGCGGTACCCCGGTGCGTACCGTCCAGGCCATGACGGAGCAGCAGAACGACCAGGCGGGTCTCGACCAGTACGCGATGCAGGACCCCACGAAGATGTACGCCGACAAGAAGCCGGACGAGCAGTACCTGCAGGGTGCCGGTACCGACGAGGAGATGGCGCAGAACGTGCCCGCCGACCACGGTGAGGACACCTACCGCGGCTCGGGCCGCCTGCAGGGCCGCAAGGCGCTCGTCACGGGCGGCGACTCGGGCATCGGCGCCGCCGTCGCCATCGCCTACGCCCGCGAGGGTGCCGACGTCGCCATCGTGTACCTGCCCGAGGAGCAGGAGGACGCCGACCGCATCGTCGGCCTCATCGAGGACGCGGGCCGCAAGGCCGTCGCGATCCCCGGTGACATCAAGGACCTGGCGTTCTGCGAGGAGCTCGTCCAGAAGACCGTCGACGGCCTCGGTGGGCTCGACATCCTCGTGAACAACGCCGGCAAGCAGCAGAACGTCGACGACATCACGAAGATCTCGGACGAGGAGTTCGACGAGACCTTCAAGACGAACGCCTACGCGACCTTCCGCATCACGAAGGCGGCCGTGCCGCACATGCAGCCCGGTTCGACGATCATCAACACGACGTCGATCCAGGCGTACGCGCCGTCACCGCACCTCGTGCACTACGCAGCCACGAAGGCGACCGTGAACAACATGGCCAAGGGGCTCGCGGCACAGCTCGCGCCGAAGGGCATCCGGGTCAACGCCGTCGCTCCCGGCCCGATCTGGACCCCGCTGCAGCCGGCCGGTGGCCAGCCGCCGGAGGCGCTCCCGTCCGCCGGTGAGCAGACCTACCTGGGCCGCTGGGGCCAGCCCGCCGAGCTCGCGCCGGCGTTCGTGTTCCTGGCGAGCGGCGAGTCGTCCTACGTGGTCGGCGAGACGCTCCACGTCGACGGCGGCATGCCGACCCCGTGAGACGGGTCGCCTGACGCGCGCACACCGCAGACGGACGGGAGGCACGGTGCCAGCTGGCACCGCGCCTCCCTCGCAGGCTCGGTGCCGGCTGGCACCGCGCCTCCCTCACAGGCTCGATGCCGGCTGGCACCGCGCCTCCCTCACAGGCTCGGTCAGGGCGCCCCGCAACGCTTCGCGTTGCCGTTCAGCGGGGCGCGCCCGTCCGTCGTCTCAGCAGGCGACGGAGCGCGCCATCCGCTCCAGCAGCTCCCGTGCGGACATCGCCGCGGTCAGTTCGACCTCGACCGGGTTGATCCCGATCGCGCGCTCGAACGCGCGGCGGCGGGCCTGGTCGGCGATCGGGACCTCGGGGCGTTGCGGCAGCCGGGCGATCGCGCGTGCTGCGGCGCCGAACGCGCCCTCCGGGGAGCCGAGCTGCTCCCACATGGTCCGCACGTCGTGCGCGACCTGCTCGTCGTCGCCGCCGAACTCGTAGCCTGCGGAGGCCATGGTGGCCAGGCCCTGTGCGACGGGGTCTTCGGGGGTCATCCCGGCATGGTCGCACGGCAGCCCGCGTGCGTGCTCCGGGGTCGTCGCCTGTCCCCCGACATGCTGACACCCGTACCGGGGATGCTGTGTCCCCCGCCACTGCGCTTGGATGGAGGTGCGGACAGGACGTCCGCCGCACGACGGAGGGCACGATGCTCGAACACACCAGCGCCGACACGCAGGCGGCAGCCGCCGCGGCCGCCACCCTGCACCTGCGCATCACGATCGTCGGCGCCACGGTCGACGTCCTCCGTGACGTACCCTTCCACGAGGCCCACGTCGGCATGGTCGCCGAGCGGATGGGCATCACGACGGAGGAGCTCCGCCAGCACTTCCCGTCCTGGGACGGCCTCGTGCTCGCCGCCGTCGACCGCTGGAACGGCGCGCGACTGGAGGCGGTGGCACACGAGGTCGGGGACGGCCCCACGGTCGACCTGCTGCGTGCGATCGTCGCCTCGAACGCCGAGGACCCCGCGCTCATGCGGCTGCTCGTCGCACTGCTCTCCGTCGCCGGCAACCCTGCGCACCCCATGGCCACGTACCTGCGGTCGCGCTACCAGCTCTTCTTCTCGCAGGTCCGGCGCGGCCTGGAGCACGACATCGCCGTCGGCCGCGCGCCCCACACGATGGACCCCCGTCGCGGTGCCGAGCAGCTCATCGCGCTGTACGAGGGGCTCCAGCTGCAGGCGATGCTCCGCGCGGAGCTCGACCTGGTGCCGGCGTTCGACCGCGCGGTCGCCCGACTCGAGCGCGGCTGGATGGAGCGGTACGAGCCGCAGGCCGCGCAGCGCTTCTCGACGTGGAGCGACAGCGGGAGCTGGGAGATCTGATCCCTGGCCGCGAGGCGCGTCACCCGGGTCGACCCGGAGCCGCACGGGCGTAGTCGTGGAGGCTCCGACGGAAGGAACCGACATGGCAGCACCGAACCCGATCCAGGTCCAGAAGTACCTCAGCGGCATCGACTACCCCGCCTCGAAGGAGGACATCGTCGCGACCGCCGAGAAGGAGGACGCCCCCGGTGACGTCCTGGACGCCCTGAAGGGGATCCCGGACGGCGACTACGACGCCCCCACCGCGGTGACGAAGGCCGTCTCCGACAAGGGCTGAGGCGCTCGCACCACCCGAGACCCGGGCTGGGCGACGTTCCTCGTGCTCCCGGGCACGAGAGCGGTCGCCCAGCCCGGGTCTCGTGTCGGGTGGTCCCTCAGCGCGGGCGGTGGCCCCGCGGCACGGAGCCGTTGCCCGGGTCGTACCCGGTGTCCCGCAGCACGGGGATCGCCGTCGTGTCGTTGTGGACCGAGTGCACCGTCACCCGACGCGCCCGCCGCAGGGCCCGTCGCGCGCCCGGGGTCGCCACGAGACCACCGAGCACGAGCCCCGCGCCGATGCCGAGTGCCACCGAGACGGCCGCCACGAAGTCGAGCGCGGCGCCGGACGCCCCCGACATGAAGTGCAGCAGGGCATCGGACACCGCGACACCGGGCAGCAGTGCACCGCAGAACGCCGGCACCGCGATCGCCGCCACGGCCGTGCGCATCCGGGCTGCTGCGATGGTCGACAGCACGCCGAGCAGCACCGACGCGATGAACGTCGCTCCCAGCAGCGGCATGCCGAGGTGCCGGAGCTCCCAGAGGAACGCGCCGGCGGTGACCGAGAACACCACCGCGACGGGGATGACCCGGGCACTGGCCTGCTGCACGAAGCAGTTCGCCGCCGCGGACACGACCGTCAGCGACAACGAGGCCCAGAGCGGCAGCGGTTGCAGCACGATGCCGGACGGGTCGACCTCGATGCTGAGCCACTGCAGGACCGCGATGCCGGCCGGGACCCCCACGACGATCGCGGCGATCACGAGCACGATGTAGAACGCCCGGGCGACGGCCATGGCCCGGAAGCCGGAGATCGCGTCCTGGGCCCAGGTGACGAGCGACACGTGGGGCAGCAGCAGGACGACGAGTGCGGCGACCATCGTGGCCGCACCCGTCGCGGTCAGGACGTCGGCCCAGATCGCCAGGGTGCCGATGGCCGAGGCGACGGCTGCCTGCGCACCGGAGACGAAGAACTGCGGGAAGCCCCTCCCGGTCAGCCAGCGGCCGGACAGGATGATCCCGAACATGAGCACGAACGCGCCGACACCGGCACGCCAGCCACCACCGGCCTGCATCGCGATCGAGGTACCGAGCACCGAGAGGCCCACGTCGGCGAGCCAGGTCGGCCACCGGGTCGGCAGCCGCAGGACGGCGACCAGGGCGCTCACCGCGCTCGTCATGTCGCGCTCGCCGTGCACCAGGTCGTCGACGATCTGGTTCGCGCGCGCGAGCCGGTCGAGGTCGGAGCCGTCGGACTGCACCGTGCGGACCTTGACGAGCGGCGGGTGGTCGGCCGGGGCGTACTGGAGCGTGACCGAGCTGCCGGAGAAGTCGAGGTCGAGGGGCGCGAGGTTCCACTTCGTGGACACCGCGACGACGGCGGTCTCGACACTGCGGGTGTCCGCACCGGAGGCGAGCATGACCTCGGCCAGGTCGAGGCAGAAGTCGACGATCTGCACCGGCGAGTACTGCTCGCGCGGGCGGGTGTCCGGGGTGACGTCCTCGTAGATCGTGCCGCGCAGGCGGGCACGGGCGTCGCGGATGTCGTGCTGTGCGAGGTTGCGGACGCGCGGCCGGGGTGGGCGCCCGGGCCGCGGGACGCCGGGGAGGAACTGCTCGGCCATCAGACCATGGTGCCAGCCGCTCGTGCCCGAGTCCGGACGTCCGCTGGACGTTGCCGATGACGGGTCAGTGACGGGCCTGCGTGCTGAGTCGTCCGGCTGCGAAGGCGGTGACGGCCGCGCCGACCAGCACGACGACCTGCCCGGTCAGCTGCAGTCGCGTGGTCCGGATCGGCAGCATCGTCTCGCCGGCGAGGGGCGCGTGGGCGAACCACCCGAACGACGGGTTCGGTGCTGCGAGGAGGAGGACCACGCCGGCGACGAGCAGGATGATCCCGACCAGCAGCCCCCGGAGCGTCCAGGTGCGGGCGAGGCGAGCGGCGCACACGGCCGCGACGATCCCACCGAGCAGGGCGAGGACCGCCCCCACGACGAGCTGTCCGGGTCGGTCCCCGCTGACGAACGCGAAGTCACCGCCCGATGCACCCGCGATCCAGCCGGACGAGTCGAGTCGCCGCACCGCCAGGAACACCACGCCGACGAGGGCGACGAGTGCGCCCACCCACGTGACGACGTGCGTGCGGGTGCGGAAGAGGCGGCGCATGCGCCCGTCCGTCGGTGACGACTACTGCTCGAAGGTCGCCTTGAGCTCGATCTCGACGCCCGTGAGCGCCTTGGAGACCGGGCAGGTCGCCTTGGCCTCGTCGGCCGCCTTCAGGAAGGCGGCCTCGTCGATGCCGGAGACCTCACCGTTGACGGTGAGGGTGATGCCGGTGAGCTTGAAGCCGCCGGCGCTGTCCGGGCCGAGCGAGACGTCGGCCTTGACGTCGAGGGCCTCGACGGTGCCGCCGGCCTCGCCGAGGATCGCGGAGAACTGCATCGCGTAGCAGGCCGAGTGGGCCGCGGCGATGAGCTCCTCGGGGCTGGTGGTGCCACCGGCCTCGTCCGCGGCGCGCTTCGGGAAGGAGACGTCGTAGGTGCCGACCTTCGAGCTCGACAGCTCGACCTGGCCGGAACCGTCGTTGAGGCCGCCCTGCCAGGCGGTGCGTGCGGTGCGCGTGGGCATAGCCGCTCCTTTCGTTGGGGGAGGCCCCGTTCAGGGCCGACGCCAGTCAATCGGAGAACGACCGTTCTCGCAACCGGCTCTCGGGGAAGACGCAGGATGCCCGGCGACCGAGATGCGCGACAGGTGTAGTTTTGACGGAGATCGAAGGAGAACCCGTGCACGCCGTCGTGTTCGAGCAGTTCCGGACGTTCCCCGTCCTGACCGAGGTCGAGAAGCCCGTCCCGGGACCCGGGGAGGTGCTCCTCAAGGTCGCCGGTGCCGGGGCGTGCCACTCCGACGTCGCCGTCTACCGCGAGTTCCAGGAGGGGCAGCCGGGCGCGCAGGCCCCCGGGTTCGTCCTCGGGCACGAGACCTCCGGGTGGGTCGAGGCCGTCGGTGACGGGGTGAGCGGCTTCACCGAGGGCGACGCCTACCTCGTCTACGGGCCGGTCGGCTGCGGGCACTGCTCGTCCTGTTCGAAGGGCCAGGACACCTACTGCGAGAACGCTGCCACGAACCCGTACGCGGCCATCGGTCTCGGTCGGGACGGCGGCATGGCGGAGTACGTGACCGTCCCGGCGCGCTACCTCGTCTCGCTCGGTGACGCCGACCCGATCGCGGCGGCACCGCTCAGCGACGCCGCGCTCACGCCGTACCACGCGATCAAGGCAGCGATGCCGAACCTGGCCGGTGGCGGCAGGTACGCGCTCGTGGTGGGGCTCGGCGGTCTCGGGCAGATCGCCGTGCAGATCCTCACGGCGCTCACCGGCGCCACGGTCATCGCGACCGACACGAAGCAGGACGCGATGGACCGTGCCGCGGCCCGCGGTGCGGTCACCGTTCCCGCCGGGCCGGACCAGGCCACCGCGATCCGGGAGCTCACCGGCGGCAAGGGCGTCGATGCGGCGTTCGACTTCGTCGGTGCGACGCCGACGATCGCGACCGCGAAGGCCTCGATGGCGATCGGCGGACGGCTGACCGTCGTCGGGATCGCCGGCGGGGCCGTCGAGTGGAACTTCTTCACGACGCCGTACGAGTCGACGATCACGAACACCTACTGGGGCACGATCGAGGACCTGCACGAGGTCGTCGCGATGTACCGAGCGGGGCAGATCGAGCCCGACGTCGAGCGGTTCGCGTTGTCCGACGCGCTCGAGGCCTACCGCAAGCTCGAGGCCGGCGAGCTGTCCGGCCGCGCGGTGGTCGTCCCGACGCTGTAGCGGCGGCCGCGGCGCGGCCGCGGCCGCCGCGGCGGCCGCGGCTGCCCGAGGCTCGGCTGGGCGGACGGTTCCGCGGCCACTGGGCCGCGAACGTGTCCGCATGCGCGAGCCTCGGCCGCGCGGGCCGCGCGGGCCGCGCCGGCCGGGCCGGCCCGACCGGTCAGACCGCGGGGCCCGCGGTCCGCAGGGCGTCGGCCTGCTCCGGGGAGGAGCGCGCCGCGTACCCGATGCGGCTCTCGCGGACGTGCCAGGCCATCCGCTCGGCGGCCTGCTCGACGTCCCCCGCGTCGATCGCGGCCAGGATGCGCCGGTGGTCGGGCCACAGCCGCTTGCCGCGCGACGAGGTGTCGAGCGCGTAGAGCCACTCGATCTTCCGCGAGAGCTGCCGGAGCAGGGTCGCGAGCGTCGTGCTGCCGGAGAGCTCGGCGACCAGCAGGTGGAAGCGCTCGTTCAGGTCGACGAGCAGGTCGAGCTCGCCCCGCTCGACGGCCGCGTCACCCTCGTCGAGGACGGCCCCGAGTTCGCGGCGCACGCGCCACCAGTCCTCCGGCGGGGCCTCCGCGTCGAAGAGCGTGCGCGCCCGGGTCGCGGCGCGGCGGGCGGTGGCGGTCTCGAGCGACTCGCGGACCGCGAACAGGTCGTCGGCCTCGTCGAACGGGATGTCGGCGATGCGCGAGCCCACGTTCGGGCGCGACACCACGAAGCCCTCGCCCTCGAGCCCGCGGAGTGCCTCGCGGACCGGCACCCGGGAGACCCCGTGCCGCTCCGCGAGGAACGCCTCGGTCACCCGGGTGCCCGGTTGCAGGGCGCCGGTCACGATGTCGTGGCGGATGGCGTCGATGACGCTCGTCCCGTTCAGCACGGTGCCGATCGTGCCACACCGCGCCGGTCGCCCACCCGGGACGCCGTCACGCAGCCGCCTCGGCGAGGGCTCTCCCCGGGATGGCGTCGAGCAGGTCCTTCGTGTACTGCTCCTGCGGGTCGTCGAACACCGCTGCGACGCTGCCCCGCTCGACGACCTCACCCCGGCGCATCACCACGACGTCGTCGGCGATCCGCCGGACCACCCCGAGGTCGTGCGTGATGAAGAGGTAGCTCAGCCCGAGCCGGTCCTGGAGCTCCTCGAGCAGCGCCAGGATCTGCTCCTGCACCAGGACGTCGAGCGCCGAGACCGCCTCGTCGAGGATGATCAGCTCGGGTTCGAGCGCCAGCGCCCGGGCGATCGCGACGCGCTGCCGCTGCCCGCCGGACAGCTCGTTCGGCCGGAGCTGCGCGACCTCGCGGGGGAGCGCCACCTGGTCGAGGAGCGTCGCGACCCGCTCGGTGCGCGACGCCCGGTCACCGATGCCGAAGACGCGCAGGGGCTCGTCGATGATCCGCTCGATCGTCGAGGTCGGGTCGAGCGACCCGTACGGGTCCTGGAACACCGGTTGCACGCGGCGTCGGATCTCCCGCCGCTCGGCGCCACGGGCGGTCCCGATGGACTTCCCGTCGACCAGGGCGGTGCCCGACGTCGGCGTCTCGAGTCCGAGCACGATCCGCGCGACCGTCGTCTTGCCCGAGCCGGACTCACCGACGACCGCGGTGGTCGTGCCGCGACGCACCGCGAACGACACCCCGTCGGCAGCCTTCAGCGTTCCGGCACCACGACCGCGGAGCCGGTACTCCTTCACCAGGTCGGACACGACGAGGATCGGCTCGCCCGCGGCCACGGGCTCCGGCGCGACCCCGGACAGCGCGGGCGCCGCCGCGATGAGCCGCTTCGTGTACTCGTGCTGCGGGTCGCGGAGGATCGCCTCGGGCGCACCCTGCTCGACGATCTCGCCGTCGAGCATCACGACGACGCGGTCGGTCCGGTCCGCCGCGACCCCGAGGTCGTGCGTCACGAACAGCAGCGTCGTGCCGTGCTGGTCGACGAGGGTCTGCAGGTGGTCGAGGATCTGCCGCTGCACGGTCACGTCGAGCGCGCTGGTCGGCTCGTCGGCGATGAGCAGCTCGGGCTGGCGGGCGAGTGCGACGGCGATGAGGATGCGCTGCCGCATCCCGCCGGAGAACTCGTGCGGGAACTGGTCCGCCCGCCGCGACGCCTCGGGGATCCCGGCCTCGGTCATCAGCGCCACCACCCGCTGCCGGATCGCCGCGCGTCCCCGCAGCCCGCCGGCCCGCAGCGCGTCGGCGATCTGCGCGCCGACCCGCATCGACGGGTTGAGGTTCGTCGACGGGTCCTGCGGCACGAGCCCGATCCGTGCGCCACGGACGCGTCGCATGAGCGCCTCGTCGGCGTGGGCGATGTCGTCGTCGCCGAGGCGGATCCCACCACCGGTGATGTGCCCGGCCCCCGGCAGGAGCCGGAGCAGGGCCGCGATGAGCGTCGACTTGCCCGAGCCGGACTGGCCGACGATCGCGACGCGCTCGCCGCGGCGGACGTCGAGGTCGACGCCGTGCAGGACCTCGCGGTCACCGAAGGCGACCCGCAGGTCGCGGACGGACAGCAGGGTGTCGGTCCGGTCGGTCTGGTCGGTCTGGAGGCGCGGTGCGGCCCCGGTGGTCGTGTCGCCGTCGTGCATGGTCCGGTCCTCAGCGTCCTGCGGCATAGCCCTGTGCTCCTCGCGGGTTGGCGGCGGCGCCCATGACGCCGGTGTCGGGGTCGCGCGTCACGCACGACAGACGGCCGAGCGACCAGTCGCCGGCGCGGGTGACGACGTGGCCGAGCTCCTCGAGCCCGGCGATGACGTCGTCACCGAGGCGGTCCTCGACGACGAGGCCGCCCGGGGTCCAGGTGCGGGGCCAGAACGACCCCGGGAACGACGTCGTGTGCAGTGCGGGTGCGTCGATCGCCTGCTGCGGGGACCACCCGCCGACGATCGTGCGGAGCAGGAAGAGCAGCTGCCACTGGTCCTGCTGGTCGCCGCCCGGGCTGCCCATCGCGACCACCGGCTCGCCGTCCCGGAGCACGAGCGTCGGGGTGAGCGTCGTGCGGGGTCGGGCGCCCGGGGTGAGCGTGGACGCCGTGCCCTCCTCGAGCCAGGTCATCTGCATGCGGGTGCCGAGGCAGAACCCGAGCTCCGGGATCGTCGGCGACGACTGCAGCCACCCGCCGGAGGGCGTCGCGCTGACGATGTTGCCCCAGCGGTCGACGACGTCGATGTGGCACGTGTCGCCGCGGGTCTCGCCCGTCTCCATCACGATCGGCTCACCGCGGTCCTCGTGCACGGGGGCATCCTCGGCCGGTGCGGCCACCGCGTTGCCGCGGGCGCCGGGGACGGTGGGCTCGCCGACACCGGCGATCGACTCGCCGCGCGGTGTGTACGTCTCACGCAGCGGGGGCATCGCACCCGCGGGCACCGAGACCGACCCCGGTCGCAGCTCGTGCGACGCACGGTCACCGATCAGGGCGCGACGCGCGTCGGAGTACGCGTCGGAGAGCAGCTCGGCCATCGGGACGTCGCCGTCGCCGTAGTACGCCTCGCGGTCGGCGAGCGCGAGCTTCTGCGCCTCGGCGATCGTGTGCGCGCCGAGGACGGTCGACGGGTCGAGCCGCTCGTCGTCCAGTGGGTCGAGCAGGCGGAGGGTCTGCAGGAGCGCCGGACCCTGGCCCCACGGCCCGGTCTTCGCGATCGTGTGGCCCCGGAACTCCGCGGTCGTCGCGGGCTCGGTCGACGCGCGGAACGCCGCGAGGTCGCTCGCGCGGACCACCCCGGCGTGGTCGGTGCCGGACGCGTGGCGGTGCGGGGCGCGGACGAAGGCGTCGACTGCCTGCGCGACGAAGCCCTCGGCCCACTCGGTGCGGGCGGCCTCGATGCGCGCGACGCGCGCGCCCTCGCCCTCCACGGTGCCGGACCCTGCCTGCACGAGCCGTTCCAGGACCGAGGCCCAGGTCTCGTTGCGCACCATCGACCCGGCGGCCGGCACCGAGCCTCCCGGCAGCCACCGCTCGGCGGAGGACGGCCAGTGGTCGCGGAACAGGTCCTGCACGGTCGCGATGGTTGCGACCACGCGGGGCGCGACCGGGTGGCCGTCACGGGCGTACCCGATCGCGGGGGCGAGGACGTCGGCGAGCTCCCACGTGCCGTGCTCGGCGAGGAGCAGCAGCCACGCGTCGACGGCACCGGGGACGGCGGCCGCCAGCGCGCCCGCCCCCGGGACCAGGTCCAGGCCCTCGGACCGGAAGTGCTCCGGCGTCGCGCCGGCCGGGGCCGGTCCCTGGCCCACGAGGACGGTCGGTGCCCTGTCGGACGCCGTCGCGAAGATCGCGGTCACGTCGCCACCGGGTCCGTTCAGGTGCGGTTCGACGACGTGCAGGACGAAGGCGCCGGCGACGGCGGCGTCGAAGGCGTTGCCGCCGCGCTCGAGGACCGACTGCGCCGTCGCGGTCGCGATCCAGTGCGTCGACGCGGCCATCCCGAAGGTGCCCTGCAGGTCCGGACGGGTGGTCTCCGTCGGCGGGGTGGTGAAGGCGGGGTTGGTGCTCATGGTGCTGGTGCTACTTCCGGTCCGAGGCGGTGGGGTCGAGGGCGTCGCGCAGGGCGTCCCCGAACAGGTTGAAGCCGAGGCAGATGACGGCGATCGCGACCCCCGGCACGACGGCGGCCCACGGCGCCTGGCCGAGGTACTGCTGCGCGTCCGAGAGCATGATGCCGAGGCTCGGCGTGGGCGGCTGGATGCCGAGCCCGAGGAAGGACAGCAGTGCCTCGCCGATCACCGCGACCGGCATGATCACGGTGGCCTGCACGATGATCGCCGAGACGCAGTTCGGCAGGACGTGCTGCGCGATGATGCGCGCGCCGCCGGCGTCCAGCGTCCTCGCGCTCGTCACGAAGTCGGCGCTCGTGATCCGCAGGGTCTCACCGCGGACGATGCGGATCATCGCCGGCACGTGCGAGATGCCGATCGCGATCACGGCGTTCGACAGGCTCGGCCCGCTGATCGCCGCGAGCCCGACCGCGATGATGAGGAACGGGAACGCGAGGGCGACGTCGGTCAGGCGGGAGATGATCGCGTCGAGCCAGCGCCAGTACCCGGCGAGCAGACCGAGCGGGGTGCCGACCACGACGGCGAGCAGCACCGACAGCACGCCGACGACGAGCGAGACCTGGATCCCGTACAGCGTGCGGGACAGGATGTCTCGGCCGAGGTCGTCGGTGCCGAACCCGAAGCCCACGGTGAAGGGCACCTGGAACGGCAGGTCGAAGTGCGTCGCGGTCGGGTCGTGCGGTGCGACGAGCGGTGCGGTGATCCCGGCGAGCACGACGACGGCGAGCATGATGCCGCCCGTCATGCCGAGCCGGTTCGTCCGGACCTGCTTCCAGATGCGACCGCGGCTCGAGCCCAGGTCGAAGGGAGCGGTGATGGTGGTCATGCGGTGCCTCCGACGCGGATCTTCGGGTTGATGACGGAGTACAGGACGTCCACGGCGAAGTTGATGAGGACGTAGCCCAGGGTGATCACGAGCACGACGGCCTGGATGACCGGGTAGTCGCGGGTGAACACGGCGTCGAGCGTGAGCTTGCCGAACCCGGGCAGGGCGAAGATGCGCTCCGTGACGACCGCGCCCGAGATGAGGCCACCGAGCTGCAGGCCGACGATCGTGACGACGACGATCATCGAGTTGCGCAGGCCGTAGCGGAAGAGCACCCGCGGGCGGCTGAGCCCCTTCGCGCGGGCGGTCCGGACGAAGTCGGTCTTCATCGTCTCGATCATCGACGCGCGGGTCTGGCGCATGATGACGGCCGCGAGCGACGTGCCGAGGATGAGCGCCGGGAGCGTCAGGTGGTGCAGCGCGCCGAGCGGGTCCCGCGTCACCGGGACGTAGCCCGAGGCGGGGAACCAGCCGAGGCCCGCCGCGAGCCAGACGATCGCGAGGATGCCGAGCCAGAAGTTCGGCACGCTCAGGCCGACGAGCGCGGCGGCGTTCGCCATCCACTCGGGCCACCGGCCGCGGTAGCGCTCGGCGAGGGTGCCGAGGGCGAACCCCACGACGACCGCGACCACGATCGCGTAGAGCGCGAGCCACAGCGTGACGGGGAGCGTCGAGCCGAGCAGGTCCGTGACCGGGGTGCCGGTGCGGGTGGACTGTCCGAGGTCGCCCTGCAGTGCGTTGACGACGAAGCGCCAGTACTGCACGAGCAGGGAGTCGTCGAGGCCGAGGTCGGCGCGGACGGCGGCGAGCCGCTCGGGGCTCGCCTCCTCGCCGGCCAGGGCCAGGGCCGGGTCGCCCGGCAGCTGCCGGACCCCGAAGAAGACCACGATCGAGGCGAGGACGAGCGTGAGCGCCGCCTGCCAGAGCCGTGTCAGGACGTACCGGGTCACTTGTCGCTGCCTTCCACGAACGCCGCCTGACTGAGCCGGACCACGCCGTCGGCGTAGGTGGACACCCCGGCGACGTCGGAGCTGACGCCGGTGATGCTGCGGGTCCGGTAGAGGTAGATGATCGGGTCGTCCTGCTGGACCTTCGTGACCAGCTGGCCGTACAGGTCGGCGCGTTCCTGCTGGTCGGTGGCCTGCGCCGCCCGGGCGATGAGGTCGTCGACCTCGGGGTCGCTGTAGCCCGGGTAGTTGTTGCCGCCGCCGGTGCCGAGGAACGAGCCGATGTTGCCGTGCGGGTCGACACGGCCCGACCAGCCCAGCTGCAGCGCCTGGAAGTCGCCGCGGGTCTGGTCGTCGAGCAGCGTCGTGTACTCGACCGGGGTGATCGTGATCGCGAAGCCGCCGGCGCGGGCCTGGGCCTGGAGCGCCTGGGCGAACCGGACGGTGTCGGGGGTGTTCGTCACCTCCATCTCGATCGGGAACGGCTGCTCGACTCCCGCTTCCTCGAGGAGCTCCTTCGCGCGGTCGGGGTCGTACTCGGGGCACGCCTTGCTCGCGTCGGTCGCGAAGGCGCTCGTGTCGGGGACCGGGGAGCACGCGACGTCCGCCCACCCGCGGAACACGCTCTGCACGAGTTCGCCGCGGTTGATCGACATGGACAGGGCCTGCCGGACCTTCCGCTCGGTGGCGAGCGGGGTGTCGAGCGGCTCCGGGTCGGTGCCGACGCCGTCCTGGTTGGCGAGGTTGATCGTGATGCCCTGGTAGCCGAGGGAGCCGGTGCGGAGGACCTCCAGGTCCTTCCGCTCCATCAGGTCGTCGACGTCCTGCGTGGAGATCGTGTCGGCGACCTGGACGTCCCCGGACTTCAGGTTCTGTGCGCGGATGCTGGCGTCGGTGATGATGCGGTAGGTGATCCGGTCGAAGTGGGCGCTCGCCGGGTCGTGGTACATCGGGTCGCGCTCGACGGTGATCGAGGTCTGCGGCACGCGCTCGACGAACTTGTAGGGGCCGATGCAGACCGGGGCGTCCCCGAACCCGTCGCCCTCCTGCTCCAGTGCCGTCGGCGACATGACCATGCCCGCACGGTCGGCGAGCGCCGCGGTGATCGGGGCGAACGGGGTCGAGTAGCGGATGCGGACGGTGTGGTCGTCCACCGCGTCGATGCTGGAGACCGGACCCATCTCGCTCTTCCGGCTCGAGTCGTCCTTCGTCAGGTTCCGCTGGAGCGTCGTCACGACGGCGTCCGCGTCGAACGGGGTGCCGTCGGCGAAGCGGTAGCCGGTGTGCACCGGGAACGTGACGGTCTTCCCGCCGTCGGACACCGTCGGCAGCTCGGTCGCGAGCATCGGGACGATCGCACCCTCGGCGTCGATGTCGAAGAGCTTCTGGCACATCGTCTCCATGACGTACCGCGTGTACAGCGACGACGAGGTGGTCGGGTCGAGCCGGTCCGGTTCGGCGGAGAGTGCCATGACGAGGTCACCGCCCTCGCGGACCTGCTGGTCGCCGATCGCGACGGTGGTGACGGTACCGGCGGTGGCGCCACCGGCCTTCGAGCGTTGGACCGGCACGCACGCGGTGAGCGCGAGCGAGGCGGCCAGGGCGACGGCGGGCACGGTGAGGAGTGTCCGGCGGCGTCGAGCGGGGGTCTGGGACATCGTGTTCCTGGAGCTGCTGGTGTGCGTGGTGACTCTTGTGGAGTCACGCTCAGGAGTGCGGTGATTGCATACAATCACGACTGACAGCGCTCGTTTGTACACAGTGTGTTTCCGGTGTGTAACAGTTCCGTCGATCGTCGGCGCTCGTCTGCACGATTCCCGCCCGGTGTCATGCCCCCGGTCCGGGGGCTGTCCCGACCGGAGGCCTCCTGCGAACATCGACCCTCGGTGGGTTTCAGGGGCCCGCCGTTCCGAGACACGCACCGCGCCGGCATCCGACGCCCGCGGCACCACGAGCAGGGGTTCCACCACATGATCAGGGCACGGGCGAAGTTCGCCGCGGCCGTCACCGCCGTCGTCATCGCGGCCGCGGGACTCGTCGCCACCGCGTCGCCGGCGCAGGCCGCGACCACCTACAAGGGCTCGGTGAAGGCCGGCACGACCTTGCAGCCGGGCGACACCATCACCTCGACCAACGGGCAGTTCCGACTCGTGATGCAGGGCGACGGCAACCTCGTCGAGTACGGCATCGGCAACGTCGTGCTCTGGGCGTCGAACACCCCGGAGCAGTACGGCGCAGCAGCCGTCGTGCAGAAGGACGGCCGCCTGTCGCTCGTCCGGAGCGGTCGACTCGTGGCGCAGTGGGGGTCCGCCGGGGCGTCGAAGGACTTCGGTGTCCGCGCGGACGGCGAGCTGCGGATGCGCAAGACCGACAACGGCATGCTCTGGCGCATCACGGTCGCGCAGAGCAGCGTCCGGTCCGGCAACGAGATCCTGCCCGGCACCGTGCTCCGATCGAACGCGGGCGCCGCGCGGACGTTCACGATGCAGACGGACGGCAACCTGGTGCAGTACGTCAGCGGCAAGCCGGTCTGGTCGTCGCAGACCTTCGGGAACCCCGGGGCGAGGGCCGCCGTGCAGGCGGACGGCAACCTCGTCGTCTACGCAGCGGGCGGGCGGCGAGCGCTCTGGTCGTCCCGCACGTACGGGCGCGGTGCCGGGCAGTTGCTCGTCCAGGTCGACTCGAACGTCGTCCTGTACGGCGGTTCCGACACGCGGACCTGGTCGACGAAGCCCGTGACCGGTCTGCTCTGGCCGGTGAACGGGACGACCATCTCCGGCCGGTACGGTGACGACCGCGGGGCGGGGCACGTCCCCCGGTACCACCAGGGCACGGATGCCCCCGTGCGGGTCGGCACCCCGGTGTACTCGTCAGGTCGGGGCACGGTGACGACGGTGGTCCGCGACAACCCGAGCTACGGCAACTACGTCGTCGTCTCCTACGGCCTGACCACCGTCCTGACCGCGCACCTGAGCGAGATCGGTGTGACCAAGGGCCAGGTGGTGGGCATCGGCAAGCAGCTCGGCAAGTCGGGCAACACCGGGCAGTCCACCGGTCCGCACGTGCACGTCGAGACCCGCGTGAACGGCACGCTGAAGGACCCGCTGTCGTTGCTGTCGTTCCGCTGATCCCCGCTCTGCGCGGACCTAGGCTGGGCGGATGCAGCGCCACGACGCCGAGTCGGTCCTCGCCGCCCTCGCCAGGACCCCGGGCGACGTCGCGGGTGCCCGGCGCGTCGCCCGACGGTTCGCCGACGTCGACGCCGGGGAGCGCTCGGCGCTGCTGTGGAGCGAGGACGCGGGAGCGCGGCTGGTCGCCGTGCTGCTGCTGGTGCAGGCGATGCGCGCGCGCCCCGACCCCGAGCTGACCGACGAGTACCTCGCCGCGGCGAAGGCCGAGCGGTTCGAGGACACGGTCCTGGTGGACGTCGCGGCCGAGGAGCTCGTCGGCGTCCCGCTCGTCGGCACCTCGACCGGCCCGCTGTTCGCGCTCGCGAAGTCCGACGTGGCGACGGTCCGCCGGATCGCCGTCGTCGCGACGCTCGCCTTCGTCAAGCAGGGGGACGCCGAGGTGCCGCTCGCGATCGCCGGTCGGCTGGTCCGGGAGCGCAGCGACACCGTGCAGTCCGCGCTCGGGTGGGTCCTCCGCGAGACGGGGAAGCGCGCCTCGGAGTCGGCGCTCGTGGCCTTCCTCGAGCGGAACGGCCGCTTCCTGTCGACGGCGGCCCGGGCGACCGCGACCGAGCACCTGCCGCCGGCCGAACGGGACCGCCTGCGCGGCTGACGACGCACCCTCGCGAGACGCAACGACGGCGACTGCTCGCAGCGCTGTACCGTTGCGAGCAGCCGCCGACGTTGCGTCTTGCGGAACCGGCGGAACCCGGCCGGACGGCCGGGTCGCCGGGCGTCAGTGCGAGAAGACGTCGTCCAGCGTCCAGGTCGCCAGACCGCGCTCCTCGAGCAGGGCGTGCAGCCTCGGGAGCGCCCCGATCGTGCCGGGGAAGTTCGCGTGTCCGATGACGATGTGTGCCGGCTGGAACCACTGCTCCGCGAAGCCGACGATCTGCTCCGCCGTGATGTCGCCCGAGTCCGCGAGCGTCCCGTACCAGAGCAGCGGGGTCGAGTAGCCGACGGCCGCCGCGGCACGGTCCACCCGGGCGTCGTGGTAGCCGAAGGGCGGTCGGAAGTACGGGCGGGCGTCGACCCCGAACGTCCGCTCGAGGAACGCGTGGTTCCGCATCAGTTCGTCCTGGATCGCCTGGTCGCCGAGCTTCGTCAGCGCGGGGTGGCTCCACGTGTGGTTGCCGAGCTGCACCTGCCCGGAGTCGACGAGCGGCCGCAGCAGGTCGGCGTGCTCGGTCCACGACGGTCGGTCCCCGTTCACGAAGAACGTCAGGCGCGTCCCGGTCTCGGCGGCGAAGCGGGCGTAGGCCTCGACGACCTCGGGTGATGCCCCGTCGTCCACGGTCCACGCGATCCCCGGCGTGCCCTCCGGCAGGCCCGTGACCGTGCCGCCGGGCAGGGGGACCCGCGTCAGTGCCGGCCTCGTCGGGGTCGGGGTCGGGATCGGGGTCGGCGTGGGTGTCGGCGTTGCCGTCGAGCGCGTGGGGGCGGAGAGCGTCGGCGCCGCGGGCCGGTCACCACCGGAACAGGCAGCGAGGACCGCGGCCGCCAGGGTGCCGGTCGCCCCGGCGAGGATCGTCCGGCGGGTGGTGCTGTGGTCCATCGGCTCCAGCCTGCCGACCGGGCGGGCGCCGGCGCATCCGCACGCCGGAGGAGTCGCGGTGGCCGACCGGCCACCGGTGCGGACGACAGGCCCGCCCACCGCCGCCCGCAGCGCGCGTGGAGGACGGGGCTGGGAGGGCACCACGGGGCGGGCGCGTACCGAGGAGGTCACGTGAGCCGTGCCTCCCGGCCGGCCCGAAGCAACGACGAGAGGAACGCGACGTGCGCGCACTCACCTGGCAGGGCACCGAGAAGGTGTCCGTCGAGACCGTCCCCGACCCGACGATCCAGGAGCCGACCGACGCGATCGTGCGGATCACCTCGACGGCGATCTGCGGCTCCGACCTGCACCTGTACCGGGTCCTCGGCCCGTACATCGACAAGGGCGACGTCCTCGGCCACGAGCCCATGGGCATCGTCGAGGAGGTCGGCTCCGCCGTCACGAACCTCAAGGTCGGCGACCGCGTCGTCGTGCCGTTCAACATCTCCTGCGGCCACTGCTGGATGTGCCAGCACGGCTTCCAGTCGCAGTGCGAGACCACCCAGGTCAAGGAGTACGGCACCGGCGCCTCGCTCTTCGGGTACACGAAGATGTACGGCCAGGTCCCCGGCGGCCAGGCCGAGTACCTCCGCGTGCCGCACGCCGACTACGGGCCCATCAAGGTGCCGGACACCGGCGCCGACGACCAGTGGCTCTTCATGAGCGACATCATCCCGACCGCGTGGCAGGCCGTGCAGTACGCCGAGGTCCCCGAGGGCGGCACGCTCGCGGTGCTCGGTCTCGGTCCGGTCGGCCAGTTCGCCGCACGCATCGGCAAGCACCTCGGGTACCGGGTCCTCGCCGTCGACCCCGAGCAGGTCCGCCGCGACCTCGGGGCGAAGCACGGCATCGAGGTGTTCGACCTCGACGACGACATGGTGTCGAAGCTGATCGACCTCACCGACGGGCGCGGCCCGGACGGCGTCGTCGACGCGGTCGGCATGGAGGCGCACGGCAACCCCGTCGCCGGGTTCGCCCAGCGCGCGGCCGGGCTGCTGCCCGACAAGCTCGCGCAGAAGGCCATCGAGACCGCGGGCGTCGATCGTCTGGCGGCGGTGCACGCGGCGATCGACCTCGTCCGCCGCGGTGGCACGGTGTCGCTGTCCGGTGTCTACGGCGGCATGGCCGACCCGATGCCGATGATGACCCTCTTCGACAAGCAGATCACGATCCGCGAGGGACAGTGCAACGTCCGCCGCTGGGTCGACGACCTCATGCCGCTCGTGTCCGACCCCTCGGACCCGCTCGGCACGCTCGACCTCACCACGCACCGGGTCTCGCTCGAGGACGCCCCGGAGATGTACTCGGTCTTCCAGAAGAAGGAGGACGGCTGCATCAAGGTCGTGCTCGACCCGTCGATGGCCGCGGCCTGATGACCGCCCGTCCGCTGCGGGTGCGCTGATGCGCGTCGTCGTGGTCGGGGCGACCGGCAACGTCGGGACCGCGGTGCTCCGACGGCTCGCGGCTGCGCGGCTCACCGGTGACGGCCGCGCGGGCGACGAGGACGGCCTGCAGGTCGTCGGCGTCGCCCGCCGGGTGCCGGATGCCCGGGTCGCGCCGTACGACGTCGCCGTGTGGCACGCGGTCGACGTCGGTGGTCCGCGCGCCGTGGACGAGCTGACGGCGGTGTTCCAGGGTGCCGACGCCGTGGTGCACCTGGCGTGGGCACTGCAGCCGACGCACGACATCCCGGCGCAGCACCGGACGAACGTCACCGGGACGGCGAACGTGCTCGCGGCGGTCGCCCGGGCCGGCGTCGGGCAGGTCGTCGTGTCCTCGTCGGTCGGCGCTTACCGCGGCGTCGACGTCGAGGGCAAGCGGACCCCGGTGGACGAGTCGTTCCCCGCCACCGGCATCCAGACCGCCACCTACTCGATCCACAAGGCCGAGAACGAAGCCGCTCTCGACGTGTTCGCGTCGCAGCACCGCGGGGCCGTCGTCACGCGGCTCCGACCCGGACTGGTGTTCCAGCGCGGGGTCGCGGCCGAGCTCCGGGGGCTGTTCCTCGGGCACCTCGTGCCGATGTCGATCGTCCGGGCGGCTCGGTTCGCGGTGCTGCCGCTGCCGCTGCCGTTCGTGTTCCAGGCCGTGCACGCCGACGACCTGGCGGACGCGTTCTGGCGGACGATCGACCGACGTGCGGCCGGGGCGTTCAACATCGCGGCGACGCCGGTGCTCACCCCGCCACGCATGGCCCGGGCAGCGGGGATGCTCGGGGCGGTGCGGGTACCGCTCCGGCTGCTGCGCGGGATCGTCACGCTGACCTGGCGGCTCCGGCTCCAACCGACGGACGCCGGGTGGCTCGACATCGCCGCCGGCGTGCCGATCATGCGGACCGACCGGGCTCGGCGCGAGCTCGGGTGGGTGCCGCAGCACACGGCGGAGGACGCGCTGCGCGAGCTCGTCGGCGGGTTCGCGGACGGGGCGAACGTCGAGGCGTCCGGGCCCCTGCGCGGCTGAGGGACGCGGGCCCGGCCCGTGGCGGGACCCGGGGTACCTGGTGGGACCGGGCGTCCCTGGTGGAATCGGGCGTACCTGGTGGGACGGTTCCACCAGGTACGCCCGGAAAACCCTGCCATGGCACCTGTTCCGGGGAGCACCGGGCGCGCTACGCTCCAGCCCAGGGCGCGACCGTGCCCGGCGGGGGAGGGGCTGACATGGCGATCGACGACTTCGGGGTCCCGGGCGGGGAGACCCACAACCCGCTGATCCCGCCCGTGTACGACCTGGTCTGGACCCTCGTGGCCGTCGGCGGCATCGTCACGCTCCTCGGCGTCGTCGCGGTGATCGTCCTCGTCGTGCACCGGTCCCGACGGATGGCCGCTCGTGGACAGGACCCCCTGACCCTGCAGGAGGACCTGGCGTACCGCGCGGCGCAGAGCGCAGCGTTCGCTCCGGCGGTCTCCCGAGAGCACCGGCTCGCCGAGCTCGACGACCTGCACCGCAGGGGCCTCATCACCGACGACGAGCGCCGGGACGCCCGGGCCGAGGCGCTCCGCGCGTAACCTGGCCGGGTGTCGCCGACGAGCCCGCTGCTGCCGACGGACCTGCTGGGCGACTGGACGCTCCGCCGGACGGTCGACGACCGCCTCGCGGGTGTGACCGGCACCGTCACCGGGTCGACGACCCTGACGCTGACGACCCCGGACGAGGTGCGCTGGGACGAGTCCGGCACCATGACGTTCGACGGCCGCGTGGTGCCGGTGTCCCGGACCCTCGTCGTGCGCCGTGGCCCTGACGGCCGGTGGACGGTGCACTTCGCCGACGGCCGGGTCTTCCACGACTGGGTGTGGGGCACCACGGTCGAGCACGCGTGCGCGCCCGACGACTACACGGGCGTGCTCGACGGGGACGCCGAGCGCTGGACCGTCCGGTGGCGGGCACGCGGCCCGGCGAAGGACCACCGGCTCGACAGCGTCCTGCAGCGTCGGTCCACCACGGCAGACTGAGCGCATGGCACGCTCCTCGACCGGTACCGCCGCCCCACGGATCACCCCGATCGACCCGCGGGACCTCGACGACTGGGCACCGGCGCCCGGTGACGTCCTGACCGGGGACCGGATCGACGGCAGGCGCATCGACGTGCTCGACCTCGCGGGCGAGCGCCTGCCCGACCTCGAGCTCGAGGAGTGCGTGGTCGACACGCTCCGGGCGGACGGCACCGACCTGCGCGGACTGCGCATCCGCGACTCGGTGGTCGAGACGCTCGACGCGCCGGTGTTCCGCGCCTCGAGCAGCGCCTGGCGCGAGGTCCGGGTCGCCGGTGGCCGGGTCGGCTCCGCCGAGCTGTACGACGCGACGCTGAACGGGGTCGAGTTCGTCGGCATGAAGCTCGGGTTCGTCAACCTGCGCGGCTCGACGCTCACCGACGTCGTGTTCCGCGACTGCGTGGTCGACGAGCTCGACGTCGCCGACGCCCGGCTGCTGCGCGTGGCCTTCCCCGGCACCCGGATCCGCTCCGTGGAGGGCTCGGGCACCCGCATCGAGCACGTGGACCTGCGCGACGCCGACCTCGACCGGGTGGAGCGGCTCGAGGGCCTCCGCGGGGCGACGATCGGCACCGACCAGCTGTTCGCCCTCGCGCCGCTCCTGGCAGCGCAGGCCGGCTACCGCGTGGAGTGACCGGCGGGCTCCGCGTCGGCGGCCAGCGCCGCCGCGATGTCGGCCTGGACGAGGTCGCCGTGCACCGCGGCACCGGCCTGGGTCCCCGCAGCCGCCGCCGCGATGACGGTGGCCATCGGTGACGTGACGTTGCCCGCGGCGTACACCCCGCGGACGCCCGTCTGGCCGACCGCGTCGACGGTGAGCCCACCGCCGAACCGGAAGCCGTTCACGACGACGTCATCCGCGTGCAGCCCGAGCCCCTCGAGGAACCCGACGCGTGGCTCCGCCGTACTCGACGCCGCGAGCGCGTCGAGCGCGACGACCTCCCCGGAGTCGAGCTCGACACCGGTCAGGACGCCGTCCGAGGAGCGGACCCGCGTGATCGACGCCTCGACCACCTCGACGCCGCGGGCCCGGAGACCGGCGAGCGCGGTGTCGTCGACCAGTGCGGGGTCCGTGACGAACGCCGTGACCCGGTCGCTCAGCGCGCGGAACATCTGGGCGTGGTGCGCACCGTTCGGTGTGGTGACGAGGACACCGATGCGGCCGTCGCGGACCTCCCACCCGTGGCAGAACGGGCAGTGCACGACGCCGCGTCCCCACTGCTCGGCGAGGCCGGGGACGTCCGGCAGCACGTCGACGGCGCCGGAGGCGACGACCAGCCGGCGCGACGTGACGACCGCTCCGGAGTCGAGGGTGACCGAGAAGCCGACGGGGTCGACACCGGTGCCCTCGGTGGCGGACGTGGCCACGACCCTCCCGGCCGCGACCTCGACGCCGTACGCGGCGACCTCCTCACGGCCGATCCGGGTCAGCTCCGCGGGTGCGACGCCCTCGCGCCCGAGGTAGTTGTGGGCGCCCTCGGCGGGCGCGTTCCGGGGCTCACCCGCGTCGACGACGAGGACGGAACGGCGCGACCGCCCCGTGATGAGTGCGGCGGACAGGCCGGCGGCCGAGCCGCCGATGACGATGACGTCGTAGTGATCACGCATGACCGCATCATGGACAGTGGTCGGCGACAACGGCAACGAATCTTGCCGGTGTGGCAACATGGCCGCATGGTGCACGGCCGGGAGGAACGGATCACCCCACCGACGACGGCGCAGGTCGTCGACGCGGTCGGCCCGCGGCTGCGGTCGCTGCGGGAGCGACGACAGGTCACGCTCGCGGCGCTCGCCGCGGAGACCGGCATCTCGGTGTCGACGCTCTCGCGGCTCGAGTCGGGGCAGCGTCGACCGACCCTCGAGCTGCTGCTGCCCCTCGCCCGGGCGTACCAGGTGCCGCTCGACGACCTCGTCGGCGCACCGCAGACCGGCGACCCACGCGTCCACCTGCAGCCCGAGCGGCACGGCGGTCGCGTGGTGATCCCGCTGACGAAGCGCACCGGGGGCGTGCGGTCGTTCAAGCAGCTCATCCCGCCGATGCCGGCGAACGGCGACCGGAGCCTGAAGACGCACGAGGGCTACGAGTGGCTCTACGTGCTGTCGGGACGCCTGCGCCTGCTGCTCGGCGACCGCGACTTCGACCTCGGGCCGGGCGAGGTCGTCGAGTTCGACACGCACACCCCGCACTGGGTCGGCAACACCACGGACGAGGTCACCGAGGTGCTCTGCCTGTACGGGCCGCAGGGGGAGCGGGCCCACGTGCGGTCACGGCCGGCGGGCTGAGGCGCAGCCGAACACGTGCCCGACGACGTCCTCGAGGAGCCCGTCCGTCGGCACGTTCGACTGGGCGATGCGGATGCCGATGTCGCCGCGGGTGAAGTAGGTGTCGCCGTCGGTCACGGGGTACTGCGGGTTCTGCGTGACCTTCTGGCACCGGAGCCCGTCGTCGACGGACGCGCAGTCGAAGCCGGACAGTCCGCGGAGCGCCTCCGTGGCACGCGACGGGACGACGTTCTCGACCTGGATGGTGAGGTTCGTGAGGTCGGCCTCGGGGTCACGCCAGACGCAGTACAACCGTTGCCCGCTCGACTGCCGTGCCGGGGTCAGTGCGGTGCGGGGGACCTCGAGGTCACCGACGACGGCGGGGTCGTTCAGGGCTGCCTCGTCGGTGTACTCGAACGCGCCCGGTGTCACGAGGTCGTCGCACGTCTCCGGCACCGTGCCCGTCGCGGAGGCCGGTGCGGTGCTCGACGGCGGTGACGACGTGTGCGTCGCCCCGGTGCCGGGCGTCCGTGCCGGGGTGGCGCCGTCGGTCGGGGTCGGCGCACCCGACGTCGTCGACGACGAGGACGTGCTCGCGGTCGGGGTGGCGCCGTCACCGCCGTCGCCGGTGCACCCCGACAGGGTGAGCGCGAGGCCCACCCCGAGTCCGATCGTGGCGAGCAGCGTCGTGGTGCGTGTGTGCCGCATCGTTCCGCCCCCGGGTGCGTCGTCAGGTGTCCACCCGACCTCGTGCTGCCGACGGTAGTCGTCGACGCCGCTCGGTGCGCCGGTCAGCGCCGGAGGGTCCAGCGAGCGGGGACGCGTGCCCGGAGCGCCACGCGGCCCCGTCGCGCCCACCGCCGCACCGGGTTCGCCCGCCGGCCGTTGACCCGGAAGGTGTGGAACGCGCGCCGGGTCCGCCGCGCGACGGAGGCCGCACCGGACAACGGCCTCGCGGACACCTCGACGGTCAGCGCACGATCGACCAGGACGCGCCAGGCGGGGTCGAGCTGCATCGAGAGGTCGACGTCGTCGTGCACCTCCGGGTCGTCACGGTGTGCCCGGCAACGAGCCGCGAGCCACGTGGCACGATGCATCGCCATCGCCGAGCCGAACAGCGGAGGACGTCCGAGCGCCGACCACATCAGCACGAAGTACGGACCCATGTAGAGCCCGTCCCACAGGCGGCGCAGGACCCGGCCGCCCTCGCGCGGTCGACCGGGGCCGGTGACCGCCACGACGCCCGGCCGTTCGAGCAGGCGCACCGACTCGGCAATCCATCCCGGCGGCGGCACCGAGTCGGCGTCGAGCCGCGCGATGACGTCCCCCGAGGCGCGGTCGTACCCACGGGCCGAGGCCGAGGCGATGCCTCGTACGGGTTCGTGCAACACGGTCGCGCCCGCGGCCCGGGCGACCTCGACGCTGTCGTCGGTGCTGCCGTTGTCGACGACGAGGACCTCGTGCACGGGGTGCGTCTGCGCGGCAAGTGCGTCCAGGCAGCGTGCGAGGTGCTCGGCATCGTCGAGCACGGGGACGACGACGGAGACCTGCTGCACCCTGCCGATCCTGCCGGAGGCGCGCTGGGCGGACCGTCGGCCCCGCTGCCGCGGTCGACCACGGCAGCCCCTCCGCGTTCCGTGGACGGACCGACCGCGCAGATCGACGTTCCTGTGCTGCAACGCAGCGCCGGTCGCGCACGGTCGGGGCCAGCGCGACGGGTGCCGTACCCGCCGCGACCGAACCGGAAGGCCGACCATGACCACGAACCCACCCGGGAACGACTCCGGGACGCCCATCCACGACCGCACCGCGGCTGCCGAGGGACACGAGGTGCACCCGGGCGTGACGGTGCCCTCCTTCGGCACCGGCGTCCCCGCGCCGCGCGACACCGACCGCGACTTCGACGACGTCCTCCGGCCCGACGGCTTCGACGACGTCGAGCCGCTCGACGCGCTGCCCGCCGACGAGCAGCTCCCGGCGACGCCGTCCGCCGCCGGCGCGTCGGCACCGCTGCACGACTCCACGACGACGAGCACGGGCGCGGGCACCGGCACCTCCACCGGCTTCGTCCCGCCCGTCGGCGGGGCCGCCGCTTCGAGCACCGGTGCCGGTGCCGGCGGCGGCAGCAGTGACGGCGGCAAGGCCGACGCGGCCAAGGGTGCCGCGCAGGACGTCGCCGGCGACGCGAAGGACAAGGCCGCGGACGTGGCCGGCACCGCGAAGGAGCAGGCGTCGAACGTCGCCTCCGAGGCGACCGACCACGCCAAGCAGCTCTACTCCCAGGCCTCCGACACGCTCAAGGAGCAGGCGGCCGGGCAGCAGGAGCGCGCCGCCGGAGGGCTCCGCAGCCTCGGCGAGCAGCTCGGCCGCATGGCCGACAAGGACGACGAGCAGGGCATCGCCGCGAAGGTCGTCCGCGACCTGTCGAACCGCGCGGGCTCCGCAGCCGGGTACCTCGAGAACCGCGACCCCGGCTCGCTCCTCGACGAGGCGAAGTCCTTCGCCGCGAAGCGTCCCGGCACGTTCATCGCGCTCGCCGCGGGCGCCGGCATCCTCGCCGGACGCCTGACGAAGGCCCTCGCCACCGAGGTCAAGCACGAGAAGGAGGCCGGCGAGACCTCGACCGGCACGGGGAGCGGCGTATGAGCCACACGGTCCCGGGCGCGACCCCGCTCGGTGAGCCGACGCCCGAGGAACGCGCCGCCACGACGCCCCTGGGCGAACTGCTGACCGACGTGTCGAAGGACCTGTCGTCGCTGTTCCGCCAGGAGGTCGCCCTCGCCAAGGCGGAGCTCACCGAGTCCGCCAAGAAGGCGGGCAAGGCCGGCGGCATGTTCGGCGGCGCCGGGCTCACCGCCCTGTTCGCCCTGTTGTTCCTGTCGATCGCCGCGTGGTGGGGTCTCGGGTACCTCATCGGCAACGCGTGGTCCGCCGTCGTGATCGCCGTGGTCTACGCGATCGTCGCCGCGATCCTCGCCGTCCGGGGGCGCAAGGAGATCAAGGAGATCCAGGGCGCCCCGCAGACGGTCGAGACCGTCAAGGAAGTCCCCGAAGCACTGAAGCCGAACACCGGGAGGAAGCCATGAGCACCCCAGAAGAGATCCGTGCCGACATCGAGCGCACCCGCGGTGCCCTCGGGTCCGACGTCGACGCCATGGCCGACAAGGTCAACCCGTCGTCGATCGCGCACCGCCAGACCGACCGGGTGAAGAACCGTTTCCAGGGCGTCCGCGACTCGGTGATGGGCTCGGCGCACTCCGCCGGCTCGAGCGTCTCGGGGTCGGCGTCCGGGACGGCCGACCAGGCGAAGGACGTTGCGCACAAGGGTGTCGAGAAGGCCAAGGGCAACCCGCTCGCGGTCGGGCTCATCGCGTTCGGCGCCGGGTGGCTCGCCTCGTCGCTCATCCCGACGTCCGACAAGGAGGAGCAGCTCGCCGGTGAGCTCAAGGACAAGGCGGCGCCCCTCGTCGAGGACGTCAAGTCCCAGGCGAAGGACGTCAGTTCGCAGCTGGGCGACGTGGCGAAGGAGCACGCGCAGGACCTCAAGGGGACCGCGCAGGATGCCGCGCAGACCGTCAAGGACGAGGCGCAGGGCGCCGCGTCCGACGTCCAGGAGCACGCGAAGGGTGCTGCGGACGACGTGCGCAGCAGCTGACGTCACCCCGTGACGGACGGGAGGCCCGTGGCGACGCCGCCACGGGCCTCCCGTCCGTTCCGCGGTAGCGTCGGGGCCCATGGACCCGATCGACGAACTCGCCGCCGAGTTGCGCCAGTCGATCAGCCGCGTCGTGCGGGCGGCCCGGCGCGAGGGCGACAGCCTGCCGCCGGCGCACTCGACGACGCTGGGGTTCCTCGGACGCGAGGGGCCGATGACGATCGCGGAGCTCGCCCGGCGACGCGGCGTGAAGCACCAGGGGCAGTCCCGGACCGTTGCGGAGCTGACGAGCCAGGAGTACGTCGAGCGGACCGTGTCCGAGACGGACCGACGGGCGTCGGTGATCCGCATCACCGATGCCGGCCGCGCCGCGCTGCAGCGGGACATGGACGGGCGCGCGGACTGGCTCGCGACGGCCGTGCGTGCGGAGCTCGACGACGACGAGCGCGCGCTCCTCGCCCGGTTGCCCGACATCCTCGAGCGTCTGGCGCGCCGGGCTGGCTGAGGGTCCCTCCGACAACCGGTCCCATTTGTACAACAGTGTTGTACAGTTGGCGACATGCAGCTGACGAAGTACAACCACGCCACCGTCGTCCTCGAGCAGGACGGCGCCTCGCTCGTCATCGACCCGGGCTCGTTCACGCCCGAGTCCGCCGACCTCGTCGCCGGGGCCACGGTCGTCCTCGTCACGCACGAGCACGCCGACCACTTCGCCGTCGACGCGATCCGTGCGGGTCTGGAGCGCAGCGCCGACGTCGTCGTCCACGGTCCGGCGTCGGTCGTCGAGCAGCTCGGCGACCACGACGGCCGCGTCCGCGCGGTCGCCGCGGGCGACACGGTCGAGGTCGGGCCCTTCCGTGCCCGGGTCTTCGGGGAGGAGCACGCGGTCATCCACCGCGACATCCCCACCATCGCGAACGTGGGCTACCTGGTGAACGACGCCGTCTTCCACCCGGGCGACGCCTACCTCGTGCCGGACGTCCCGGTCCGGACCCTGCTCGTCCCGACGAGCGGGCCGTGGGCGAAGACCGGCGAGGGTGTCGACTACGTCCGCGCGGTCGCACCGGAGCGCGTGGTGCAGATCCACGAGCTGCTCCTCAGCGAGGGCGGTCAGGAGATGAACGTCCGGATGTTCGGCACCGAGGGCCTCGGTGGCGTCCCGGCGTCGATCCTGCCCGTCGGTTCGTCGATCGAGGTCTGATCGCGCGACCCTGGGTCGAACCGGTGGTCGTGGGAGCAGGCTGGGCGGATGCCTGATGCTCCCTCGACCGCCGTCCTCTTCGACATCGACGGCACCCTCGCCGACTCGAACTACGCGCACGTCGACGCATGGTGGCGAGCGTTCCGAGCCGCCGGCGAGTCCGTCGACGCGTGGCGGATCCACCGGGCGATCGGCATGGACTCCCGGCGCCTGCTCGAGGAGCTGCTGCCCGACGCCTCCGACGAGGTCCGCGACACCGCCAAGCAGTTCCACACCGCCTACTACTCGGAGCACATGCCGCAGCTGCGGCTGCTGCCCGGGGCGCGTGAACTGCTCGAGGCGGTCGCCGACGCCGGCCACGCGGTCGTGCTGGCGACGAGTGCGCCCGAGTCGGAGCTGTCGGTGCTGCGCGAGCTGCTCGACGCGTCCGCGTGGGTGACGGCCGAGACGAGCTCGGAGGACGTGGAGCAGGCGAAGCCGGACCCCGGGATCATCCAGGTCGCGCTCGACAAGGTCGGCGTCGCTGCGGATCGCGCGGTGATGGTCGGTGACGCCATGTGGGACGTCGAGTCGTCGGGGAAGGTCGGGCTGCCCTGCGTCGGTGTGATGACCGGCGGGATCGGCGGCGACGAACTCCGCGGGGCCGGTGCCGCGGCCGTGTACGACGACGCAGCCGCCGTGCTCGCCGCGTTCCGGGCGGGCGAGGGGCCGATCGCCGCGCTGGCCTGAGTCCCGCCCCGGTGCGTGCGAGGATGGACGATCGTGATCACGATCGAGCGCGTTGCCTGGGACGACCCTCGTGGAGTTGCCCTCCGCGCCACCATGGACGACGAGATGCACGAGCGCTACGGTGACGGGCACGCGGACGAGGACCCGGCCGTCACCGCCGAGCGGAACCGTGTGCTGGCCGTCGACCCGGCGACCGTGATCACCTCGTTGCTCGCGATCGACGAGGACGGTTCCGCCCTCGGGCACATCGCCGTCCGGCACCTCGGCGACGAGGTCGAGCTGAAGCGCCTGATCGTCCTCGCCGCCGCCCGCGGCAAGGGCGCCGCCACCGCGCTGCTCACCGAGGGCGAGCAGGTCGCACGCGAGCAGGGCGTGTCCCGCGTGATCCTGCAGACCGGCGACAAGCAGCCCGAGGCCGTCGCGCTGTACCGCAAGACGGGGTGGCAGCAGATCGACGTCTACGAGCCGTACGCCGCGACCATGCCCTGGTCGTTCTGCTTCGCGAAGGCGCTGTAACTCGTCCTCCTGTTGCACTCTCAGCATCAGAGTGCAATTCTTGCTCGGTGAGCCCCACCGAACGCACCCGCACGCTGCGCCGACGCATGGTCGTCGAGGCACGCCGGGCCACGATCGAGCACGGTCTGCACGGCTTCACCATCGAGCAGCTCTGCGAGACGGTCGGCGTCTCCCGGCGCACGTTCTTCAACCACTTCGCGTCGAAGGACGACGCCGTGCTCGGCATCGAGCAGGGCGCCATGTCGGAACTGCTCGCGGCGTACGCCGACGGCTCGCTCGTGCCGACGGACCTCGACCCGCTCGGGTCGATCGTCGCGCTCGCGATCGAGCAGATGCACGTCGTCGGGCTCGACCGCGCCGACGAGGCCCTGGTCCGTCGGGTGTTCGACGCCGAGCCGCTGATGGTCGCGAAGTTCCTGGCGGCCGCGGACGTCCAGCTCGCCGCGGTCGGACAGGCCGTGCGGGAGCGCTTCGGGTGGACCGACCCGGACGATCGACGGGCCCAGCTGGTCGCCGAGGCGGCCGCGGGCCTGCTCAAGGTCACCGCCGGCACCTACTTCGACGACGCCTTCGACGAGTCGACCGGGCCGTCGTTCGACGCGCTGCTCACCGACAACCTCCGCCAGCTCAGGGCGGCCATCACCACCACCGGACAGGACCACACCGCATGAGCGCCACCGCGCAGGGCACGAAGCGTGCCCGACCCGGATCCGACGGACCGCTGCTGCTGACGCAGCGACGCATCTGGATCATCTTCTCCGCCCTCATCGCCGGCATGCTCCTGTCGAGCCTCGACCAGACGATCGTGTCGACGGCGATGCCCACCATCGTGGGTGAACTCGGCGGCGTCGCGCACCAGGCCTGGCTCACCACCGGCTACCTGCTCGCATCGACCATCGTGATGCCGATCTACGGCAAGTTCGGCGACGTCCTCGGGCGTCGCAACCTGTTCCTCGTCGCGATCGCCCTGTTCACGATCGCGTCCGCCGGCTGCGCCTTCGCGGGCGACTTCACGCAGCTCGTCGTCTTCCGCGCGATGCAGGGCCTGGGCGGCGGTGGCCTGATGATCCTGTCGCAGGCGATCATCGCGGACATCGTCCCCGCCTCGGAGCGCGGCAAGTACCTCGGCCCGCTCGGCGCGATCTTCGGCCTGTCGGCGATCGGCGGCCCGCTGCTCGGCGGGTTCTTCGTCGACCACCTCACCTGGAACTGGGCGTTCTACATCAACATCCCGGTCGGCATCGCGGCGTTCTTCGTCGCCTGGTTCGCGCTGACCCTGCCGACGAAGAAGGCCGAGAAGCGGATCGACGTGCTCGGCGTCGTGCTCATGTCCGCCGCGACCACCTGCCTCGTGTTCTTCTCCGAGTTCGGCGGCAGCAGGGACCACGGCTGGGACGCTCCCGAGACGTGGGCCTGGTTCGCCGGACTCGTCGTCTCGGCCGCGCTGCTCGTGCTCGTCGAGTCGCGCGTCGAGGACCCGGTGCTGCCGATGTCCTTCTTCCGCAACCGCACCTTCCTGCTCGCGACGGGCATCGGCCTCGTGCTCGGCATCGGCATGTTCGCCGCGATCGGGTTCGTCCCGACGTTCCTGCAGATGGCGTCGGGCACCTCGGCCGCGGTGTCCGGCCTGCTCATGCTGCCGATGATGGTCGGCCTCATCGGCACGTCGATCGCGTCCGGCAACCTCATCACCAAGACCGGCCGCTACCGGGCGTTCCCGATCGTCGGCACGGTGCTCGTCGCACTGGCCATGCTCGCCATGACGCAGCTCGCCGCGGACACCCCGATCTGGCTCATCTGCGCCTACCTGTTCGTGTTCGGCGCGGGGCTCGGGCTCATCATGCAGGTGGTCGTCCTCGTCGCCCAGAACGCCGTGCCCGCGGAGCAGGTGGGGACCGCCACGTCGACGAACAACTACTTCCGCGAAGTCGGCGCATCACTGGGCACCGCCGTCTTCGGCGCGCTGTTCACGGCACGGCTGACGAGCGCGCTGACCGACGTCTTCACCTCGGCCGGCGGGTCCGCCACCGACGCGGCGTCCTCGGCGGGCAGCATCGACCCGGCCACCGTCGCGAAGCTGCCCGAGGCGGTGCAGGACGGCATCGTGAACGCGTACGCCGACTCCCTCGCGCCGGTGTTCTGGTACCTGCTGCCGTTCATCGCGATCGCGTTCCTGCTCGCACTGTTCCTGCCGCAGATCCGCCTGTCGGACACGGCCGGCATGGTCGCCCGTGGCGAGGCGGTCGGCGGCGCCGAGGCGGACGAGCTCGAGCGTGCGCAGCGGGCCGGGACGGCCGGGTCGGCCGCGGCTCCGTCGCCCGGCCAGGCGTCGGAGCGCGGCGAGGCGCCGGTGTCGGGGCGGGACGCCTCCGCCTGACGCGGGCGCTCCGTGCGCTGAGACGCCGGCGTCGGTGCGAGACGCCTCGTCCGTGACAGGGGTTCCGTGCGCCGAGACGCCGGCGTCGGTCTGAGACGCCCCCGCGCGTGCGAGACGCCTCCGGAACCGGGGGCGTCTCGCGTGTTCCGGTGCGTCCCGGACAGACGCCGGCGTCTCGCGGTCCGACACCGCGTCTCGCCGCCGGAACGGGGCCGTGTCGCCGGAACGGGGCCGCGTCGCCGGACGTGCGCTGTGTCGGACGGGAGGCGCGGTGCCGGCCGGTCCCCGCGCCTCCCGTCCGGTGGATCGTGCGGAGGCGCCGTCAGGCGCCGGTGCTGGCGCGGGGGACCAGGCGGGCCGGCAGGTCGACGGGCTCCACCGCGGTGCCGTCGATCGTCGCGAGCAGGCGCAGGGCGGCGGTGCGGCCGAGCTCGGCTCCCGGCAGGGCGACGCTCGTCAGGGCCGGCGCCGTGACCGACGACGAGGGCAGGTCGTCGAAGCCCGCGACCGCCAGGTCCTCGGGGACCCGGAGCCCCATCGCGCCCGCCACCCGGAGCACGCCGTACGCCAGGGTGTCCGCCGCCGCCACGACCGCGGTGACGCCGTCCTCGTGCCACGCCTCGACCACGTGCTCGGTCGCCAGCGCGGCGGCGTCCACCGTCAGGTCCGCGCGGGCACCGGTCTCCGAGACCGTGATCCCGGCGGCGGCGCAGGCCTCGTCGAACATCCGGTGGCGGATGCCGAACGTGGCGACCCGGGCGGTGCCGTCGAGGTACGCCACGTGGTCGTGTCCGCGGTCCCGCAGGTGGGCGACGAGCGCGTCGATGCCCGGAGCGAGGTCGTAGTCGACGGCGGTGGTGCCCTCGGCGGCGTCGGGGGCGTCGAGCAGCACGACGGGCACGCTCGCGTCCATCGACTCGCCGGCTGCCGGGGCGTCGACCAGGATCCCCGCCGGCCGCAGCCGCTCGAAGCGCCGGAGGTCGGCGGCGGTGGGCTGTGCGCCGCGCTCGGTGACCGAGAGCACGAGCTGGTACCGGTCGCCGAGCGTGTCGCGCACGCCGCGGATCACCTCGGCGAAGAACGGGTTCGACAGGTCGGGTGCGATGAGCACGACCAGGTCGCCGGTGCCGCGGGCGAGGGTGCTCGCCGCGTGGTCGACGACGTACCCGAGGGCATCCACCGCGTCGCGCACCCGCTCCGCGATCGGCGGGGACACCCGCCCGCGCTCCTTGCCGTTGACGACCAGGGAGACCGTCGCGATGCTCGTCCCCGCGCGTTCGGCCACCATCGCCGCGGTCACGCGACGGCCGTGAGCGGCGGGGGAGGGCACCCGACGAGCCTACCGACCGACGAGGGCAGGCGGTCGGACGAGGATCGCTCGGAGTTGACGTCAAGCGTTTGACGTGTTCGAATGTCAAACGCTTGACGCGCCGCGCTGGAGTTGGTTCCTCCACAGTGCGGACCCCACCGCGTCGAGCACACACCTCCGTCCGGCGCTGCCGGACACGACGGGCTGCGAGCGGCCCGCCGACGCCGATCCCCGACGAAGTGGAGCGCCCAAGGTGCCCGATGCAACGACGCAGAAGATCATCCTCGACTGCGACCCCGGCCACGACGACGCCGTCGCCATCCTGCTGGCACACGGCAACCCGACGATCGAGCTCCTCGCCGTCACCACCGTCGTCGGCAACCAGACCCTGCCGAAGGTCACCCGCAACGCCCTCGCCGTGGCGCGCATCGCCGGCATCACGGGCGTGCCGTTCGCTGCGGGCGCCGACCGGCCGCTGCTGCGCGAGATCGAGGTCGCCCCGGAGATCCACGGCGAGAGCGGCCTGGACGGGCCGATGCTCCCCGAGCCGTCGTTCGGCCTGGACGAGCGGCACGCGGTCGACCTCATCATCGACACCGTGATGGCGCACGAGCCCGGCACCGTGACGATCGTCCCGACCGCCGGCCTGACGAACATCGCCCTCGCCGTCCGCAAGGAACCGCGCATCGTCGAGCGCGTCAAGCAGGTCGTCCTGATGGGCGGCGGCGTGCACGTCGGCAACTGGAGCCCGGTCGCCGAGTTCAACATCGTCATCGACCCCGAGGCAGCGGACATCGTGTTCCGCGCCGGGTGGGACGTCGTCATGGTCGGGCTCGACCTGACCCACCAGGCACTCGCCACCCCCGAGGTGGCCGCGCGCATCGCCGCCGTCGGCACCGGGCCCGCAGCGTTCGTCGGCGAGCTGCTCGAGTTCTTCGGCAAGGCCTACGAGGACGCCCAGGGGTTCGACGCCCCGCCCGTGCACGACCCCTGCGCCGTCGCGTACGTCATCGACCCGACGATCGTCCGCGCGGTGCGGATGCCGATCGCGATCGAGACGACGGGCACCCACACGCTCGGCATGACCGTCGCCGACCTCCGCGGTCCCGCGCCCGAGGACTGCCGCACGTCCGCGGCGATGGAGCTCGACCACGGGCGCTTCTGGGACCTGGTCGTCGACGCCCTCGAGCGGATCGGCGAGACGCCCGACACCGGGTGGTCCCCGCGCGCCGCAGCCCGGGCCGTCGAGTCCGCCGACACCACCGTCACCCCGGAGGCCTGAGCACCGTGACCACCACCTCGACGACGAAGTCGATCGGCGCCCTCACCGCCGCCCTGCTCGCCGCGTGCGTCGCGTTCCAGCTCAACGCGAGCATGCTCAGCCCGGCGCTCGCGACGATGGCGGACGAACTCCGCACCGACGACGCGACCATCGGGCTCTCGCAGACGCTGTTCTTCACGATCGCCGCCCTGTTCTCACTGTTCCTGCCCCGGCTGTCCGACATCGTCGGCCGCAAGCGGGTCCTGCTCGGCATGCTCCTCGTGATGCTCGTCGGCAGCGTGGTCGCCGCCCTCGCCGTGAACGTGCCGATGCTCTTCGCCGGCCGCATGATCCAGGGCGTCACCGGGCCGGTCGTCCCGATCGGCCTGCTCATCCTGCGCAACGAGATCGCCGACCCCAAGCGCTACGGCGCAGCCCTCGGCCTGCTCACCGCCGTGAACGGTGGCATCGCCGGTGTCGACGCGCTGGCCGGCGGCTGGATCGCCACCCCCTTCGGCTTCCGCGGCATCTTCTGGGTGATCGCGGTCGTCACGGTCCTCGCCGCGCTCATGGTGGCGGTGTGGGGCGTCGAGTCGAAGCCGTCCGCCGGCACCCGGATGGACTGGTGGGGCGTGCTCCCGCTCGTCGTCAGCGTCGGCGCACTGCTCACGGCCTTCAACGAGGCCGGCAAGCTCGCCCAGGCCGACCGGGCGCTCGTCGTCGGCGGGATCGTCGTCGCCCTGGTCGCGTTCGCGGTCTTCTGGGCGGTCGAGTCGCGGGTCCGCGAGCCGCTCGTCGAGACCCGGTACCTGCGGCGTCGCGGGACCTGGGCGCTCCTCGTGACGACGCTGCTCACCATGACGGGGGTCTTCGCCGTCGTGAACGGGCTGGTCACGAGCCTGGCCCAGAACGACGAGGTCGGCTTCGGCATGGAGGCGGACGTCGCATCGCTCGCGTTCCTCGTGCCGTACGCGCTGGTGGGCTGGGTCGTCGGACCCTTCTCCGGCCGCCTCGCACCGACGCTCGGCTACCGCGCCGTGCTCCGCGTCGGCCTCGTCGGCAGCATCGTCGCGACGCTCGTCATGGCGTTCGTCGGCGTCCACTCGCTGCCCGTGCTCGTCGCCGCCACCGTGCTCATCGGCATCACCTACGCGGGCATCGCGAACATCGTGCTGAACGGGCTCGGCATCGTGCTCTCGCCGGACTCGAACCCCGGCTTCCTGCCGGGCCTCAACGCGGGCGCGTTCAACCTCGGTGCGGGCATCAGCTTCGCGGTCCTCCCGGCGCTGCAGATCGCACTCGGCACCGGCGGGTCAGCGGGCACCGCCGGCTACTCCGGTGGCATGCTCCTCGGTGCCGCGATCACCTGCGCGGCACTCGCCACGTCCTTCCTCATCCCGCGCCCGGCCTCGGCCGAGACAGGAGCCACCGCATGAGCGGCATCGTCGTCGTGGGCAGCCTCAACGCGGACCTGGTGGTCCGCACCGAGCGCTTCCCGAAGCCCGGGGAGACCCTGCAGGGGTCCGACCTCGCGATCCTGCCCGGTGGCAAGTCCGCCAACCAGGCGGTGGCAGCCGGGAGGCTCGGGGGCACCGTCCGCATGATCGGTGCGGTCGGCGACGACGGGAACGGCACACTGCTGCGCGAGTCCGTCGCATCGGCCGGCGTGGACACCACGCACGTGGCGGTCCGGCAGGGCGTCGCCACCGGGACGGCCGTCATCACGGTCGACGCCGCGGGGGAGAACACCATCGTGATCTCGGGCGGCGCGAACGCCACGCTGACCCCGGACGACGTACCCGCCGACGCCCTCGACGGCGCCGGGGTGCTCGGTCTCTGCCTCGAGGTCTCGATCGACGTCGTGCTCGCCGCCGCGCGGGCCGGTCGTGCCGCCGGAGCGACGGTGCTCACGAACCTGTCGCCGTTCGGCGCCGTGCCGCAGGAGCTCCTCGACCTGACCGACGTGCTGCTGGTCAACGAGCACGAGGCCGCCGAGCTCGGGGACCACGGCGTCGCACGCTCGATCGTGACCCGGGGCGGCGCGGGCTGCACGGTGCACGACGGGGATGCCGCGCCAATCGACGTCGACGCCGTCCGGGTCGAGCCCGTCGACACCACGGGCTGCGGCGACGCGTTCATGGGGGCGGTGGCGCTCCGACTCGACGCCGGGGACACCCTGCTCGAGGCCGCGCGCTTCGCCGTCGGCGTCGGCGCGTACGCCGCGACGAAGCCGGGCGCGCAGGCCTCCTACCCGACCACGTCGGACATGGAGTCGTTCCTGCGGCCGTAGCCCGGGCCTCCCGTCCGCCCGTCCCGTCCCGACCGTTCCGCGAAACGCAACCCTGGCGGCTGCTCGCAGCGCTGTACCGTTGCGAGGTGTCGCCGGGGTTGCGTCCTGCGGGGGACATCGGCCGCTAGCGTTGGTGCATGCGCGTCGGAGTCCTCGACATCGGGTCCAACACCGGCCACCTGCTCGTGGTGGACGCCCACGGCGGAGCCGCGCCCCTGCCGGCGTCGTCGTTCAAGCAGGCCCTCCGGCTCGCCGAGCACCTCGACGAGTCGGGCGCGGTGACCGCGGTCGGGGTCGACGCGCTGACGACCTTCGTCGCCGACGCCGTCCGCGTCGCCGAGGAGCGCGGCTGCGAGGACATGCTCGGCTTCGCGACCTCGGCCGTCCGCGACGCCGTGAACTCCGACGAGGTGCTCGCGCACGTCGAGCGGGAGACCGGTGTCGAGCTCGCGGTGCTGTCCGGCGAGGACGAGGCGCGGCTGACCTTCCTGGCCGTCCGACGCTGGTTCGGGTGGTCCGCCGGACGCCTCGCGGTGTTCGACATCGGCGGTGGCTCCCTGGAGATCGCCGGTGGTGCCGACGAGGCCCCCGACGTCGCGTGGTCGATGCCGATCGGAGCAGCCCGACTCGCGCGCCGGTACTTCGCCGCGGGCACGCCCTCGGAGGACGACGTCCGCCGCATCCGCCACGAGATCCGCGTCGCGATCGCCCGCGACGCCGGACTGCTGCTGCGCGCCGGGCGGCCCGACCGGGCGGTGGCGACCTCGAAGACCTTCCGGTCGATCGCCCGGATCTGCGGCGCCGCGCCCTCGGCCGCGGGACCGCTCGTGCCGCGGTCCCTCGACGGTACGGTGCTCCGCGAGCGGCTGCCGTCACTCCTGACGATGTCGCTCGACCAGCTGGCCGAGCTGCCGGGCGTCTCGCCGAGCCGGGCGCACCAGGTCGTCCCGGGAGCGCTCGTCGCCGAGGCCTGCCTGGACATCTTCGACCTGCCGGCGCTCGAGATCTGCCCGTGGGCGCTGCGCGAGGGCGTGATCCTCGAGCGGCTCGACCAGCTCTCCGTGCTCGGATGAGACCCGGCCCAGCCAGGTGGTCGGGCTCGGACGGGGCCTAGCGCTGCCGGGCGGGTCGCGGGGGAGCGAGCAGCCACGGGCGGATCAGTCCCGTGACGACGGGCAGCACCCAGAACGTCATGATCGGCGTGAGCACGAGCGTCGTGACGAGCACGCGGGGCAGCACGGCCAGGTGCCCGAACGCCGGGACGAGCCAGCCGACCAGGTAGGTGAAGGCGAGGTTGACCGGGAAGAACCCGAGCCAGATGCTCACGGCCTGCTTCCACCGGGGCGGGGCGCTCGACGCGGGGGCGTCCTGCGGCGCGTCGAACCAGCCCTCGATGCCGGTGCGCTTCTCCACCCGGGACTCCACAACGAGGTCACGCCCCTGGTCGAGCCAGCGGAGCCGGTCGTCGGAGTTCTCCCACGTGGCGAGCTGCTCGTGGTCGGCGAACCGGTAGAGCATGTGCCACTCCCGACTGGTGGCGTGCGACCGGACCCACCCGGAGCCGAGGAAGCCCGGGTAGCGGTTCGCGAGGTTGACGCCGGACTGCACCCACGCGGTGGCGTCGGGGATGCGGTCGGGTTCGACCAGGCGGGTGATGGACACGGTGACGGGCGGGCCTGCGGTCACGGATGACGACTGCAGGCTCCCTGGCTCTTGTGGAGTCATGCGGACAGTCTCGCGGAGTCGTGTTTCCGGCTCGTGACGGCACCGTGGGTCCGGCGCAGTAGGTTCGGCGCATGAGCGACGTCAGCGGTGCAGCACAGGACACCGAACGCGGGCGGCACGAGACCCCGATCGAGCGCTGGGACCGGAACTGGTCGGACATCCAGCAGGAGCTCCGGATCGTGCAGACCGGGACGCAGATCCTGGCCGGGTTCCTGCTGACGTTGCCGTTCCAGCAGCGGTTCACGATGCTCAGCACCAGCGAGGAGGTCGTCTACCTCGTGCTCGTCGCGCTCGCCGTGGTGATCACGGTCGTCGCGCTGTCCGCTGTCTCCGCGCACCGTCTGGTGTTCCGGCAGCGCCAGAAGCACGATCTGGTGCGTGCCGGCAACGCGCTGCTCATCGCGGCGCTCGCGGCGAGCGCGCTGCTCTTCTCGGGCACCGTGCTGTTCGTGTTCGACGTCGTGATCGGGGACGTCGGCGGGATCATCGGCGGGGTGGTCGTGTTCCTCGGCACGGCTGCGCTCTGGGTCTCGATCCCGCTCGCGCTCCGCCGGACCCGACGCGACGGCTAGCTGGCCTGCTTCCTCGCGGGGGCCTTCTTCGCGGGGGCCTTCTTCGTGGAGGTCTCCTTCGCGGGGGCCTTCTTCGTGGAGGTCTCCTTTGCGGAGGCCTTCTTCGCGGGGGTCTTCTTCGCCGGTGCCTTCCCGGCCGGTGCCTTCTCCGTGGGGGCCTTCTCCGCCTGCGCGTCCCGGTCCGCACCAGCGGAACCGGACGACGACCGTGCGCCGGACGACGAGCGCGACCCAGAGCCTCCGGACCGTGATGATGACCGTGACGAGGACCGCGACGACCCCGACGGGCCGGACCGCTTCTTGTCCACCGAGGCCCGCAGGGCCGCCATCAGGTCGATGACGTCCCCGCCGTCGCCGTCCTCCTCGTCCTCGGAGCGCTCGCCGAACGTCTCCGCGGTGTCGACGTCGTCGCCGGCCTCGAGCTTCGCGTCGATGAGCTGCTGCAGTTCCTCCTGGTAGGAGTCCGTGTAGCGGTCCGGGTCGAAGTCGGCGGACATGCTCTCGACGAGCGAGGACGACATCTTCAGCTCGTTCGCGCTGACCTTCACCGACGCGTCGAGGGCCGCGAAGTCAGCAGCCCGGACCTCGTCGCCCCAGAGCAGCCCCTGCAGCAGGATGACGTCCTCGTTCACCCGCAGCACGCCGAGCCGGGTCTTCTGCCGCAGGGTGAACTGCACGATCGCGAGCCGGTCGGTCTTCGACAGCGTCTCGCGGAGCAGCACGTAGGCCTTCGGCGAGCGGGAGTCCGGCTCGAGGTAGTACGACTTCTCGAACATCATCGGGTCGACCTGGTCGACGGGCACGAACTCGAGCACCTCGATCTCGTGCGACTGCTCCTCGGGGAGCTGCTTGAAGTCGTCGGACGTCAGCACGACGGTCTTGTCGCCGTCGTCGTATGCGCGCTGGATGTCTGCGTACTCGACCTCGTGGCCGAACTCGCACACGCGCTTGTACCGGATGCGGCCCTTGTCCTCGTCGTGCACCTGGTGCAGGGAGACGTCGTGGGTCTCGGTCGCCGCGTACACCTTGATGGGCACGTTGACGAGCCCGAACGCGATGGAGCCCTTCCAGATCGACCTCATGGGCACATGATGCCCGCGAGTGCGGCGACGGGCCCTCAGTTCCGGGCGGATCGCCAGCCGCGCATGACACCGGAGGGCGTATCGTGCCGCACGTGACGGGGGACCACGAGACGACGACGGCCAGCGAGGCGGCGGCGACGGCGACGACGGACGACGATCGGATCGGCGCGTCGGGGTGGTGGCAGCTCGTCGCCCTGACGGTCGGCGGGGCGGTCGCACCGGCGGTGTTCTTCGCGCTGCAACCGCGACCGGTCCCCTGGGTCGCGGTCGTCGTGCTCGGCCTCGCGCTGGCGGTCGTGCTCCCCGCGCTGCAGGTCTGGTCCTGGGCGCGACGGGGCGGTCGTGCCGCCGTCGTCGCGACGCGACGGTGGGTGGACGACGGACGCGTCCCCGCCGAGGTCCCGGACGCGGTCTGGCGTCCGCGGGTGCAACGGTGGCTGGCGGACGCCCGGCAGCGACGCACCAGCGGGTGCGTGTTCGTCGGGCTGGCCGCGCTGTGGGCGATCCTCGCGGCGTCGGGGACCGCAGGCGACTGGGGTGTCGCGGTCGTCTGGGCCGTACTCGGGGTCGGCACCCTCGTGCAGGGACGCGGCGACCGGGTCGGCGCGGAGCAGCTGCTCGCCGCCCCGGTGCGGACGACGGCCTGACGGCCGCCGGTCCCTGCACAGCTCCTGTGTCAGGACGACCCGTCCACGGAACAGCCCGGTCCTGAACCGTCGTGCCGCCACGGCGAGCACCATGGGCCCATGAGCCAGCTCGACAAGCAGGACCCGCGTTCGCAGTACGCCCGGCCGCCGTTCCCGCCGCAGACCCAGCAGGGGTCCGGGCTGGCCAGCGCGATGGACCCGGCGCCCGACCACGGCGAGACGACCTACCTCGGGACGGGGCGGATGCCCGGGTACCGGGTGCTCGTGACCGGGGCGGACTCCGGCATCGGGCGAGCTGCCGCGATCGCGATGGCGAAGGAAGGGGCCGACGTCGCGTTGAACGCCCTGCCCGAGGAACGCGAGGACCTGGAACAGGTGCGCGACGTCGTCGGCGACCTCGGGCGCAGGGCCGTGCTGCTGCCGGGCGACCTGACCGACGAGGCGTTCTGCGACACCCTCGTGCGCGACGCCGTCAGCGAGCTCGGCGGCCTCGACGCGCTCGTGCTCGTCGCCGGACACCAGCAGGTGCACGAGGACGTGACCGAGCAGTCGACCGAGGACTTCGACCGCACCATCAAGGTCAACCTCTACTCGATGTTCTGGCTGGTGCGAGCGGCCGTCCCGCACATGGCGCCCGGCAGCGCGATCGTCACCACGAGCTCCGTCTCGGCGTACCAACCGCAGGACCGGATGATCGACTACGCCGCCACGAAGTCCGCCATCATCACCTACACGAACGGTCTCGCCCGCCAGCTCGCGGCGAAGGGCATCCGGGCGAACTGCGTCGTGCCGGGGCCGGTGTGGACGCCGCTGCAGCCGATCAGCTACCCCGGTGACGAGATCGCCGCCTACGGTCAGGACACCCCCTTCGGCCGTCCGGCGCAGCCCGTCGAGCTCGGCAGCGCCTACGTCCACCTCGCCGGCCCGGAGTCCTCGTACACGTCCGGCAGCACCCTGACCGTGGCGGGAGCGACCGGGGTCGCGCTGTGAGCCCCGTCGCCCGGAAGACCACCGTCACGGTCGGCGACCGTCGGATCGCCCTGACGAACACCGACAAGGTGCTCTACCCGGCGACCGGGACGACCAAGGGCCAGGTCATCGCCTACTACGAGCGGGTGGCGCCGTGGATGATCCCGCACGTCAAGGACCGCCCCGTGACGCGGAAGCGCTGGGCGAACGGCGTGGACGGCGGGGTCTTCTTCGAGAAGAACCTGCCCGACTCGGCGCCCGACTGGGTCCGTCGCCACACGATCGCGCACAAGGAGCACGACACCGAGTACCCGATCGTCGACGACCTGCCGACGCTCGTCTGGACGGCGCAGCAGGCGGCGCTCGAACTGCACGTCCCGCAGTGGCGGTTCGGTCCCCGCGGCGCGCAGCAACGTCCGGACCGGCTCGTGCTCGACCTCGACCCCGGCGAGGGTGTCGGGCTGCCGGAGTGCGTCGAGGTGGCGCTCGCCGCACGCGAGATCCTGCACGGCATGGGGCTCGACCCGTACCCGGTGACGAGCGGCTCGAAGGGCATCCATCTGTACGCGGCGCTCGACGGGCGTGCCACGACCGCACAGGTGTCCGACGTCGCGCACGAGCTCGCCCGGGCGTTGGAGCAGGACCTGCCCGACCTGGTGCTGTCCTCGATGAGCCGCGCCGAGCGACGGGGCAAGGTCTTCGTCGACTGGTCGCAGAACAACGGCAACAAGACGACGATCGCGCCGTACTCCCTGCGCGGCCGTGACCGGCCGACCGTCGCCGCGCCGCGGACCTGGCGGGAGCTCGAGGAGCGCGGGTTCGCCCAGCTGGAGTTCGAGGAGGTCCTCGACCGCCTGGAGGCCCACGGCGACCTCCTGCACCCGGTCGCCTCCGCCTCGCTGGCGGTGGGCAGGACCGACCACGGCCACTGGGACGGCGACCGGACCCAGCGTGCGAACGAGGCAGAGCAACCGGCTCGCGACCGCCTCGCGGCCTACCGCGCGAAGCGCGATGCGTCGCGGACGCCGGAGCCGGTGCCCGAGGGCGCACCGACCGTGCGGAAGGACGGCACGCCGACGTTCGTCATCCAGGAGCACCACGCGACCCGGGACCACTACGACTTCCGGCTCGAGCACGAGGGTGTGCTCGTGAGCTGGGCGCTGCCGAAGGGCGAGCCGACCGACCCCGGGAAGAACCACCTGGCGGTGCAGACCGAGGACCACCCGCTCGAGTACGGCTCGTTCGAGGGGACGATCCCGCAGGCCGAGTACGGCGGGGGGACCGTCACGATCTGGGACGACGGCACCTACGAGCTCGAGAAGTGGCGCGACGGCGAAGAGGTGATCGTCACGCTGCACGGCCGCACGAACGGCGTCCGTCGGCTGGCGCTCCTGCACACCCGAGGGCGGGGCCGCGGGAAGGACGGCGACGAGCAGAACTGGCTCATCCACCGCACGAAGGACCAACCGGACCGTCTCGCCGACGGGGGTGGCGAGGCGGATGCGGCTCGAGCCTCCCGGACACCGACACCGACGCCGAGCACTGCGGAACGGCAGCGGATCGGCCGTGCCGCGCCCGCGACGACGCCGCCCGCCGAGCGTCGGGCCATGCTCGCGAGCCCCGTGCAGGGGGAGCCGCGTCTCGACCCGGCGGCCTGGGCCTTCGAGATGAAGTGGGACGGCGTCCGTGCCCTGGCGACCGTGCGCGACGGACGGGTCACCCTGCGCAGCCGCAACGACAACGACCTGACCGCGCAGTACCCGGAGCTGCAGGAGCTGGGCGAGCGGGCCGGGGTCGACGGGGTCTTCGACGGCGAGGTCGTGGCGCTGGACGAGCGCGGGCGTCCGTCGTTCGGTCTGCTGCAGGACCGCATGGGACTGACCGGGGCTCGTGACGTCGAGGCTGCTCGGCGCCGGACACCCGTGCGCCTGCTGCTCTTCGACGTGCTCGAGGCCGACGGACACGACCTGACCCGGCTCGGCTACGACGCCCGGCGCGAGGCGCTCCTGACCGTCGTCGAACCGGGCGGTGTGATCGAGGTGCCCCAGGCGGTCGACGGTGACCTGGACCACGCCGTGGCGGCGTCGCGTGAGCGGGGGCTCGAGGGCGTCGTCGCGAAGAAACGGTCGTCGCGGTACGCCGAGGGCCGCCGCTCCGAGGCCTGGGTGAAGATCAAGCACCACGCCACGCAGGAGGTCGTCGTCGGTGGGTGGCGACCCGGCAGGGGGCGCCGGGCCGGTGGCGTCGGATCGCTGCTGTTGGGCGTACCCGGCCCGGACGGACTCGAGTACGTCGGCAGGGTCGGGACGGGGTTCAGCGACCGCGACCTGGACGAGATCGGGGAGGCCCTCGGGAAGACGGAGCGGAAGACCTCGCCGTTCGTCGAGGTCCCTCGCCCGGATGCCCGCGACGCCCACTGGGTCACACCTCGTCGGGTCGGTGAGGTCGAGTTCGCCGAGTGGACGGCGGACGGTCGGCTCCGACAGCCGTCGTGGCGCGGGTGGCGGCCGGACAAGGGGCCCGAGGACGTCGTCCGCGAGTCCTGACCGGTCGGCCTCGGCGATCGCGGGCGAAGGCGGTCCGTGCGCCGGATCAGGGGACGCACGGACCGCCGCCGGTGCACCGCGGTCGGCGATCAGGGGTGGCCGACCACGGCGCGTCCGCGGCCCGGGATCACCAGAACCCGGGCGTCCGGAACCCCCACGGTTCCGGGGCCCACTGGTGTGACGGGTCGACTCCGGGGTTCGTCACGCCGTTCGTCGGATTTCTTCCTGCAGAGCCGCTGCGGACACGAGGAGACCGTCCGGGAGCTCGGCTCCCGGACGGTCTCCTGTGGTCCTCGGCGGGCCCGTTCAGGCGGCCGGCGCGGGACCGTCGGCGGGCTTCGCGGTGTCCGCGGCGGGCAGGTCCTCGTCGATCAGGTCCTCCTGCTCGGGCAGGTCGACCTCGGCGGCTGCCGCCTTGGCCTCGTCGATGGACTCCTGCGAGCGCCGGAGGAGGTCGTCGTCTGCTGCGTGATCCGTCATGCGCAAGACGCTACGCGGGTGCGCCTGTACCCGCGTCGGTCCGGGGTGCCGGTCGATCGAGCGGAGGTGCGGCGGCGTCGAAGTCGACGGCGGAGGTCGGGGCAGGCGTGGTCGGCATCGCCGGGGCAGCGGGCTCGTCCGCGGCGTCCGCGGCGTCGAGCACGGCCCGGGTCGCGGCCACTGCGGTCCGGAGCGCGTCGGCCAGGGGCATCGCCCGGTGCGCGGCCGTCCGGACCTCGACACCCCAGGGCTCCTCGTGTCCGAGCCCCCGGAGCACGCGGACGAGCCCGGGCAGGTCCCATGCGCCCGATCCCGGCAGGTGTCGGGCACTGCGGGACTCCTCGGCGAGGGTGAGTCCGGACGGGGTGTGCAGCAGGCCGTCGCTGAGCTCCACCGCGGCGAGCACCTCCGGCGCGACGCCCTGGGCGATCGAGGCGAGTGTGGAGCCGCCGCGCAGCGTGTGCATGGCGTCCAGGAGCAGCCCGGCGTTCGGGTGGCCGGCCGCGGCGACGAAGCGCGATGCCCGCTCGACGGTGGGCAGGTTCGACCAGGGCTCCGGTTCGAGGACCAGGCGGGCACCGACCTTCTCGGCCTGCGCGGCGAGGTCGACGAAGTCCGCGGTCATCGCCGCTGGCGTGACCGGGTGGACACCGGTGTCGGCACGGACGACGACCTGCCAGGCGCCGAGGGTCGCTGCCGCTTCGAGCACGACCCCACGGTCGGCCTCGTCGTCCGTCGAGCGTCCGCCGTGGCTCCACCAGCGGTCGAGGGGGCCGAGCTGCACCCAGACGATCCCGGCTCGGTCGAGGGCACGTCGCAGTGCCGTGAACCCGGTCGTCGCCCGCACCTCGTGGAGGTCGTCGAGCGACAGTGACAGGCCGGAGAACCCGGCATCCCCGACGGCTCGGACCCGGTCGGCGATCGGCTCGTCGCCCGCCCAGGTCCAGGACGTCGCGAGCAGGTCGTGTTCCTGCACGGCGCACCTCCTCGGTCGGGACACGCACCCGTCCCCGGCGCGCTCGGCGTCGAGCACGCTCGCGGTGTCCCGTGGTCTGGCGCCGATGATCCCCCGGCGTCACCGACCGGTGTACGCCTCGGGCCTGCGGACGTTCCCAGCGGTGCGTGGTCGCGCACCGTCCGACCGCGCCCGGAGGTCAGACGATACGGGTCGTCACCGTTCCGACCTCGGCGACGAAGCCGGTGACGACCTGGCCGCGCTGCAGCGGCCCGACGCCGTCCGGGGTCCCGGTGAACAGCAGGTCACCCGGGGCGAGGGTCACCCACCGCGAGAGCTCGGCGATCGTCTCGGCCACCGACCAGACCTGGTCGGCCAGGTCGCCCGACTGTCGCAGTGCTTCGTCCACGCGGAGGCCGATCGCACCGGTGGTCGGGTCGACCCCGGCGGCCGGGACGAGCGTCCCGACCGGGGCCGAGGCGTCGAAGCCCTTCGCCAGGTCCCACGGCCGACCGAGCCGCTTGGCCTCGGCCTGCACGTCGCGACGCGTCAGGTCGATGCCCACGCCGTAGCCCCACACCAGGTCGAGGGCGTCCGTCACGGCGACGTCCGACCCGCCACGACCGAGCGCGACGACGAGTTCGACCTCGTGCTCGAGACGGTCCGTACCCGGCGGGTAGGGGGTGTCGGCGCCGTCTGTGACCAGGGCGCTGGCCGGCTTCGTGAAGAAGAACGGCGGCTCGCGGTCAGGGTCGTGGCCCATCTCCCGGGCGTGGGCTGCGTAGTTGCGACCGACGCAGTACACCCGACGGACGGGGAACCGACCGCCGGCCGTGGTCGGCAGCGTGGGCTGGTCCGGAGCGGAGATGACGAGGTCCTGCACGTGCCCAGCCTGGCACGTCGACTCCCGGCGAGCGAGGCGTCCTCGTGGAGATCGTGCCGCTCCCGCGCGCGTGCCCGCTCCTGGCGCTCCCGCGACTCCTGCCGGAGGTCCTCGAGCAACTCCAGCCGCCCCTCCGGCTCCACGAGGGGGCCGTAGTGCGGGTCCGCGAGCAGGATCTCGACAGCGCGCTCGACCCTGGCGAGCCGTCGCTTGACCAGGTCGTCGGGTTCGTCGGTGACACCGCGCTCACCCATCCGACGTCCGTGCCCCGAGCCTCACGGCACAGGACCGGCCACGCGACGGGCGTGACCGGTCCTGTGGACGGTTCGCAGCGCCTCCAGGCTGTGCAGGAGGAGCGTGCAGGAGACGCGGGACGTCAGTTGCCGGGTGCCGCGCCCTCCGTCTCGCCGGCGCCCGGGTCGCCCCCGGTCCCGCCGTCGGTCGGCTCGTCCTGCGGCCACCCTCGGAACTCCCAGCCCGACAGCGACGGGTGGTCCTCGCCCTTCGAGTAGGCGAAGGTCCGCGCGGCGTCCCGCGCCTCGGTGAGCTTCGCGAGCAGGTCAGCGTGCGCGTCGGCGTCGACCCGCGACAGTGCGTCGTGCGCCAGCGAGAAGCGGTCCATCTCGTTCAGCATGAGCATGTCGAACGGCGACGTGGTGGTGCCCTGCTCGAGGAAGCCGTGCACGTGCAGGTCGTCGTGGCCGTTCCGGCGGTACGTCAGCTGGTGCACGAGCGACGGGTAGCCGTGGAAGGCGAACACCGTCGGCGTGCCGGGCAAGAAGACCTCGTCGTAGCGCTCGTCGCTGACCGGGTGCTCGTGCTTCCGCGGGTCGCCGAGGGACAACAGGTCCACGACGTTCACGAAGCGGACCCCGACCTCGGGCGCGTGCTTCCGGATGATGTCCGCGGCGGCGACGGCCTCGACCGTCGGCACGTCACCGGCGCTCGCGAGGAGCACGTCGGCGCGTCCGACCGTCTGCTCGGTGCCGGCCCAGTCCCAGACGCCGAGCCCGGCAGCCGCGTGCGCGACGGCGTCCTCGAGGGACAGGAAGACCGGCTCGGGGTGCTTCCCGGCGACGATCACCTCGATGCGGTCCGTGGTCTCGAACGCGTGCGCTGCCACGGCGAGCAGGGTGTTCGCGTCCGCCGGGAGCTTGATGCGCACGAGGTCCTGCTGCTTCGAGGCGACGACGTCGAGGAAGCCCGGGTCCTGGTGCGAGAAGCCGTTGTGGTCCTGCCGCCACACGTGCGACGACAGCAGGATCGACAGGTTCGACACGGGCGCGCGCCAGTCGATGTCGGTCGACGACTCGAGCCACTTCGCGTACTGCCCGACCATCGAGTCGATGATGTGCGCGAACGCCTCGTAGGTGTTGAGCAGTCCGTGGCGGCCGGTGAGCACGTAGCCCTCGAGCATCCCCTCGAGCAGGTGCTCCGACAGGACCTCGATGACCCGGCCACGAGCGCCGAGGTGCTCGTCACCGGCCGCGCGACGGGCACGCCACACCCGGGAGGTCACGTCGAACACGGCGTCGAGCTTGTTCGACACCGTCTCGTCGGGACCGAACAGGCGGAAGGACGACCCGTTCCGCGAGGTCAGCTCAGCGAGCCACGGCCCGAGGGTCGCGGTCGAGCTGGCGTCCTCGCCGACGGGGACCGCGTACGGCTCGAGCGGCGGACGGTCGAGCGCGGTGCGGATGCGCCCGCCGTTGGCGTGCGGCGTGGCGCTCATGCGGAGGTCGCCCTGCGGCCGGATGGTCGTGAGGATCCCGGTCGGCTGGCCGTCGGCGTCGAACAGCTCGTCCGGGCGGTAGCTCCGCATCCACTCCTCGAGCTGCTCGCGGTGTCCGGCGTCCTCGCGCACGGCCGGCAGCGGGACCTGGTGGGCGCGGAAGGTGCCCTCGACGCGCTCGCCGTCGACCTCCTGCGGGCCGGTCCAGCCCTTCGGGGTACGGAGCACGATCATCGGCCAGCGCGGACGCAGGTCGGCTGCGCCTGCCGGCTGTCCGGCTGCGGCCCGTTCGGCCTGGGCCCGAGCGGCGGCCTGGATGTCGTCGATGCTCGCGAGCGCGCGGCGGAGGGCACCGTCGAACAGCGCGTGCACCGCGAACGGGTCGTGGTCCACGCGTGCGGAGTCGACGACGATCGGCTCGTACCCGAGGCCACGGAAGTACGCGGTGAGGTCCTCGTCGGGGATGCGCGCGAGGACGGTCGGGTTCGCGATCTTCCAGCCGTTGAGGTTGAGGATCGGCAGCACGGCTCCGTCGGACACCGGGTCGAGGAAGGTGTGCGCCTGCCAGGAGCCGGACAGGGGACCGGTCTCGGCCTCGCCGTCACCGACGACGCACGCCACGACGAGGTCCGGGTTGTCGAGCGCCGCGCCGTACGCGTGCGCGAGCGAGTAGCCGAGCTCGCCGCCCTCGTGGATGGATCCGGGCGTCTCCGGGGCGGCGTGGGACGGGATGCCGCCCGGGAACGAGAACTGCTTGAAGAACTTCCGGAGCCCCTCGGGGTCCGGCGTGATGTCCGGGTACAGCTCGCCCCAGGTCCCCTCGAGCCAGGCGTTCGCGTTCATCGCGGGGCCACCGTGCCCGGGCCCGCACACGTAGAGGAGGTCGCGGTCGGTCTCGGCGATGAGCGCGTTGCAGTGCGCGTAGACGAGGTTCAGCGCGGGGGAGGTGCCCCAGTGCCCGAGCAGGCGCGGCTTCACGTCGTCCGGGTCGATGGGACGGGTGAGCAGCGGGTTGTCGAGGAGGTAGATCTGCCCGACGGTGAGGTAGTTCGCGGCGCGCCACCAGGCGTCGATCGCCCGGATCCGGTCGGTGCTCGGGATGTGTACGGGGGCCATGTCTCCACGCTACGGAGCAGGGGGCCGGAGTTCCCCAGGAACTTCGTCCAATCCGATCGGGCGAGGGCCCCGAATCCCTTGCATCAGCCGGGAAACACCCGGAGCGCTCACCAGCCGCAAGTAGCTGGTTCTCCACCCCTCTTCGGGGTGTGTTCGGCGCGCACACAGGGAATCGCGCCGAGCGCGACAACGGAAGGAACCCACTCATGCGCAAGTCCATGAAGACCTCGATCACCCTCGCCACCACCGGCGCCCTCGTCCTCGGTGGTGCCGCGTTCGGCATCAGCACGGCGAACGCCGCGACCCCGAACGTGCAGACGGTCTCGTCCTCGTCCGAGGCCTCGAAGATCCCGGCCCCGGTCGCATCGGTCCCCGAGGTCAAGGGTGGCAACACCGCCGTCGCACTCGACAAGGGCTTCACCGACGCCCTCACCTCCCTCGGGCTGACCCCGGGCGTCTCCGGCGACGCGAAGCTCGAGGACGGCTCCGTGTCGTTCCCGATCACCGCCGGCTCGGTCACCTACTGGAGCCCGGACGGCAACTACCGCCCCTACGTGCAGGGCCTGCTGGACCACAACGGTTCCGGTCTGACCCTCAAGGCCGGCGACACCACGGTCACGCTCGAGAACTTCGTCGTGAACCCGGGCTCGTCGAAGCTCTACGGTGACGTCCTCGTCAACGGCGAGGTCGCCGCTTCGAACGCCTACCTGTTCTCGCTGCACGGTGGCACGCTCAAGCCGCTGCAGCTCGAGGGTGACAACGCCATCCTGACCGGCACCACCGTCCACGTCTCCGACGACGCCGCGAAGCTGCTCAACAGCACCTTCAAGACCGACGCCGTCAAGGGCGGGCTGCTCGTCGGCACCGCGACCATCACCGCGCAGATCAAGTAACACCCCGCGGCACACCCGCCGCACCCGCACCACCACGAGAAGGCGCCGCTCCCCACCACGGGAGCGGCGCCTTCTGCACGTCCGGGCCGGCAGCGCAGGCGGGTGCGGTCGATCGGGTCGGCCTGGAGGCACGGCCCAGCGCCGCGACACCGGCCGCGGTCCGGCACGGCGGACGAGGACACGGTGCGCGCCTCGTGCAGCCCAGGTCACGCCCGACGCCACCACCGACGCGGCCGTGCCGCCTGCTCCGCAGCCGCACGGTCGGCGGCCGCCCGCTCGTCCGCGGCGCGGCGGGCGTCCCGCCGCTCGCGCCACCGCTCCACCTCGACGTCGACGTCGCGCATCGGCGTGACGACCGGCGGTCCGCCGAGCAGCTGCCGTCGGGCCTCCTTGACGCGGGCGTTGAAGTCGACGAGGACCGCGCGGACGTCGTCCTCGGTCGTGAGCGCGTCGAGGTGGTCGTCGAGCTCGGCGTCCTCGGTCCGCAGCGCCAGCGCCGGCGGGGCGATGCCGCGGATGTCCTCACGCTCGATCTTCGCCTTGATCCACCAGTCGGGGTCGTGCCGTCCGTCGTTCCCCGGCAGCGGTTTGCCGTGGTACGGGTTCCCCTCGAAGACCCCGCGGCGCTCGGCCTCCTCGATGCGGGCACGAGCGTGCCGTTCGACGTCCTGCAGCCGGAGCAGGCGTCGTTCCTCGCGGACCTCGTCCGGGTCGAGGGAGCCGCGTTCGATCTCGCTGTCCACGAGCTGCTGGTACCGGTACCGGGCGGCTCGCCGCAGCCGGTCCATCCGTGCATCGACGTCGTTCATCGCCCGTCCATCATGCGCCGCACCGCCGACGGTGTGCTCAGCGGCCGTCCGGGTCCGGCCGGTCGCCGTCGAGCCGTTCGGCGCACACCTCGGAGCGGTCGCGGCCGTCGGGGGCCACGGTGAGGGCATGGGATCCCTGCCGCTCTGGATGCTCGTCGTGATCTTCGTGGCCGGTGCCGCGGTGATCTGGGTCGCAGGCATCCAGCTCTCGAAGACCACCGACGTCCTCGACGACCGACTGCACCTCGGGAGCGCGCTCGGCGGGCTCATAGTCCTGGCCGTCGCGACGAACCTGCCCGAGATCGCCATCACGGTCAGCGCGGGCCTGTCCGGCAACATCGAGGTCGCTGCCGGCAACATCCTCGGTGGCATCGCCCTGCAGACCGTCGTGATCGCGATCCTCGACGCCTTCGGCCGACGGGGCAAGGGGGTGCGGCCGCTCACCCACCGTGCTGCGTCGCTGACCCTCGTGCTCGAGGCGGTCGTCGTCGTCGCGGTGCTCGCCGTCGTCGTGGCCGGCAGTCAGCTCCCGCCCGACCTCGTGGTCGCACGACTCACACCGGACGTGGTGCTCATCGCAGCCATCTGGGTCGTCGGGCTCCTGCTCGTGCAGCGCGCCGGCAAGGGGTTGCCGTGGCACCAGGACGGCCGGGCGCCCGACGCGTCACCGCACGCGTCGGGACACCGGACACGGAAGCAGGACCCACCGCGGATGAGCACACGGAAGGCGGCGGTCGTCTTCACGGTGTCGGCCCTCGCGACGCTGGTCGCCGGTGTCGTCCTCGAACGTGCGGGTGATGCGGCGTCGGAGCAGATCGGGTTGTCCGGGGTGCTCTTCGGCGCCACGGTGCTGGCCCTCGCCACGAGCCTGCCGGAGATCTCCACCGGCATCCAGGCCGTCCGGCAAGGCGACGACAACCTCGCGATGTCGGACATCTTCGGCGGCAACGCGTTCCTGCCGGTGCTGTTCCTGGTCGCCACGGTGCTGTCCGGCAAGGCGGTGCTGCCGCAGGCGAACGCGAGTGACGTGTACCTGACGGCCCTCGCCGCGCTGCTGACGCTGGTCTACGCGGTCGGCCTGGTGTTCCGGCCGGGGCGGCGGATCATCGGCATGGGCGTCGACTCGTTCGTCGTGGTCGTGCTCTACCTGGTCGGGGTCGCCGGCCTCGTGGCGATCACCCTGGGCTGAGCAGCGTACGACCGTCGCGGTCGGGCGGGCACCACCGACCCGCCCGACCGGGTCCGCGCCCGGTTCACGACTCGGCGGCGACCTCCTCGATCGTCAGCGCCGCCTGGATGAGCGCGAGGTGGGACAGCCCCTGCGGGATGTTGCCCATGAACGCCCCGTCCTCGGCGCTGAGCATCTCGCTGAACAGGCCGACGTCGTTCGCCTGCGCCACCATGTCGTCCATCAGGGAACGGGCATCGTCCACCCGACCGGTGCACGCCATGGCGGCCGCGAGCCAGAACGAGCACGCGACGAAGGGCGACTCCTCCTGGTCCATGCCGGAGTACCGGTAGACCAGGGGGCCGTGCTGCAGCTGTTCCTCGATCGCGCGGATGGTCGACGCCATGCGCGGGCCGCGGTCGAACGACGACATCGCGTGCAGCAGGATCGAGGTGTCGATCGCGTCGGACCCCGGGTACATCACGTAGTACCCGCGCTCCTCGTCCCACCCGTGTTCGGCGACCCACTGCTCGATGAGCTCGCGGTTCTCGATCCACTTCTCGCGCGGTCCGTCGATCATGCCGGCGTCGTGGAGCTCCACCGCAGCGTCGAGCGCCTGCCAGCACCCGACCTTGCTCGACACGTAGTGCTGCGCCTCCTGGAGCTCCCACATACCGGAGTCCTGCTCGGGCCATCGGTGGCAGGCGTCGTCCGCGAGCCGCTCGAGCACGCTCGCGGTCTGGCGGTCGAGCACGTTGCCCGCCTTGACGTACTGACGGAGGATCTCGAAGACGTCACCCCAGACACCGAGCTGCAGCTGGTCGCCCGCACGGTTGCCGATCGTCACCGGACCGATGCCGTTCCACCCGGGGACGTCGCGCTCCTCGACGCCGTCGGTCTTCTCGCCGTTCAGGTCGTAGAAGATCGGCATGGTCTCGTCGTGCTCGGCGATGGTCCGCATCACCCAGGACACCGCCGCGTGCGTCTCCTCGCGGAGCCCGAAGCGGGTGAGGGCGTGCACGGTGTACGACAGGTCGCGGACCCAGGCGAACCGGTAGTCCCAGTTCTTGCCGCCCGTGCGGTCCTCGGGCAGGCTCGTCGTCGGCGCCGCCGCGATCGCACCCGTGGGCGAGTAGATGAGCAGCTTCAGCGCGAGCGCACTGCGCTGCACGGCGTCGGCCCACGGGCCGTCGTACGAGAAGGTCTCCGACCAGGTCGACCAGTTCTCGATCGTCCGGTCGACCGCGTCGAGCGTGCGCTCCGGCTCGGGCATGAAGATCGGCTCGTTCTCGGTACCGACGATCGTCAGGATCGACTTCGACCCCTCGTTCGTGGTGAAGCGTCCGGAGAACCGAGGCCCGTCGTCGTGCACGGGCTCGAAGCCGTGCTGCACGATGCCGATGGTCACGCCGTCGATGCCGATCACCGTGCCGTTGGCCGTGTCGATGCGTCGCGGCTCCGCCGTGTTCAGCAGGGTGCCGGGGACGACCGCCCACTCCATCTCGACGGTGCCGGAGACACCCTGTACGCAGCGGCCGATCTCGGCCCACGGCAGCCGACCGGCGACGCCGGTGACCATCGCGTCCGTGACCGTGCAGGACCCGCTGTCGGTCGTCCACGTCGTGACGAGCACGTTCGTGCCCGGCAGGTACTCGCGCTCGACGCTGGCGTCGCCGGTGGGACGGAGTGCGATGTGCCCCCCGTGCTCGGCGTCGAGGATGCTCGCGAAGACCGGTGGGGAGTCCATCGAGGGGATCGGCAGCCAGTCGATCCGGCCGTCGCGTGCGACGAGCGCGACCGTGCGGCCGTCACCGATGGCTCCGTAGGAGCGGAGCGGCACGTAGCCGTCGGTGCGCTCCTCGTTGTCGTTCGCGTCGGGGGTGTCGCGGGTCCGTTCGGTCATACCACCAGCCTGCCCGGCCCGGCGGGGCGACCATCAGCCGGGCGTACCCCGCTGTGGACGGTCGTGGTGTGCCTCCCGACCGTGCAGGAACGGCCGAGAGAACCGCGACACGCCCGGGTGAGTTGTGCGGCCCGGGCGTGTCGCACTACTGTCGGTCCTCCTGCCCGTCGGGCAGGACCGCCCGCCCCGGGCACCCACGGAGGGACCGCGATGCACGCCCAGCAGCACAGCAGCCGCCTCGAGCGCCAGCTCGATGCGCTCGTCGTGCTGCCCGCGGTGCAGTACGCGAACCCGTCCCTCCGCGAACCCGCGTAGGCACGCGCCGTCCCCGACGTCCCGTGCCCACCCGGCCCGGGGCGTCCCTCCCGTCGTTCCTCCACAGGTGCACTGCACCGAGCCGGAGGCGCAGGATCCGTCCGCCCCGGACCGTCACCACGACGGCCACCCGGCCGTCACCACGACGGCCGCCCGGCCGTCACCACGACGGCCGCCCGGCCGTCACCACGACGGCCGCCCGGCCGTCGATGACCGTCACGACGAAGGACGAACACCGTGGAGAAGATCAACGACCGATTGCTCAGCTGGGCCTCGATGCTCGAGGAGAACACCGAGCAGCAGGCCCGCACGACGGCCCGGATGCCGTTCGTGTTCCCGCACCTCGCGCTGATGCCCGACGCGCACCTCGGTCTCGGTGCCACCGTCGGCTCCGTGATCCCGACCCTCGGCGCCGTCATGCCGGCGGCCGTCGGCGTCGACATCGGCTGCGGCATGATCGCGGTGCGCACGCAGTTCGCTGCCGCGGACCTGCCCGCCGACCTGCAGCCCCTCCGCGAGCAGATCGAGCGGGCGGTCCCGCTGTCCGCCGGGGCGTCGAACCGGAAGGTCGTCGCCACCGCCGAGCCGCGGATCGCGGAGCTCGAGGCGATGGCCGAGGCCGCCGGCTTCGACCCGGCCGGAGCACACGGCGGCTGGCGGAACCAGCTCGGCACGCTCGGCTCGGGCAACCACTTCATCGAGGTCTCGCTCGACGAGCAGGACCGGGTCTGGCTCTTCCTGCACTCCGGGTCGCGCGGCGTCGGCAACAAGATCGCCCAGCGGCACGTCGCCGTCGCCAAGCGGATGATGCAGCGCTGGTGGATCGAGCTGCCGGACCCGGACCTGGCCTACCTCGTCGAGGGCACCCCGGAGTTCGACCGCTACATCGCCGAGCTCCGGTGGGCGCAGCACTTCGCGCTCCTCAACCGCGAGGAGATGATGGACCGGGTCGTCCGGCAGCTGTCCGAGGTGCTCGGTCAGCCGGTGGAGGAGCAGGAGCGGATCAACTGCCACCACAACTTCACCCAGCGTGAGACGCACTGGGGCAAGAGCGTGTGGGTGTCCCGGAAGGGTGCCATCCAGGCGAAGGCGGGGCAGCCCGGCCTCATCCCGGGATCGATGGGGACCGCTTCCTACGTCGTCGAGGGGCTCGGTGACAAGCCGTCGCTCGAGTCCTCGCCGCACGGCGCCGGTCGGCTGTTCTCGCGGTCCGCTGCCCGGCGGACCTTCACCCACGAGCAGCTGCGCGAGGCGATGGCGGGGATCGAGTACCGCGACACGGACGCGTTCCTCGACGAGATCCCCGCGGCCTACAAGCCCATCGACCAGGTCATGGCGGATGCCGTCGACCTGGTGACGGTCCGGCACACGCTGCGGCAGGTCGTCAACGTCAAGGGCGACTGACACCGGACGGGAGGCGCGTGGCCGTCCGCCACGTGCCTCCCGTCCGGCGCTCGTCCCGACACGCGGTGCGCCCCGCTGCGGACAGCGGTCCGTGCGTCGGGCACGCTCGAAGGGATGAGCGACCAGGCGGAACGAGCAGCACGCGAGACCGGACGACAGGCGAAGCGTGTCGCCGACAGCAGGTGGTTCGAGCTGACGGCGCGGGCCGGGTACGTCGGCAGCGGTGTGGTGCACCTGCTGATCGGGTACCTCGTCGTGCTCCTCGGGTTCGGGAACGCGTCCGGGGGCAGCGAGACGGACCAGTCCGGAGCGCTGCGGCAGCTCGCCGAGGTCCCCGGAGGCGTGGCCCTGCTCTGGGTCGTCGCCGTCGGCACCGCGGCGCTGGCCCTGCGGCTCCTGCTCGAGGCGGTCGTCGGCGGTCGGTCCGACAGCGCCCGCGGGTGGGCGGCACGGGCGAAGGACCTCGGCAAGGCGGTCGTCTACGGCGTCGTCTCGTACTCGGCCGGGTCGTTCGCGCTCGGGGCCGGCACGAGCTCCAGCGGGTCGACCCGGAGCGCGGCGGCAGAGGCCCTCGCGACGCCCGGCGGGGTGTTCCTGCTGATCGCCGTCGGTGCGGTGGCGATCGCGATCGGTGCGGCCCTGGTCGTGCAGGGGTGCCGTCGCTCCTTCTGGAAGCAGCTCGTCCGGCCGCGGCAGCCCCTCGACCGTGCCGTGACCGTGCTCGGGACCGTCGGGTACGTCGGCAAGGGGATCGCCGTCGCGGTCGTCGGGGTGCTGATCGTCGTCGCCGGCGTCCGGAGCGACCCGGACCAGGCGACGGGGCTCGACGGGGCGTTCGACGCGCTGCGCGACCTCCCCGCCGGATCGGTGGTGCTCGTCGCGGTCGGCATCGGGTTCCTGGCGTACGGCGTCTACAGCTTCTTCCGCGCCCGGTTCGCGCGCCTCTGACCCGAGCCCGCGTCGGTCGGTGCGGTTCGCGCGAGACGCCGGCGTCGGTCCGTGTGGACCGCTGTGAGACGCCGGCGTCGGTACCGGACGCACCCGAGTCGTCGAGGCGCCGCCGGATCCGACGGCGTCTCGCCGGGATGAAGGCGTCTCCGTCCGACGCCGGTGTCTCGGGCGGTCTCCGGTCCGCGCGGTCCGACCGAGTCCGCCGAATCTCGCTGGCAGGTCGTGCACGCCGGCCCCGGTAGACGGGACGCATGCACACCGACGCCGTGACCGGGCCCGTGACCGTCTTCTGCGACGAGCAGGCGGTCCTCGCCGAGAGCATCGTCTGGGACCCGACCGCCGAGCGGCTCCGCTGGACCGACATCACCCTGGGCCTGCTCACCACCGCCCGCGCGGACGGCACGGTGGAGTCGAGCGTCGCACTGCCGCCGCCCCTGGCGAGCTTCCAGCCACGCGCCGCCGGCGGGTTCGTCGCGGCCCTGGGCGACACGGTCGTGCTCACCGACGAGCGCGGCGTCGTCGAGCGCGAGCTGGTGCGGGTGCAGCACGCGACCGCCGAGATGCGGTTCAACGAGGGCAAGTGCGACCCCTTCGGTCGGTTCCTCGTCGGCAGCATGGACCTCTCCGACCAGGACCCGGCCGGAGCGCTGTACTCGGTCGAGCCCGACGGTACGACGCGCGTGCTCCGCGGGGGCTTCGGCGTGACCAACGGCATCGAGTGGTCGGCGGACGGCAGCGTGATGTACGTCACGGACACGAGCACCTCGACGATCTACCGCGGCTCGTACGGCCCCGACGGCGTGCTCGGCGAACTCGAGCCCTTCGTCAGCGGCGCCGCACACGACGGGCTGGTCCGCGACGACGAGGGCTGCTTCTGGACGGCGGTCTACGGCGCCGGCCGGGTGGAGCGCTGGGACGCCGAGGGCCGACACCTCGAGACCGTCGAGGTGCCCGCGCCGAACGTGACCTCCGTGGCCTTCGGCGGACCGGACGCGTCGATGCTCTTCGTCGCCACGGCGCGCGAGAACAGCACCGAGGAACAGCTCGAGCAGTACCCGCACTCCGGGGCGGTGTTCGCGGTCCCCACCCGGGTGCACGGCGCGCCCGCTTCCGCGTTCGGCGGCTGAACGGCGGGTACCGTGGGAGGTCGCCGATCCCAGGAGGCCCCGTGACCGAACAGGACGACCAGGACGACCGGACGCCGCCGCCCGCACCCGACCCGGCCGGTGCGCTCGCGCGTGCCGAGGACGCCGACGTGCAGGTCGAGGTCGACCGGATCGCCGTCGACGGCACCTACGTCCGGGTGAGCTCGATCGGGCAGCCGGGTGACCGTGCGTTCGTCCTCGTCGCCGGTCTGGGCATCGCCGCCACCTACTACGAGCGGCTCGCGCCGCACCTCAACGAGAACGGCCCGGTGCACGCCCTCGACCTGCCCGGCTTCGCCGGGGTCCCGCGCTTCCGTGGCGCCGTGTCGATCGAGCGCTACGCCGACGCGGTCGAGCAGGTCATCCGCGAGCTGCGGCTCGAGGACCCGGTGCTCGTCGGGCACTCGATGGGCACCCAGGTCGTCACCGAGGTCGCCGCGCGCAACCCGCACATCCGCGACCTCGTGCTCATCAGTCCGGTCGTCGACAGCCGAGCCCGGAGCATCCCGATCTCGGCGCTCCGCTTCCTGCGGTCGGCGCTGCACGAGCCCGCGGCCGTCCGCTGGCACGGGGTCACCGCCTACGCGCTCTGCGGCTGGCACTGGTTCCGGAAGGTGCTGCCGGAGATGATCGCGTTCCCGATCGAGGACCGCGCCGCCGAGGTGCGGGCGCGCACCCTGATCGTCCGCGGTGAGCACGACGCGATGGTGCCCCGTGACTGGGTGCGGTCCCTCGCCCGGGTGTTCCCGCACGCGGTCCTGCGCGAGGTGGTCGGCGGCGCCCACTCCGTCATGCACGCGCAGGCGGACGCGGTGGCCCGCCTCGCGGTGGCCCTCGTCGACGGGCGGATCACCGACCGTGGCGTCGGCTCGCTGCAGCGGGTGCGCGACGACACGACCTCGTCCGACCTGGCCCGGCTGGGCCCGAAGGACGCCTGGCTGGTCGTGAAGTCGCGCTTCATCGAGCTCTTCGGCATGGCGAAGGGCGACGACGAGCAGCTGGAGCGGGCGAAGTCCGCGCACGCGGTCGCGATGGCCGACGGCGACGGCATCCCCGTGGACCCGGACGACCGCCGCGAGGTGGTCGACGACGTCGCACCCGAGGTGCGCGACCGGTCCTGACCCGGGCACCGCGCACACGGCGACGGCCTGGAGGCGCAACCCGACCCCGTCAGGTCGGGCCGCGCCTCCAGGCCGTCGGCGTCAGGATCCGCGGGTCACGGCGTGATGCGGCCCGGCAGCATGTCCCGGGTGAGCCCGTTGGCGTCGGCGAGCACCCCGCGGGCCTCGTCCGTCTTGTCGGAGACGTTCCAGAGCAGGACCCCGCGGACCGTGTCGTCGTCGTCCAGGTAGTAGACGACGCCGGTGGTGAGCGGCTCCTGCCAGTCCTCGACGATCTGCAGCTCGGTGGACACCTGGCCGACGGCCTCGTACCCCGTGTCGAAGACGTTCGAGTAGAACATCGGCGTGTGGTCGTACGTCTCGTCCGCGTCCGCGAGGTTCCGGCCTGCCTGCCGGCCCTGCTGCTTGGCGTTGTCGACGTGCTCGACCCGGCGCGTGCCCAGGATGCGGTCCGGGTACTCGGCGACGTCGCCGGCGGCGAACACCGACTCGTCGTCCGTCACCAGCGTCGACGACACCACGATGCCGTCGCGCACGGTCAGACCCGCGTCGGCGGCGAGCTGCGTCTGCGGCTCGATGCCGAGTCCGGCCACGACCGCGTCGGCCTCGAGGACCGACCCGTCGTCGAGCGTGAGGCTGACGCCGCCCTCCGACTCCGTGCCCTGGTCGACCCGTCGTCCGGTGCGGAGCTCGACGCCGTGGTCGACGAAGCGCTGCTGGAAGGCCCGGGCGAGGTCGTCGGGGAACATGTGCCCGCCGAGGACCTCGTCGGGCGTCACCAGGGTCACCCGGGCGCCGTTCTGCACGATGCCCGCGGCGATCTCGGTGCCGATGTAGCTGCCGCCGACGACGGCGACGTGCGCTCCGGCGTCCGCGAGGGCGCGGAGTCGGCGGTAGTCGTCCGCGCTGCGGAAGTCGAGGACCCGCGACGAGGGCGACAGGCCGGGCAGGCTGCGCGGTTTCCCACCGGTCGCGAGCAGCAGGCGCTCGTAGCCGTGGGTCTGGCCGTCGTCCGTCGTGACGGTCCCCGCCGCACGGTCGATCGCCGTCACGACGGTCCCGAGCACGAACGTCGCCCCGGTCTCCTCGGTGTGCAGGTCGACCTTCTCGTCCCAGCTGAAGTCCGGGTCGGTCCAGAGCTTCTTCGACAGGGCCGGACGGGCGTACGGACGGTCGGTCTCCTCGCTGACGATGCCGATCGAGCCGTCGGCGTCGATCTCGCGGATCCCGCGTGCGGCAGCGTCGGCGACCATCCCGCCTCCGACGATCAGGTAGCGGAAGTCGCTCATGGTCCTCCTAGATGGTGGCGACCGAGCCGGAGTCGACCCGGTAGTTCGACCCGTTGACGAAGCTCGCCAGGTCGGAGCAGAGGAAGGCGACGACGTTCGCGACCTCCTCGGGCTCCCCGCGGCGGCCGAGCTCCATGTACGGACGCTGCTCGTCGAGGAAGCTGGAGATCGCCTCGTCGAACGAGGTCCCCTGCTCCTTCGCGCGCTTGTCCATCATGGCGTCGGTCATCGGGGTGTGGATGAAGGCCGGGCTCACGGTGTTCACGAGCAGGCCCTCGGACGCGTAGGACCGCGACAGGCCCTTCGCGAACGACAGGACGCCGGCCTTCGCGGCACAGTAGGGGAGCTCGTCGTCGTAGGGCTGCGAGGCGTCCTCGGACACGAGGTAGACGATGCGACCCCAGCCGCCCTTGCGCAGGTCGCCGATGAACTCCCGCGTGATCCGCACCGGGCCCATCAGGTCGACGTCGATGGTGTCGAGCCAGCCCTGCTCGTCGATCTCGTGGAACATGCCCTGCGCACCGGTGATGCCCGAGGACTGCACCAGGATGTCGATCTCGCCGACGGCGTCGCGCACCTTGCCGTGCAGCGCGGCGAGGGACTCGGCCTCCGTCACGTCCGCGGCGAAGGCGAAGAGCTTGCCGTGCGGCGCCTCGAGCTGGTCGGCGCTCGTGTCGAGTCGTCCCTGGTCGAGGTCGGTGACGACCACGGTCGCACCCTCCGCCAGGAGGATGCGAGCCGTGTTCCAGCCGATGCCGGAGTCGCCACCGAAGACGAGCGCGACCTTGCCGGTGATGCCGAGGTCCACGTCGCGTCCCCTACTCGTGCTCGGAGGCCTCGGCGACGGCCGGGGTCGTGGCGGCGGCGAGCGGCGTGCGCGGCTCGCGGTTCTCGGCCGAGACCATCCAGGCGAGCTGCTCGAGGCGCTCGATGAAGCCGTGGAGCAGGTCCGCGGTCGTCGGGTCCTCGTCGTCGACCTCGTCGTGCACGTCGCGCATGGTGCCGGTGGCCTGGTAGAGCCGGAGCGTGATCGCGTCGATGGCGTCGTGCGTGTCGATCTCCCCGTCCGGGAAGGCGTCGAGGTGCGTCCCCGCGGCGACCGTGGCCGAGCGGCCGTCCGGGATCGCGTAGAGGGCGCGCATGCGCTCCGCGGTGTCGTCGGCGAACTCACGCGCGGCGTCGACGATCTCGTCGAGCTGCAGGTGCAGGTCGCGGAAGTTGTGTCCGAGGATGTTCCAGTGGGCCTGCTTGCCCTGCAGGTGCAGGTCGACGAGGTCCACCAGGACGGCCTGGAGGTTGGCGGCGAGCTTGTCCGATGCGTGCATGATCGGCTCCTTTCGCGGTCGGTGACCCTTCTGGTCTACGCGGTCGCGTGCTCGGCGTTCCCAGTGCGCGTGCACCCTGGCGTCCCCCGCGGGGTGGTCGGACGCGCGGACGGCACCGGGGTCAGTGCTCGAGCGCGGGGTCCACCTGGTCGACGGCGTCGCGCATCCGCTCGAGGAACGTCGCGACGACACGCGCGTCGGAGGCGGACAGCCCCTCGGCGATCGACATCATCCGCCGGTGCATGGTCCCGAGGGTGGCGCGGACCTCGTCGTCGGTCTCGGTCGTGGGGGTGATCACCAGTGCGCGACGGTCGGTGGGGTGCGGCTCGCGGCGGACGTGGTCCGACTTCACCAGGCGGTCGATCAGGATCGTCGTCGAGGCCGACGAGATCTTCAGGTAGGCGGCCAGGTCCTTCGGCTTGACCATCCGACCCGCACGCTGTGCCTGCAGCAGGTAGCGGACGGCGAGCAGGTCGGTCTCGCCCATGCCCATCGAGTCGCGGGTCCGTCGCCGCATCGCGGTCTCGGCGGCGCGGTAGCGACGCAGGGCGTTCAGCACGGCGACGCCGCGCTGTGTGGCGTCGTCGTCGGGGAACCAGTACCCCGACGCCTCCGTGATCTCCTGCGTCGACATGCCGTTCAGGGTAACCCGTCTGGTATCTCGCCTGCCTAGCGGATCCGCGTGCTGTGGACGAGTCCTCGGCGCTGCCCCGGACGGAGGGGAGGCGCGGTGCCAGCCGGCACCGCGCCTCCAGACCGTCTCCTGGTCGCCCGACGGCGACCGGGCGGATCAGGCGGCGACGCGCTCGTCCGCCGCACCGGCCAGGGCGCGGAGCGCGCCCTGCACGAGCTCGACGACCTCGGCGTCCTCGCGCGGGTGGGTCTCCGCGAACCGGACCACCGACTGCGGGATGGCGACCTTGACGTCCTCCAGGACCTTCGCACCCGCGATCCCCGCCGACTTGCGGGCGTCGTCGTGTGCCCACACACCGCCGTACTGGCCGAACGCCGAGCCGATCACCGCGAGCGGCTTGCCGGACAGCGGCGACGAGCCGAAGGGCCGCGAGCCCCAGTCGAGCGCGTTCTTCAGCACGGCCGGCATCGTGCCGTTGTACTCGGGGGTGACGAGCAGGACCGCGTCCGCTGCGGCGACGGCGTCGCGGAAGGCGACGGCGGCGGCCGGCGGGGTGTCGCCGTCGATGTCCTCGTTGTAGAAGGGCAGGTCGACGATGCCGTCGAACGTCGTGAGGGTGATCCCCTCGGGGGCGTGCTGCTCGGCAGCCTCGGCGAGCTTCCGGTTGATCGAGCCGGCGCGCAGGCTGCCGACGAGGGCGAGGACGTTCGTCATGGTGGATCCCTTCTGTCCGTGACCGTTCGGTCACGGAATGGTGTCAGGGACAACCAATGTGCTCGCTGAGTGCGCCATTCCCGATCGGACCACCACTCGGGTCCCGCTGGGTACGGTGGCCGGGTGAGCAGCCACCGGACGCCCGCCAGCAGCCCGCGCACCACCGACCCGGACTGGTGGCGTCAGGCCGTCGTCTACCAGGTGTACCCGCGGAGCTTCGCCGACACCGACGCGGACGGCCTGGGGGACATCGCGGGCATCACGAGCCGTGTGCCGTACCTGGCGTCGCTCGGCGTCGACGCGGTGTGGTTGTCGCCCTTCACCCCCTCGCCGCTCGCCGACGGCGGGTACGACGTGGCGGACTACCGCGACGTCGACCCGCGCCTCGGCACGCTCGACGACCTCGACGCGTTCGTCCGCGCCGCACACGAGCACGACGTGCGCGTCATCGTCGACGTCGTGCCGAACCACACCTCCGACCAGCACGAGTGGTTCCGCCAGGCGCTCGCCGCAGAGCCGGGGTCACCCGAGCGGGCGCGCTACGTGTTCCGTGACGGAGCGGGGGAGTCGGGCGAACTCCCGCCGAGCGACTGGGTGTCGAACTTCGGCGGCAGCGCGTGGACGCGGGTGCCGGACGGCCAGTGGTACCTGCACCTGTTCGCGCCCGAACAGCCCGACCTCGACTGGTCGAACCCCGAGGTGCGCGCCGACTTCGAGCACACCCTGCGGTTCTGGTCCGACCGCGGCGTGGACGGCTTCCGGGTCGACGTCGCGCACGGGCTCGCGAAGGACCTGTCGACGCCGTACCGTCCTTCGAACGAGAAGGCGCTGCCGCTGGACGGCTCCGACCCGCTGTACGACCGCGACGAGGTGCACGAGATCTTCGCGACGTGGCGCTCCGTGCTCGACGAGTACGACCCGCCCCGTGCCGCGATCGCCGAGGCCTGGGCGCCGGCACCGCGTCGCGTGCTCTACGCCCGGCCGACCGAGCTCGGGCAGGCGTTCAACTTCGACCTGCTCGAGGCGCCGTACGACGCACGGGCCTTCCACGAGATCATCGAGCGGAACCTCGCCATGTCGGCCGAGTCCGGCGCTTCCTCGACCTGGGTCCTGTCGAACCACGACGTCGTGCGGCACGCCACCCGCTACGGCCTGCCCGACGGCACCGACACGGATGCCTGGCTGCTCACCGACGGCACCGAGCCCGAGCTCTACCGTGCGCGCGGTGGACGTCGGGCGCGTGCGGCGACGCTGCTGATCCTGGCGTTGCCCGGGTCCACCTACCTGTACCAGGGCGAGGAGCTCGGCCTGCACGAGGCGCCCGCGATCCCCCACGAGCGCCTGCAGGACCCGAAGTGGATCCGCAGCGGGCACACGGTGAAGGGGCGGGACGGCTGCCGGGTCCCGATCCCCTGGACCCGGACGGGGCCGTCGTTCGGCTTCGGCGACGTCGCACCGCACCTGCCGCAGCCGGAGGACTTCGGCGACTCGTCGGTCGAGGCCGAGGACGGCGACCCAGCTTCGACGCTGTCGCTCTACCGGCAGGCGACGGCGGCCCGACGACGGCTGCAGCAGGGCGAGGAACTGACGTGGCTCGACGCCGGTGACGACGTCGTGGCGTTCGCCCGGCACGAGGGCTGGCGGTCCGTGACGAACCTCGGGACGTCCCCGGTGCCGATGCCGTCGGGCACGGTGGTGCTGGCGTCCGGGCCGCTCGACGCGGGCGAGGGGATGCTCCCGGGCGAGACCACGGTGTGGCTCGGGTGAGTTCGGTACGGCCGGGGTGGCTGCGCACATCCCTGCACAGCGGCTGGTCTCGGGACTGTTCTCCCCAGAAGGGCTCGACGGCCGCTGACGGGGTGGTCCCGCTCGCGACGATCGGGGCATGACAGACACCTCGATCCCGACAACCACCCACCGCGTCGCACACCCCCGACGGTGTCGACGCCCGCGGGGTGCGATCACGGCCGGACTCGTGGCCCTTGCCGTCCTGGCGGCGCCGGCGCTCCTGCCCTCCAGCTCCTCGGCGGACGACCTCGCGTTCCCCTACCGCAACGGCTTCGACTCCGCCGCGGGCGGCACCCTGAGCGGCGACGCGCAGGTCGTCGACGGGCGGCTGCGGCTCACGGACCAGACGAAGGACCAGGCCGGAGCGTGGTCGACGGACGACACGTTCCGCTCGGACCTCGGACTCGACATCGAGTTCTCGTACGCCATGTACAACACGGTGGGCGACCAGGGTGCCGACGGGCTGCTGCTCTTCCTGGCGGACGGCAGCGCACCACAGGGCGTCGGAGCGTACGGCGCAGCGCTCGGGTACGCCTGCCGGTCGAGCGAGACCCAGGGCGGCGGGCGGCCCTGCGACCTGCCCGGCGTGCCGGGTGGCTTCGCGGCGGTGGCGGTCGACCACTACGGCAACTTCTCGCAGGAGATCAACCTGTCCGGGCTCGGGCGCCGACCGGACTCGGTCGTGGTCCGGGGATCGGGTGACGGCACCACCGGCTACCGGTACGTCGACGGGGTCCAGGCTCCCGGCGGCACCCTGACCGACGGGCCGACGAAGCGGAAGGTCCGGGTCAGTCTCGTGCCGGGGGCGTCGGGGGAACTCTTCATGACCGTGCGCCTCGAGGACGGGGGGCTGCTCCGCACCGTCCTCGACCGCGTGCCGCTGCACGGCGACGCCCAGGCTCCGCTCCCGGACACGCTCCGGCTCGGCTTCTCCGCCGCGACCGGCAGTTTCGCCGACGTCCACGAGGTCGACGACCTCCGGGTCTCCCAGCCCGTCGACCTCGGCGTCACCCAGGAGCTCCCCGCGTCCGGTCGGCCCGGGCAGCCGTTCTCGTACACCGTGACCGCGTCCGACGCCGGCCCGAACCGGTCCGACCCCAGCGCGCTGCACGTCGACGTCCCCGACGGTCTGCGGGACGTGACGTGGACCTGCACCGCGACCGACGGATCCTCCTGCGGAACGGCCAGCGGGACCGGCGACGTGGACGCCGGGCTCGACCTGATCCCGGGCGGCGCCGCGACGGTCACCGTGTCCGGGACCGTCGCGGACGACGCCTCGGGGGCGCTCGAGAGCACCGCCACCATCGCGCCTCCGGCGTCGCTGTCCGACGTCGACGAGTCCGACAACCGGTCCGTCGAGACGAGTCCGATCGAGGCGGCGCCGGCGCTCGAGGCGCAGCTCGAGACCGACAAGTCGGTGTCCCCGTCCGTCGACGTGGCACCGGGGGACGAGGTCGAGTACCTGGTGACGGCGAAGAACCGCGGTCCGGACCCCGCGCACGACGTGGGCGTGGTCGACGACCTGCCGGCGGCGATGCGCTTCACGGGGTCCGAGGACGACTGTTCGGCCGAGGGACAGCACGTGACGTGCCGGTCCGAGGGGGACCTGGCGGTGGGTGGGACGCGCTCCTTCCGCATCAGGGCGGTGCTCGACCCCGGCTACACCGGCGACGGGTCCGACGTCGTCAACGTGGCGACCGCGACGTCGCCCACCGATCCGGACGGGGGCGACCCGTCCCCGGAGGTCACGATCGGCGTCACGGTGCCCGGCGACGGCGACGGCGACGGCGACGGCGACGGCGACGGTGAGGGTGACGGCGGTGACGAGGGCGACGGCGACACGGGCGGCCCGACGCCGGCCGGCTCCGCGAGCGCTTCGCCGACGCCGGACGCTCCGATGGCTGCGCGCGGCGGGCGGACGGGCGGCGGAGGGGCCGGCGCCGGGGCCCTCGCGTACACCGGCGCCGAGGGGCTCGGGCTCCTCGCCGCCCTGGCTGCTGCCGCCGTCGGGCTCGGGGCCGGCGGCTGGTGGGTCGCACGACGCCGGCGCGCGGCCGACGACCCCGACTGACGGGGAGCGCGCCACCGCCGGTCGGGGCGCTCGGACCCCGGTCGGCGGTGGTGGCTCCCGTCGGCACGGGCTCCGGTCCGACGCCCGGGGCGCCGGCGGTAGACTCGGACCACGATCCGCATGCCCGAAAGAGGTCCCGTGTCCGACTCCGTGGACGACGCCGGCCAGCGCGCGCGGTACTGGCCGATCCCCGTCCTCCGGGCCGTCCCAGCCGCGGTCGTGGCCCTCGTCATCACCTTCTCGTCCAACCACGCCGCCGGCTACGGCCTGCTGCTCTTCGGCGGGTTCGTGATCGTCGACGCCCTCGTGCTCGGGTGGGCCGCCCTGCGCCGCATGCCCTCCGACGAGCGCTCGCGTCCGACCACGTTCGTGCAGGCGGTCGTCTCCCTCGTCGCCGGTGTCGCCGCCCTGGCGACCAACGGCGTCGGGCTCGGCGCGTTCATCACGGTGGTCGTCGGGTGGGCCGTGCTGACGGGAGCCCTCGAACTCGCACAGGGACTCCGAGCGCGCGGCCGGTCGCCGTTCGCCCGTGACTGGACCACGATCGGTGGACTCACCCTGCTGCTCGCCGTCGCGTTCCTGCTGACACCGCCGGACTACTCCCAGCAGCTCGGGGGCGTGGAGCAGGTCACCGGCACCCTGGACGCCGCCGTCGTCCTGGTCGGACTGCTCGGCGCCTACCTCGCCATCGCGGCGGTCTTCCACGTGATCGCCGGACTCTCGCACAAGTGGGGCACCACGGCGCCTGCCGCAGCCCCGGACGGAGCACCACACGCATGAGCACCCCCAGCCGTCGCGACCGTCTGCGCCCCGCCGAGCTCCTCGTGATCTCGGCGGTCGTCGCGGTGTTCACCGGAGCGGTCGTGCTCTTCTCGACGCGTGAGTTCGAACTCGCCCTGGTGTTCCTCGGTGTCGCGTTCATCGTCGTCGTGGTGGTCCTCGCGATGCTCCAGCTCGCGGCGTCGAGCGACCAGGACGACAACGACATGCTCGGCGGCCACAGGACGCCGGGCGAGCGGTCCGAGGGCGACGACTTCCACTGACCCCGCTCCGGCGACCGTCGTGCCCGGCGACACGCCCGGGCGGAGCGGTCCGCGGCCGCGTCGTCAGGATCGGCACCCCGTCCGACACCGCTGGGTGAAGGGGGTGAGCGATGGACGCGACCACGACGACGGACGAGACGATCGTCCGCGCACTGGCGGCCGGTGACCAGGCCGCGTTGGCGCAGGTCTTCGACCGCTACGCCGCGACGATGACCCGGTACGTGTGGGCGATCGTCGACGATCGACACGACGTCGAGGAGGTCGTCCAGGACGCGTTCCTGGTGCTGTGGCAGCGGGCGGAGACGCTGGAGCTGCCGGCGGAGAGCCTGCTGCCCTGGCTGCTCGTCGTGTGCCGGAACCTGGCGCGCAACGCCGGGCGGAAGCGCACGCGGCACCGTGCCGACGAGCTGCCGGAGACGCTCACGGCACCGGTCGACCACACCGAGGCCGCCGAGACGCTGCGCTGGGTCCGTGCCGAGATCGCGGCCCTGCCCGAACTCGACCGGCGCATCTGCGAGCTCTGCCTGCTCGAGGGGCGCTCCTACACCGAGGCAGCCGAGGCGCTCGGGCTGACGGTGGGCGCCGTGACCCAACGGGTCTCCCGCAACCGTCGACGACTCAAGAAGGTGGTGATGCACGATGGACACTGAACCTCCCGTGGGCGACGAGCTGCAGCGCATGCTCGTCACGATGAAGCAGGGCGTGCTCGAGCGCGCCACCCCGCGTCCGAAGCGGCGTCGCGGGCACACCGGCATCGTCGTCGGTGTGGTCGCCCTGCTCGCGCTGGGCACCGCGTCGGGGGCGGTGGCGCTCACGCTGTCGCAGCAGGACCGTCCCGTGGCGGCCCCGGTGCAGACGCAGGAGCCGGCGCCGGCGCCGTCCGTCACCACCCCGACCTCCGCGCCGATCACGGCGACGCCGACGCCGGTCCCGACGACGGGTGCCGCGCCGCCCGACCGAGCGGACCCGACGGCTGTCGCGTCGATCCCCACGTCGTGCCGGGGCGCTGTTCCGGCGGGTGCGTACGACCGCCTGTTCGGCGGGCGTGAGGCCATCCAGGTCTTCCCGTCGCCGGGGGGAGTGGTTCCGTCGGTGTCCGAATCCGGGGTCGTCACCGAGCTGTACTGCCTCTGGGGTGGCAGCGACGGACCCGGCCCGGGCCTGGCACTCACCGTCGGGACCGCGAACGGCGAGCAGCTCGCTTCCCGGGAGTCGAGCTTCTTCGGCGACCAGGACACCGTCTGCTCGGTCGAGGGCCCCGCCCGCGTCTGCCGAGCGTCGTCGACGGACGTCGAGACCGGTGCCGCTCAGGCACGGACCTGGTACTCGCGCGGTGACACCTGGGTCGAGATCGACCAGGCCGACTTCCCGACCGACGGCCTGCTGGACGCCGTCGTCGGGGAGATCTGGGGGGACTGACGGCCGGGAGGCGCGGTGCGGGACCGTCCCGCGCCTCCCGTCCGCCGGTGGGACACGTCCCACACGGCCCCCGGACCTCACCCCACCCGTGCGGCCACGACGTCGCGAGCGAGCGTGCGCGTGGCGCGGTTCGGTTCGGTGTCCGACCGCATCGCGAGCCCGATGCGGAGCGGCTCGACCTCGTCCTCGAGCTCGAGCACGGCGCCGTCGTACCGGACGCCCGGGTCCGGGACGACACCGACGCCGAGCCCGGCCGAGGCGAACCGGATCACCGCCGGCATGTCGTTCATCTCCGCCACGACCCGGCGTCGGAGGCCGAGGCGCTCGAACGCGGCGTCGAGGATCAGGCGGTTGCCGAAGCCGTGCGCGGTGTCGACGAAGGGCTCCCCGGCGAGTTCGGCCAGGGACACCGACGGGCGAGCAGCGAGCGGGTGGTCCGCGGCGGTGTAGACGCGGAAGGGCAGCTCACGCAGCGGTTCGACGACGACCCCGGGCGGGACGGACGGCAGGCCCGTGTACGCCAGGTCGAGCCGCCCGGCGACCAGGTCCTGCACCAGGCCGGTGGTGCCCGAGGGTGAGGTCATCAGCTCGACGGCCACGAGCGGGTGCCGCCGCCGGAACCGCCGCAGCACCCCCGTCAGGTCGACGACGTCCATGCTCGTGAAGATGCCCAGCCGTACCCGGCCGCGGAGGTCGGCGTCGTCGACGGTCGCCAGGTCCCGCATCCGCTCGAGGGAACCGAGCACCGCGCGGGCGTGCGGGAGGAGGTCCTCGCCCGCCGCGGTCAGCACGAGTCGCCGACCGGTGCGGTCGAACAACCGCACCCCGAGCGAGCGTTCGAGGGAGGCGATCCCGGCGGAGACGGTCGACTGGGCGGCCCACAGGCGTTCCGCGGCGCGTGTCACGGTCCCCTCGGCGGCGACCGCCACGAACTGTTCGAGCAGGCGGGTCTCCATCGTCCGAGTATCGACCAGGTCGATGACGTCCATCAAGACCACCCGTTGGACTCGATGACGCCGCCGGGGCACCATCGGACCATGACCTCGACCACCGACGCGGCTCCGGCCCCGACGACCGGCTCCCGTCCCGTCCCCGCTCCGCGTGGGCGGCGCACGCACTCCCGTCGCCGGCACGGCTTCGGCTTCTGGGCCGTGGCCTTCGCGTTCCTGGCGGTGATGGCGTTCGCGACCGTCCCGGCACCCCTCTACGTGATCTACCAGGCGCGTGACGGCTTCCCGACGTTCACGACCACGGTCGTCTTCGCCGCCTACGGTGTCGGCGTCGTCGCCTCGCTCTTCCTGGCGGGACACCTCAGCGACGTGCACGGACGACGCCCGTTGATCCTGGTGTCGATCGCCCTCGAGCTCGTCGCGGCCGTGCTGTTCCTGCTGTGGTCCGACGTCGCAGGCCTCGTCGTGGCACGGTTCGTCACCGGCCTCGGCGTCGGGCTCCTCACCGCGACGGCGACCGCGCACCTCGGTGAACTGCGGGTCCGGGCGACCGGCTCGTCCGCGTCCGCCCAGGGTGCGAGCGTCGCGGCCGGCGCCGTGAACCTCGGCGGTCTGTCGCTCGGCGCCCTCGTCGGGGGCGCGCTCGCGGAGTTCGTCGGGCAGCCGCTCGTCGTGCCGTACGTCGTCTTCGTCGTCGCCCTGGCGGTCGCGTTCGTCGTCGTCCTCGCCGCGCCGGAGACCGTCGACCGTCCCGAGCAGCCGGTGCCGTACCGACCGCAGCGGATGGCCGCCCCCGAGGGGCAGGCCGGCGTGTTCTGGGCTGCCGGTGCCGCGGCCTTCGCCGCCCTGGCCGTGCAGGGACTCTTCACCTCGGTGGCCCCGACCTTCCTCGGCACCACGTTCCACGTCACCGACCGGCTCGCCGCGGGCGCCACGACGTTCGGGGTCTTCGCCGCGAGTGCGGTGTCGCAGATCGTCTTCGCCAGGCTGTCCCAGCGTCGGCAGATCCGGCTCGGTCTGGTGCTGCTCGTCGGTGGTCTCGTCGTGCTCGCGGTCGCCGCCGTGCTCCTGCAGGTCGCGGGCTTCATCGGCGGCGGGGTCGTGGCGGGTGCCGGTGTCGGGCTGCTCTTCCGGGCCGCGATCGCCCGCGCGGGGTCGCTCGTCGGGCCGGAGCAGCGCGGCGGGGTGCTCGCGGCGACGTTCCTCGTCGCGTACGCGGGACTGACCGTGCCCGTCGTGGCGGTCGGCGCCGCGCTCCTCGTCGTGCCGACGCTCCCGGTGCTGCTCGCGTACGTGGCCTTCGTCGTCGCACTCGCACTGGTCGCCGGCCTGCGCCTGGCCGCCCGCGCGGCGTAGTCCGCCGCGACCAGCCGACCACCCGGCCAGCCGTTCGGCAGGTCGTCTCCCGGCATACTGGAGCGCATGCCCCAGCAGCGCCGACGTCCGGCCGTCACCGTCGTCGCCGCGGTCATCGCGGCCGGCCTGGTCGCCGGCGGCTTCGCGCTGACGGCGCAGCGCAGCGGCGAGGACCCGGTGATCGGCGGCGGAGCGTCCACCGTCACGCCCGGCGCGACCGCGGCCGACGGGACGACGCGCGACGGCACCGTCACCATCGAGCGGTCGGGCCCCGACCTGCCCGGCGGCGACGTGCTCGACCGCTGCGACGCCGACCGCCGGGCCGTGGTCGCCCGGTACGAGACCGCCGCGCTCGGACGGGTCGAACTGCAGTGCGGCACGTCCGGCCAGGGCTACGAGCACATCCGCGTCCGGCACACCGCCGACTGGCAGGACGTCGTCCGGGGCCACGGCTCACGGGACTGGGACGACGCGATGCTCACCGCCGTCCGGTCCGTGCTCGAGGCACCGCCCGCCGGCTACCCGCAGGACGCCGGGGACGGCAAGGTCTGCTACGCCGCGCCGGTCCGCTTCGACGACGGCTCGCGTCCGTCGGCGGAGCCGAACGTGCGGGTGATCGTGTCGGAGACGACCGACCGGGTGATCACGGCGTTCCCCACCGACGACGGCGGCTGCTGACCGCACCGGACCGGTGCGCAGGCCCGGCCGACCCGTCCCGACGCGTGCACCTCGTGCCTACGCGTGCTCCTCGTGCCTACGCGTGCACCTCGTGCTCGTGCCGCCGGTGCGAGACCGGTTCGAGCTGGAAGGTCGAGTGCTCGACGGGGACGTCGAAGTGCTCCGCGACGCACTGCTGCAGCGCGTCGAGGATCCGGGGCGCGTGCGCGGTCGAGAAGCAGTGGTCGTCGACGACGACGTGCGCCGTCAGGTTCGGCACGCCGGTGGCGACGAGCGTCGCGTGCAGGTCGTGCACCTCGATCACGTGGTCGAGCTCGAGGATGTGCGCGCGCACGTCGTCGAGGTCGAGCCCGGGCGGTGTGGACTCGAGCAGCACGTTCGCGGTCTCGCGGAGCAGCCGGACGGCCCGCGGCAGGATGAGCAGCCCGATCAGGATCGCGGCGATCGAGTCGGCCCGCTCCCACCCGGTGAGCGCGAGGACGACGGCGGCGGCGATCACCGCGACGGACCCGAGGGTGTCGTTCAGCACCTCGAGCCGGGCCGCCCGTGAGGTGAAGCCGCCGCCCGAGGCCCGCGCGAGCACCGTGTAGGCGACGAGGTTGCCGACGAGCCCGACCACACCGAACACGAGCAGCGGGCCGGCGTGGATCTCGGCGGGCACGAACAGTCGTTGGACCGCCGAGACGACGACGAAGACCCCCACGGCGAGCAGGATCGCCGCCTGCGCCGTGGCGCCCAGCACCTCAGCACGCTGGTAGCCCCACGTCCGCTGGGCCGTGGGCGAGCGGCGCGCGAGCCGGGTGGCGACCAGGCCGATGCCGAGGCCACCGGTGTCGACGACCATGTGCCCGGCGTCGACGAGCAGTGCGAGGGAGCCGGTGACGACCGCCCCGACGACCTCGGCGAGCAGGATGCCCGCCGAGATGCAGAACGCGACGAGCAGCGCGCGCTCCGAGGCGCCGGCGTGCCCGTGCGCGTGGTCGTGTCCCATGCCTCGATCGTAGGGAACGAGGCCGACACCGTGCCAGGATCGGCGTCGTGACCCGGTCGCCCTACGAGCTGACGACACCGTCGGCCGTGCTCGCACGGTTGCACCCACGACTGCGCACGTACTTCGGTGCGGTCCCGGTGGGTCACGTCGGCCGCGGCGAGGGCGTGTTCGCGGTCGTCGGGACGCCGCGGCGCTGGATCTGGCCGCTCCTGGCCGTCCTGGCCCGGGACGCCGTGGTGTTCCCCGTGTGGGAGCGGGACGTCCCCTTCACGGTCGAGAACCGTCCGGCTCACGTCGGCCGCGGCGCCGTGGACGGTCGGGAGGCACGGGTCGCCGTCCGCGCGCACCGCACCTTCCGCTTCCGGACCGGACCCCGCACGATGGTGGACGCGATCACCGCCGAGCCGCACGGGCTCGTCGACCACCTCGGTCGCGGTGGGCGCGTCAGCGCCCTGCTCCGGGCGGAGGTCGACGCGGACGGGCCGGACGCGGGCGCCCTGCGCCTGGTCTCCACCCGGGTGACGGTCCGTGTGCTGGGACGTGCCCGGAGCCTCCCGGCCGTCGCCGCTCCGCGTGTCACGCTCGTGGAACGATTCGATGACGATGCCGACGTGCAGCGCGTGTCCCTGCGGCTCTCGGCGCCGCTGATCGGCACGCTGTACCGGTACGAGGGCGCCTTCCGCTACCGGATCGAGCCCGACACCGGACAGGGGACACCATGAGCGACGACACCACCCGCGCGCCGAGGGGCCGCGCCGTGATCGCGGGAGCGGGCGGCTTCGTCGGACGGTACCTGCAGCGTGCCTTCCGCGACGAGGGGTACGAGGTCGTCACGGTCGGTCGCACGGGCGACGCGGTGTGGGGCAACACGCTCCGGATCCGTGAGCTCGTCGACGGTGCCGCGATCGTGGTGAACATGGCGGGCAAGAGCGTGAACTGCCGCTACGGCCGTCGGAACCGAGCGGAGATCATGCGCTCCCGCGTGGACACGACGCTCGAGCTGGCCGAGGCGATCCGGACCGCCGAGCACCCGCCGCCGCTGTGGGTGAACGCCTCCACCGCGACGATCTACCGGCACGCGGACGACCGACCCCAGGACGAGGCCACGGGTGAGCTCGGCGAGGGCTTCTCGGTCTCGGTCGCGAAGGCGTGGGAGGACGCCCTGTTCAGCGCGGACCTGCCGCACACCCGCCGGGTCGCGCTCCGGATGGCGATCGTGTTCGGCGACGGGAGCGCCCTCGTCCCGCTGCTCCGACTGGCCCGGGCCGGTCTCGGCGGGCCGCAGTTCGACGGGGCGTGGTTCCCGACGCGTGCCCGGCTCCGAGCGGGCACGTACCACCACGACCGGCACACGCACGGGCGGCAGCGGTTCAGCTGGGTGCACATCGACGACGTCCTCGGGGTGATCCGGTTCGTGCGCGACCACGAGGACATCGACGGCCCGGTCAACGTCTCGAGCCCGGAGCCGTCGGACAACCGGACCGTGATGGCCACCATCCGCGACGCGGTCGGACGGCGCTTCGGGCTGCCGACCTGGCGGTGGATGCTCGAGATCGGATCGTTCGCGATCCGCACGGAGACCGAGCTCGTGCTGAAGAGTCGGTGGGTCGTGCCGACGCGACTGCTCGAGGCGGGCTACGAGTTCCGGTACCCGCACCTGCGCGGCGCGCTCGCCGGCATCATCGCCGAGCGCCGGCAGCACCGGGGCTGACCGGCACCGCCACCGCCGGCACCGCCGCGGCCGGCACCACCCTCGCGGTGCGCGACGACCACAGCACGGCGACCACCACCACGGCACCGGCCAGGACCTCGACCACGTCCGGCACCTCGCCGAACGCCGCCCACGAGGCGAGCACCCCGATCACGGGGACGAGCATCGAGAACGGTGCGACGGTGCTCGACGGGTACTTCCCCATCAGGCGCGACCAGATCCCGTACCCGACCAGGCTCCCCGCGACGACGATGTAGAGCAGGCCGAGGCCGGCCGGCAACGCCGACGCGGTGAACGCCGTGCCGAACGCCCGACCGACCCGCTCCGGCCCCTCGACGAGCAGCGACAGTGCGAACATCGGCACCGGCGGCACGACGGCCCACCACAGGGTCAGGTGCAGCGGGTTCACCGGACCGGTCCGCCGCGTCGCGACGTTGCCGAGCGCCCAGCCCAGCGCCCCGCACAGCACCAGCACGACCGGCAGCAGCGCCGCGGTCTGCGCCCGGTGCACCGCGATGACGCCGAGGGCCGCGACCGCGACGGACACCCCGACGACCTGACGGGCGGTGAGCTTCTCACGCAGCAGGACCCCGGCGAGCACGACCGTGAACGGCGCGGATGCCTGGATCACCAGCGACGCGAGCCCGGTCGGCATCCCGGCCGCCATGCCGAGGTACAGGAACGCGAACTGCAGGACGCCGAGCGTCGCACCGACGAGCACGATCCACCGGAACGGGACCCTCGGCCGCGGGACGAACAGGATCGTCGGGACGGCCAGCAGGCTGAACCGGACGGCGGCGAGCAGGAACGGGGGCCAGTGGTCGAGGGCGATCGCGGTCGCCGGGAAGTTCAGACCCCACGCCACGGCGACGACGAGGGCCAGGATGCGGTCGCGGAAGAGCACGGATCGATCGTCCCGCACGAGAAGCGGTAGCACCAGCGCACGGTGTGACAGCATCGTTGTAGGGTCCCTGCATGGTCGGCTTCGACATCGCCCTGCTGCCGGTCCTCCGCGAGCTCGCGGAACGGGGGAGCGTCACCGCGGTCGCAGCAGCCACGCACCGCACCCCGAGCGCGGTGTCGCAACAGCTCCGCACGCTGCAGCGCCAGGCCGGCGTACCCCTGGTCGAGCGCGTCGGACGCGGCGTGCGCCTCACCGCGGACGGCCGGGCACTCGCCGACATGGCCACCGGTGTCGCGACCGCGCTCGCCACGGTGGAGTCGGCGTGGTCGGAGCACCTCGCGGGGGTGAGCGGGACGGTCGACCTCGCGGTGTTCCCCTCGGCGGCCGAGCTGCTGCTGCCGGGGCTCCTCACGCGCATGCGCGAGCACCCGGGCATCGTCCTCGAGCTCTCGGACGTCGACGTCAGCGAGGGGGAGTTCGCGCCGCTCACCGCCGACCACGACGTCGTCATCGGGCACCGCCCGGACGGTGCCCGCCGCCTCGACGGCGCCGTCGAGACGGTCGCGCTGCTCCGGGAACCGCTCGACGTCGCCCTGCCGCTCGACCACCCGCTCGCCGACCGGGAGCGCGTCGGCATCGAGGACGTCGTCGACGAGACCTGGATCGGCGTGCCCGAGGACTACCCGATCGACCGCGTGCTGATCGCGATGGCCGCGGCGTCCGACACCCCGCCGTCGGTGGCGTTCCGCACGATCCACCTGCCCGTCATCGAGAACCTGGTGGCCGCGGGGCACGGCATCGCGCTCGTGCCCCGGTACACGTCGGGCACGCGTGCGGCGGGACGGTTCCGGTTGGCGACGCTCGCCGACGTGCGGGCGGGCCGGAGGATCGAGGCGCTCACCCGTCCGGACCGCGCGGTCCGTCCCGCGGTCCGCACCGTCCTGGAGGCGTTGGTCGCCGAGGCACGGGCCGTCACCACCTGAGGTGGTGACGTGCGCGGCGGGGCCGCCCCGCGCCTCCCGTCCGCTGCGCCCGCTCGCGGTCTCGCGGAACGCAACGACGGCGGCCGCTCGCAGGGGTGTACCGCTGCGAGGAGCCGCCGTCGTTGCGTGTTGCGGAAGGGGTCGGACTAGACGTCCAGGCGGTCGACGAGCTCGTCGGCCAGGCCCGTGTAGGTGCCGGGCGTGAGGTTCGTCAGTCGTGCCTTGGCACCCGACGAGATGTCGAGGCCGTTCACGAACGCGACGAGCTCGTCCTGGCCGATGCGCTTGCCCCGCGTGAGCTCCTTGAGCATCGCGTAGGGGTCCTCGATGTTCGACTGCCCGGCGGTGACCTCGGCGCGGATGACCGTCTGGATCGCCTCGCCGAGCACCTCCCAGTTGTGGTCGAGGTCCTCGGCCAGCCGGGTCTCGTTCACCGCGATCTCGCCGAGCCCGCGACGCAGGTTGTCGAGCGCGAGCAGCGAGTGCCCGAACGCGACGCCGATGTTCCGCTGCGTGGTCGAGTCGGTCAGGTCGCGCTGCAGGCGGCTCGTCACGAGGGTCTCAGACAGCGTCGAGAACAGCGCCGACGAGATCTCGAGGTTCGCCTCGGCGTTCTCGAACCGGATCGGGTTGATCTTGTGCGGCATCGTCGACGACCCCGTGGCACCGGCCACCGGGATCTGCGTGAAGTAGCCCATCGAGATGTAGGTCCACACGTCGGTCGCCAGGTTGTGCAGGATCCGGTTCGCGTGGCGCACCCGGTCGTACAGCTCGGCCTGCCAGTCGTGCGACTCGATCTGCGTCGTCAGCGGGTTCCACGTCAGGCCGAGGCCCTCGACGAACTCCTTCGACAGCGCGGGCCAGTCGGCCTCGGGGTCGGCGGCGAGGTGCGCCGAGAAGGTCCCGGTGGCGCCGGAGAACTTACCGAGGTACTCGCCGTGCTCGATCTGCGTCAGGACGCGCTCGAGGCGGTAGACGACCACCGCGAGCTCCTTGCCGAGGGTCGTCGGCGTCGCGGGCTGCCCGTGCGTGTGCGAGAGCATCGGCACGGCGCGGAGCTGCTCCGCCGTGGTGCGGAGCGTCGCCAGGACCGAGCGGTAGGCGGGCAGCCACACCTGGTCGACGGTGTCCCGCACCGTCAGTGCGTACGACAGGTTGTTGACGTCCTCGCTGGTGCAGGCGAAGTGCGTCAGCTCGGCGATGGCGTCGAGCCCGAGCTCGGACAGGCGGCGACGGACGAAGTACTCGACGGCCTTGACGTCGTGCCGCGTCGTGGCCTCGATCTCGGCGAGCTCCGCGATCTGGTCGTGGCCGAAGGTCTCGACGACCCGGCGCAGCGCTGCCTTGTCGTCGATGCTCAGCGGCGAGGTGGTGAACATCGCGTGGTCGGTCAGGAAGATGAGCCACTCGACCTCGACCACGATGCGTGCGCGGTTGAGGCCGGCCTCGGAGAGGTGCTCGCCCACCGTGTGCACGACCGGGTAGTACCGCCCGTCGAGCGGGCTGATCGGCTGCGGGGGAAGGGGGGTCATGGGGCTCCCTGACGGACTGCCGGTTCGAGTTGGCGGAAGAGCGCCCGGCAGGCACGCTCGACGGTCGAGAGCACTCGGTCGAACTCGTGCCGGTCCGCGTAGTACGGGTCCGGCACGTCGGCCTGCTGGGGCCAGGCGTCGTCGTACCGCAGCAGGAGCGTCACCTTGGCGGCGTCGTCCATGGTCGGTGCCCACGAGCGCAGGACGCGTTCGTGGGAGCGGTCGAGTGCGACCACCAGGTCGAGGTCCGGGAACCGGTCCGGGTCGAACTGGCGGGCGCGATGCCTGCTGCCATCGTATCCGCGCGCTGCGAGTGCCGCGATCGTGCGCTCGTCCGCGGGCTCGCCGACGTGCCAGTCACCGGTGCCCGCCGACTCGACGACGAAGCGGTCGGCCATGCCGGCGTCGGCGGCGACCTGTGCGAAGACGATGCCGGCCATGGGGGAGCGGCAGATGTTGCCGCTGCAGACGAACGAGACGCGGAACGGGGCGTCGGCGTCCGGGCTCATGTGCACATCATGGCGCACGGACGTGACGTCCGCGACGGCGGTCCGACCGGGAGGCACGGCGCGGCCCTCGCCGTCGGCACGCGTCGCGCGGGCGGCCGGCTCGGTGCGGCCCGCATCCGTCGCGCGTGCGGCCGGCACGTCGTCGCCGGCGTCCGTCGCGCCGGTGGCCGGCCCGGTACCGCCCGCGGTCACGGACGCGGGCGGTTCAGCACCGGCCGCACGAACAGCCCGATCAGCCACGAGAACACCGCGAGCACGAAGGCACCGACGATGCCCCAGCCGAAGGACTCGACCTCGAGCCCGAAGCCGATCGCGTCCGAGATCCCGGCGACGATGAGCAGCAGCACGGCGTTCACGATCAGTGAGATCAGGCCGAGCGTCAGGACGTAGAGCGGGAACGCGACGATCCGGATGATCGTGCCGATGACCGCGTTCACGAGCCCGAACACGAACGCCACGAGCAGGAACGTGAGCACCACGGCGGTGGTGTCCCCGTCGCCGAACGGGGTGACGGTGACGCCGCTCACGATGAGCGTGGTGAGCCAGAGCGCGACGGCGTTGACGACGAGGCGGACGAGGAATCGCATGCCCTCATGATGCCCGTCGCGCCCCGGACGGTCCCCGGTAGCCTGAGCGCGTGACTGACGAGCGCGTGCACATCCGGCCCGAGGTGGCCGTCCTCCCCGCGTACAAGCAGGGGCGTCAGGCAGCGCCCGACGCCTTCAAGCTGTCGAGCAACGAGAACCCGTTCCCGCCGCTGCCGGGCGTCGTCGAGGCCGTGCAGGCGCAGACGGCCTACAACCGCTACCCGGACGCCACCGCCCTGGCCGTCCGCGCCGTGCTCGCGAACCGCGCCGGACTCACCGTCGACGAGGTCCACGTCGCGCCCGGCAGCGTCGCGATCCTGCACGAGCTGGCCCGGGCGACGAGCGGCCCCGGCGACGAGGTCGTCTACGCGTGGCGCTCCTTCGAGGCCTACCCGGGTGTCGTGACGGTCGCCGGTGCCACGAGCGTGCAGGTGCCGAACCGCCCGGACGGCGGCCACGACCTCGACGCCATGGCCGACGCCGTGACCGACCGCACCCGCATGGTCATCGTCTGCTCGCCCAACAACCCGACCGGTCCCGTCGTCACGGGCGCTGAGTTCGAGACGTTCATGGCGCGCGTGCCGTCGACCGTGCTCGTCGTGCTCGACGAGGCCTACGCCGAGTTCGTCACCGAGCCCACCGCGGTCCGTGGCACGCCGCTGCTCGAGCGGTACCCGAACCTCGTCGTCCTCCGCACGTTCTCCAAGGCGTACGGGCTCGCGGGCCTGCGCGTCGGGTACGCGTTCGGTCCGGCGTACGTGCTCGACGCCGTCCGTGCCTGCGCGATCCCGTTGTCGGTGACGGCACAGGGCCAGGCGGCGGCGCTCGCGAGCCTGGAGCGCGAGACCGAGCTGCTCGACCGCGTCGCCGAGCTCGCGGCGAGCCGTGACCGCATCGTCGCCGCGCTGCGCGGCCAGGGCTGGGACGTCCCGGACGCCCAGGGCAACTTCGTCTGGCTGCCGACCGGGGAGCTGACGGCCCACGCGGCCGAGCGCTTCGAGGCCGCCGGCATCATCGTGCGGGCCTTCGGGAACGAGGGCATCCGGGTGTCGATCGGGGAGCACGAGGCTGTGGAAACGCTCCTCGAAACGGCGGGGTCGCTTGTGGGGGACCTCCAGGCGGCCCGGTAGGCCCTGGCGTTACGCTGACCGACATGTCATTCCACGCCGCGGCCCCCGCGACGGCCACCGTCCGGATCCTCGACCCCGAGGGCCGGTTCGTGGAGACCGACGAGAACGCCGAGTACGCCGCCGTCGCGCGGACGATCCCGGACGAGACCCTGCTGGCGATGCACCGCCGCATGGTGCTCACGCGTCGGTTCGACCACGCGGGCCACAACCTCCAGCGCACCGGTCAGCTCGGCCTCTGGGTCCCGAGCCACGGACAGGAGGCCGCGCAGGTCGGCTCCGTCTTCGCCCTCCGCGCACAGGACCACGTCTTCCCGTCGTACCGCGAGCACGCCGTCACGATGCACCGCGGTGTCGAGCCGATGGAGATCATCGCGATGTACCGCGGCCAGACGCACGGCGGCTGGGACCCGGACGAGCGCGGCAACACGCACATCTCGACGCTGGTGATCGGGTCGCAGACGCTGCACGCGACGGGCTACGCGCTCGGTCAGCAGCTCGACGGCGACGTGGGCACCGGTGACCCCGACCGCGACGCCTGCACCATCGTCTACTTCGGTGACGGCGCGACCAGCCAGGGCGACGTGAACGAGGCGTACGTCTTCGCCGCGTCGACGAAGGCCCCCGTCGTCTTCTTCCTGCAGAACAACCACTGGGCGATCTCGGTGCCGGTGTCGGTGCAGTCGCCGACCCCGCTCGTCGACCGCCCGCGCGGCTTCGGGATCCCGAGCGTCCGCGTCGACGGCAACGACGTCCTGGCGTCGTACACGGCGTCCCTCGTCGCGACCGACCACGCCCGCTCCGGGCAGGGGCCGGCGTTCGTCGAGGCCGAGACCTACCGCATCGGTGCGCACACGAGCTCCGACGACCCGACCCGCTACCGCCTCGACGACGAGCTCACTTCGTGGGTGGAGCGCGACCCGATCGCCCGTTCGGCCGCGTACCTGCGCAGCCGCGGCGTCACCGACGAGCAGCTCGCGCGCTTCGACGAGGAGGGCGAGGACATCGCCGCCGACGTCCGACGGGCGACCGTGGCCCTGACCCCGCCGTCGGTGGACGTCATGTTCGACAACGTGTACCGCGAGCCGCACCCGGTCACCACCGCGCAGAAGGCCTGGCTCGAGCAGTACGAGGCCGGGTACGAAGGGGGCTCCCACTGATGAGCACGACCGAGCAGCTCTTCGACTACACGCTCCGCGCCCACCCCGGTGCGGGCGAGGTCCCCAGCGAGCCCGTGCAGACCCTGCCGATGGCCAAGGCGCTCAACGCCGGCCTCGCCGCCGCGATGGCCGCGGACGACAAGGTCCTGCTCATGGGCGAGGACATCGGCCAGCTGGGCGGCGTCTTCCGCATCACCGAGGGCCTGCAGGAGCGGTTCGGTGCCGAGCGCGTCCGTGACACCCCGCTCGCCGAGGCCGGCATCATCGGCACCGCGATCGGCCTGGCACTGCGCGGCTACCGTCCGGTGGTCGAGATCCAGTTCGACGGCTTCGTCTGGCCGGGCTTCGACCAGATCACCTCGCAGCTCGCCAAGATGCAGAACCGCCTGCCGCAGCACATGTCGCTGCCGGTCGTCATCCGCATCCCCTACGGCGGGCACATCGGCGCCGTGGAGCACCACCAGGAGTCCCCGGAGGCGTACTTCGCGCACACCCCGGGCCTGCGCGTGGTGAGCCCGAGCACGCCGAACGACGCGTACTGGATGATCCAGGAGGCGATTGCGTCGAAGGACCCGGTCGTGTTCCTTGAGCCGAAGTCCCGCTACTGGCCGAAGGGCGAGGTCGACCTCGTCGACGGCCACGTCCCGATGCACACCACGCGCGTCGCCCGGACCGGCACCGAGGTCACCCTCGTCGGCCACGGCGCGATGGTGGCGACCCTCATGCAGGCTGCGGACATCGCCGAGGCCGAGGGCACCAGCTGCGAGGTCATCGACCTCCGCTCCATCTCGCCGATCGACTGGGAGCCGCTGCTGACCTCGGTCCGCAAGACCGGCCGGGTGGTCATCGCGCAGGAGGCCTCCGGCTTCGTCAGCGTCGGCAGCGAGATCGCCGCGACCGTCGCGGAGCAGTGCTTCTACACGATGCAGGCGCCGCCGATCCGGGTCTCCGGGTTCGACGTCCCCTTCCCGGTGTCGAAGCTCGAACACCTCCACCTGCCGGACGCGGACCGTGTCCTCGAGGCCGTCGACCGCGCCCTCGCATACTGACCGAGCCGACCAGAACGTTCGAAGGAGCCGCAGTGCCCGCCGCCGAATTCCCCCTGCCCGACGTGGGCGAAGGCCTGACCGAGGCCGAGATCGTGCAGTGGCGCGTCGCGATCGGGGACGAGGTCGCCGTCGACCAGGTCCTGGTCGAGATCGAGACCGCGAAGTCGCTCGTCGAGCTGCCGTCGCCGTTCGCCGGGACCGTCACCGGGCTGCTCGTCTCCGAGGGTGACACCGTCGAGGTCGGCAAGCCGATCATCCGGGTCGACTCGGACGTGCAGGTCGCGTCGACGTCCGCCCAGCCGGGAGGCCCGTCCACCGTCGCCGACAGCGTCCCGGCCTCGCCGGACGTCGCCGTCACCCCGCCTGCCGCAGCGGCCGCTCCGGCTCCCGTCGCGCAGACGCCGCCGGCGCCCGTGCAGCAGGCCCCCGCGCAGCAGACCCCGCCGGCACCGGCCGCGCCCGCAGCGGCAGCTGCTGCTCCGCAGCCGCGACACGCGGCTCCGTCGCAGCCGGTCGCGGACCACGCGACCGTCGTCGGCTCCGACGAGTCGTCCGGCGCCGTCCTGGTCGGCTACGGCTCCGCGACCACGTCCCCGTCCCGCCGGAAGCCGGGCGCCCGCCGGGCCGCAGCGCTCGCCGCCGAGGCGAGCCGTGCCTCCAGTGCGGACGCCGTCGCCGCGGCCGAGGCCGCCTCGGACCCGGGCGAGGACAGCATCTCGCAGGCCGTCGGCGAGCAGGGCTCCCGACCGCGCAAGGCCGTCGTGTCGGGCATCGTCCTGGCGAAGCCGCCGATCCGGAAGCTCGCGAAGGACCTGGACGTCGACCTGACCGAGGTCGTGCCGACGGGTCTCGCCGGCGAGGTCACGCGCGACGACGTCATCCGGCACGCGAAGCAGGCCGGCGTCTTCCGCAACATCGAGACGCCCGAATGGGGCGACGTCCGCCGCGAGACCATCCCGGTCAAGGGCGTGCGGAAGGCCATCGCGAAGGCGATGACCACGTCGAAGTTCACGGCGCCGCACGTGTCCCTGTTCGTCGACGTCGACGCGACCCGCACCATGGAGTTCGTCAAGCGCCTGAAGTCCTCGCCGACGTTCGCCGGCGTCAAGGTCTCGCCGCTGCTCGTCTTCGCCAAGGCGGTCATCTGGGCCGTCCGTCGGAACCGGTCGGTGAACTCGACCTGGACCGACCAGGAGATCATCGTCCACCACTTCGTGAACCTCGGCATCGCCGCGGCGACCCCGCGTGGGCTCATCGTGCCGAACATCAAGGACGCGCAGGACATGTCCCTGTTCGAGCTCGCGAAGGCGCTCGAGGACCTGACGCTCACCGCCCGCGACGGCAAGACCACGCCGCAGCAGATGGCGGACGGCACCGTGACGATCACGAACATCGGTGTCTTCGGCATGGACACCGGGACCCCGATCCTCAACCCGGGCGAGGTCGCCATCGTCGCGATGGGCACGATCAAGCCGAAGCCGTGGGTCGTCGACGGCGAGGTCCGCTCGCGCATGGTGACCACGATCGGTGCCTCGTTCGACCACCGGGTCGTCGACGGCGACGTGGCCTCGCGCTTCGTGCACGACATCGCTTCGGTGCTCGAGGAGCCGGCGCTGCTGCTCGACTGACGCCTGCACGCCCGTCACCGGTCCGGCCCCGGGCTGCGCGAAGCCGCAGTCCGGGGCCGGATCGCGCGGACGTCGCGTGGTGTCCACCCACTTGTCGGGGGTCGGGGTGATGATCGGACCATGGCCCACCAGCTCCTGACCCCACAGCAGGAGATCCGGACGGATCGCCTGGTGCTGACACCGCTCACGCCCGCCGACATCGACGACGTGCACGCGGTGTTCTCCGACGCGCGGACCTGGGGACACCTGCCCTCCGGGCGGCACACCGACCGTGCGACGACGGTCGACCTCGTGCAGCGCAAGATCGGCGGTCGGGCCCGGTACGGCCTCGGTTCGTGGACGGTCCGCACGACGGACGGAGCGTTCGTCGGGGTCGGCGGCGTCGACATGACGACGGCGGGGGTCTGGAACCTCGGCTACCGGTTGGCTCCCGCGGCCTGGGGGAACGGGTACGCCGGCGAGCTCGCGCGCGCAGCCGTGGCCGAAGCGCACCGCGCAGCTCCCTGCGCGCCGGTGACCGGCCGGGTGCTGACGAACAACCCGGCGTCGGCCGCTGTGCTGCGGAAGGTGGGGCTGTCGCTCGTCTGGCAGGGGTCGGCGTCGGTCGCTGCTCCGGACGGCGTGCTCGGTCAGGTGTGGACCGACCGCGAACTCACCGACGACCAGTTCGCCTGGCTCGTCCGCAACGCCTGAGGGGCGGACGGCGCCGAGGAGCGGGCCTGCTCAGGGTCCGCCTCGATGGTCCCGAGCATCCCGGAGGGCGATCACGCGTGCCGCGCGCCGTGTGACCGACGGCGCGTGCGTCGCGATGAGGACCGCGGCGCCCGCGGCCGCGAACGACTCGAGCCGGTCGAGCACCAGCGCAGCGTTGTCGGCATCCAGCGCGCTGGTCGGCTCGTCGGCGAGGATGACGGACGGCTGCTTGACGAGGAGCCTCGCGAGCGCGACGCGCTGTTGCTCGCCGCCGCTCAACTCATGGGCGCGCGCCGTCGAGCGGCCGCCGAGTCCGACCTGTTCGAGCGCCGCGGCGGTCGAGAGGCCCCGACGACGGCCGCGTCCGGTCGGTCGGGCGAGGTCGACGTTCGCCCCCACGGTTGCATCGTGGACCAGCCCGAAGTCCTGGAACAGGTAGCCGATGTGGTCCCGTCGGAGCAGGCGCGCGCGGCGTGCACTCCGTCCCGCGTCCACACCGCCGATGCTGATCGTCCCGGAGTCGACCCGGTCGATGTGGCCGACGCAGTCGAGCAGCGTCGACTTGCCGCAGCCGCTGGGGCCCGTGAGCGCCACGACCTCGCCGGCGGCGACCGAGAAGGTGAGGTCCTCCCAGAGCGTGTGACCGCCCCGCTGCTTGCTGATCCCTCGTGCCTCGATCATCGCGCCTCGTCTCCTCGTGATCGGTCGGTCTCGCGCGCCGTGCCGAGGACGATGGACGTGCTCAGGATCGACACGACCACCGCGGCCGTGACCGCGAGCAGGGCCGACGGGCTCGCGGCCTGCGTCAGTGGGTCCAGCACCGAGATCTGCCCCGCATCGCCCAGCCGGAGCCGGGACCACGCCACTCCGGCTGCCAGTGCTGCGAGGACGACCGACACGACCTCGACGGTCAGCAGGTCGCCGTCGGCACGGACGGGGTGGACGCCCGCGACGGTCTTGGCGAACCGGGCACGGCCGTGCCGTCGACGATGGGCCGACGTGGCGAGCGCGGCGAGTACGACCGCCACGACGGCAGCGCTGACGACCGCAGCAGCCTGGGCGACGACCGTCCGTCGGGCACCGCGTGCGGTCTCCGCTGCCGCCTGTCCGACGTCCACCACGGCACTGATCTCCGAGCCGACCCCGGCAGCGTGGATCGCCCGCTCCGCGCGCGCACGGTCGCGGAACGCGACGTCGCCGGTCGACAGCCACGAGCCGAGCTGGTCCGCCGAGAACATCGTGGCCGGCGTCGGGACGACCACCAGGACGGCGTCGTCGAGCCAGCCCCGCACCGAGCCGCCGTCCGGGTAGGTCCAGAGCTCCGGCGTACCGAGGCGCCCGACGGTGATGTCCCTGCGGGCCGCATCGGGCGCATCGCGGAGGTCCCAGTCGGTGAGCGACCGGACCAGTGCGTCCGGATCGAGCCAGCTGTGCTCGGGGATCCAGACGGTCGGTCTCGACCCGGCGCGGATGCGGGTGCCGTCTGCCGCGCGGACGTCCTGGAGCCGGAGGTACTCGGCGTCGACGAAGAGCGCGGGCACCCCGGCGTTGCCCAAACCGGTCGAGACCTCCTTGACCGCGCTGAGCAGAGCGTCGTGGTCCTGCAGCGCCCCACCGGCGAACCGGCCGAGCCGGTCCCAGTACGCCTGCGACTCGATCGGTCGGGGGTCCGGCGTGATCCACAGCTGCACGGCCGTCCCCGCCGCTCGGAGGTCCCGTTCGGTGCCGGACGTCCTCGCCACGATCTCGGCGCCGACGAGACCGCTCACTGCGGAGACGAGCAGCAGGGTCGCCACGAGACGGGCGGCGTGGGCGAGGCCGACGACACCGCCCGGCGGCCGTGCCCCACGCAGCGCGTCGACCAGGGGCCGTCGGCAGGCGAGGAGGACGCCCGTCGCGTGCGCGAGCACCACCGGCGTGAGCAGCGCGGCGCCGAGCACCGCGGTCGCAGCGACGAGTGCCGGCCACTGCGCTGCGCCGTTCATGATCCAGATGCCGACGCCGGCGAGTGGCGCGCCGACGAGCGCGACCGTCGCGCTCGTCCGCAGTGCACCGAGCTCCTGCCGCAGGATCCGCGCCGTGCTGTGTCCGTGCAGTCGCCGGACCGCGCAGCGCCGTGGGGAGCCGACCGTCGCGACCAGGCACGCGGTCGTCGCTCCGAGCACCAGGACGCCGACCAGGCCCGGGACGCCGTCGACCGTCGCGCCGATCCCGAGCCGGCCCAGGAGCGGGGTCGACTCGGTCCGGGCTCCGTACCCGGCCGAGGCGAAGGCGCGGACCAGGTCGCGCCGGGCGGCCTCGTCCCCGAACAGTTCGTACGTCCCTGCCGGGTCCACGCGATCGAGGTCGGACATCGGCCGGACCCGGGACGACATCGTGCGGGAGAAGTCCGGGTAGCCGTCACGGAGCCACTGCTCGCCGATCGTCCCCGGAGCATCGGTCACGAGTGCCGCCCTGCGTCCGATCGGGTCAGCGCGGTCGGCGACCATCCGGACGACGGTCGCGTGGTGTTCTCGGGCGACGCGGGCGATCGCTCCGGCGATGACCCGGTTCGACTGCGCCGCGCCGTCCAGGGAGACGGTGACCGACGACGTCGAGCCGACCACGCCGGACTCGTCCGTCACGGCCAGTCCGACGAAGGCGAGCACGAAGGCGAGCACCGGCGGGATCGCGTAGGCGAGCCGCAGCACGCGGGATCGCATGCCGTCCTCTCGAGCCTGACCGGATCAGCAGTTGTGGTAGTACGCCTGGTTCCCGCTGGGCTTCTTCGGCGTCGCCGCGTAGGCGTACCGACCACCTGCGACACCGGTGACGCGCTTCGTCTTCTTGCCGACCGCCGTGGCGCCGTGGCACCGCTTCTCACGGAAGTAGTTCGACCACACGTCCCCGCCGCTGACGCCCCACTGCCAGAAGCTCCCGCCCCCGCCGTCACTCCGCTGCTGGCCCGAGGTCCGGTGCTCGCCCGTCGTCCCGATGCCGGAGTCCGGGAGGACGACCCCACCCGCCTCGGGACCGTGCCCCAGGACCTCGGTCGGGCTGGCGACCGCCGCTGTCGCCGTCCCGCCGAGGACCAGACCGATCGTCACGGCGAGCCCGAGCAGGACCTGCTTCCCCGTGTCCCGTGTCGTCCCGTGTTCCATGTCGTCGTCCTTCCGTTCGTCTGACGTGTCCCCACAGCGTTGCGCGAGGGTGGTACTGACGTCAAACATCGGATGTACGATATTCAGTTTTGTGATCGAAGTTCCGCCACGGACAACGCATCCGCGAACGGCCCGACGTACGTCCGGAACGACCACTGCACGGTGTTCCAGTCGTGACCGCTGCCCGGCGCTGATCCGACCTCGACCCGGGCCCCTGCCTCCCGCGCGGCCGCACCGAGCTCCCGTGCGTTCTCGCTGAACTCCCGGTCGGACGACCCGGCGGTCAGCCAGAGGGCGTGGCCGTCCAGCCCGTGCTCCCGCATCTGTGCGATCGGTGCCGCCGCCTGCCAGGCCGCCACGGATCCGCCGAACGCCTGGTCGGCGCTGTGCTGCGGGCCCTGGTCGATCGGCTGGAGCTCGCTCGACACCGCCAGCGCCGCACCGAAGGCGGACGGGTGCCCGGTGAGGAACTGCATCGTGCACGTGCCGCCCTGCGAGAACCCGGTCAGCCCCCAGGCCTTCCGGTCGGTCGTCGCGGGCAGGTTCGCGTGGATCCAGGTCGGCACGTCCTGCGTCACGTAGGTCGCGACGTTCCCGAGCCGGGAGTCGACGCACATCGTGTTCCTCCCCGGCGCGGAGAGCTGGTCGACGCTCACGACGATGGGCGCCCGACCGTCGTGCGCGCGGGCGTAGGCGTCCAGGGACTCCGCCAGACGACCGGCGGTGAACAGGTCCCCGGGCGCACCCGGCTGCCCCGAGAAGGCGATGACGACGGGCAGTGGTCGCGGGTCCCGCACCAGGGCCGCCGGCGGCAGCCAGACGACGGCCGGCCGCGCGTCGAAGTGCGAGCGCGTGCCGGGGATGGTCGCGGTCCGGACGATCCCGGCGGTGGGCATCGTGTCGAGGGGAGCGGCGTCACGGTCGTAGGCGGGCCACGGGTCGCTCTGCACGACGGTGCCGAGCGTCGGGTACTTGGCGAACTCGACGTTGATGCCGAGCGCGGGCACGACGAGCGCCGCCGGCACCAGGACGATCGCGAGCGCGCGACGCCATCCGCCGCCCTGCACCAGACCGGTGACCGCGAGGGCGAGTGCCGCGCCGGCGAAGGCGCTCCACATCTGCGTGATCGGGCTCAGCGCGACGCCGAACAGGTCGACGACCTGCGTGGTGAACCAGCAGGCGGCGAGCACGACGAGCGCGGCAGCGGCAGCGATGCCGGCGCGGAGGGCCGCTCGGCGCCAGGCCTGCCGCGACCGCCACTGCCGCACGGCGGGCAGCAGGACGGCGGTCGCGAGCACGGCGAACGCCAGGTCGGCCGGCACGAGCTTGTTCGGTGCCTGCAGCTGCGTCGCGAGCAGCCACTCGGAGGGGCTCACGAGCGGGCGGCCGGCTGCTCAGCCGCCGGGGCGACGTGCGCCTGGCGGAGCGCCCACAGGTGCTTGGGACGGAGCCCGGGCACGTACGCGCTGGTGAGCGCTCGCGCCACCCGGGGCGCCTGCAGCGCGCTCGGGACGACGAGCCAGAGCGGCTCGTGGCGCGCGCCGAACTTCTCCTTGAAGCGCTGCAGCGACCGGAAGCCGTAGACGGGCTCGAGCGCCCGGGCGAGGAGCGCCGACCCGCGGGCCACCCAGGACCCGGCGTCGGTGTGCGGTGCGAGCGGCGTGCCGGAGAGGCTGATCGTGGTGAGGCCGGCCTCGCGGGCGCGCAGGGCGGTCCGGGCGATCAGGAACTCCATCACCCCGGGCATCCCGTCCTCGCCGCGCCGCATGACGTCGAGCGTGTACCCGGTCAGGGCACCGTGCTCGTACACGGGCAGCCAGCTCGTCACCGCGGTCACCCGACCCTCGGCGGTCACGGCGAGCAGCAGTCGGACGTCCGGGTCCTCGAGCTCGCGGAACCCACCGAGCGTGAAGCCCATCTCCGGCAGCCGACGGTCGGCTGCCCAGCGGGTGCAGATCGCCTCGACCTGCGCGCGCTGGTCGGCGTCGAGGGCGGCGAGCGTGGTCCACTCGTCGCGGAGCCCTTCGCGGTCGGCACGGTTGGACGCGGTGCGCAGGTCCTGGCGCTTCTTGCCGCGCAGGTCGAACGTCGTCACGTCGAGCACGGACTCCACGCCCACGGGGAAGGACGCCCACCCCTCGGCCGCGAGGATCGCCCGCACCGGCTCGTGCACGCTCGTGAACGCGGGGGTCCAGCCGTTCCGCTCGCAGGCGCGGGCGAACGCGGCGACCACCTCGGCCCGGTCCGCGGCGGCGCACGCCGGGTCCGACACGGTCAGGGCGACGTCGCCGTGCACGCGGTAGGCGACGGCACCGAGTCCGTCCGGGTGCGTCCAGGTCGCGTTGCCCCGCCAGGTGCCCATGTGCCCGAGCGTGCCCGCGTCCCCCTCGCGGAGCATGCCGAGGTAGTCCTCGCCGCAGGTCGGCGTCGCACGGAAGCGAGCGCGCACCAGCTGGCCGCGGAGCGCCACGATCGCCAGGAGCACGGCGGCGGGGACGGCCCAGGCCCCGAGCAGCGTGACCTGCCACTCGACCTCGTCGGTCGTCAGACCCTGCCACTGCACGAAGCCGTCCTGCAGCGGTTCGATGAGGAACACGTCGGCGAGCACGGCGGACAGCGTCACCAGCAGGCCCGCCGCCAGGACGAGCCCGGTGCGACGGCCGCGCTGGACGAGCCAGGCGGCCCCGACCAGGAGCACCCCGACGAGCACGGTCGCCCGGTCGCTCATGGCATCGGCGAACGGCGACAGGACGCCGTCCGGCTCCGGCACGACGAGCGTCACCAGGGTGCCCGCGCCGAGGGCGACGAGCGTCGCGACGACGACCGAGCGCGGGTGGGTGACGACGGTCCGGTCGGTGCGCGGCGCGGTCGGTGCCGGCCGGGAGGCGCGGCGCACCACGAGCGCTCCGGCGGCGGTCCCGAACAGGGTCGCCAGGGCACGCGCGGTGTCGGAGCCGTGGCCGGCGAACAGCACCAGGGTGAGCACGACCGTCCACAGGACGGCGCGGACACGACGACGGCGGGCCGGCGGCATCCTGGCGGAGGCCGCGGCGAGCAGGGCGGTCGCGACGGCGGACGGGGCGAACAGCGGCTCACCCGCGGCGGCCTCCGCGTGCGCCTCGCCCATCGCCGACCCGACCGTCACCGCCAGGAAGGTGACGCCGACGGCCGCGAGCGGGGCGCCCACGCCGACCAGGACGGTGCGCAGCGACCCGAGCGTGCGTTCCGCGAGCACCGTGACGGCCACGACGACCGCGAGGGCTGCCCAGGCGACCGGCGGGTGGTGCGGGAAGTCCGGCTCGGCGTGCGCGACGCGTGCCGTGACGGCGAGCAGGACGGAGGCGACGCCGACGCCCACGGAGACGGGGTGTCGACGGATGCTGGCGACGAGCGCTGACTGGACCACGCTGCCATCACAGCCGACCCTGCCGGGTCGGTGCATCGGGCGGTGGCGTGAACACGGGTGGCCGATCGGCCACCGACCGTCCCTCGGAGGGCTGGTCACCCGTCGTCCGCCGCTCGCTCGCCCGGCCGTCAGGGGGTGGGGACGCTCGGTCGGTGCTCGACGGGCAGGCGCAGGTGCAGCGCGAACCCGTCGCCGGGCTGCGGTCCCGAGTCGAGGCGGCCGCCGAGGAGCGACGCGCGTTCGCCGAGCCCGATGAGCCCCAGGCCGGACCCGGGCAGTTCGAGCCGGTCGGCACGTGCGGGCCCGTTCACGAGGTCGACGAGCACCTGGTCGCCGTGCAGCCGACCGCTGATCCGGACCACGGCGCCGGGGGCGTGCTTCCGGACGTTCGTCAGGCCCTCCTGCACGAAGCGGTAGACCGCGCGCTGCACGGGCAGGGGCAGGGTCTCGGGCAGGTCGACGGCCGCGTCGGTCTCGAGCCCGCTCGCGGCGACGAGCCGGGGCAGGTCGGCGAGCACGGGCTGCGGGGCGATCTCCCGGTCGGTGCCGCCGGACGCCCGGAGCACCTGGACCATCTCGCGCAGCTCCTGCAGGGTCACGACGCACAGCTGCCGGATCGTCCGCGCGAACGCCCGCTCCTGCTCGTCGCGCCCGGCCATCTGCACGCCGCCGGCCTGCACCGCGATGAGGGTCACCTGGTGCGAGACGACGTCGTGCATCTCGCGCGCGAGCAGGGCGCGTTCGCGGGAGAGGGCGACCTCGGCGGCGCGACGCCGTTCCTCGGCACGGGAGGCCCCGAGCTCGGCGATGCGGTCGACCAGGTCCGCGCGGGTCCGCACGAGCAGGCCGATCGAGAGCGGGCCGAGCGCGAAGATGAGCGCGTACACGATCGACACCACGATCTCGTCGAGCTGCTGCGGTGGGCCGACGACGAAGCCGCTGAACCCGACGAACTGCACGACGGCGGCGAGGAGCATGAGCCACCGGCGGTCCGTCCGCTCACCGAGCGTGAAGAGGGCGATGCTCGCTGCGACGACGCCGGAGCCGATGAAGAGCCCGGGCATGGTGAGCGCGAAGGCCAGGACGGGGAGCCGCCGGCGGAGGACGAGCGCACCCGCCGCGACGAGCGACAGGGTGATCTCGGTCGTCGTGGCGCCCGCGATGTCGAGCACGGCGTCGACGACGGCGGCCGCGAGGAAGAGCGCGTCGACCAGCCACCACGGGGCCGGGTGGGCGCGCGCACGACGGAGGCCGACGTCGACGAGTGCGTCGAGCCTCCCGTCCGTCCGCGCCAGCAGTCGTCGGACGCGACCGGACGGAGCGGGCTCAGCCATCGAGCAGCCCGGCCTCCGCCGCGCGCAGCGCGAGCTGGACGCGCGTGGTGACGCCGAACGCGGCGAGGAGGGCGCGGACGTCCTCCTTCACGGTGCCGGTGCTGACGCCGATGCGCTGGCCGATCTCGGGGTTGCTGGCACCCTCGGCGACGAGCCGCACCACGGCGTGCTCGCGGTCGGAGAGCTCCGGCGCCGGCGTCGACGGCCGGTGCGCGAACAGGCGGGTGCGGTCCACGCCCGGTGCCAGGACGATGCCGCCGCGGGCGAGCGCCCGGACGTACTCGGCGAGCGACTCCGGGTCGGTGTCCTTGAGCAGGAACCCGGCGGCGCCGGACTCCATCGCCCGGGTGACCACCTGCGTGTCGGTGTCGAACGTGGTGAGCATCGCCACGGCGGGCGGCTCGGGCAGCTGCCGGAGTGCAGCGAGCACCTCGAGCCCGTTCACCCGGGGCATGCGCACGTCGAGCAGGACCACGTCGGGGGCGTGCCGGCGCACGGTCTCGACCGCGTCGACGTCACCGCTCGTGGCGACGACGTCGATGTCCGCCGCTGCGCCGAGGATGAGTTCGAAGCCGTACCGGACGAGCGTCTCGTCGTCCACGATCACCACCGAGGTCACGGGCGTCATCTTGTCACGGCGTTGGCTTCTCGCATCCTGATCGCTACTGTGAGGACAACTGGTCATGTCCGCACAGGACCAGCTGGGCGAGGACCGCCCGGAGTCGACGAGCACCGGAGCACGAGGACCGCATGACGAGCCGCATCACCGAGGGGGCCGAGCCGAAGCACCAGCAGCTGCGGCGGATCCTGCTCGACCTCGCGACCGCCCGACTCGCGCCCGGCGCGGCGATCCCCTCGGAGCGGCAGCTCATCGCCGAGTACGGGGTGTCCCGGATCACGGTGCGCGAGGCCCTCGGACAGCTCGTCAACGAGGGCTACCTGGAGCGCGTGCGCGGCAAGGGCACCTTCGTGGCGCACCGTCCCGTGCAGTCGACACTGCACCTGGCGTCCTTCACCGAGGAGATGCGTGCGCTCGGCCACGTCCCGACGACCGTCGTGCTGGTGCGCGAGGAGCGGGTCCCGCCGGCCGACACCGCGGCCGCGCTGCGCCTCGACGAGGGCGACACGGCCCACCACCTGAAGCGCCTGCGGATGGCGGACGGCGCACCGGTGTCCGTCGACGACGCCTGGCTCTCGGCGACGGCGTACCCGGGCCTGCTCGACCAGGACCTGTCCGGGTCGGTGTACTCGCTCGCGGCGGACACGTACGGCGTGCCGATCGACCGGGCGCAGCAGACGGTGGCGGCGAAGCCCGCGGCCGACGACGTCGCGACGCTGCTCGGGACCAGGACCGGGGCACCCCTGCTCGAGTTCGACCGGGTGTCGTACTCGGGGGACCGGCCCGTCGAGCACGCCCGGTCCTGGTACCGGTCCGACCGCTACCGGGTGCAGATGGAGGTCACCGCCCGACGGCCGGGGGCGTAGCGCGCGCTGCCGCCCGCCCGCCCCCGCGGCCGGAGCCGAGCCTCGGCTCCGCGGACAGGTTCGCGTTCGTGCGCCCGCGAAGACGTCCGCTGGGCCGAGACTCGGCAGGGTTCCCCCGCGGTCAGACCGTGTAGAGCGTGGCACCCTCGGGCACCGTGGTGCCGACCGAGCGCTGCTCGACCGAGTCCGGCGCACTGCCGAGCACCACGACCGGGCAGACCGGGGAGTAGCCGGCGGCCTCGATCACGCTCGGGGTGAACCGCACGACCGGGTCCCCGGCGTGCACGGTGTCACCCTCGGCCGCGAGCAGTTCGAAGCCCTCGCCCCGCAGCTGCACGGTGTCGATGCCGACGTGCACCAGGACGTCCGTCCCGGCGGAGCCCTGCAGGGCGAAGGCGTGCGGGTGGAGCTTGACGATCGTGCCGTCCACCGGGGCGACCGCGGTCACCGAACCCGCGACATCCGTCGGGTCGACGGCGACCCCCGCACCGACCAGCTGCCCGGCGAACACCGGGTCGGGCACGTCGGCGAGTGCGACGACCGGGCCCGCGAACGGGGTCCGGACCGCGGTCACAGTTCGTCCTGGATGTCCTGCGCGAGGTTGTCCGCGATCGGACCGACGATGACCTGCCACCCGGTGCCGCCGCCGACGACGGCCTGCGCGCCCGCTGCCTGCAGGGCGGCCTTGTCCACGAGGTCGCCGTCCTCGACCTCGACGCGGAGGCGCGTGATGCAGCCCTCGACCTCGTCGATGTTGTCCGCGCCACCCAGTGCGGCGATGATGTCGGCTGCCTTGATGTCGGCCATCGTTTCCTCCTCGTTGCGGATTCCGTGCCGGGTTGACACGCATCTGGTCACCGGTTCAGACTACGGAACTGGTCATGACCGGACAGGACCGGACCCGGCGGTACCGCCGAGGCTACCCGGGGTCCTCGCATGACTCAACTCACCCCTGCGCCCAGCTCCACCCGATGACGAGAGGAACGCCGATGAGCACCGCTGCTGCAACGGACGTGCCGGACGAGAAGACCCCGAAGAAGCAGTCCAGGCTGTTCGCGAACGCCCAGCGCCTCGGTCGGAGCCTGCTCCTGCCGATCGCGGTCATGCCGGCCGCGGGCATCCTGCTCCGCCTGGGGCAGTCCGACATGCTCGGCGCCATCCCCGGCTTCGAGCAGGGAGCCTCGATCGTCGCTGCGGCCGGCAACGGCGTCTTCACCTGGCTGCCGCTGCTCTTCGCGGTGGGCATCGCCATCGGCTGGGCGAAGAAGTCGGACGGGACCACGGCGCTCGCCGCGGTCGTCGGCTACATGGTCGTGTACGAGGTCTGGAAGGCCATGTCGCCGATCGTCCTCGCGGGGGTGAAGGACGCGAACGGCGAGCAGGCCACCATCAACTTCGGTGTCCTCGGCGGCATCGTGATGGGACTCGTCGCGGCCGTGCTCTGGCAGCGGTTCCACCGCACGAAGATGCCGGACTTCCTCGGCTTCTTCTCCGGCCGCCGTCTCGTCCCGATCCTGACGGCCGTCGCCGGTCTCGTCATCGCGGTGCTCATGTCGTTCGTGTACCGCTACTTCGACATCGCGCTGACCGCAGCGGGCCAGGCCGTCGCGGACAACGCGGTCATCGGTGGTGGCGTCTTCGGCTTCGTCAACCGCATGCTCATCCCGATCGGCCTGCACCAGCTGCTCAACTTCTTCCCGTGGTTCCAGCTCGGCAGCTTCACGGCGGACGGCGTGACCTACCACGGCGACATCGCGCGGTTCCTGGCCGGCGACCCGACCGCGGGCATCTTCCAGACCGGCTTCTTCCCGATCATGATGTTCGCGCTGCCCGCCGGTGCGCTCGCGATCTGGCGGAACGCCAAGCCGCAGAACCGCAAGGTCGTCGGCGGCATCATGATCTCGGCCGCGCTCACGTCGTTCGTGACGGGCATCACCGAGCCGCTCGAGTACTCGTTCATGTTCGTGGCGTTCCCGCTCTACGTCATCCACGCGGTCCTCACCGGGACCTCCCTGGCGCTGGTCAACGCGCTCGGGATCCGGGACGGGTTCTCATTCTCGGCCGGAGCGATCGACTACGTGCTGAACTTCGGCAAGGCCGACGGGGCGATCTGGCTCATCCCGATCGGTCTGGCGTACGCGGTCGTCTACTACTTCCTGTTCTCGTTCGTGATCAAGAAGTGGAACCTGCGGACGCCGGGCCGCGAGGACGACACGATCGCCGAGAACACGATCGACGCGGCCACCAAGCCCTGATCGCTCGCTGATCCTGCTCCGGACGGGAGGCGCGGTACCGGCTGGCACCGCGCCTTCCGTCCGTCGCTCGGCTGATTTTGACAACCGTTATCAGCAAGCCGTACGCTCGCACCATGCAGAACCGTCGCCTCCTCGCCCTGCCGCTCGTCGCCGGCGCCGCAGCCCTCGCGCTGAGCGGCTGCGCCACGTCCTCCGCCTCCGGTGAGGCCTCGGGTGACGGCACCGTCCGGATCGTCGCCTCGACGAACGTCTACGGCTCGATCGCGCAGGAGATCGGCGGCGACGACGTCGAGGTCACGAGCATCCTCGACGACCCGTCGCAGGACCCGCACTCGTTCGAGTCGAGCGCGAAGACGCAGCTCGCCGTGTCCAAGGCCGACCTGCTCATCGAGAACGGCGGCGGGTACGACGACTTCATGACCACCCTGGCGAAGGCATCGAACACGACGGCCGACACGATCAACGTCGTGGAGCTCTCCGGACTCGACCAGGGCGGCGACGCGGAGTTCAACGAGCACGTGTTCTACGACTACCCGACGATGGTGAAGCTCGTGGCCGACCTCGAACAGCGTCTGACGAAGCTCGACTCCGCGCACGCCGACACCTTCGAGCGCAACGCGAAGACCCTCACCACGAAGCTCGACGACCTCGAGTCGCAGACCGCAGCGGCCAAGGAGAAGGTCGACGGCGAGAAGGTGTCGTACACCGAGCCCGTCCCCGGGTACCTCTTCGACGCGATGGGGCTCGACAACGTGACGCCCGAGGCCTTCGCCGAGGCCATCGAGGAGGGCGACGACGTCCCGCCGGCCGCGCTCAACGACACCCTCAAGCTGTTCACCGGCAAGCAGGTGCGGCTCCTCGCCGTGAACGAGCAGACCTCGAGCCCCGAGACCGAGCAGGTCCAGAAGGCCGCCGAGCAGGCGGACATCCCGGTCGTCGGTGTCACGGAGACGCTCCCGAAGGGGGAGGATTACGTCTCGTGGCAGCAGGCGAACATCGACGAGATCACGGGGGCGCTCGCGAAGTGACCGCGGTCCAGACCCCCTCGCGAACCGCTGCGGCCCCCGGCCGTGGCGGTTCCGCCGTGCTCGCCCTCCGTGACGCGGCGCTCTCGTACGGATCGCGGACCCTCTGGTCGCACCTCGACCTCGACCTGGCGCCGGGCGAGTTCGTCGCGGTGCTCGGGCCGAACGGTGCCGGCAAGACCTCGCTCCTGCGCACCGTGCTCGGCCAGCAGCGCCTGACGGGCGGGACGATGTCGTTCCTCGGGCAGCCCGTCCGTCGCGGGCACCGGAGGATCGGGTACATCCCGCAGCAGCGCCTCATGGAGTCCGGCACGCCCCTGCGCGCACGGGACATGATCGCCCAGGGGGTGACCGGCTCCCGGTGGGGTGTCCTACCCGCCAGCCGGGCCGAGCGCGCTCGGGTCGACCGCATCCTCGACGAGGTCGGTGCGACCGCGTTCGCCGACGCCCCGGTGGCCGAGCTGTCCGGCGGTGAGCAGCAGCGCACCCGCGTCGGGCAGGCCATCGCCGCGGACCCCGCACTGCTCCTCTGCGACGAGCCGCTCATCTCGCTCGACCTCCGCCACCAGCGGGGCGTCACCGAGCTCATCGACCGGCAGCGTCGGCAGCAGGACGCCGCCGTGCTCTTCGTCACCCACGACGTCAACCCGATCCTCGACGTCGTCGACCGGGTCCTCTACATCGCCGGCGGGCGCTTCCGCATCGGCGCCCCCGACGAGGTCCTGCGTGCCGACGTGCTGAGCGACCTCTACGGCACCCCGGTCGACGTCGTCCGCACGATGGGACGGATCGTCATCGTCGGCGCCAACGAGGCCCACGACCAGACCGGGGCGCACCACCACTGCGACGCCGACCCGCACACCACCACCCCGGACGAAGGACGCATCTGATGGACGTGCTGTCGACCGTCTTCTCGTTCCAGGACTACGGCGAGCTCCTGGTCCTCGTCCAGAACTCGATCTGGGCCGGCGCCGTGCTCGGCATCGTCGGCGGGCTCATCGGCCCGTTCGTCGTCGCGCGGAACATGCCCTTCGCGGTGCACGGCATCTCGGAACTGTCCTTCGCCGGGGCCAGCGCCGCCCTGCTGTTCGGCGTCAACGTCGTCACCGGGTCGCTCGTCGGCTCCGTCGTCGCAGCGCTGCTCATCGGGCTGCTCGGCTCGCGGGCCCGCGACCGCAACTCGATCATCGCCGTGCTCATGCCGTTCGGTCTCGGGCTCGGCATCCTCTGCCTCGCGCTGTACAAGGGCCGGGCGGCGAACAAGTTCGGGCTGCTGACCGGGCAGATCGTCTCGGTCGACAACCCGCAGCTGACCTCGCTGGTCGTCGTCTCCGCGATCGTCGTCGTGACGCTCCTGGTGATCTGGCGCCCGCTGATGTTCTCGTCGGTCGATCCCGACGTCGCGGCCGCTGCCGGGGTGCCCGTGCGGACCCTCGCGATCGTGTTCATGCTCGCGCTCGGGCTCGCGACCGCGGTGTCGGTGCAGATCGTCGGCGCGCTGCTGGTGCTCTCGCTGCTCGTCACCCCTGCTGCCGCCGCGCTCCGCCTGACCTCGCACCCCGTGGTCGTCCCGGTGCTCTCGACGGTGTTCGCGGTCGTGTCGGTCGTCGGTGGCATCCTGCTCGCACTCGGCGGCGGACTGCCGATCAGCCCCTACGTCACGACGATCTCGTTCGTGATCTGGGTCGTCTGCCGGATCGTCGGCAGCCGCAGGGACAGACGCGGACGCGACCGCATCGCGGACCGTGAGCAGACCGACGGAGGCGTGCCGCGCCTCCCGGCCGGGACCGACGCGTCGACCGACGCGACCCGCAGGGAAGGAGTCACCGCGTGAACGCCGTGCAGAAGCCGAAGCGGAACACCTGGCAGCGGGAGGCCGTGCGCAGCGCGCTCTCCGGCACCGAGGGGTTCGTCAGTGCGCAGGCCCTCCACCAGCACCTCCGGGACGGTGGTTCCACGATCGGACTGGCGACCGTGTACCGGGCGCTCGCCGACCTGGCGACCGAGGGCGACGCCGACTCGCTGCAGCAGGACGGCGAGTCGCTGTACCGCGCGTGCACGACCGACGCGCACCACCACCACCTGATCTGCCGGAACTGCGGCCGCACGGTCGAGATCGAGGCGGACCCGGTCGAACGGTGGGCGCAGGAGGTCGCGGCGGCGAACGGCTTCACGAACGCCAGCCACGTCGTCGACATCTTCGGCGAGTGCGCGGTCTGCACCGCGGCGCGCACCGGCGAGTAACCTCCCGCGCATGCACGTCATCCTGGTGCCCGGGTTCTGGCTCGACGCGAGCGCGTGGGACGAGGTGGCGCCCGTGCTGCAGGAGGCCGGACACTCCGTCCAGGCGATCACGCGGACGGGCGACACGCTCGACGAGCAGGTCGCCGGGATCGTGGCGGTCCTCGACGCCGTGGCCACGCCGGACGAGCCCGTCGCGCTCGCCGGGCACTCGGGTGCGGGTCCGATGGTGCTCATGGCCGCCGATCGACGACCGTCGCTCGTGGCGCACCTGCTCTACGTCGACACGTTCCCCGGGCCGGACGGCGCCGTCGTCAACGACGAGCTGCCCGTGGTCGACGGGGTCGTACCGCTGCCGTCGTGGGACGTCTGGGAGCCCGCGACCGTGCGTGACGTGACGCCCGCGGTGCGGGAGGACCTCGAGCGCCGGGCGGTCCCGGAGCCCGCGGCCGTGGCGTCCGACCCCTTCCACTACACCGACCCCGCGCGGCGCGCGATCCCGGCGACGGTGGTGTCGTGCGAGGTCCCGGCGACGGACCTCGCGGCGATGGTGGCGGAGCACCATGCGTGGACGACGGAGCTCGTCGCCGTCGAGGACCTGACGATCGTGGGGCTCGAGACCGGGCACTGGCCGATGGTCACGGCTCCGCGGGAGCTCGGCGCGCTGCTGGTGCAGGCGCTGGCGCCGCGGCCGACCGCGGGACCGTAGGCCGCGGGCGCGTCCGGGCTCGTCCGGGCGCGTCCGGGCCTCCTGGCCGTCCTCGTCGCACGACTTGCCGCGCGCATCCGTCCTGGTCGCACGACATGCCGTCTACCGAGCCGCCCGACGGCACGTCATGCGACCGGGAGTGCCGAGACAGGCCGGACCGGAACCGGCGTGACGGGGCCGAGCCGCGCCTCCAGGCCGGTACCGGTGCGACCCGGACGGGAGGCCCGGCTTGCGACACGCGCGGCCGTCCCGTAACGTTGACCCCTGGTCCGCCGCGTCCGCGTGGCAGACCCAGTTGTTCCAAGCCCTCCGACCGTCGCGTACGCCGCGGTCGCGCGGTGTCTGCGGGTCCTTCGACAGGGTCAGCGGGCCTGGGCGGCGCGCACAACCCCCTCGCTGCGGTCACCTCACGGTGACGAGCGCGTGCGTGCCAGGCAAGTGACCTTGGGAGCGGCCGTCCGGTCGCTCGGTACCTCAGGAGGAAACCATGGCAGCAGTGTGCCAGGTGACCGGAGCCACCCCCGGCTTCGGACACAACATCTCGCACTCGCACCGCCGGACGAAGCGTCGCTTCGACCCGAACGTGCAGAAGAAGACGTACTACGTGCCCTCGCTTCGTCGTAACGTCACGCTCACGCTCAGCGCTAAGGGCATCAAGGTGATCGACGCACGCGGCATCGAGTCCGTCGTCAAGGATCTCCTCGCCCGTGGGGAGAAGATCTGATGGCCAAGAAGGGTCAGGACGTCCGTCCGATCATCAAGCTCCGCTCCACCGCGGGGACCGGGTTCACCTACGTGACCAAGAAGAACCGTCGCAACAACCCGGACCGCCTCGTGCTCAAGAAGTACGACCCGGTGATCCGCAAGCACGTCGACTTCCGTGAGGAGCGCTAAGCATGGCGAAGAAGAGCAAGATCGCGAAGAACAACCAGCGCGCCGAGGTCATCGCGCGCTACGCCGAGCGTCGTCTCGAGCTGAAGAAGGCCCTCGTGGACCCGAACGGCACCGACGAGTCGCGTGAGGCCGCCCGCGTCGGCCTGCAGAAGCTCCCGCGCGACGCGTCGCCGGTCCGCTACCGCAACCGCGACGCCATCGACGGTCGCCCCCGTGGCCACCTCGGTGAGTACGGCATCAGCCGTGTCCGCTTCCGCGACATGGCCCACCGTGGCGAGCTGCCGGGCATCACGAAGAGCTCCTGGTAAGCACCAGCACCACCGAACGCCCCGTCCCTGCAGAGGGACGGGGCGTTCGTCGTTCCCGGCCCGAGCGGGGTACACGGTCGCCACATCCGTCACTCGGACCCCTCCAGACCCTCCACAACCCCGGAAATCCGGGCGAGTCGGTCGTCCGGACCCCGCTCGGCTGGTAGGTTCGCTGACGGTTCCGCCGGGCGTGCTCGTCCGCGGGGCCACCACGTCCAGGGCACCCCGCTCCGGGCGGGCGGGCGTCCCGGACGTCCCACCGACACTGCAAGAAGTCCGAGGAGGACATCCATGGCTGACAAGTCACTGAACCGCACCGAGCTCGTCGCTGCCGTCGCGCAGGAGTCCGGCCAGAGCCAGGCCACCGTCAACGGCGTCGTCGACGCGCTGTTCAGCGTCGTCTCGTCGTCGGTCGCCGACGGCACCAAGGTCACGATCCCGGGCTGGATCGCCTTCGAGAAGACCCACCGCGCCGCGCGCACCGGCCGCAACCCGCAGACGGGTGACGCCATCGAGATCGCCGCGAGCGACTCGGTCAAGGTCAGCGCCGGCTCGAAGCTCAAGGCTGCCGTCAAGTAGGACCGCTCAGCACCACCGGGAAGGGACGGCTCCGGCCGTCCCTTCCGTCGTTCCCGGGCGGCTCCCGTGTCCGCGGTGCCCCGGCCGGTCCTGCACGGCCTGGAGGCGCGGCGCACCGCCCACAGGTCGACCCACCCGGCGTGCCGTGGTCGGTCGGGCACCGCCTAGGCTTGTCGGGTGGACCGGATCGCACGCATCGCCGGCCCCGCCGTGCTGCTGCTCGTCGGGTTCGTCTCCCTCCTCGTCGCCCTCGTGATCGGCGGCGGGGCGGATCGCGCACTCATCGCCGACCCGGGCGCGGTCGTGCGCTTCGGGCTGCCGATCGCTCGGCTCGTCGTCGACCTGTCCGCGGCAGCGACCATCGGCGGGCTCGCGCTCACCATCGTCGGACTCTCCCGCACCCGCCCCGAGTGGAACCGCGCGATCGACGTCGCCGCCGGTGCCGCCGGGGTCTGGACCGTCGCCGCCGCCGCCACGACCTTCTTCACGTTCCTGTCCGTCGCCGGGTCGGCCCTCAGCCTCGACGAGCAGTTCGGCCAGTCGATGGGGGTCTTCCTCACCGGCACCGACCTCGGCACCGCGTGGCTGGTCTCCGTGCTCATCGCCGCCGCCGTGACGGTGCTCTGCTTCGCCGTCCGCGGGCGGGGCATGGTCGCGTTCACCGCCGGCGTCGCGATGGTCGGGCTCGTGCCGCTCGCGCAGCAGGGGCACGCCGCGGGTACCGCGAGCCACGACTCGGCGGTGACCGCCCTCGGGCTGCACCTGGTCGGCGCGGCCCTGTGGGTCGGTGGCCTGCTGCTCGTCGTGCTCCTGCGGAACGTGCTGCCCGGTGACCGGTTGCCGCTCGTCGTCGCGCGGTACTCGAGCATCGCGCTCGGCTGCTTCGTGCTCGTCGCCGTGTCCGGCACGGCGTCGGCGATCATCCGCATCGGCGCCCCGGCGAACCTCGCCAGCCCGTACGGCGTGCTCGTGCTCGTGAAGACCGCCGCGCTCGTCGGCATCGGCGTGCTCGGCGCGGTGCAACGTCGTCGTGCGATCCGGTCGCTCACCGACGCCCCGGAGCGCCGCGGTGCGTTCTGGACCCTCGTGCTCGTCGAACTCGCCGTGATGGGCATCGCGAGCGGGTTCGCCGCAGCGCTCGGACGGACCGCGACGCCGGCCGGCGAGGTCGCCCTCAGCAAGACGACGAACCCGACCCCGGCCGAGCTGCTGACCGACGACCCGCTCCCCGCGGCGCCGGGGTCGTGGGGTTGGCTCACCGCCTGGAACATCGACCTGTTCTGGCTGCTGGCCGCCGTGCTCGCCGCTGCCGCGTACACCGCCGGCGTGGTCCGACTGCGGCGTCGTGGTGTCTCCTGGCCGGTGCGCCGCTCCGTCGCCGCCGCGATCGCGGTCGTCACGCTGGTCCTGGCGACGTCGGGATCGCTGCACACCTACGACCGCTTCCTGGTGTCCGCCAACGTCGGCGCGCACGTGCTGCTCGGCCTGGTCGTCCCCGCACTCCTCTGGGCGGCCGCGCCCGTGCAGCTCATCCGGTCCGCCGTGCACCCGCGCGACGACGGCTCGACGGGCGTCCGCGAGTGGACGGGCCTGCTCGTCGACAACGGCGTGGTGCGGTACCTGGCGCAGCCGTTCCCGTCCTTCGTGCTCCTGGCCGCGGTCTGGTGGGGGCTCTACGCCACCCAGGTCCTGCGCTGGTCGGTGAGCGACCCGTCCGGCCGCACCCTGGTCGACGTCGGGCTGCTGCTCGTCGGGCTGTCCGCCGTGCCAACGCTCCTCACCCCGGTGGCCGCTGGTGCCCGGGCGGCGAGCACCGGCGCGGCGCTCGTGCGGATCGCGGGCGCGGTCGTCGTGGCGGCGGGCACCGTCTCGCTCGGCATCGCGATGCAGGGGCCCCTCGGCCTGCTCCAGGCGTCGTGGTTCGGCGCGATGGGCCGCGAGTGGGGACCGACCCCGATCGACGACCAGGCCCGGGCCGGAGTCGTGCTCGTCGTCGCGGGGATCGCGCTGCTCGTGACGGTCGTCGTCGTCACGGTGCTCCGACTGCGCGGCGACCGATCCGCGCCCGACCGTGCGCCCGCCACCGGGTCGGCGAGCACGGCACCGGACCCGGCACCGGCGTCCGGGACGGCCGAGCGGTGAGCGTCGAGCTCAGCGCCGAACAGCGGGCGGTGTTCGAGTACATCGAGCACACCCGCGACCACGTCTTCATCACCGGACGCGCGGGCACGGGCAAGTCGACGCTCCTCAACCACCTGTCGTGGAACACCGAGAAGCAGGTCGTCATCTGTGCTCCGACCGGCGTCGCCGCGCTCAACGTCGGCGGGCAGACGATCCACTCGCTGTTCCGGCTGCCGATCGGGCTCATCGCCGACGCCGAGCTCCGTCAGGGGCCGGAGACCCGGAAGCTCCTCAACACGATCGACACCCTCGTCATCGACGAGGTCTCGATGGTGAACGCCGACCTGCTCGACGCGATGGACCGGTCGCTCCGCAAGGCCCGCGGACGGCAGTTCGAGGCGTTCGGCGGCGTGCAGGTCGTCATGTTCGGCGACCCGTACCAGCTGCCGCCGGTCCCGGGCGACGGCGACGAGCGGGCGTACTTCACGGACCACTACCGGTCGATGTGGTTCTTCGACGCGAAGGTCTGGCTCGAGGCCGAGCTGCACATCGTCGAGCTCGCGACCGTGCACCGGCAGCGTGACGACGCCTTCGCGGCGATGCTCACCGCGGTGCGGCACGGTCGGGTCACGGCCGACATCGCCGGACAGCTCAACACGGCCGGAGCCCGGCCGGCGCCCGACGACGCCATCACCCTGGCGACCCGGAACGACACGGTCGCGCGGATCAACAAGGCGGCCCTCGACCGGCTGCCGGGCACGGTGAAGACCGCCAGGGCCGACGTCAACGGCGACTTCGGCGGGCGGAACTTCCCGGCGGACGAGGCGCTCGAGCTGAAGCCCGGCGCGCACGTCATGTTCCTCCGCAACGACCCCGACCAGCGCTGGGTGAACGGCACGCTCGGCGTCGTGACCACCATCCGGGACACCGTGTGGGTCGACGTCGACGGGGAATCCTTCGAGGTCCAGCCGTCCGTGTGGGAGAAGTTCAAGTACTCCTACGACCCGGACAAGAAGGAACTGAAGAAGGACACCGTGGGGGAGTTCCAGCAGTTCCCCCTGCGCCTGGCCTGGGCCGTGACGATCCACAAGTCCCAGGGCTCGACGTACGACCGCGCGGTGGTCGACCTCGGCAACCGGGTCTTCAGCGCCGGGCAGACGTACGTGGCGCTGTCGCGGCTGACGTCGCTCGAGGGGCTCTACCTGACTCGTCCGCTGCGGCCGCAGGACATCATCGTGGACCTCGACGTCCGACGCTTCATGTCGGAGGCGCCGCGGGTCGTGGCGACCGAGCTCGAGGCAGCGCCCGACCCCGACGGCGACTGACGCGCCGGCCCCTCCGCCCCCCCCGGTGTCGGACGTCCGCCGATCGGGCCAGATCCGTCACGGTCGTCACCCGCCGATCGGGCCGGATCCGTCACGGTCGGCGGGAGTCGTCGACGAGTCCTGCCCGCTCGGCGGACGACCCTGGCGTGTCCTGCCCGCTCGGTGGAGCACCCGTGGTGGGTCCTGCCCGCTCGACGAGCCCGGGCCGAGCCCCGACGACGACGACGCCCCGCCCACCAGCCGGTGGACGGGGCGTCGAGGACGTACGACGGGCGCGTCAGGCGCGCTGGGCCGCCCGGATCGCACGGACGTTCTCGCGGTCCGCACCGAAGGCGGTGAGGAGCAGGACGACGCCGATGATCGCGTGGAACAGGTTGTCCGCGAAGGTCAGCGCGAAGACGTTCGCCGAGGTGCCACCGAGCGCGAAGCCGTACACCGCCATGACGACGAGCACGACGCCGACCAGACGGTTGCCGTTCCGCGCACCGATGGTGGTGCCGAGGCTCGTGATGAGCAGCACGACGGCGAGCAGGATCCAGAGCAGGCACATCGCCGGGTTGACGCCGAAGGCATTCCAGAGCATCCCGCCCTCGCGGCTGAAGAAGCCCGGGTCGCCGTCGGCGGCGAAGAAGAAGCCGAGGAAGCCCCAGAGCGCCAGGAGCGATCCCACCGTCAGGGCGAGGCCCCGGTTCGGCGACGCCGTGATGCTGGGTTCCTTGATGGCCACTTCGGTCTCCTCCTGGTACAGGGTGGTCGCACCGGACGGACCGGCGGCGGGAGCCGGAGCACCTGCCCGCGGTGCACGGGTGGTGCGGCCGTCGGATCCTGAGGTGGCTGACCCCTGGTTCACAGGCGCGGACCGGCGGACCAACGGTATCGTGTCGGACCCCGACCGTCCGAATCGCACGCGCGGCACCAGCCGGACGAGGAGACCGATGATCGCCACACCGAGGAGGACCACGCCGGTGACCCGCACGCCCGAACGCACCGCGCCCGAGTCGCGCGGACCGTTGGTCTCGCGGCGCTTGCGGTGGGGGCTGCTGGCGGCTCTGGGGTTCGTGATCGTGCCTCTCGTCTACGCCGTCGCCGTGCTGACGCCGGTCGGGCAGCGGGTCGAGGACGCCGCGCTCGGCGGGGTCCGGGAGTCCGACCTGTTCGGGTCGGACACTGCACTGAACGTCATCTCGGTGCCGGTCATCCTGTTGCTGGTGGTCGTGATCGCCGCCGTCGCGTTCGCCCGGCGCCGGCTCGCGGTCGGACTCGGAGCGGGCGTCGTGGTGCTCGCGTCGGCAGCCACCTCGACTCTCGTGAAGCGTATCGCCGAGCGCCCGGAGATCGCCCAGTCGGAGACGCCCAACTCGTACCCTTCCGGACACGCGACGATCGCGCTCGCGGCACTGTTCGCCGTGCTCCTCGTGACGCCCCGGCGCTGGCGACCGGTGGTGACGATCGTGGGGGCTGCCTACGCCGTGTTCGTGGCGAACCAGACGGTCGTGTACGGCTGGCACCGGGTGAGCGACATCGTCGGGGCCTGCGCGATCGCCCTGTTCTGGCTCGGGCTCGTCCGTGCCGTCGGACCGCGGGTCGACCGCGGGGAGCGCGGTGACCGGGACGGGCGTCGGGGCCCCCGTCGCCTGGTGACCGCGTTGCTCCTGGTCGCGACGGGCGTCGGTCTGCTCGTCGGGGTGGTCGCCGTGGTCGCGGGCCTGGCCGGGGTCGCCGACCTGCACGATGCGGTCCTGGTCGCGGGCCGCATGGCGTCGAGCGTGAGCGTGCTGGCGGTCGTCACGGTCGTGTGGCTCGCGGACGGGCTCCACCACGCCGCGCAGACGGACGAACGCGCCCTGCCGCCCCGCCGCTGAGCTGCAGTCCAGGCGGACTGCCCCCCCCCCGAACGAGCGGACGCCTCGACGACCGGGAGGCGTCGCCGCTGAACGCCTCCAGGCACACCCGGCGCTGAGCGCCTCCGGGTCCACCTTGCGCTGTGTGCCTCCGGACGCACTCGGCGCTGGCGGGAATGCCCGGGGCTGCGGTACGTTGTACCCGGCAAGTCGATGCAAACGCATCGAACCAGCAGCACCAGTAGCCAGCACCAGGAGGCGGGCACCATGCAGTTCGGGATCTTCACCGTCAGCGACGTCACGACGGACCCCACGACCGGCACCACGCCGGACGACACCCAGCGCGTCCGGGACATCCTGACGATCGCCGAGCACGCGGACCAGGCCGGCCTCGACGTCTTCGCCACCGGCGAGCACCACAACCCGCCGTTCGTCGCCTCGAGCCCGACGACGATGCTCGGCTACCTGGCCGGTCGGACGGAACACATCACCCTGTCCACGAGCACGACCCTCGTCACCACGAACGACCCGGTCCGCATCGCCGAGGAGTACGCGATGCTCCAGGTCATCAGCGACGGCCGCATGGACCTCATGATGGGCCGCGGCAACACCGGTCCGGTCTACCCGTGGTTCGGGCAGGACATCCGTCAGGGCGTGAACCTGGCCATCGAGAACTACGCGCTCATCCGCCAGCTGTGGGAGAACGACGTCGTGAACTGGCAGGGGAAGTTCCGCACCCCGCTGCAGGGCTTCACCTCGACCCCGCGTCCGCTCGACGGGGTCGCGCCCTTCGTGTGGCACGGCTCGATCCGCACGCCGGAGATCGCCGAGCAGGCCGCGTACTACGGCGACGGCTTCCTGCACAACAACATCTTCTGGCCGATCCAGCACACCGAGCAGATGGTCGGTCTGTACCGCCAGCGCTTCGAGCACTACGGGCACGGCACGGCCGACCAGGCGATCGTCGGCCTCGGCGGGCAGTTCTTCGCCCGGAAGAACTCGCAGGACGCCTGGGACGAGTTCCGCCCCTACTTCGACAACGCCCCGGTGTACGGCCACGGCCCGTCGATGGAGGACTTCACCGCCCAGACCCCGCTCACCGTCGGCTCGCCGCAGCAGGTCATCGACCGCTACGCCACGATGAAGGACCACGTCGGGCACTACCAGCGCCAGATGTTCCTCATCGACCACGCCGGGCTGCCGCTCAAGACGGTGCTCGAGCAGATCGACATCCTGGCCGAGGACATCGTCCCCGAGCTCCGGAGGATCAACGAGGCGGACCGTCCGGCGCACGTGCCGTCCGACCCGCCCTCGCACGCCGACCGTGTGGCCGCCGCGCTCGCCGCGGGGACCGCGGCGAGCGACCACGTCGCGGCCGAGGACGAGTGGACGGGTGCGTCCGTCTGATCACGTGACCCCCTCACGGACGGGAGGCGCGGTGCCGGCTGGCACCGCGCCTCCCGTCCGTCGCCACGCGCGTTCCGACCCATCGCACTCTCTCTTACGCGCGGGGCGACTGCTGCGGAGCGGTGCTGGCCCCGGGCTCCGGGGCCGGCGCCACCGGGCGGGCCGGCACCAGCTTGAGGCCGACGACGCACGCGACGATGCCGGCGATGAAGAGCAGGCGCAGGAACGTGACGGGCTCGGCGCCGGTCGCCATGCCCCACAGGACGGTGAGGGCCGCGCCGGTGCCCGTCCACACCGCGTAGGCGGTGCTGATCGGGATGTGCTGCAGCACGTACCCGAACGCGACCAGGCTCACGACGATCGTGACCGCGAAGAGGGCGGTCGGGCCGGGGGCGGTGAAGCCGTCGCTCGCGCCGAGGGCCGTGGCCCAGACGGTCTCGAGCGCCGCGCTGACGAACAGGACGAGCAACGCCACGTCAGCTCACCACCTTGAGGCCGACCACGCAGGCGACCAGGCCGAGGACGAGGGCGACACGGGCGACGGAGGCAGCCTCCTGGCGGCGGAGGATCGCGACCATGACCGTCAGCGACGCCCCGATGCCGACCCACACGGCGTAGGCCGTGCCGACCGGGATCGCCTTCATGGCGAACGCGAGGCCCACCATGCTGAGCACCATGCCGGCCACGAACGCGACCGTCGGCACCACCTTCTTGAACCCGTTCGACGCGCTCAGTGCGGTGGCCCACACCGCTTCGAGCACACCGGACAGGACGAGCACGACCCATGCCATGGCGGTCTCCCTTCCTCGTCGCGAGTCGCACGACTGTGCGACTCCTGCCGGACCGACGCTAGCACGAGTCGCACGAGCGTGCGACGATGTGCTGGTGACCACCCGCGAGGACCTCGAACAGCGCCGTCTCGACGTGTCCGACGCCGCGTGCCGCGTCCTCGCCCGCGACGGACTGGGCGCCCTGAGTGTCCGCGGCGTCGCCGCCGAGGCCGGGCTGCCGCCGAGCACCGTGCGCTACGTGTTCCCGACGCAGGCGGCGATGCGCGAGCACACCATCACGCTCGTGTTCGACCGGACCCGTGAACGGATCGACGCGATCCCCGAGGGGCTGCCCGACCGCGAGACCGCACGCCGGATCCTGCTCGAGCTGCTGCCGCTGGACGACGAGCGGGTGGTCGAGCTCGACGTGTACCTGGCGCTCGGCAACGCCGCGCTCACCGACGCTGCGCTCCGACCGGCCCTGGACCGGGTGGTCGCCGAGATGCGCACGTGGTGCGACCGGATCGTCGCACTCGTCGGGGTGCCGGAGGACCAGCGGGCCGACGAGGCGTGCCGACTCCACGCGCTCGTCGACGGTCTCGCGGTGCACGTCACACGCCTCGCCCCGGGGGAGTCCGCCGAGTGGGCGGTCGACCTGCTCGACCGACACCTGGCCGGCCTGCCCTCCGACTGACACCCGTCCCCGCGCGGCCCGGAGGGAGCCGGCGCGCTCCTCGCCTATCCTGTCCCGGTGACGAGCGCTCCCACTCGCCCCGCCCCCACCCGCACGCTCACCGGCCCCGGCCTGGTGCTCGGCGCCGTCGTGGTGCTGCTCGGCGTGCGCGTGGTGTCGCCGAGCGTGGGCACGGCCGGGCTGCCCGACGTCGTGCAGGACTTCCTGACGCTCGCCATCAGCGTCGTCGTCGAGTCGCTGCCGTTCGTCGTGCTCGGCATCGTGCTCTCGATCGTCGTCGAGGTCTGGGTGCCGGCGGGCGTGCTCGAGCGGATCCTGCCCGAGCGGCCGCTGCCCCGACGGGCGGTCATCTCGCTCATCGGGATGCTCTTCCCGGTGTGCGAGTGCGGGAACGTGCCGCTCGCCCGGGGGCTCATGATGCGCGGGTTCACCCCCGCCGAGGCCGTCACGTTCCTGGTGGCCGCGCCGATCCTCAACCCGCTCGTGATCATCAGCACCGCGCAGGCGTTCGGGTGGTCCGGGTGGATCCTCGTCGTCCGCATCGTCGGGGGGTTCGTGCTGGCGAACCTGGTCGGGTGGATCGTCGCCGCGCACCGTCGCCCGGCCGAGCTGCTCCTGCCCGCGTTCGAGGCCCGGTGCCGTGCCGCCGTCGGGGCACCGCGCTCCCGCAACCGCTGGCGCGAGAGCGCGTCGCAGTTCGGCGGCGAGACCGCGACGATGATGCCCGCGCTCTTCGTCGGTGCCGGGCTCGCGGCCGCGATCCAGGTCGCGGTGCCCCGGTCGACGCTCGTCGCGGTGGGCGCGAACCCGGTGCTGTCGGTCGCCGCGATGATGCTCCTGGCGATGACGATCTCGCTCTGCTCGAACGTCGACGCGTTCTTCGCGCTGTCGTTCGCCTCGACGTTCCTGCCGGGGTCGATCACGGCGTTCCTGCTCATCGGGCCGATCATCGACGTCAAGATGATCGCCCTGCTCCGGACGACGTTCCGCGCGCGCTTCCTGGTGCTGCTCGCCGTCGTCTGCGTCCTGTTCACCGCGGCGGTCGGGTTGGTGATGAATGTCCTCGTCTGAGAAGGCTCCCGCGTACCTCGGGCTCGGGTCGGTGCTCGCGGTGGCGCTGTGCACGCTGTGGCTCGCCCTGGTCGGACACCTCGACCTGTACATCAACCCGCGGTACGACCTGTTCACGATCATCCTCGCCGCGGTCGCCGTACCGGCCTCGGTGGCGGGGCTCGTCGCCGTGGCGCGCGGGCACGGGCACGCCCACGACGACGAGCAGGACCACGCGCACGTCGCCCACGCCGACGAGCACCACCACGCGCACGCCGCCCACGCCGACGGTGGCGACCACGCGCACGGTGGCGGCCACGCGCGCACGCCCGACGACGGGACCGCCTACGAGCACGGCTCCGACGCCGCCCGGGCGGTCCGTCGCCGCGCCCCCGGAGCCGCCCGGGTCACCCGCGGTGTCCTCGGCGGCATCGCGGCCGCGGCCACCGTCGGGGTCACGGTCGCCATGCTCGTGCTCCCGCCGACCACCCTGTCCGCCCGCACCGCCCAGCAGCGGAGCGTCGACACCCCGACCCTGTCGAACGCCACCGGCACGCAGGACGTCGCCCTGCTGGGCAGCGAGGGCGTCGACACCTCGGAGTACGGCGTGAAGGACTGGGCGGCGCTCATCCGTCAGACCACGGACACGAGCGCGCTGGTCGGCAAGCCGGTCGAGCTCTCCGGCTTCGTCGTCCCGGGCGCGGACGGGTCCTTCACGCTGACGCGCTTCGTGATCAGCTGCTGCGCCGTCGACGCCCAACCGGTCGGCCTCGGTGTGGTCGTCGACGGCCCCGTGCCCGACGCCGACCAGTGGGTGCGCGTCACGGGCAAGCTCGCGGCGAACCCGGACCAGTCCGCCGACGCACGGATCGTCATCCGTGCCGCCGACGTCCGCGCCATCGACCAGCCGACGGACCCCTACGAGTACTGATGCGCACGAACACCGACACCGACGACACCGCACCGCTCCGCCGCCGCCCGCGCGACCGGTTCCGTCGCCGACTGGTGGCGTCGATCACGGTCTTCGTGCTCGTCGGCGCCGTCGCCGCGGTCGTCGGCTCGCAGCAGGGCCCCCGGCTCCGTGACGTCACCTACGACGCCACCGGTCTCGTGTCCCGGCCGGCGCAGCGCGTCATCCTCACCGCGAACCAGGCCCTGCAGCAGGTGCCGGCCGACGCCGTCACCGTGACTCCGTCCGCCCCGCACACCGTCACCTCGAGCGGCAACACCATCGCGGTCGAGTTCGCCGGGCCGCTCGCCTACGACCGCACGTACGAGATCGCCGTGCGCGACGTCCGCGCCCCGGGGCAGCCCGCCGCGTCCGAGCTCCGCACGACGATCACGACGGGCAGCACCGACGTGCTCGCCCTCGTGCCCGCTCCGTCCGGCGGGAAGGACCGGATCGTCCGGCGCTCCCTCGACGCCGGCGGCGCCACCACGGTCTTCGAGTCCACGGGCATCACCGAGTACGCGCGCCTCGGCCGCTCGCTCGTCGTCGTCCGCGGTGCCGACGGTCGCTCGACGGTCGAGATCGTGCCCCTGGCCGGCGGCGTGCAGGACGACAGCACCCCCGTCGAGCGGCTGACGCTCCCGACCGCGGCGGGCCGGGTGACCGCGCTGCACGTCGCCGACGACGGGGCGTCCTTCGGGTTCGAGTACGCCGACACGTCGACCGGCCAGTCGCGGGACGTCGGGCTGTACGTGGTCGACATGACCGGCACGCACCTGCCGACGGCGATCGCGGCCGACGGGAAGCCGACCGCCGGTGCCGAACCGATGACCGTCGGGCAGTGGGCGTACGTGCCCCGCACCGAGAGCGCCCTGGTGCGGACCGGCTCCGACGACCTGGTGCTCGTCGACATGAGCGGGCGGAACGACCCGGTCCGGCTCGGCAGCGCGACGTACCTGCACGGCTACGTCGGCAGCGGCACCACGGCGGTCGTCGAGACCGGCACGGGGATCGTCCGGCTCGACCTGACCGACGGGCAGCGCCAGGAGCTGCCGGCACCGCGGGGCAGCACCGATGCGCCGTACCTCGGTCGGATCGCCCCGCTCACGGACGACACGTACGTGCGCGTGGTGGGCGAGGTGCGGGCCGACGGCACCCTCGCCCAGCGGATCGTGCGCGTGGACGGCAGCCGTGCCTCCCGGCTGCCCGTGACGGTGCCGGCGGACGCGAGCGTCACCGCGGTCTGCCCGTCCCCGAACAGTCAGTTCCTCGCGGTCACCACGCGGTCCGCGTCGGGGGACCTGGTGAGCGTCGTGGACGCCTCCTCCGGCACCCTCGAGGCGAGCGTGCAGGCGTCCTCGGTCGACTGGTGCGGCGCGCTGCCGTCCGGCGACGAGGTCGGCTGACCGGCGACGAGCGACGAGCAGCGGCCCGGGGTCAGCGCCGCAGCGTCTGCTTCGGGTACTCGCCGAACCGCCGCAGGTACTCGCCCGAGAACCGTCCCATGTGGGTGAAGCCCCAGCGGGCCGCGATCGCGGCGACGGCGACGGAGCCGGGCTCGGCACGGAGCAGGTCGTCGTGCGCCCGACGCAGCCGCACCTCGCGCAGGTACTGCATCGGCGTGCGGTCGAGGGTCCGCTGGAAGGACTCCTGCAGTCCGCGCACGCTCAGACCGGCAGCGATGGCGATGGCGGACACCGTCAGCGGCTCGTGGGCCCGTGCGTGGACGGTCTCGACGGCGGAGCGGACGCGGGCGTTGCGGTGCTCACCCCAGCCGACGGGAGCGGGCTCCCCGTGGAACCGGTACAGGTCGAGCAGGGAGCGGACGACCTCTCGCTGGGACTCGTGCCACGCGAGCGATCCCGCGCCCCCGTCGCGCAGCGCCCGCACCGCCGATGCGACCGACGCGCGCCACCGCTCGACAGCCGCCGTCGTGGGTGGCGTGAACCGGTCGAAGGCGAGCGTGCCGTCGACGAGGTGGCGCTCCGAGGCCACGTCGAGCACGAGGTCGCGGTCGAGGTGCACCAGTCGCTGGTCCCAGTCGCGGTACTCCATCTCGAAGCGCTGCTCGATCGGGAAGAGCACGGGGACGCCCGGCTGCATGCGGACGGCGTTCCGGCCGGTGTCGACGGTCGCGGTGCCGGAGTCGAGCCACTGGACGACGACCTCGCCCTCGACGGCGACGTCGCCGCGCAGTGAGCCGTGCATCTGCGACCGGCGGATGCTCATGCGCTCGTCGCCGACTGCGACGTAGCGGTACCAGTAGTCGTCGTCGACGTGCGCCGAGTGCCAGGCCTTGCCGGCGTACATCCCGGCGAGGTCGGCGATCGCGCCGTCGGTGTCACTGCCGGACACCGACACCAGGGAGCGGAGTCCCTCGTTCGTCGTGTCGTCCATCGAACCAGCCTCCCTCCTCGTGTCGGCGCAGCGGGCGCGTCGCGCAGCCCGGACTGCTGTCTCGCGTTCTGCGGACAAGGAGGGTGGTGCCACTCCGGATGGACGGACGGACGGGAGGCGCGGTGCCGGCCGGCACCGCGCCTCCCGTCCGTGGACCCGTCGTCAGGCCAGCGTGGCCGCGTCGATCACGAAGCGGTAGCGGACGTCCGAGGACAGTACGCGCTCGTACGCCTCGTTGACCTGGTCGGCGCTGATGAGCTCGGTCTCCGGCAGGATGTCGTGCTCGGCACAGAAGTCGAGCATCTCCTGGGTCTCGGCGATGCCGCCGATGGCCGAACCGGCCCAGCTCAGGCGGCGCGGGATGAGCGCGAACGCCGGGACCTCGAGCGGCTCGGACGGGGCGCCCACGTTGACGAGCGTGCCGTCGACCTTGAGCAGCCCGAGGTACGCCTTCATGTCGAGCTTCGCCGAGACGGTGTTGATGATGAGCTCGAACGACTGCGCGAGCTGCTCGAACGTGGCCGGGTCCTTCGTCGCGTGGTGGGCCTTCGCGCCGTAGCGGAGCGAGTCGGCCTCCTTCGACGTGGTCTGCGACAGGACGGTGACCTCGGCGCCCAGGGCGACGGCGATCTTGACGGCCATGTGGCCGAGGCCGCCCATGCCGACGACCGCGACCTTCGAGCCGGGGCCGACCTTCCAGTGGTGCAGCGGCGAGTAGGTGGTGATGCCGGCGCAGAGCAGCGGCGCGACCTTCTCGATGTCGAGCGACTCCGGCACCTTCAGGACGAAGTCCTCGTTCACGACGACGGCCTGCGAGTAGCCGCCCTGCGTGATCGAGCCGTCGGCGGGGTCGACGCTGGCGTAGGTGCCGATGTTGCCCTCGAGGCAGTACTGCTCCTGGCCGGCACGGCACTGCTCGCACTCGCCGCAGGAGTTCACCATGCAGCCGACGCCGACCCGGTCACCGACCTGGTGCTTCGTGACGTTCGCGCCGACCTCGGTGACGTGGCCGACGATCTCGTGGCCGACGACCTGCGGGTACTGGATCGGACCCCACTCGCCGCGGACGGTGTGGATGTCCGAGTGGCAGATCCCGGCGTAGGCGATGTCGATCATGACGTCGTCGGGGCCGACGTCACGACGGGTGATGGTGGTCTTGACGAGCGGCTCGGTGGCCGACGGTGCCGCGTACGCGTTGACGGTGCGCATTGGTCTCCTCGTGGGGGTGCTTCTCGGGTCGGGTGCGACCCGCTCCCCAGTGTGGTCCCGCGCCCCGGGGGCAGGGAGGTTGCGTCGGGGTACCCCTCGTGCGCCCGGGCGGGCGTGTCGCCTCGTCGCAACGTGGGCGGTCGTCAGCGGTTGCATCCACCGACTTCGACTTCGGCGTTCCGAGCTCGCGCAGCTACGCCGAGAGCGCCATCATGCTGCCCAACGCCAGGAACTCCGACTGCCGCTTCTGCAGCGTCTGATTCGAGATTTCCGCCCTGGTCGCGTAGTCGGTCCACCGCACCGGTGCTTCGAGCGGTGCCAGCGATTCCCCATCGTGAGCATCGGTTCGGTGCCGGCCCGTACGAGCCAGGACTGCACGAAGACGAGATACGCAGCCCGCGTGCCCGCCCTCCGCTGACGAGTCAATTTGCGGACCGGGATTTTCGGACGTACTCGCTCGTCCCGCGTGAGCCGTCACTCTCGATCGTCGGAAGCCGCCTTCGTGGAGTCGTCCGCGGCAGCCCAGTAGGGGACGTAGGACTTTGCGCGGTGACCCACGGTGTCGTCGTAGAGCGCGATCTGCCCGGCTTCGATTGCATCGCTGATGAGGCGTGAGACCTGCGAGCTGTTGCTTGCACTGATGCCGAACCGCGAGCGGAGGGAGGCGTTCGTCAGTCGCTCGTACGACGCCCAACGGAGGCACGCGTGGAAGTACACCGCCCGAACCTTGTCCTCACGCTGCATGGCGGTGAGCTTCCTCGGTCCGTAGACGATGACGCGGGTGGCATGTTCCACGACCTCGACCTTCGGGGAGGGCAAGCCGGCTCGTTCCGTCTCGCTCGCGATCTTGTCCCAGCCGGTGCCGTTCTCCTCACAGAGGTTCATGCGTCGCATCATCCCTGCGAGCTTCCCGTTCCGGGACACGGCCGGAAGGTTGATCAAACGATCGATCGGAAGGAGAGGCGGACCCGCGTTCGTGACCTCCACCCGGTCGGAGAAGACTTCGATGAGCGGCCCATTACCCGTGTCTGTGAAGCTCTGGTGGATCAGCGCATTGCCGATGACCTCGCGAAGGAGGAGATCCGTGAAGACCTCCTCTGTCCTGCGCTCGCCCTCAACGTAGATCTCGCGAGCGGGAAGTATCGCCTTCACCCAGGCGAGGAGTCCCGTGAAGCCGAGTGCGTAACCCTTGGCGCCATCCTGCCTCCGAACAGTCTCCATCCGGTCGACACCCGCGTACTGCACGACACGCACGGCCCGGCGCTCGAGGCTCGGGAACTGCCTCAGATCTCGTGCGAAGAGGAGTGCGCCCAGATTGGTGATCTTCCAGCGACCGGAGTCTTCGACCTGGATGACGCCGAGACGTTCGAAGATGATCAAGAGTTCGTTCTGCCGTTCTGGGGCAGGGGTTCTTGATCGGCGGAAGTACACGGGAAGATCGAGGAGATCCGTCAGCTGCTCGGCGACGACACCGTCCCTCGCCACGCCTGTCTCGAAGGACTCTCCGCGTAAGACCGACCAGAGCCGTGCTTCGACGGTTGGCCAGTCCGACAACTTCGTCAGGTTGGATCCGATTCGCACCCAGGAGATGTGCTCGAACTCGACAGGACGGTCCCGCGCTGCGTCAACCGACAGCAGCACGACGTGCTGGCCTTGGAGCTCGGTCTGCTCGAAGGAGAAGTCGACGCTGTCACGGAGCTTGCGGCGTAACCAGAACTCGAGCTCCTGACCCCGCACCGGCGCACGATCAGGGTTGAAGGTCGTCCCGACGACGTCTTGGCTCTCGTCCTCGATACCCCAGACGAGGTAACCGCGGCTCGTGTTCGCCAGCGCAGCGGTGTTGGCGAGCGCCGAGATGTACCGGCCGATCCGCTCTGGATCGGCGTTGTTGTGCTTGAACTCGATCCACTCCGTCTCCCGGCCACCAGCGCGCAGCGCATCAACGAGTTCGCGCAACTCATCGTCCGAGTACCTCTGAACCATCCGCCGATCCCCTCATGCGTCAGACTGAGACCACGAGTCAAACAATACGAGACCGCGGTTGCCTGTTCTGATGCGGAACGCAAGCCTGTGGAGATTTGCCAGTCAAACAACGAGGCTGGGCGCTCAGCCGACGAGCCGTGCCAACCGCTGCCCGGCGATCGTCGCGAAGCGCAGCGGGTCACGCAGGGCGTCGTCCGGCTCACCGGTCGTCTGCGTCGCGAGCACCACGAGCGAGGCCGCCGCCGCGAAGTCGTCCAGCCGCGCCTCGATCTCGCCCGCGACCAGCACCACCCGGGCCCCCGGCGCGTGCTCCGTCGCGAGCGCCCGGACGACCGTCGGCACCTTGCCCGCGGCGCTCTGCTCGTCGAAGCGTCCCTCGCCGGTGACCACGACGTCGGCGCCGTCGAGCAGCGACGGGAGTCCGAGCACGTCCGCGACCGCGAGCGCTCCCGGTGCGAGGGTCGCGCCCCAGGCGAGCAGCCCGAAGCCGACACCGCCCGCGGCACCGGCACCGGGCGTCGCGGGGTCGACCTCGGGCAGGCTGCGTGCCCAGGCGGCGAGCCGCTCCTCGGACGCCGGGGCAGCGTCCGGCGTGATGCCCTTCTGCGGTCCGAACACGGCCACCGCACCGGCCGGCCCGAGCAGCGGTGACGTGACGTCGGACAGGACGACCACCCCACCGGCGGGCAGGGGCCGGAGCCCCGACCGGTCGACCGCGCCGGAAGCACCGACGGCGAGCCCGAGCGCCTCGAGCACCGGGCGTCCGCCGTCGGTGGAGGCGCTGCCCCCGATGCCCAGCACGAGCCCGGTCGCGCCCGCGTCGAGCGCCGCCGCGATCGCCTCGCCGAACCCTCGGCTCGTCGCGGTCTCCGGGAGCAGTGCCCCGCCCAGGAGCGGCAGCCCGCTCGTCGCCGCGAGCTCCACCACGGCCCGGCCGTCGGGCAGGCGCAGCCAGTGGGTGTCGACGGGGGTGCCGGCCGGTCCGGTCACCGTCACGGGCACGCGTTCGGCCGCCGGGTACGCCGCGGCGAACGCGTCGAGCGTGCCCTCGCCGCCGTCGGCCATCGGCACGGTGACGACGTCGTCCTCCGGCCGTTCGTCGAGCCACCCGGCCCGGACCGCCCGCGCGGTGTCGGCCGCCGTGGCGGTGCCCTTCAGGGAGTCGGGAGCGATGACGACGCGCACCGGACCACCGTAGCGGGGCGGCGGGCGGTCAGAGGGCGAAGCGGGGGATCGGCTCGCCACCGGTCGCCAGGTCGGCGAGGAGCTCCCCGAGCAGCGGCGCGAACTTGAACCCGTGGCCCGAGAACCCGGTCGCGACGGTGAGCGGTCCGCGCCGGTCGATGACGAAGTCCTCGTCCGGCGTGGTGTCGTACAGGCAGCTGATGAACGTCGGGCGTGTGGCGTCGACGCCGGGGACGTACCGGGCGACGTAGGCCTGCAGCCGCGCTGCCTCCTCGGGCACGGGGCGCTTGTCGCGGGCGTCGGGGTCGACGACCGGGCCGGTGCCGTGGAACCCGACCTTGACGCCCTCGCCCGGGGTCAGCAACCCGTACACGTCGTCGCCGTCGGCCCAGTGCACGAACGACGGCCAGGCCTCGTCCGGCAGGTGGGTCGGGAAGTGGGCGGGCTGCTCCTGGGTGACGCGGACGGCCGGGAGGCGCGCCCCGCGTGCGGCGAGCACGTCACCCACCAGCGTGGGCGCCCAGGACCCCACCGCGGCCACCACGCTCGCCGTGCGGAGCGCCGTGCCGTCGTCGAGCGTCACGGTGACCGCGTCCCCGTGGTCCGCGACCGCCGCCACCCGGGTGCCGAACCAGAGCTCGGCGAGGCCCGTCTGTTCCGCCAGCGTCAGCAGGAGCTCGATCGTGTCGGCCGACCGGATGCGTCCGGCCGTCGCGTGGGTCAGGACGTGCCCCTCGAACGCGATGCCGGGCCAGCGGTCCGCGGCGGCCTCCGGGGTCAGGGTCTCGTGGGGGATCCCGGCGTCCGCCAGCGCCGCGGCGATGGCGTCGACCACCTCGGGCCGGCCGTGGTCGACCGCGCCCGTCCGGTCGAGCAACGTCGTGCCGGTCGTCGACTCGAGGGCGTCCCAGAGCGCGAGCGCGCGGGTCGTCAGCGCGACGTACTCCGGGTCGCTGTAGCCCTGCCGGAAGATCCGGGTCGTGCCGTGCGACGAGCCCTCGAGGTGTCCGCGACCGTGCTGCTCGACGAGCAGGACGCGCTCGCCGCGGGCGGTCAGGGCCCAGGCTGCTGCGGCGCCGACCACGCCGCCGCCGATCACCACGTGCCCGTCGAACCGGGTCTCGTCCGGCTGCGTCCCGTCCATCAGGGCAGCGTAGTGCGGCATGGTGACCGCCCTGCGCTCAGCTGACCGGTACCGTCTCGCGCCGCTTCTGCCGCCAGGGCGTCGCGGGAGCGTCCTCGCCGTTCCACACCTGCACGACGCCCCACCCGGCGGCGATGAGCGGCACCGCGAGCAGCGCGCCGGTCACGCCGCCGAGCACGGTGCCCGCGGTCAGGCCGACCAGGATGACGAGCCCGTGCAGCCGCAGCGTCCTGCCCATGAGCACGGGCTGCAGGAAGTTGCCCTCGATCTGGTTGACGAGCACGACGATCGCGACGACGATGACCGCCTTCACCGGCCCGAGTGCGACGAGGGTCACGAGCGCCGCGAGGGTGCCGGCGATCGGTGCGCCGATCATCGGGATGAACGAGGTCACGAACGCCACCACCGCGAGCGGGATCGTCAGCGGGACGCCGAGCACGGCGAGCCCGGTGCCGATCGCGACCGCGTCGAAGGCGGCGACGGCGGCCGTCCCGCGCACGTACCCGCCGAGGGTCGTCACCACGCGGTCCCCGATGCGGCGCGCACGGTCGTACTGCTCGCCGGTGAACGGGCGGAGCAGGAACTCCCACAGCGCGGGGCCGTCCTTGAGGAAGAAGAACAGGATGACCGCCATCAGCACGGCCCCGGTGACGACGTTCGTCACCGCCGAGATGCCGGCGACGGCCCCCGCCCCGAACCGGGCACTCGTCACGAAGTCGACGACACCGTCCACGGCGTCCTCGATCTGCCCGTCGGTGATGCGCACGGGCAGCTCGTGGAGCAGGTCCTGCACCTGCTGGAGCCCGTCGACCGCCGAGTCCTGCAGCGAGGACCACTGGTTCGCGACGGCGGCGACGAGGAGCCACAGGACGCCGGCGAGCACCGCGAGGACGGCCACGAACGCGATCGTCGTGGCGAGCACCGACGGGACCCCGTGCCGACGGAGCCAGCCGACCAGCGGGTGCAGGGCCGACGCGATGATGAGCGCGAGCAGCACCGGGATCGTGACGAGGCTCAGTGTGGTCGCAGCGGTGACGATCCCGCCGATGACCACGACGATCACCACGGTCTGCAGGCAGCGCACCGCGAGTCGGCCGTACGGGTCGGTCCAGGTGCGCGGGCGGACGCTGGTCGGGGCGGGGGAGCGGCGCAGGTGCATGGCGGGGTCTTCCGGGTCGTGCTGACTGGTGGAACGACGGGAGGCGCGGTGCCGTCCGGCACCGCGCCTCCCGTCGTCGTGGAGCTCGTGGACTACGCGCGGCTCCCGCGGCGGCCCGTGATGAGGCCCCAGATCACCAGCACGACGAGCGCGCCGAGGATCGCGATGATCCAGGACTGGATGCTGAAGAAGCCGTCGTAGCCGACGTTGAAGACCGCGCCGCCGATCCAGCCGCCGATGAGGGCGCCGATGACACCGAGGACGAGCGTGGCGAGCCAGCCGCCGCCCTGCCGACCGGGGAGGATCAGCTTGGCGATGGCGCCGGCGATGAGGCCGAGGAGGATGAAGCCGAGGAAGCTCATGGGTGGTCCTTTCGTTGTGCGGACGTGCGTGACGTGTGGGTCCGGGACGCCGGAGGTGGGGTGAGCCGCTCGGGACTGGAGCACGAGGGCCGCCGGCTCCGTCGGGAGCCCACACGGTGCATCGACCGTTGACGCGTTCGTCCAACGAGGTCTACCAGGCGCTGCCCGGGCGGGTTCGGAGCCGCGTGTACCTCACCGAGGCGTCAGCCCTGCTCGTCGGTGTCCTCCCGTGCGCGTCGCTGCTCCTCGGCGTGCTCGGCGCGGAGCCCTCGACGGCCGGCGAGCCGTTGCAGGAGCTTCCGGAGGAAGAACGCCTCCATGACGACGGCGATCACGAACCCGGAGAGCGCGAACACGACGTGGGCGGCGTCGGAGCCGCTCGTGAGGACGATCGTGGGGAACCCGACCACGAGCGCAGCGCCGCCGACGACGTTCCACCAGCACGCGACGATCCCGTCCGGCATGCGGTTCGACAGTCGCGGGTCGTCCGACGGATCGGTGCGATCCCACCAGGACGTCATGCACGCAGCGTAGCGAGGCTGACGACGGGCATCAGGGGGACCAGTGGAGCGAGTGACGGGAATCGAACCCGCGCTACCAGCTTGGGAAGCTGGAGTTCTACCATTGAACTACACTCGCGCATCCCGCCGGACGGGACGCAGCAAGCCTAGCGGATTCTCCGCTGGACGCCAGCCGAACGCGCGCCGCACGGTCCGTGGCGGCGGTGGGCCGGGCCTCCCGGTCGGTCCGGCCCGGTCGCCGTGTCTCCCCTGTGAGGTCCCCTGGCCGACGGACACGTGTCGTCGGCGTGTGTACCGTCCAGGGGGTTCCGACGCCCTACCGGAGGAGGACCCGGATGGTCAGGCATCCCCTCATCGACGACGTGGTCGGCCCCGCCATCGTGGTCCGCTCTGCATCGCCGGTCGTGTGGTTGACGGAGTCGCTCGCCTCGCTGCTCCGTCGTGCGTCCGAGTCCGGCCGCACGGTCGTGCTCCGCACCGGCCAGGAGGCATCCGTCACCCCCGCCCTGCGGCACGCGCTGGGCGTGCACCAGGCAGCATGGGCCGTGGACGGTCCCGACGGCAGCATGCGGGACGGCCGCACGGGCGTCGGCGCCTCGGGCATCGAGGACTTCGTCCGCCGCGGGCCGGAACTCGTCGGTCCGCCGGCGCCGGGACACCTCGCATCGCCGGACTCGGTCCGCCAGATCAGCATCGACCTGACCCTGCGCCACCACGCCGGTCGGTCGGTCGACATGGGGACCGCGATCGAGGCCCTGTGCGAGACCGTCGGCACCTGTCCCACGCACTGGGGCACCAGTGAGCCGCTCACGGTGCCGTGGGACCGCTGGGTCGTCACGCAGTACGCCAAGCACGAGGCCCCGGAGGTCTCGACCTCGTACGCGCACGGCGAGGGGTTCTCGGCGACCATGACCGCGCACCTGCTCGACGGCGTGGTCGTGGAGACGATGTCCGCGGTGCTGACGATCCCCGAGCACGGTGCCGACCCGGCCCTCGCGTCGCGGCTCCTGGACGCGGTGCACCGCGTCGCCGACCAGGTCGAGCCGGTGTTCGGCGTCGTGATGCAGCGCCGTGGTGACGCCGACCACCTGGTCCGCGCCGTTGCCCACGAGGAACCGACCCCGCTGGCCGTCGTCGTCGGTCCGGAGGCGGCGGAGTTCCTCGACCGTGCCGGCGAGTGGCCGCCACCGCGCACGTCGACGTCGGGCTTCGGCGGCGGCGGACTGGTCGTGCGTTTCGACGACGGGTGGGAGGCGCTCGAGTCGTTCCTCGACCGCATCGACGAGGACCGCTTCCTGCAGCTCGTCGGCGGTGCTCCGCTCGACCCCGCACACGACGACGGCGCGCTGGACGGCCACGACCGCGGGTCGCACGCCACCTCCGGCCGGAGCACGGGCGGTCAGGGTGCCGCGTGACGTGACACTCCTCTGCCGTGGACCGGTGGAGACCCGCGACGTCGCCGAGGCGCTGCTGCTGCACGACGAGTCGTGGGGCGTCCGTGCACTCGACGACGGTCCGGTGCTGCAGGTCTGCCGCGACGCGACGCACCCGGTGATCACGGTGCTCGGTGTCCGACGGGTCGACTCGATCGACGAGGTCGCGCGGATCCTGCCGGACGCCCCGACGCTGTCCGCGCCGCTGTGGTGGGTGGACACGGTGACGCCGTTCGGCCCGGAGGGCGAGCCGGGTGTGACCGCTGCGCTCGAGGCGTCGATGGAGCTCGACGCCGTCTGCATCGTCCACGGCGACTGACCGGACGCAGGGTCCGAACCCCGCCCGGTGCCGGGGGGATCGGCGTCAGTCGCGCTTGCTCATGGCGGCGAGCCGCTCGTTGTACGCCTTGAGGTCCGCGTCGCCGTCGCGCTCGGCCTTGCGGTCGAGGCGCTTGGCGTCCCGCTTGTCCGTCCGCACCCAGTTGCGCACCACGAGCAGCGCGACGAACACCATCGGCAGCTCGGACGCGCCCCAGGCGATGCCACCGCCCGTGTGCTGGTCGGCGAGCAGTGCCCGGTCGTCGGTCTGGCCGAGGGCGTGGAACCAGTCGGCCGCGAACACGGACTGCGAGGTCATCACGGCGACGCCGAAGAAGGCGTGGAAGGCCAGGGTCGCCAGCAGCGCGATGATGAGGATCGGGTACTGCGGGCGCTTCGGACCCGGGTCGACGCCGACGAAGACCCAGAAGAACAGGTACCCGCTGAAGACGAAGTGCACGACCATCACGACGTGCCACTCGTGCGACTGCATCGCGTACTGGAACGCGGGGGTGAAGTAGAACACCACGAGCGACCCGGCGAAGATGACACCGGCGACGGCGGGCTGCGCGAGGAACTGCATCCACCGCGAGTGCGTGAAGAGCATGAGCCACTCGCGAGCGCCGCGCGACCCGTCGTTCCGCACCGGCAGGGTCCGCAGCGCCAGGAGCACCGGCCCGCCGAGCACGAGCGGCAGCGGCACGAACATCATGAGCAGCATGTGCTGGAGCATGTGCGACGAGAAGTGCACCATGCCGTAGACCGCCGGCCCGGCCGAGGTGGTCCAGATGAACAGCGCGCAGCCGAGCAACCACGCGATGGTCCGGCCGACCGGCCACGAGTCGCCGCGCTGCTTGAGCTTCCGCACCGACAGGAGGTACCAGCCGGCACCGACGACGGCGATCGCCAGGTACACCCAGTCGATGTGCCAGCGCGTCAGGTAGGTCTGCACGGTCTGCGCCGGCGGGTACGTGTACCCGAGCAGGCCGGAGCGGGTGTCCTGCCCGGTCTCCGGCGTCTGCGGGATCGGCGGCTGCGAGCGGGACACGGCGACCGAGACGCCGATCGCGACGGCCATGAAGACGACCTCGGCCAGGGCGAACCGCACGAAGAGCTTCCGGTCGAGCGGTGCACGGAGCAGACCCGGCACGAGCTTCCGGCGCTGGGCGACCCCGGCGAGCCCGAGCAGCACGAGGGTGACGGCCTTGACCGTGATGAGCCAGCCGTACGTCGTCGTGACGAGGTCGGCGGGGCCGGTCAGGCGGAGCGAGGCGTTGACGATGCCCGAGAAGGCCACCGCGGCGAAGGCCCAGCCCGCGAGCGTCGAGTAGCGGGCGACGACCCGGCCGGTGGCACCCTTCGTCCGGGTGCGGAGCAGCAGCACGGCGACGAGCCCGCCGGCCCAGACGCACACGGCGACCAGGTGCACGGCGAGCGAGTTCACCGCGTTCGCGTGCTCGAGGGCGCCCGCGGCGTGCCCGGAGAGTGCGAGGGGCAGCAGCGCGAAGAGCGCGGCGACGGTGGCGACCGCGAGCGTGGTGACCCGGGTGGCGAACGCGGCGACGAGCGTCGCGACGAGGATCGCCGCGGCGGAGACGACGAGTGACTGGCCGATCTCGACCTGGAACGCGAAGAGCAGGAAGTTGCGGGCGAAGACCGGGCTGGTGAGCGGGACGCCCAGGGTGTTGGCGCCGGTCAGCACGACGCCGACGACGGCCGCCAGGAACCACACGGCACCGGCAGCGGCACCCCACCGCGCGGCACGGTGCTGCACGCTCGACATCGCGCCGTGGTCGGCCTTCTTCGCGGGCAGCGCGAACGCGGCGACGATGAGCAAGCCGATGGCCAGGGCGGCGGTCGTGTCGTGCACCACGCGGGCGACCGGCAGGCCGTACTCGACCAGGTCACCGGCGGAGACGAGCTGCTGCGACGCGGTGAAGGCGCCGGTCACGGTCATGCCGAGCACGGCGCACGCCACGGCGAGGGGGATCGCGATGACCAGGACCGTCGCGACGGTGGTGGATCGCGCTGTGGTGGGGGCGGGGTCGGGTGCCGTGTCCCCGGGCTGCGTGGCGGCTGACGTGACGGTCATGACCGTCCAATGGTAGGTCGCCCGCCTGACACCCCGCTCCCGACTCCGGACGCCCGATCGGCCGTCAGGCGCGGTGCTCCCAGATGCCCTCGCTGCCGACCCCGACGAACCCGACCGCCTCGTTGACGTCGAGCATCGGCCGGTTCTCCTCGGCGTTGGAGGTGACGATCGACGGCCGGCCCGGGAAGTCCCGCTCGACGGTCTCGATCCCGACCACCTTGAGGAGCCGTCCGAGTCGGTGCCCGCGGTGCTCGCGGAGCACGAGCGTGTCCCACTGCATCACGGCCCGAGCGGGATCCGCCGGGATCTTGATCTGGCTGAAACCGGCCAGGGTGGTGCTCGCGATGTGCTCCACCGCGACCGTCAACATCGTGTGCGGTCCGACGGCGAACTGCTCCTCGGTCTCCCGGACGCGGTCGGCCGTCCAGACGTCCTCGGGCTCCGGCATGTCGCCCTCGGGGGCGTCGGTGCTCATCCGGGTGTGCAGCAGCGCGAGGTCGTCGAGCCACCGCTCGGGGGTGGCTCCGGTCCACGTGTGCACCCTGTAGGCGGGACCGGCCGCCGTCGTCGCGCGGTCGTGCAGTGCCCGGACGACGGAGGCATCGGCGGGCAGTGTGAGTCGGCTGACGCGGTTCACCTGTCCGAACCGCCAGCCGCGTCCGGTCAGGAAGCGCACGCCGGCCTCGTCCTCGGGGACGGCGCCGGAGCCCGTCGGCGCCTGGCGGTACCCGGGCCCGTCACCGGGACCGACCTGCCGCGAGACCGCGTGGGTCTTCCACTGGGTGCGTCCCTCGGCGCGGGCGACGCCCTCGAGGTGGTCGGCGAGCAGCGTGCCGATGCCGCGGCGCTGTCGGTCGGGGCGGACACCCACCGACAGCCAGCAGTTCGTCGTGCCCGGCTCCGTCTTCGAGTCGTACGCCCCCGATGCCACGACCTCGCCGTCACCGTCGCGCACCACGAACAGGCGGCTCGGTGCGTCGGGCTCGCGGCACATCGGCAGTGCCTCGGCGGGCGTCCACGCCAGCTCGGGCAGCCCGTGCACCGCGACCTCGGCGGCATCGGACACCGCGAGCCAGTCCGAGAACGCCCGCACCAGCTCCGGATCGTCGTCCATCGTCGCCGGCACGACGAGTTCCTCGACGACGAGCTGCCCGTCGACCGTGTCGGTGTGGTCGGCCATCGTTGCCCCCTGTGGTCGGCCGGTCGGACGGCCGTCGTCCGCCGCCCGGCAGGGCAGCCTCGCAGCATACCGGTGGCCGGACCCTGCCGCTAGGGTTGCTGCGTGCTGCTCTCCGACCGCGACATCACCGCCCAGCTCGCCGAGGGGCGGATCGGCCTCGACCCGTACGACTCCTCGCTCGTGCAGCCGTCGAGCATCGACGTCCGCCTCGACAAGTACTTCCGGCTGTTCGACAACCACAAGTACCCGCACATCGACCCCGCAGAGGACCAGCCCGAGCTCACCCGTCTCGTCGAGACCGACCCGGACGAGGCGTTCGTGCTGCACCCGGGGGAGTTCGTCCTCGGTTCGACGTTCGAGGTCGTGACGCTGCCGGACGACATCGCCGCACGCCTCGAGGGCAAGAGCTCGCTCGGTCGCCTCGGCCTCCTGACGCACTCGACGGCGGGCTTCATCGACCCGGGCTTCTCGGGCCACGTCACGCTCGAGCTGTCGAACGTCGCGACGCTGCCGATCAAGCTCTGGCCGGGCATGAAGATCGGGCAGCTCTGCTTCTTCCAGCTCTCGAGCCCGGCGGAGAAGCCGTACGGCTCTGCCGAGTACCAGTCGCGCTACCAGGGCCAGCGTGGTCCGACCCCGTCGCGCTCGGCGCTGAACTTCCACCGCGCGGACGTCTCGCAGCGGGACTGACCGCGGACGGGGCCGATCACGCCCGCCCGGAGGCCGCCGCGGGACCGGTGATGTACTACTGCACGGCGAAATGTCGCACTCTGTGTATCGTTGCTGCATGGCCGAAGCACCGACCCGTGCGCCGCAGCCGGTGGTGGCGTCCGAGATCATCCGCGACGCCCGACTGCGCGCCGGACTGACCCAGGTGCAGCTCGCCGCTCGCGCCGGGGTCACGCAGAGTGTGATCAGCACGTACGAGAACGGTCGGCGGGAACCGTCGCTCGCGGCACTGCAGCGGCTCGTCCGTGCTGCGGGGTTCGAGGCATCGGTCGACCTGCTCCCGGTGGACGCGCCGCCTCCCCTGGTCGATCGCATCGCGGCCGCGCGCGACGCTCTGGTCGCGGCGGTGGAGCGCAACGGCGGTGCCGCACCCCGCGTCCTGTGCACCACCGGCTCCCGGCGGCGAGCCGAGTCCGTCGGGCTGCTCGTGGACCTCGAGCCCGGTGCCGGCATCTTCACCCTCATGCGGATCCAGGACGAGGCGGAGCGGCTGCTCGGTGTCGACGTCGAGGTGCTCGACGCCCTGTGCGCCGGGTCGGACCTGCACCGTGCAGCGGTCCCGCTGTGACGGGTGCCACGGGACCGGAGGTGGACGAACGGCTCGACGCGGTCGTGCGCGCGTGCGAGGCGATCGAGCGCTACGTCGCGGACGCCACTCCGTCGGACGTCGTGCTCGACGCGGTCCGGATGCGGTTGGTCGAGATCGGCACGGTGGTCGCGGCCCTGCCCGGTGTCCTCACGGCGACCGAGCCCGAGATCCCGTGGGCGCGTCTCGCCGGCGTGGGGGACCGGTTGACCGGCCGACGCCGGGGGGTGACCTCGTCGGTGCTGCTGTGGACGGCACGCGTCGACGTGCCACGGCTGCGGGAGGCGGCCGAGCGGTTGCGCGCGACGGGTGCGACACCGACACCTGTCGGTCCGGGCGATCCGGCGCACCCGGTCGGCGAGCCCTCCGACCCGGCCGGCGAGCCCTCCGACCCAGCCGGCTGACGGACGGGAGGCCCGTGGCGGCCGCGCCCCGTGCCTCCCGTCCGGCGCTCCGTCCGTCCCGCGAGACGGGGGCGTCTGCGCGAGACGCACCGCGGCCACCGAGACGCCCCCGGAACCGGAGGCGTCTCGCGGGCGTGGCGGCGCCTGGCGGCGACGCCGGCGTCTCGACGCCGGTGCCCCGGGACGCGGGAAGGCCCCGTCTCGCCGGAGCGAGACGGGGCCTTCCTCGTGCTGTGGTGCTGTGGTGCTGCCGTGGAGGGGATCAGCCCTTCTTGGCGAGCTCCTCGAGGGTGTCGTTGCCCTTGTAGGCCTCGACCGCGTTCTCCTTGGTGACCAGGACCGGGGTCAGCTCGACGGCCGGCACGACCTTCTTGCCGTTGTCGTTGTTCTTGTCCTCGGTGGTCTTCGGGGTCTTGCCGTCGGCCAGGTCGGAGACCAGGTCGATCGCGGCCTGCGCCTCTTCGGTGGTGTTCTTGTAGATGGTCGAGTACTGCTCGCCCTGCATGATCAGCGGGATCGAGGCGGTCTCGGAGTCCTGACCGGTGACGACCGGGTTCGGCTTACCAGCAGCCTTGGTGGCGGTCAGGATGGCGCGGGCTAGGGTGTCGTTCGGCGACAGGACGCCGTCGAGCTCGGTGTTCGTGTACGACTTCGTCAGGATGTCGGTCATGCGCGACTGGGCGTTCTGCGCGAGCCAGCCCTGGGTGTTCGTCTTCGAGAACGAGGTCTGACCCGAGACGACCTTGAGGGTGCCGTCGTCGATCTTCGGCTGGAGCACGTCCATGGCGCCGTTGAAGAAGACCTTCGCGTTGGCGTCGTCGGGCGAGCCGGAGAAGAGCTCGATGTTGTACGGGCCGCTCGACTTCTTGGCCTTCATGCCGTCGAGCAGGGCCTGGCCCTGCAGCTGGCCGACCTTGAAGTTGTTGAACGCGACGTAGTAGTCGACGTCGTCGGTGTTCAGGATGTTGCGGTCCCAGGCGATGACGACGGCGCCGGACTTCTTGGCGGCGGCGACCTGCGTGCCGAGCTGCGAACCGTCGGCGGCACCGATGATGATCGCCTTCGCGCCCTTGGTGACCATCGACTGGATCTGGCCCTGCTGGTCCGGGACCGGGTTGCCGGCGTTGGCGTACTGGATGTCGGCCTTGAAGCCGGCGTCCTCGATCGACTTCTCGAACGCGGCACCCGCGAGGACCCAGTTCTGCGAGGTCTTGGCGGGGAGCGCGACGCCGATCAGGTCGCCCTTCTTGATCTGGACGTTCGAGGCGCCGCCCGACGAGTCCGAGCCGGCGTCCGAGTTGCCGCGGGCCGAGCAGCCGCTGAGGGCCAGACCCGCGACGAGTGCCAGGCCGATGCCGGCGATGAGCTTCTTGCGCATGAGATTGCTTTCTCTTCGTTGAGGAGTGGTGCTGTGTGGTGCGGGGATCGTGCGGGCGGCCACCGGAGCGGCCGCCCGCCACGTGTTACTGGACGTTGACCTTCTCGGGCTGGTCCTCGATGGTCCGCGGCTGCTGCGCGGCCACCGTGTTCTGTTCGGTGTCCTTGCGTTGGAACTGCTTCAACATCCCGCCGATCAGGGACGGACGACCCTGCGACTTCGAGTAGACGTCGAAGGCGACGGCGACGAGCAGGACGAGACCGCGGATGATCTGGACGCGGTTGGACTCGAGGCCCACCAGCGACAGACCGTTGGACAGCAGGGCCATGACGAGACCACCGATGATCGATCCGGAGATCGTGCCGATGCCACCGGCGACCGCTGCGCCACCGACGAACACGGCGGCGATCGCGTCGAGCTCCCAGCCGGTGCCGTCCGCGGGGCCCGAGGCACCCGAGTAGCCGACGAAGACCATGCCGGCGACGGCGGCCAGGACGGACATGTTCATCATGACGAAGAAGTTGACCTTGCGGGCGCTGACGCCGGACAGGACGGCGGCGTTCGCGTTGCCACCGACCGCGTAGACCTGGCGGCCGAAGATCGTGTTCTTGGTCAGGAAGCCGTAGACGATGGTCAGGACACCGAGGATGATCGCGACGATCGGGATCGACGTGCCGGCGGGGCCGGCGGCGAACAGGTACGTCGCGACGAGGGTGACGGCGACCAGGATGCCCGTGCGGACGATCGAGACCCAGAGCGGGACGAGCTCGGCCTGCATCTTCTTGCGACGCTGACGACCACGGAACTCGAGGAAGACGAGCACGAGGCAGGTGACGATGCCGAGGATGAGCGTGCCGTTCGAGAACCCGAAGTCCGGGCCGAAGTCGGGCAGGAAGCCCGAACCGATCTTCGCGTAGTCGTCCGGCACCGGCTGCGACGTCGAGTTGCCGATGATCTGGTTCGCACCGCGGAAGATGAGCTGGCCGGCCAGGGTCACGATGAAGGCCGGGACCTTCACGAACGCCACCCAGAAGCCCTGCCAGGCACCGACGGCTGCACCCACGGCGAGGCCGAGGATGATCGCGGCCCACGCCGGGAAGTTCCACTGCGCCATCGACTGGGCGACGATGATGCCGGTGAACGCCGCGACGGACCCGACCGACAGGTCGATGTGTCCCGCGATGATCACCATGACCATCCCCAGCGCCAGGATGAGGATGTAGGAGTACTGCAGGAACACGTTGATGATGTTCGTCGGCTCGAGGATGAGCCCGTTCGTCAGGATCGAGAACAGGATCAGGATCGCGATGAGCGCGATGATCATGCCGTACTGGCCGATGCTGTTGCCCTTGCCGAACAGCAGTTTCAGGTTCTTCATGAGATCAGTGCGCCCTTCCGCGCGGAGGTCATGCTGCGCATGAGGGTCTCGGGGTCGGCCTGGTCCGCGGGGACGTCGGCGGTGATCTGGCCCTCGAAGATCGTGTAGATCCGGTCGGAGAGGCCGAGGAGTTCGGGGAGCTCGGAGGAGATGAGGATGATGCCCTTCCCCTGTGCCGCGAGCTGCTGGATGATGCCGTAGATCTCGAACTTCGCGCCGACGTCGATGCCGCGGGTGGGCTCGTCGAGGATCAGCAGGTCCGGGTCGGTGAACATCCACTTGGACAGGACGACCTTCTGCTGGTTCCCGCCGGACAGCTTGCCGACGTTCTCCTCGACGGTCGGCACCTTGGTGCGGAGCATCTTGCGGTAGCGCTCGGCGACGTCGTACTCCTCGAGGGAGTCGACGACACCGGCCTTCGAGATCTTCGGCAGGTCGGCGGCGACCGTGGAGCGCTTCACCGTGTCGAGCAGGTTCAGACCGAGGGCCTTGCGGTCCTCGGAGACGTAGCCGAGGCCGTTCTGGATCGCCTGCTGGACGTTCGCGATCTTGATCTCGCGGCCGTCCTTGATGATCTGGCCGTCGATGAAGTTGCCGTACGAGCGGCCGAAGATGCTCATCGCGAGCTCGGTGCGGCCGGCGCCCATGAGGCCCGCGAAGCCGACGATCTCGCCGCGGCGGACGTGGAAGTTCGAGCCCTTCGCGACCAGGCGCGAGGCGTCCTGCGGGTGCTGGACGGTCCAGTTCCTGACCTCGAAGAAGACCTCGCCGATCTTCGGCGTGCGGTCCGGGAACCGGCTCTCGAGCGAGCGGCCGACCATCCCGCGGATGATGCGGTCCTCGTTGACGCCGTCGCCCTTCACGTTGAGCGTCTCGATCGCCTTGCCGTCACGGATGATCGTGATCTCGTCGGCGATCTGCTCGATCTCGTTGAGCTTGTGGCTGATGATGATGCTCGCGATGCCCTTGGACTTCAGCCCGACGATGAGGTCGAGCAGGTGCTGCGAGTCGTTCTCGTTCAGGGCCGCGGTCGGCTCGTCGAGGATGAGGAGCTTGACGTCCTTGTGCAGGGCCTTCGCGATCTCGACGAGCTGCTGCTTGCCGACACCGAGGTTCTTGATCTGCGTGTCCGGGTCCTCGTCGAGGCCGACGCGGGCGAGCAGGTCCTGGGCGCGGAGCTGGGCGCTGGTCCAGTCGATGACACCGAAGCGGCCGGGCTCGTTGCCGAGGAACAGGTTCTCGGTGATCGACAGCTCGGGGATGAGCGCGAGCTCCTGGTGGATGATGACGATGCCGGCCTGCTCGGACTGCTTGATGTCCTTGAAGCGGACCTCGTCGCCCTCGTAGACGATCTCGCCGCTGTAGGTGCCGTACGGGTAGACGCCCGACAGCACCTTCATGAGGGTGGACTTGCCGGCGCCGTTCTCGCCGCAGATCGCGTGGATCTCGCCGGCGCGGACGCTGAGCGACACGTCCGAGAGCGCCTTGACACCAGGGAACTCCTTGGTGATCGACCGCATCTCGAGGATGGTCTCGGCGCTGGTGACGGACCTGGTGGCCAGGTCCGGTCCCTGTGGGGTTGACGCCACGGTGCATCTCCTTCTGCCGCTGCGGTGCGGCAGTCCTTCGGGTGGTGAGGTGCGGCATCGGGGGCGCAGGAGTGCCTGCGTGGACCTCGTTGTCGCGTCCGGTGTCCTGCTCGGTGTGACGGTCATGTGACCGTTCACATCGGCGGAACGGAGGTAATTTACGCACAGCCCCGTCGCGGCTGTCAATTCGGTTCGGTCGCGTTTTCGTAACGGCCCGCGTGATCCGGCGGAATCCGCGTCCTGACGCCCCCCGAGGTGGGGTGGTCGGGCGTCGCGCAGGGCGGACGGGAGGCGCGGGGCGGGGTCGCCACGGGCCTCCAGGCCGACGCATGCTCGCGTCAGCGGCGCCGGGGTGCGCCCGTCGATCCGCGCACCACGAGCTGCGGCACGAGGTCGACCGGACGGAGCGTGTGCCCCTCGGACGGCAGGAGCAGTTCGACGCAGCGCCGACCGAGCTCGGGGAAGTCGACCTCCACCGTGGTCAGCGGCGGCCAGAGGTGCTTCGCCTCGGGGATGTCGTCGTAGCCGACCACGGACAGGTCACCCGGGACGTCGAGCCCGTACGACCGCGCCGCGTGCATGACCCCGAGCGCCATCGCGTCGTTCGAGCAGAAGATCGCCGTGCAGTCCCGGTACCGCAGGAGCTCGCGGCCCGCGTGGTAGCCGAAGTCCGCGGTCCAGTCGCCCAGGATCGGCGGCACGACGGGCATGTCCCGGTCGGACATCTCGCGCAGGAACCCCTGCATGCGGGCCTCGGCCTCGATCCAGTCCTGCGGCCCGGCGATGTGCCGGACGTACTCGTGGCCGAGGTCGAGCAGGTGCGCGGTCGCCAGCCGGGCGCCCTCCATCTGGTCGATGAAGAGCGTCGAGCGCTCGTCCCCGCCGCTCGTGCGGAGCGCCACGTAGGGCGTCCGCATCCCGAGCTCCTCGATGAGGTCGAACACGCGCTGCTGCGGCGCGATGACGATGATCCCCTCGACGTCCTGGTCGAGCAGGTGCCCGAGGCCGTCCCGGACCGCCTCGTCAGTGGCCGCCGCGATGTTCGCGGTCGTCACCGAGTAGCCGCGCGTGACGGCGGCGTCCTCGATCGCCTGCATCGTCGCGGCCGGTCCGTAGTGGGAGCGCTGCGCGGTGAGCACGCCGATGGTGTGCGTCCGACTGGTGACCAGGGCGCGCGCGGCGCGGTTCGGCCGGTACTGCAGCTGCTCCATCGCGGCGAGCACGCGGTCCTTGGTCTCGGCGCGGATGGCGTCCGAGTTGTTGAGCACGCGCGAAACCGTCTGGTGCGAGACGCCGGCGACCCGCGCGACGTCACGGATGCTGGGCGAGCGCGGTTGCTGTGTCCGCGGTGACGCCATCGTTGCTCTCTCCTGCTCGGGGCCGTGGCACCTCGATGTGCACGTTCACATTCCGAGCCAGATCATTATGCACGTCCCCGCGCTGCACGCCAGCCGTACCCGCGTCAGAGCCAGTTGCGCTTCCGGAAGACCAGCCACAGGATCCCCGCCAGGGCGAGCATCGCCACGATCGCGACCGGGTAGCCGTACCGCCAGTGCAGCTCCGGCATGTGGTCGAAGTTCATGCCGTAGACGCCGGCGATGAGCCCCGGGGCGAAGAGGATGGCCGCCCAGGACGAGATCTTCTTGACCTCCTCGCCCTGGCGGTGCGCGGCCCGGGCGAGCTGCCGGCTCTCCTCGCCCTGCGCCAGGGAGGCGCTCGTCATCCGCCGCATCGCCTCGTTCTGCTCCTGCGTCACGAGGGTCGAGTGCAGCGTGAGGGCGTTCTCGAGCAGCGCCCGGAACGAGTCCACCCGCTCCGTCACGCGGAGGGCGTGGTCGAGCACGTTGCGCAGGCGGTGCTGCACCTCGTCGTCGACGCCGTACTTGTCGGCGCCCCGGAGCAGCCCGCGCACCATCGCCGGCACCGGGGCCGTGGCGCGCTGGAACCCGAGCACCTCGCTGAGCAGCTGGTAGATGCGCTTCGAGACGCCGGGGTCGACCTGGCCCGCGAACAGCTGGTCCTCGATGGCGTCGACCTGGTCCTGGATGACCTCGACGACCGGTGCGTAGCCGTCGACGATCTCGTCGAGCACGGCGGCGGTGACGGCTTCGGACCCCGTGGCGAGGAACGCCGGGTCGGCCTCGACCCGGCAGCGGACGGCGGCGAGGTCGGGCTCCTCGGCGTGCCGCACGGTCACCACGAACCGCCGACCGACGAAGAGGTGCACCTCGCCGAACTCGACCTCGTTCGTGTCGGCGCGGTACCAGGCGGGTCGGAGCACCAGGAAGAGCGTGTCGCCGTACCGCTCGAGCTTGGCGCGCTGGTGTCCCTTGCGGGCGTCCTCGACGGCGTTCTCGTGCAGGTCGAACTCGGCGGCGACGGCCTCGAGCTCGGCGTCGTCGGGGCGCAGCAGGCCGATCCAGGCGAGCGTGCCGTCCGCGGCCGTCGCCGTGGTGGTGACCGGGTCGGTCTCCGTGGCCCGGGACAGGGTCGCGGGACCGCCGATGCGACGTCCTGCGACGTAGACGGCGTCGTCGATGCGTGCCATGTCGTGCTCCTCGTGCTCGGGAGCAGGCAGGCGCGATGCTCCGCGACGGAGCAGGGCGAGCACGGGCACCGGTCGAGCCGGTGCGGAGCGTGCGTCAGCGAACGGGCACGGTGACGACCGGGGCGGTTGTCCGGCCCGATCGAGGATGGTCACCCGACATCGCGCCTCACCTGCCCTTCTCGTCGTCCGCGGTCGCCAGGGCGCGACCAGCGGGCCACGTTACCCGGAGGGTGGACGTGCGTCGAGTGAGCGATCGCTCAGCGGGTGACGCGCAGTCCCTGCTGCTCGAGCTCCGTGAGCTGCCACCCGAGCCAGGGGCTCCAGGCGAACGGTGCCGCGGCGACCGATGCCCGCAGTTCGTCCTCGGAGAGCCAGGCGTACTCGGCGACCTCGTCGTCCGCGGGGGCCGGGACGTCGTCGGTCACGGCGCGGAACACCGGGCAGACCTCGTTCTCGACGATGCCCGAGGCGTCGACCGCGCGGTACCGGAAGTCGGGCAGCACGAGCTCGACGTCGCGCACGGTGATGCCGAGTTCGCGCGAGGCGCGGCGGGCGACGGCGTCCTCGAACGCCTCGTCCGGTCCGGGGTGCCCGCAGAACGTGTTCGTCCACACCCCCGGCCAGGTCTTCTTCGACAGGGCGCGACGGGTCACGAGGACCTTGCCCTCGGCGTTCCGCACGTGGCACGAGAAGGCGAGGTGGAGCGGGGTGTCCTCGGTGTGCACCGCGAACTTCTCGGCGGTGCCGATGGGAGTGCGGTCTTCGGCGAGCAGGACGACGGATTCCGGGAAAGTGTTCATCTGCCCCGATAGGTTAGGCCAATGAGCGAGGAAGCGGCCACCGTGGCGCAGATCGACCTCGCACTGGTCGACGACTGCATCGAACGCTTCTTCGCGGTGTCGTCGGCCCGTGCGCGTCGGTTCGGCAGACCGTCCGAGGAACTCTGGCGGGTGCTCCGTCGAGCGAGCATGGGCGGCAAGCGCTTCCGCCCCCGCATGGTCCTCACCGCGTACGCCGGGCTCGGCGGCACGGACGCCCACGCCGCCGCGAACGTCGCCGCCGCGTACGAGCTGCTGCACACCGCGCTCGTCGTGCACGACGACGTCATCGACCGCGACTGGTCGCGCCGCGGGGAGCCGAACGTCGCCGGGTCCTTCCGTGACACCGGCACCACCGGTGGCCTCGCGCTGTCCACCGCCGAACACCGGGGGGTGAGCGCCGCCGTCATCGCGGGGGACCTCGCCCTCGTCGCCGCCGCACGCTTCGTCGAGGCGTCCGGTGTCGTCGACGACCGTCGTGCGCGGCTGCTCGAGATCCTCGACGACGCGGTCTTCGCGAGTGCTGCGGGCGAGATGACCGACGTCGACCTCGCGCTGGGCGTCATGCCCTCCGTCGACGAGGTCCTGGCCATGGAGCGGGCGAAGACGAGCGTCTACTCGTTCGAGGCGCCGCTGCAGTCCGGTGCCGTGCTCGCCGGCGCGGACGAGTCCGTCGTGGCCGCCCTCGGTGCCTTCGGTCGCGAGATCGGCATCGCCTACCAGATCGTCGACGACCTGCTCGGGGTCTACGGCGACGAGACCGTGACCGGCAAGTCCGTGCTCGGCGACCTGCGCGAGGGCAAGCGCACCATGCTCATCGCCTACGCCGCGACCACCGACTGCTGGGACGACATCGCGCCCTACCTCGGTGACCCCGACCTCGGCGAGGAACGCGCGGCCGAGCTCCGTGCGACCCTGGAGACCTGCGGCGCGAAGGCGGCGGCCGAGTCCCGGATCGCCGAGCACGCCGCCCTCGCCCGAGCCGAGCTCGCGGCCCTGCCCTACGAGCTCGCCGAACGACTGGAGCACCTGGTGTCCGAACTGCTGGAGCGCGTGCGGTGACCCAGACCGCACCACCGCGTCTGCCCCTGTACGACGCGACGGCCGAGGCTGCCTCCGGGGTCGTCATCGAGCGCTACTCGACCTCGTTCGGCCTGGCGAGCCGGCTCCTCACCAGGGACACCCGCGAGCACATCCGCAACGTGTACGCCCTGGTCCGCGTGGCCGACGAGGTCGTCGACGGTCCCGCGACCGAGGCCGGACTCGACCACGACCTGGCGCGCACCGTGCTCGACGAGCTCGAGGCCGACACCGAGCGTGCGATGGCACTGGGCTTCTCGGTGAACCCGGTCGTGCACGCCTTCGCCCGCACCGCCCGCACGACGGGCTTCGGGCCGGAGCTCACGAAGCCGTTCTTCGCGTCGATGCGCATGGACCTCGAGCGGACCGAGCACGACCAGGAGTCGTTCGACCGGTACGTGTACGGCTCCGCCGAGGTCGTCGGGCTGATGTGCCTCCGTGCGTTCGTGTACCGGGCCGGTCGGCCGACCTTCGACGACGCCGTGCTCGTCGACGGTGCCCGCGCGCTCGGGGCGGCCTTCCAGAAGGTGAACTTCCTCCGCGACCTGCACGCCGACTTCGAGGTGCTCGGCCGCTCGTACTTCCCGGGGGTCGACGTCCGCACGTTCGACGAGGCCACCAAGGACCGCCTGGTCGCCGACGTGCAGGCCGACCTCGACCGTGCCGCGCTGACGGTGCCGCTGCTCCCCGTCGACGCGCGCAAGGCCGTCGGCCTCGCGCACGCGCTGTTCCAGGAGCTCAACGACCGGATCGCCGCGTGCCCGGCGGACCGCCTGGTGACGACGCGCGTGCGCGTGCCGAACCCGGTGAAGGCGCAGCTCGCCGCGCGCGTGCTCGCCGGACGCGCCCCGCTGTCGTCCCGCGCAGCCCACCACCGGTCTGGAGGCCGTGCATGACCCCGTCCCGTGCCTCCCGTCCGTCCACCCCCGCGTCGCGGCGCGCGGTGCCGGCCCGACGTGCCGTGATCGTCGGCGGCGGCATCAGCGGACTCGCGTCTGCCGCACTGCTCGCCCGCGACGGCTACGCCGTCACCGTGCTCGAGCAGCGCGACCAGCTCGGCGGCCGCGCCGGGTCGTGGGAGCGGGACGGCTTCCGGTTCGACACCGGGCCGTCCTGGTACCTCATGCCCGAGGTGTTCGACCACTTCTTCCGGCTGCTCGGCACCACCGCCGACGCCGAGATGGACCTCGTGCAGCTCGACCCGGGCTACCGCGTCTACAGCGAGGGCGACGACGAACCGATCGACCTGCGCGCGGACCGCGAGGCGAACATCGCGCTCTTCGAGTCGATCGAGCCCGGTGCCGGTGCGCGGCTGCGGAAGTACCTCGACTCCGCCGAGGACACCTACGCGATGGCCGTCCGTCGCTTCCTCTACACGACCTTCCAGGACCTGCCGAAGCTCGCCGCCCCGGACGTCCTCCGTCGTCTGCCGAAGCTCGCCCGGCTCCTGCTGCAGCCGCTGTCGTCGTTCGCCGCGAAGGCCGTGCGGGACCGCCGGCTCTGGCAGGTCCTCGGGTACCCGGCGGTGTTCCTCGGCACCAGCCCGTACGCCGCGCCGAGCATGTACCACCTCATGAGCCACCTCGACCTGGCCGACGGGGTGCTCTACCCGAAGGGCGGCATCACCGAGGTCATCGCCGCGGTCGAGCGCGTCGCCCGTCGCGAGGGTGCCGAGATCACCACGGGTGCGACCGTCGAGCGGATCGTCGTCGAGGACGGGCACGTGACGGGCGTCGTGCACCGCGATGCCTCCGGTGCGGAGCACACCGTGCCCGCCGACCTCGTGGTGAGCGCCGCCGACCTGCACCACACCGAGCTGCACCTGCTCGACGCGGAGCACCGGACGTACCCGGAGCCGCACTGGCGGAAGCGCGACCCGGGGCCGAGCGCCGTCCTCGTCTACCTCGGCGTCGACGGTCCCGTGCCCGGGCTGCTGCACCACACGCTGGTCTTCACCGCCGACTGGGAGGCCAACTTCGGCGCGATCTTCGGCAAGGACCGACACGTGCCGGACCCGGCGTCGATCTACGTCTGCGCGCCCTCGCTCACCGACGACACCGTCGCGCCCGAGGGCTCGAGCAACCTGTTCGTCCTGGTGCCGCTGCCCGCCGACCTGTCCATCGGGAAGGGCGGCATCGACGGTGCCGGCGACGCCGAGGTCGAGCGCATCGCCGACCGCGCGATCGACGTCATCGCGGAGCGCTCCGGCGTGCCCGACCTGCGCGACCGCATCCGCGTGCGCCGCACGATCGGCCCGCAGGACTTCGCCGACGACTACAACGCGTGGAGCGGCTCGATGCTCGGGCCGGCGCACACGCTGGCGCAGAGCGCGTTCTTCCGCGAGGCGAACGTCTCCCGCAAGGTGGACGGCCTCTACTACGCGGGCGCCTCGACCACCCCGGGCATCGGCCTGCCGATGTGCCTGATCAGCGCCGAGGTGCTGCTCAAGCGCATCCACGGCGACACGTCGACCGAACCGCTGCCGACGCCACTGCCGGCACCGTCGTCGGGGCCCGCCGGGTCGTCGACGGCCGGGTCCGCCCGGACCGCGGGCTGATGCCGGGGGCGTACCTCGCCGGACTCGTGGTGTCGATCGCCGGCATCGCGGTGCTCGACGCCCGGTACCGGCTGTTCTTCTGGCGCAGCCCCCTGCGTGCCGCGGCGGTGATGGTGATCGGGCTCGTGTTCTTCCTCGTGTGGGACGTCGCGGGCGTGCACCTCGGCATCTTCTTCATCGGGCAGGGCGACCTGCTGACCGGGGTGCTGCTCGCGCCCGAGGTCCCGCTCGAGGAGGTCTTCTTCCTCGTGCTGCTCTGCTGGACGACGATGGACCTGTTCGGTGCCCTGCGTCCGGTCGTGGCCCGGCGGCTCGACGGTGCCGGGTCCCGGGTCGGGCCCGACGAGGAGCGACGCTCGTGACCGGCACGGCGACGTACGCCCTGCTCGCGGTGCCGTTCCTGGCCTTCGCGGCCCTCGTCGCCGTGGCGGCCGGAGTCGTGTCGGCCCGTCGCCGCGGAGCCGGTCGCGGACAGGCCGGTCGCGGGCAGGCCGGTCGTGGGCGGGCCGGGCGCCGGTGGGTCGGTGTGGGCGGTGTCGTCAGCGCCGTGGCGGCCGGCGTCGTCCTGCTCCTGATGACCGGCGTCTTCAACAACGTGATCGTGGGGCTCGGCATCGTCGCGTACGACGACGCGCTGGTCTCCGGGGCACGGGTCGGGCTGTTCCCGGTCGAGGACCTCGCGTACTCGCTCGGTGCCGCCCTGCTGCTGCCGAGCTGCTGGGTCCTGCTCGAGCGGCCGCGGGCCCGATCGTCCGCGCACCCCACCGTCCGCGGGGCGGGACGCGGGACCGGTACGGTCGGAACGCCGACCCAGCCACCCCGTCGACCGGAGGAGACCCCGTGACCGTGAGCAGTGCCTCCAGACCGTCGACCGCGCGCGCCCTGTTCGTGTCGTCGCGACCGATCAGCTGGGTGAACACCGCCTACCCCTTCGGCGCCGCGTACCTGCTCGGCAGCGGGGTCGGCGTCGACGGTGGCGGCGGCTTCTCGCTCGTCGCGTTCCTCGTCGGGGTCGTGTACTTCCTCGTGCCGTACAACCTGGCGATGTACGGCATCAACGACGTCTTCGACTACGAGTCCGACCTGCGGAACCCCCGGAAGGGCGGGGTCGAGGGGGCGCTGCTGGACAAGAGCGTCCACCGCACCACGCTGTGGGCGGTCGTCGTCACGAACGTCCCGTTCCTCGTCGCACTCGTGGTGCTCGGCGCGCTGAGCGGCAACGGGCCGTGGTCGTGGCTCGTGCTCGCGATCAGCGTCTTCGCGGTGATCGCGTACTCGGCTCCGGGACTGCGCTTCAAGGAGAAGCCGTTCCTCGACTCGCTGACGTCGTCGACGCACTTCGTCTCACCGGCGGTCTACGGGCTGGCGCTCGCCGGGCCGCACTGGACCGGGGCACTCGTCGCGGTCTGCGTCGCGTTCTTCCTGTGGGGTGTGGCCTCGCACGCGTTCGGCGCCGTGCAGGACGTGCTGGCCGACCGGGCCGGCGGCATCGGCTCCGTCGCGACGGTGATCGGCGCCCGGGCGACGGTCCGGCTGGCGTTCGTGGCGTACCTCGTGGCCGGCGTCGCGCTGCTGTTCTCGGACTTCCCGGGGCCGATCGCGGCGATCGTCGTCGTGCCGTACGCGCTCAACGTGCTGCCGTGGTGGAACATCACCGACGCCGGGGCCGAGGCGGCGAACGCGGGGTGGAAGCGGTTCCTCTGGATCAACTACCTGGCGGGCTTCATCGTCACGATGGCACTCATCGGCTACGCCTGGACGCACTGACGCAGGCTGCTGCACGGGCGGTGGGTGCGGCTGCACGACACTCGTCGTCGGCCTGACAGACTGGACGCACGCGCCGCGGGAGTCGTGGCGCGCCGGTCACGAAGGAGTGCACGCATGACGGTCCGCATCATCCACGTCGGTCTCGGAGGGTGGGGCGGCAACTGGGCCCGCACCGCCATCCCGCAGGTCACCGAAGTGGAGGTGGTCGGGCTCGTCGACCCGGTCCCCGCGACGCTGGACGCCGTGCGCGAGGACCTCGACCTGCCGACATCCGCCGCCTTCGCCTCGCTCACCGAGGCGCTCGCCGGGATCGAGGCCGACGCCGTCGTCATCACCGCGCCGGCCGTCACGCACGTGCCGCTCGCGCTCGAGGCCCTCGAGGCCGGCAAGCACGTCCTGGTCGAGAAGCCGTTCGCGAACTCCACCGACGAGGCGCTCACGGCGGTCCGTCGGGCCGAGGAGCTCGGGCTCGTGCTGCAGGTCAGCCAGAACTACCGCTGGTACCCGGCGCCCCGGGCAGTCAAGGAGCTGCTCGCGGCGAAGGAGCTCGGCGAGCTGTCCGCGATCAGCATCGACTTCCGGCAGTGGGACAACGACCAGCCCGTCGAGACCTACCCGCACTACCGGTTCCCGCACCCGATGATCAACGACATGGCGATCCACCACTTCGACCTGCTCCGGATGATCACCGGGCTCGAGGCCGTCCGCGTGTACGCCCGCGCGTCGTACCCGAGCCACAGCAAGTACCAGGACGAGGCCGTCACGTCGATGATCATCGAGCTCGAGGACGGTCTCGTCGTGAGCTACCGCGGCAGCTGGCTCTCGCGTGCTCCGCGGACCGCGTGGGCGGGGGAGTGGAGCATCCAGGGCGAGGACGGCGAGATCTGGTTCACGAGCCGCGACGGATCGCCGAGCGAGATCGCCGGGGACCGCGTGACGCTGCGGGCCGACCAGGACGCCGAGGCCGAGGCCGTCGACCTCCCGACGCTCGAGCACACCGACCGGCAGGGCGGGCTGCAGGCCTTCGCCCGGTCCGTCGAGGGCGGCCCGGCTCCCGAGACGAGCGGCCGGGACAACCTGCGGAGCCTGGCGCTGATGGAGGCCGCTGGTCGCTCGGCAGCCTCCGGCCGCCCCGAGGACGTGGTCCTGCCCGAGTAGGGCGCTCGCGAGCTCGGGTGCTTCCGGGCGTACCTGGTGGATCCGGGCATACCTGGTCGATCCGTTCGACCAGGTACGCCCGTTCTCACCAGCCATCGAACCCGTTCTGGGAAGGAACGGGCGCGCGGGGACGCGCGTCACGACGGACGGGAGGCGCGGGGCGCGGCCGCCACGCGCCTCCCGTCCGACGTCCACCCGGCACCACTGCCGCGGGACTCGCGCTGCGCGACGGTCCTCGTGCGCGTGCGTGCGAGGGCCGTCGCCAGGCCCGGGTCTCGGGCCCGGCGCTACGCGGCGCCGGCTGCCCTCCTGGCCTGCGCGACCGCGGCGCGCACGCCCCGCGAGAACGCGGGGCCGTGCCCGGGCAGCACGTGCCGGGCCTCGGTGTCCTCGAGCCGACCGAGCGACGCGACGGCCTCGTCGACGTCCGCCGTCGCGGCCGGCGCGACCACCCGCGGCCCGATCCCACCGGTGTAGGGGTCGAAGGTGACCAGGGCGTCGCCCACGATCAGCGCGTCGCGGTCGGCGAAGTGCAGCGCGACGTGCCCGTCCGTGTGCCCGGGCGTCTCGATGATCCACGGGTTGCCGGGGACGTCGGCGCGGGACTCCAGCGGCTGGGTCTCGGCGATCCCGTCCACCGTCGCCGCACCGGCGAGCAGCATCCGACCGAGCGGTGCGAGTCCGCCGGGGTGCACCGCGACGAAGCCGAAGCGGTTGGTCTGCGGCCGGTACGAGTACGGGTGAGCCGCCAGGTCGCGGTCGCCCGGGTGCACGAAGACGGGCGTTCCCCACTCGCGGTGCATCCTGGCGGCGGTGCCGACGTGGTCGAAGTGCCCGTGCGTGAGCAGCAGCGCCTCGACCCGAGCGGGCGTGTACCCGAGGTCGTGGACGGCGAGCAGCAGGTGCGGCCACGCGGCGGGCAGCCCCGCATCGACGACGAGCAGGCGGTCGCCCGTCTCGACGAGGTACGTGTTGGTGTGTGCGATCTCGAGGCGGTGGATCCCCTCGGCGACGTCCCGGAAGAGCATGGGCTGCACCGTAGACCGCGGTCGCTCGGTGCCATGCCGGGGACCGCCTGGTAGGCACGAAGCATGGCCAAGGACAGCATCCCCGAGCTGGAGCTCGCGAACGTGCGGACCCGCGAACGCCTGACGGACAGCGTGAGCGAGATCCGGCGGCGCTCCGACGTGCCCGCGCGCACCCGGCTGGCGCTCGCGAAGGCCCGGCAGCGCTGGCACCGCGACCCGACGCCGCTCATCGCGATGGGCGTCACCGCGGCGACCGGCATCGCGGCGATCGTCCTCGGCACCCGCATCGGGCGGACCGACGCCGGGCACCTCGACCGTCCGGCGGCGTCGACCGCGTTCACCGCGCTCCTGCCCTTCGGCGCGCGCGGTGAGCTCGACGCCGACCAGGCGCGCGGCGGACGGAAGGGGCGGAAGGCCCGGCGCAAGGCGGCCGAGGAGTCGCTCGAACGCGACCCGGTGCACAAGAACCGCGTGAAGCAGCGGGCCGGCATCGCCGCGGTCCAGCGCCGCGCGACGAAGAACCGGAAGCAGGCTGCGGCGCGGTCGAAGGCGGCGGCGAAGGCCCTCGCGAAGGCGAAGGGCTAGACCATGGCGCACAAGGACAAGACCCTCCAGCAGGAGATGCAGCACAAGCCGGCCCCGGACGACCCCCGGAAGCCGGACAGCCCGACGGACCTCACGAAGCCGTCGTTCACGTACACGCTGAAGAAGACGCTCCGCGAGTTCACCAGCGACCAGTGCACCGACCTGGCCGCGAGCCTGACCTACTACACGGTGCTCGCGCTCTTCCCCGGTCTGCTGGCGATCGTGTCGATCCTCGGCCTGGTCTCGAACCCGCGGGACACGATCGACACCCTGCTCGACGTCGTCACGAACGTCGGTGGCGGGCAGGTCGCCGAGCTCCTCCGCGACCCGGTCGAGGGCCTCGTGCGTTCGCCTGCGGCGCCGATCACGTTCATCGTCGGTGTGCTCGGCGCCCTGTGGTCAGCGTCGGGCTTCGTCGGTGCCTTCGGCCGTGCGATGAACCGCATCTACAACGTCCGCGAGGGCCGGCCGATCTGGAAGCTCCGACCGACCATGCTCGGCGTCACGGTGTTCACCGTCGTGCTGCTCGTGCTGGGGCTCCTCGTGCTCGTCTCCGGACCGCTGGCTCGGGCGTTCGGCGACGTCATCGGCCTCGGCGACGCCGCAGCGCTCGTGGTCTCGATCGTGCAGTGGCCGATCCTGCTCGCGATCATGATCGTCGTCGTCGCGGTGCTGTACTACTGGGCGCCGAACATCCGCCAGTCCAAGTTCAAGTGGGTGAGCGGCGGCGCGCTGGTCGGCATCACGATCTGGATCATCGCGAGCGTCGGCTTCGGCTTCTACGTCGGCAACTTCTCGAACTACAACGCGACGTACGGCTCCCTCGGTGGCGTCATCGTCTTCCTGCTCTGGATCTGGATCACGAACAACGCGCTGCTCTTCGGTGCGGAGTTCGACGCCGAGCTCGAGCGCGGCCGCCAGCTGCAGGCCGGCATCCGGGCCGAGGAGGACATCCAGCTCCCCGAGCGCGACACCCGCCAGATCGAGAAGCAGGACGAGCAGCACGCCAAGGACGTGCTCGAGGGCATCAGGATCCGCGAGAGCGCCGGGCGCTCGAAGGACTGACCGGCTCCTGCACAGCGGCGGCGGCCGGCCCCGCCCTCCACAGCCGGGAGGCGCGGTGCCGGTCCGCCACGCCCGCTCCGTAGGGTGGGACGCATGACCGACACCGCTCCCGCCTCCGCTGACCGTCCGACCGCACTCGTCACCGGGGCGACCCGCGGCATCGGCCGCGCGATCGCGCTGGGGCTCGGCCGCACCCACCACGTCCTGGTGGGCGGCCGCTCCGCCGACGCGGTCGCCGCGCTCGTGGCCGAGCTGCCGAGTGCGTCACCGTTCGTCGGCGACCTCGGCGCGGGCGACGTGCCGGACCTGCCGGCGTCGCTCGACGTCCTGGTGCACAGCGCCGGGGTCGAGCAGGGCACCCGCATCGCGGACACCTCGCGCGACGTGTGGGAGCAGGTGTTCGCCACCAACGTCTTCGCGGTCGCCGAACTGACCCGGCTGGCGCTCCCCGCGCTCCGGGCCGCGCGGGGCATCGTCGTGACGATCAACAGCGGCTCTGGGTTCACCGCAGGTCCCGGCGGCGGTGTGTACGCGGCGTCGAAGTTCGCGCTCCGGGCCTTCGCGGACGCGCTGCGCGAGGAGGAGCGGGCGAACGGCGTGCGGGTGTCGAGCGTGCACCCGGGCCGCACCGACTCCGACATGCAGCGCGCCCTGACCGAGAAGCTCGGCGAGGACTACGACACCGCCTACTACCTGGCGCCCGAGGACGTCGCCGCGGCCGTCCGGACCGTCGTCGACCTGCCGGAGCGCGGCACGATCGAGTCGGTCGCGATCCGGCCGACCCGGAAGCGGTAGCCGCCGGCCGGGTCGGCGCGGAAGGGCTACCGCAACGCGATCCGACCCGTCAGGTCGAGCCGCTCGAGGAAGGTCTCGTCGTGACTGGTCACGACGAGGGCGCCGCGGTACGCCCGGAGCGCCGCCACGAGCTGGTCGACGCTCGTCAGGTCGAGGTCGTTCGTCGGCTCGTCGAGCACCAGGAGCTGCGGCGGCGGGTCTGCGAGCACCAGCGCGGCCAGCGCCACCCGGAAGCGCTCCCCGCCCGACAGCGAGCGGACGGGCCGGTCCACCGTGTCGCCGCGCACGAGCAGACGCGCGAGTCGGTTCCGGAGCTCCCCGTCGGGTACGTGCGGGGCGTCCCGCCGGACGTTCTCGAGCACCGTGGCGTCGTCGTCGAGTCCGTCCCGACGCTGCGCGAGGTACCCGATCCGGTCGACGTGCGGCACGGCCGCGGTGTCCGGGACCGGGTGGTCCCGTGCGGTGGGGCTCCCGACGAGCTGGTCGAGCAACGTCGTCTTGCCGACGCCGTTGTCGCCCGTCACGGCGAGGCGTTCCGGGCCCTGCACGACGGTGTCCCGCCCGCGCACGGTGATCGTCGCGATGCGCCGTGACGCCGGCACGTCCGGGTCTGGGAGCGCCACGTGCAGGGGCTCGTCGTCGCGCAAGCGCAGTTCGGCCTCCCGGACCGCCGACAGGGCCTGCGCCTCCGCCGAACCGTGCGCCGTCCGGAGCCGACCAGCGGTCTCCTGCGCCTTCTTCCGCTGCTCGTTCGCCAGGATCTTCGGCATCGAGCGGCCCGCCTTCTCGCCCGCCCTCGCCCGGCGCGCGATCGTCGTCTCGGCCTCGATGCGCTGCCGCTTCTCCGCGCGGTGCCGTTGCTCGGCGACGCGGACCTCGCGGGCGACGGCGGCCTGCTGCACGGCGAGGTGTTCCTCGTACGCGCTGAACGTCCCGCCGAACACCGTCGCCGAGCCGCTGCGGAGCTCCACGGTCTCGTCGACGTGCTCCAGCAGCTCCCGGTCGTGACCGACGACGACGAGGGTGCCGCGCCAGCCGTCGACCAGGTCGAGCAGGGCCGCGCGGGCCCGACGGTCGAGGTTGTTCGTCGGCTCGTCGAGCAGTGCGATCGGTCGTCCCCGCAGTCGGATGCCGGCCACGGCCGCCAGGACCGCCTGCCCGCCCGAGAGGGTCGTGACGGGTCGGTCGAGGTCGTCGCCGTCGAGTCCGGGGACGTCCGCGAGCGCTGCGGCGGCACGCTCCTCGACGTCCCAGTCGTCGCCGACCGCGTCGAGGTGTGCAGCCGAGGCGTCGCCGTCCAGGACGGCTCGGAGCGCCGTCAGCGTCGTGCGGATCCCGAGCAGGTCCGCCACGGTGTCCCCGGGGCGGGCGTGCAGCCGCTGGGGCAGGTGGTCCACCGCACCGGTCGTGCTGACCGAGCCGGACGTGGGCTGGAGCCGGCCCGTGACGAGCCGGACCAGCGTGGACTTGCCGGCGCCGTTCCTCCCGACCAGGCCGGTGCGTCCGCGGCCGAAGGCGGCGGTGAGGTGGTCGAGCGCGACGGTGCCGTCGGGCCAGGTGAAGGTGAGGTCGTGCAGGACGACGGACGGTGCTGCGGGCATGGGGGTGCCTCCCGGATCGTGAGCTGGGCGCACGACACCGGACCCGCGGCGACCGGAGGGGTCGGCACACGGGAGCGCCCGAGGGGGCGCGACGACCAGGGCGCCCGACGGGGCGCGACGATCACGGTGTCAGCGCGAGGACTGCGCGGTACCGGTGATCGACTGCAAGGCTGCTCGTTCCGTCGGGGACCCCCGTGTCCGCCACCCGTGCTGCCGGTCGGTCTCCCGCCCCGGCGGCCCCGCGTGACGACGAGGTGTCACCCACCGTAGGGCGGACGCCGCTCCTCGGCAAGAGGTGACAGGCTGGGGGCATGCCGGAGAACCTGCTGCCGAACCCGACCGCGAACCCCGCGACCCTGCTGCCGGAGGAGCCCGAGGTGACCGCCGCGCTCGCCGCCGACGCCCCGGTGTCGAGCGTCGTCGTGTCGCACCCTTCCTCGAGCCTGGCGTGGGCGCTCCTCGCCGACGAGGCCTGGGCGCGCGGCGCGACCCTCGAGTCCTACGCCTACGCCCGCGTCGGGTACCACCGCGGCCTCGACGCCCTGCGGAAGGCGGGGTGGCGCGGTGCCGGGCCGGTGCCGTGGTCGCACGAGCCGAACCGCGGCGTGCTCCGGGCGCTCTTCGCCCTGCGCCGAGCGGCGTCCGCGATCGAGGAGCCGGGCGAGCCCGAGCGCCTGACGGAGTTCCTCGACGCGTCGGACCCGGAGGCGCTCCGCGCCCTCACCGCCGGGGAGTAGCGGGGCGCCGTGGC